>NZ_FNDD01000021.1 GCF_900100015.1 Vibrio xiamenensis | reverse complement strand
GATACTTTCGGTGGGACTATCACAACCAAGTGAACGTGATCTGGCTGAATATTTAATTCCAAGACTTCACAATCTTTTATATTGCACAAAATGTAGATCGAGCGGTAAAGCTCCTTACCTACATTACCTTTCAAGATCTTAAATCTATACTTCGGCGTCCATACTATGTGGTATTTACAACGCCAATATACATGTGATGAACTTCTGTAGTCGCCCATGTTTTTAGTTTCCTCTTACTTGTGGTGAATAAGAGACTTACTTCTAACATGGGCATTCCTTCGGGCAATAGCCCCAAGGGACAATCACCACCGCCCTAGGCGGTGGTTTAGAGCTGACAATAAAAAAGCTAGCCTATGGCTAGCTTTTTAGTTGCGCAAATAAAGTGTAGAAATCGCGATTTATTTATCTTTAAAAATTACTCTTGGAAGATATCAACGTTTGCGTAGGTAAAATTATCATTGCATTGTGAGTAAAAAATTTAAATCTCATTTTTATCGACAGATAACTATAATTCTAGCTCTTTATAATAAAAATCCATTCTCTTATTACATTCTGATTCTTCAGATATAAACTTACAATTATAGTCTTTATAATCATCCCATTCTTTTGACTTTTTTATTCCATCATCAACTATTTTCGCTCTTGAAATAGCATAAGATAGCTCAACATCTTTTGATAATGAATACTTAATTTCCAATATTCTAGCTTGAGTAACCCAACTATTGCACTCAGCTATAAGATACTGAGTCATTACATCATTACTAGGTTCCTCTCCCTCAAAATAAGGTTTAGCATCGCAAGCTTTAATCTTATATTTTAGCCATTTTCTTTGAACATCTCTAAATTCATTCTTTTTATTCTTAGAGTCAAAAAAAGAAAGAGACTTACTATATAATTCATTTAATTCTCTATCATATCTATTGTATTCATCTGATCTTTTGTTTAATAAACCTTGGTAGTTATGATTAAAATCATAGATTTGATACGATAGTACGTCACTTGAATAGAAGAACAAAATCAAACCCAAAGAAACTATTTTTTGTAACATAAACACACACCATAAACTTCAAACATTTTCTTTTCAAAATTACCTATATACTAATTCTTCTATCAATAATAAGAGATAGTAATCCACCAGATAACTCTTGAATTCTAGTTTTAAAAATCAACATATAGCTTGTCTAGTCGTTTTTCTCTTTAAATAAAAATTTAATCGTTTCTAGGTTAGGAAATACATATGTATTCTTATAACTTTTCTTCTCAAGATCATTCATAAGAAACTTAGGCTTGCACCTCTCCAAAAAAATCAACTTATCATTCGATGAATTATAAAATGAAAGAGACATTGAATTATTAGCCTCTGCTAGATGATACTGGTAATCACCGGAATCAACAACTATTGAAAATGAAGATACAGAACCACCACTTTCATTAATAAAATAAAACCTATTATTTATTCCTTTTTCATATTCTGAATCTATATTATCCCTATCACCATACCTATAAAAAACATTATCATTTCCAGAATTTCCGCAGATAGATACTATTTTTTTATTTCTTAGATAGCACCCAGCAACCAATTCTTCATCAACTTTACATAAAGAACCATCATCACGGAATAACTCCTTTTGATAAGCATAAGAATTTATTGGTTTAAATATACCTAAAAATAATATTATAATAATATTCATGTAAAATTTTTTCATTCCACAAAAACCAAAAGTTTTGTTCGCTTTGTTCATAACTATTAGTATCCTATTTAATTTTTTCAGTAACGGATTCAACTGAGTCATGGCTAGGTCCGAACAAGAACTAATCTAGAAAATCCTGCGGTTCTTACTGCATACTTAAAATAAGACTAAATAAAACCTATTTCTGAGACTAAGCAAACAAATAATCAATATATCTAAAAAAAATTTAATGGAAATTCTTTCTAAAATTCCAATCAAAATACTGACTAATCCCTTCACATTCTGATTCAAAAATATTTTTATTATCTCTAGAGACCATTAGCTTATATGAATGGTATATGTCACCTTCAAAATCTTGCAACATATCACGTACTTCGTAAGTATACTTATCTTTTGAAAACATTACGCTATTATACTTTTCACCATTTTCAGATAACTCGCCAACAAAAGTAGGACGAGTTAAACTCAACTCTAACTTTTTAGATGTTCCATATTTATAAGCAATCTTATTATTTTCGATTGAGCAAATGGACACTATTTTAGAATTGTTAAACTGGCAAGAGAACTCAACTTTATCATCACCACATAAACTCATAACTTTAGCGTCATTTGATAAGTATTTAGTATTTTCAGTTTTTGATAACAACACCAATGGTAGAGTATCTCTTTTTTTGTACAATTCATTAACTACAAATTCAGTCATAGTTTTTGCATCATATTTTGACAAGTCATATAGTTTAGAAGGCTTAGGGATATCTACCTTGTAAAAGCTAAACCAGTTATCCTCTTCACGAGCGAGATGTGAAGTAGATTCATAAAAGATGTCAGAAAGTACGACCTTTTTCTCTTCTAAGTTATAATCATACTTTAAAAAAAACTTGAATGTACTGATATCTTCTTCTCCAGTTTCTATTAAAATAGAGCTGTATGACGACTTAGAGTCATTAATAAATCTTTCTCCAAAATCACTCCAATTAGGATAAGAAATTCCGTCTTCATTTTTTACGATTTTAATATGATAGCCAATTTTACTAGCATTATCTGAATACCCACTTTTATTATAGCTTAATGGATATTCTTGATATCTGGCTCCGAGTATCTTATCTCTTTTATCTAATAATTCATTAAAATAATAACTCCCTCCTGAATTGAAAACCTTCATTTCTCTGATTCCATCCACAAACTTCATATTAAACCTGTAAATACCCTCATCTGCTGATACACTATAGGATAATAAAAAAACAAAAATCACAGCCGAAAATTTATACATTCTCCCCCCGTAAATAGATCAGCTAAACTTTTAAATACAATTAAATAAATATAAAATTATTATTTAATAAGCATTGGTGTTTATCATTCCGATTATGTAACAGACAAAATCTACAGTAAAATCTAGTTTTGATAGTACTTACTAGTATTTATGCATCTATGATTAAAAACCTCCGAATTCTTTTGTTTAACTATTAAATCATTTTGGACTGGATCATATTTCCCACCTTCTTTAAACGACTTTTGTTTTAAAATATATTTATAGTCACCGAGATTAAAGTAAGAGCTTTGATAATTATAATAATCATCGCTATGTTTTTCATTCGTTAATGATTTAATGATTTTATGTATTTCCGGTTTATGAAAATCACCATAGTTGTAAGTCATTTCATTGTTATCGTTGCCACAATATGACACAAACTTCCCATTATCTAACTGACATGAGAATTCAATTTTTTCGTCAGTGCCACATAAACTTTTAATGTTAAAGTCTTTAACATCTATACCAGGTGGAGTGTTAATTAAATCAAGCAATAGATTTCTTTTAGATCCATACAATTCGTCCACGATAAACTTAGACATAGATAACCGGTCATAGCCATCAAAAAACAATATTCCATTTTTTTTAATTTTTCCTACCGAATATACCATACGGGCATAATCATACTTTTCAGATAAATTTTCTATATATAGAATATCTTTTAGTTTTATTCTTTTTACTTCATCATCAAAAGCATAAATTAATAAGAAATTATAGGCGCCATTATCTTCTTCATTGGTTTCAACTAAAATGACGTTCCCTAATTTTTTGTTATTATCAATTGTAAGTTCTAGCTCCTCATTTTGAGCCACTGGATAGAATGAACCATTTTTTAAAGACTGTGAATATATATGATACCTAACGGAATTTTTTACAGATTCATACTTAGATTTATTATTTTCAAGAGGATAAATTTCTGAGTTATTGCCTAGACTATAATCAGCTTCATCTTTTTCATTCAAAATATAATAAATACCATTCTTCTCACTAGCCTTCACTATCGCTTCAGAACCGTTTAATCTAATAGTAAAATCATCTAAACTTTCATTTGCAGACGTTTTAAGTGAGAATAAAAATAAAAAAAAAGCCAACAATAAGCACTCAACTCTCTTGTAAAACAAAATAGTAGTACTACTATTCAATGATTTCATTAAAGTATTTCTTCCCATTTTTACCAGCTTACCAGCTTACCAGCTTACCAGCTTACCAGCTTACCAGCTTACCAGCTTACCAGCTTACCAAGCCATTATGTAAATTAGGCCTTATATAAGGAATTAACATCACTCTAAAATTTTTTGTAAGTCACATGTTTTACTCTATTTTCTTCTAAGAAAGATATATTTCACATCACAAACTTGGAATAAAACATAATAGTTCATAGAGTTGCCATAATTTTGAAATACTAATTCACCATCTTCATATCCGGCTGATACTTTGCTTTCACCTTGATCTGGAACCATGTTTAAAAAAGTTATAATTTCTTTATCATCACCAGATTTATATGAACTTAACATGCCACTTTCATTCTGGTTCCCTATATTAATGTAATATTTATCGCTTTGTATATTAACTGTTAACCCACATTTATTGAACTCTAATGAGATATACTTTCCATCAGGCACAGTTGCCCAAGAGTATGTACTAAACATAAGAGAAAACAATAGAAAAGCGATTTTACAATCAAACATAAACCTACCCTAAGATAACTCTTGAATTCTAGTTTTAAAAATTAATATATTTTATTTTATATTCATGCTAATTTTATCCACTAGACATATCTTGTTTATATACTAAGTCTAATTAATTTATTCAAAATCTTACCTATATAATTACATAACTGCATTAAATTTTAATTT
The DNA here is from genome assembly GCF_900100015.1 of Vibrio xiamenensis. GTDB lineage: Bacteria > Pseudomonadota > Gammaproteobacteria > Enterobacterales > Vibrionaceae > Vibrio > Vibrio xiamenensis. Next base: position 92,280 of record NZ_FNDD01000021.1, on the reverse strand, counting down.
ATAGCTACCAAAAAGTTACCTACCAATATTTTTAAAATACTAAATTATGATTAAACATTTCATTAATAAATGATCAAGAAATAATAAAAACAGAAAATTCTGATATATCGTGATTATAGTTAACTCCATAAATTATATTGTCGTTGCACTATTTAATTAATGAGATTTTCCAGTTTGTCGCGTTGCTGTTGTGTTAAATCGTAACACTGAGAATAACTTTCTAAAGAATAGTCAAGCCCGTCTACTTTTCCACTCAATATGTCATTAGGTAAGTATGATGACATCTTTTTCACATGAGTCCCACGAATTATTTCCATGACTGGACTTTTAATGTCGAACCTTATCTTAGTAAGACCTCTAGTTATCTGATTATTATCGACCCAGTTTGCCCCACATGCTTGACCATCTAAAGTAGTAATAATACATCCATTATGCATATTTACTACATCACAATAGTTGGTGGAAATAAATTTTTTATCACCATTCTCAAGCCATAAATATCCTTCATCATATTTTTGAATTATAGCAAAATCTTTTTTAGGGCTATATGAAATATGGCTTTCATTTTGTTCAACTCTATACTTATTATTTTTTGGGTATAGATTAAAAGTCCCAACATTTTTACTAATAAATACTATATTTTCGTCTTTTACATGCAAAGTTGCAGAGTAACAACAACAAGAAAAAAAACAGACTGAAACTAAGAAAAATTTATTCATCACCCGTTCTCCTAACCTAGTTATTATAACGATTGACGGCATCTTTCATATTTCTTCTGACACCATAAAGGTCGAGAATCTCTCTTTCTCTAGTTGAACGCTCATCATCACCCCAATCATTGATATTGTTATGTTCTTTGTTGTCATCCAAAGAAAAAAATACATCTAAAATATCATTTATTTCTGTAACCACGTTATTAGGACGATTGATATGATGATCTAGTACCTATACCCAACTTTGACCTAAATAAATCCGCTAAAGATATATTATTATAATTTGATAATGTGAGACCTGGAGTCACCAGCGCTTCTATGGTAGTTGGAGTTCGAACCCGAGAGGTATATTCCTTTATTCGAAACCCATCTTCCAACGATTTAAAATTTTAAGTAATAGATAAAGCGCAGACTTGTGCTTTATCTATCTTTAAAAATTACTCTTGGAAGATATCCACATTTGCGTAGGTCAAATTATCGTTGCATTGCGAGTAAAAAATTTCATTTTCATTTTTATTCACTGCTAGCCAGCTTATAGCATCAAATATTTCACTATTACCAACTATATATTTATATTTACCTAACGAGAAATAAACTCGTGTACTATAATATTTATTCTCATCTTCCGTCGCTTCTTGTCTAATCGATTCATATCCGAAATCAGAACCATCAGCATCAATTGGATAATTTAGTTCAATGTTGCTTTCAGTTCCATACCTATAAACCAACCCTATACTGTTTATGTTTTTTTCGTTGACTTTGTTTTCATTTTTTTTGCTACATAGAGAAACTATTTTTTTATTCTCTAGCTGACAACTAAAACGAACATACTCATCAGTACTACATAAACTTGTCTTATCGTTTCTCTGAGCATAGACCAGAAAAGAAGTGAAAATGAACATTACAAGACAAACCATTACTCTAATTGAAAACATAAATCTCCACAAAGGTACACTTAATCACATTGTAATCGTTTTATAATCAATAAACCTCAGAACAAGACTTACTAAAGACACTTTTATTTTTTTGCGTAACTAATAAAGATGATACTGGTTTATCATTAGCTTTTAATAAATATGTATAATCACCGCGACTAAACATAAAAGCACCGGAGTCAGTTCGTTTTATTTGATCCTCATCCCACTTAGGGTAAGAGATTTCAATATTAGATAGAGTCCCATATCTGTAGGTATTCGCTTTTCCACTTTGACAAATAGAAACTAATTTATCATTAGATAACCGACATGAAAATAATGTTTGTTCACTCAACGAACACAACCCTTGAGTATGAGAGACTAACTTTCTTTTCAGGTAATCAATTACTACATCAAGATTCTGATATTCATATACCTGCGAATGTTCTGGATCTTCGTATCCAGAAAAACCACTCATAACATCAGTATTAGAGATTGGAAGATCTTTAATAAATTGGTTATCCACGTATTTATATAAGTAGTTAGAGTATTGTGTCCCATTGATATCTGCATGCCTAACTTCCCAGCTTACCTGAACAATAAGATAAAACTGCTCTTTTATAGAAAAATATTTCATATCTTCTATCTTAGGCTCAGAACCTTCGTATGAAAATCGGTCAACGACATATTCCCTATCACCAGATTTAGATTTTAGCAATAGAGGATAATCTTCATCAATAACGGATTTTTCAAAAATATCCACTTTAACTTCATCTATATTTAAAACTACTTCTTTTGATAAAGCATTGTTAGAAATAAAAACAACAATCAATAAAATAATGTACTTTCTAATCATTAACATACTCGTCAACATTGTTAATCCCCAAGACTTCCGCGACAGCTCTAAATCTGTTTTTACGATCCTCAAGCCCATTTATTCCACCGTTAACCTTTTTTGTTATTTCCCTAACTGTATATGATTCTGCATCTTCGTTTTTAATATCCTTAAAGTCAAACCAATAATAAAAAGCACTAGATGTTGCGTATTCTATACTTGATGATAATAATTCTGGGTTAGTTAAAAAATTCTTTATATCATCTGGGTTGTGGAGATTATGAAAATTAGTAAATTCGGAATATTTATCTCTTCCTGTTAATTGAATTAGTCCTCTTCCCCGATATTTATATCCGTCACCTGAGCTTTCATTACCGTTCCCCATTCTATCAGCATAAACATAATTCCCTAAATTACGAGAATTACGCGAATATTTATTTTCTTCAGTCCAGAGTTTTTCTCTTAGCTTTCCTAAGCTACAACTATCCGTTTCAGATACATAGTTCTTAGGGCCACCCTTACAGCCAAAAATTTGTCTCATTCTCTTCGGTGAATAGGATAAACTTTCTGTACTTGCAGTAAACCCACTTTCGTGAGCTAGCTGAGACAAGAAATGGGCTATAACTACAGGTGAATTCATGTTATATTTTTTAGCATATTTATTTAAATATGGCAGGATATTTAAACAAACATTCCTATTTTGTCGCAGATTTGCTGAATAAATCATATCAATGTTTATTAACTCACCTAATTTCAATGCGAAAGGCCACAAATAATATGGCTTTGGATTGGCGTGGATGACATCACTTGCATCCTGAATCCAAGCTAATAGTTTTGCTTTTTCTTGCTGTTGGGCAAAAAACGACTGGTATACCTCTTCTAACTTGTTATGCCATTTGGAATCTTTATATTCATCCCTCGATATAAAACTATTTTCAAACAGCCTATCTAATACCTTTTTCGCTGATTCTTTTATCGACTCTAAGTGAGTATTAGCAGAATCTTGACACCACTCGCTTTGATGTTGAACGATCAACTTTTCAAGTTTTTCTCGTTTTCCATTTAGTCGAGTAATTAAAGCTTCCGTGGTCGTTGGAGGTGGTGTTGAGTCCGCTTCTTCGCTAGTCAACGTGACCAATTGTGAAAACAAAGGGTTACCTGGTTTTACGGCTCCGTCACTGACAGTTCCGTCTATTGGTGTTTGATTCATATTTTCAAACTGTTTTAGGAAGTATTCTTCTGGCTTATCGATAGAAAACATTTCTATATGTACTACGTACTCATGTTGCTTAGTCGCGTTACTATCCTGACTAAATTCATTCAGTGATAGATAACCTAAGTCACTACCAGCATCGATACTGATGCGAGTATCTTCGCCATCGGGCTTTTTAATTGCCACAACACTGCCATCTCGCTTGATATCACTCCCAGTCATCCACTCCGGTTCAGGTGTCGTTAAAGCCAAGTGACCGCCCGGAGTATTTAAAAAATTAAATCGCGATGTGTCGCTATCCACACCATTACCTGATGCAATCCATACCTCTTTATCAACAAAGTCACTGTTATTAGTCAATAACTTACAGCGGATCATGGCGTGTACAGTGTTATTAATACTAAAAGAGCGATACGTTTTACTATCTGCGTCTAGATACTCAAACTCTGTCCCAAGCGGCAGACTCACAGTTTTTTCGGGCGTACCTAAGCTATCTGGCACACCGGACGTAGCGAACGAACGAACCTTGGTTTTTTCGGCGTCCATTTTATAACGAGTGGCAAACTCAGCATTCACTCCAATCGCGCTTGGCGGAGCTAAATGCATATACAGCGTGTAGAAAGTGAAAACCTTATCAGAGCCTTCAGTCGGATCAGCATACTCGTGCTCTAATAGCACAAAGTTATTACTGAATTTAAACGTTTTGCCCATGTATTCGCTAGAAACGTAATCATCGTTGATTCGATACGCCGCAACTTTACCACCCAGCATGGCTTGTATCGAGCGCAGCCCCTTCCCCCAAGGAAAAGACTGACTATTAAGATGCACACCACCGTGCCAACCATGACCCGTACTTAAAATATAGCGCCCAGAGGTACTCTTATTCAGATCTTGTTTAAACTCAGTCAAGTTAGCGTAAGCGGAGCCATCGCGTTTTAGAATGGGAAATACTGCGCTCATCAAAAGGCTCCTTACTTAGTGAGAAAACACATCTTTGAAAATAACAAATGGTGGTCGATTGGCATTGTGTGATTTGGCGTAGACAACCGTGCTGAACTCGCCCGAATTGGTCGCAAAACCCGATGCACTGCTGCGGTTGATAATCGCGCCTTCGGCCATATCAACAACGCTTGAAACCTGCTGGCTCACTTGGTCAAAAATTGCCGAAAAAATATCGGGCAGCGCGTTTGACAGTGTTTTAATGCCATCGCGGTAAGCTTGAATGCCGTTATCAACCACCGTTAAGCCACGCGCTTGCGCTTGGCTTTGCATGTATTCAAGGCGCACATCAACGTCGCTAACCAATTGATTAATATAGCTACAAAGGGTGTTATTGACTTGTTCCCAATCCATATTTTGCAGCAAGTTCAAAGTATTACCGCAGCCCAGATAACGCAGCTCAGCGAGCAGTTCTGCCGGTGGCGCAGACGTGTCGGCACTGTAAATGATTCGCACAATATCGCCGTTTGGATGAGCCTTCTCAAAGACTTGTTCAAGCAGTGGCTGATATTTACTGTGCGTGTCGAGATCATCGAGCGAATGGTTCAGCGCTGAAATAAACGCGTTTGCAAAATCGCGAGACTGATTACGGCTAACGACATAAGGCGCCGTGATTCGGCACTGTTCGTAAACAATATCGACAAAGTCATCATCGGTTAATTGCGGCGAAATCAAAATGCCCCAATTGCTGCTGGCGCCAACACTGATGTCCCAAAACGGCGCGCGATGGCCAGAGACGTAAGTGCAAAACGTTTGGCTATCTTCAAAGGTGTTGGTTGGGGTATTTTCTGCCAAGGTTTTGCTTGGCACGTATTCATCTTGTGATTCGCTGACCACTAAAATGCATTCTGCTGGCGCGAGGCCGCTTACACTCGCAAGCCCGCTTGCATCAAACTGGCCGCTGGCAATGGTGCTGCCGGAAGGATCGCGCAGCTCAAATGGCGCGTTGGCATAGGGTTCGCCGGATGGGTAACGGCAGATAAGATCAAGAGTATAAGTCCCTTCGGCATCTTCACTAACCGAAACCGAAGGGTTTTGCACGCCGCCCATACACATCGTATTGGCTTTGTTCATCGTCATTTGATCCGACAAACGGCACACACCCGCACCTTCAATACTCACCGTTGGCGACGCAGAAATAAATTCAGCTTCATCTTCGATGGTGCCGGAAACGATGCCCTTTTTATCACCGCTGGCATCACCAGTACTTTGGGAGAATTTGCTGCCTTTGATGGCAACGCTATTACCACCATCCATTGTTACCGTGGTGGTACCGTCGGCAAGGTCAGCCGATTTGGCATTGTTACCATATGGAATTGGGACGACTGGCGGTCCACATTGTGTCTTACATACATCTGGCAGTGTTGCATTGGCTTCGCCGCCGGATCCTTGATGAACCACACTGAGTCCATTTGCACAAACTGTTACGCCCATAGTCAACCCATTTCAATTAATGTTGGTGAATAAATAATAAAAGAGATTGCGGCTAACAATCTCTCTTATTCACTAGTGAAACTCGCGGTTTCGGTAGGCATTTTTACTATTGAGCAAAAAATAGACTCAATGTCATACTTTTTACCTACCTCATTGATAAGCCGCCAATAACTGCTGAAACTTCATATCAATGATCACGTACGTTACCGCATACATCACCCCAAACGCGATGGCACTTACTCCAAGCACAAACTTGGGTGAAATAACTCGCTTGAGAGGCTTCTTCAGATATTTCGCTTTCAAGTTAACAAGCGACACTTTTTCCTGTTCTGCTAAACGGTCATCGCGAACTAATCGATAAACGGTGTTGCCAATATCGTTGAGTTTTTCATTGCCGCGTTCCTCGCGGCCATATTTACCTTGAAAGCCAAGCTGCAATAACAGGTAAAGAAATTCAATGACATAACGGTATTTTCTCGGGTCAGCTTTTAAGCGCTCAAGAATAATGAAGAACTTGTCACCGCCTGAGGTTTCGTTATGAAACTCAGAAAGCAAACTGTGTTGGCTCCAGTGGCTATTCGCCCCCCACTCTTGGCGACATACCGCTTCATCAAGCGCTGCGCACAAACAGTAGCGAATCACCAAAATTGACGCGCGATCCAACTCCATTTCGTTGAGTTTTCGCTCCCCTTTACGGATCTCGCGCGCCACTTGCTCGCGAAACGGCATTGGGTCATCGAGCCATGGAATTGAGCCCATGCACGACAAGCTGGCAATCAGCCAGGTAAACTGATCGACCAACGGGTTAACGCCCATCTTCTCGATGGTCAAATCACGCACAGCGATATTGCGAGACAAGTCCGGCGCTGGCATCACCTCCATCGGTTTGCCAGGCTCAGGCTGGAACAGGACGACGGTTACATCGTTATCTTGATAACTCATAACCTAACTGCCCACAGTTGGAGTGATAGGTTGGCAAAATCGCCCGCGACATGCACGGCAATCGCGGCGGCATTCTTAAGCGCCGACCACTCTTCGCTGCTTTTATCCAGTTCAAAATAGGTGTAACCGGCGTGGTATGGAAGCGCGCGCGGCACCACTGGCATCGGTTTGATCTCAATGCCCGGTAGCTGCAAGTTAATCAGGTCGCGAATGTTATCAATCGAACCAATCTTAGTTTGGCTGACGAACTGGGTATGCAGAACATCGAGCGTTACATCGGCTTTCACCGCCAGAATAAAGGTGGTGGAATCGACCACGCCTTTGTCTGGAATCGCGGCGGTGCGAATACCGTAGTTTTGCTCTTTTAGCGTGAGCGGAATGGCGCGTTGCTCTGACATCACGCTCAATGTCATCTTGGCACTGTCTAAAGTGCGAGACAGACAAGAGGTTAAATCGGCGTGATTGTATTTGGTAAATTCTTGCGGGCGTCTTGACGCCGAACACAAGGTCGAAAGCTCACCTTCGGCTTGGAGCAAAATGCGATACAGCGATTCGGGATGCACACCTTCGATGCTGGCAAAATGCCAAAACAGCGGTTCGTAACGGTTAAGGGCTTGCAGCAACATAAAATCCGCCACCGATGAAACCCCTTGTTGATCCACCACACCCAAACGGGCCACGATCGATTCTGCGCGGTGCTTAAGCATCGAAGCAAATTCGGTCGCGAATTTACTCAGCACTTTTGAGGCATGAATATCGATACAAGTCGGAATGTAGCCGTCATCAAGGATCACACTGCCATCGGGTTTCACCTCAGAAATTTTCAAAATCGGAATCGAGGTGTAAGCACTTTTATCTTCGTGATCGTACATCAGGCAAAAATTCAATTTACCCACTGAAATACTAGCAATGTCTTCGCTGTCGTAACACGAATCCACCGCTTCTTGGCTTTCGATACGATAACGGGCGCCATCTTTTTTGCTGCCAAACAGCTCAGCACGTTCAGACGGCAGCGGGCAACATAAGTACACCACTTTGTCGGTGATCGACGGATCAACGTCGCGCACTTCTGGCAACTCCGCCAACAGCGGCAGTTCAAACGGCGTTTGATCCTGAAGTACCCCTTCAGCGCGAGTGATGCCTAATTTACCTAGCGCCAGAAGCTCTGCGTTGATTTCGAGACTTTTCAGCCCCCAATGCAGCGGTGAACTGCTTGAGTTCAGCATTCCCGCCATCTTTCCTAGCGAACGGTCAAGCTGCTGGAAATGTTGCGGCTTCATGAACATGCCGTCTTGCCAAACAACCGGATTGTATAAAGACATGTTGTGATCCCTTAAAAATATGTCTGTTCGATGCCGCGACTCTTATCGGTCGATAATGAGCTGCCTTCTAAAATGAGGCGTAAAAAGTAATCGGTCTTTTCGTCGATCAGCTCGACTTTGCGCCATGAAGAACCGTTGATTTCACGAAACGCCACCGAAAAACCGACCGCGCGCGTATTGGGGTCAAGTTCGATGGTCTGCTCTATGGTGTCACCCGGCTTAACCTGAAATTCATATCGTTTAATGTATTCATCACCGAGAGCGGCTTTATCGTTATCAAACAGCGCAAAGAAATCTAAGCTGCGAAACAACACCGGCGAGGTTAATTCATGTACGCGCAAAATAACTGGCGACGATTCACCGCCCTCACGTACGTTGAGAATGTCTTTGGCTTCAATCACTAATTGAATGGATGAGGTTTCAGGCGTAATACCAGTCGACTCTTTCATTTGATCCCATACCGAGCAACCACTCAGTAAAGAAAGCGTCATCAAGGCAAGTGCACTACGCATGTTTTTCTTGAACAATCTTTTCATAGTTTTCTTTAATTAATTTCTTAACCGAGTTGTCATTGAACTTGAGGCGATTTTCGTCGTAATGAGCGGTATACGCGCTCCAAAGCTTAGATTTGGTTGCGAATTTGGTGCTCTGACCGAAATCGTGTTCGAATCGTTTCGGTTCACAGGCATTGATCTGATCAACAACAAAATGGCTGACCGCACGTTCGTACAACACGCGATGGTCATGCAGCTCATCAAGCATTTGCTCAATAAGTTCTTGAGGCGACAGTAATTTCTGACTATTTAGCGTCAGCATCAATTCTGTTAGATTTGGCGTTGCCGTTGGCGTCGATTCGCCATCTTGCTTCATAGTTTCGACATCGTTGAGCTCTTTTTGCAGGCTCTCCATGCACAAACGCAGACACGCGCCCATTTGACGGAAAAAGTGTTCATCGCTGCTTACCAACTCTTGCGCATTAATTCCAAGTCCTTGATAAAACGCATCACTTAAACTTTGATCGCTGGCTGCGGGCGCGCTGAGCACTGCTGAGCTGTCATCAAAGTTCACTTCACTGTTACTCTCTTGCGTAGCGGATGGCTCTTGCTGCTTGAACGGTTCAAAAGGCTGAGTCACCTCTTCCCAATTTTGCTGATTCACTTGGCTTGGCTGCGCAGTTTGCAAAATAGGTTCAGCACTTGGCGAAGGTATGTCTGCCGCGCTTGGCTGACTTGGCTCTAACGCAGGCTTTGAACTCGGCGTAACAGGTGCGCTGGATGTATTGTCAGTAACGGTTGCCGAAGCGCGACTGACAGGAGTTTGAGGCATGACATCATTGTGAACTGGCGCAGTTTTCGTCTCTGTCACGCCTAGCCAGTCTTCAGGAATCAAATTAGGAATGTCGAATTCAGAGTCGATGCTAAAACTGTCGTCAACCAGTTGACGTTTATTCTCAGGGGGTTCAGGTGCATGTTTTGGCTTGGGAACTTCGTCCTGAATCAGATAGTCGTCATCACGCTGCATTGAAAAATTAAGATGAGTCACTGGGTCATCGCCATCGATTTCGTCAGGCTTGGTTTCCATAAACAAATCTTCCAACGTGCCAACTTGCTGCTCCTCTTCCACGACAGGGGCACCCAAATTGACCAGAGGATCGCTCGAATCGCGCTCTGGGGCGATGTCGGCGGCAATATCTTGGGCAACGGAGACATGTTCATACACCACATGCAGTTCATACTGGCCAAGGCTAATCACATCGCCATCGTATAGAGAAACGGGCTGATTACGCAGTACCTTGTTGCCGTTAATCAATATCCCGTTGGTGCTGACATCACTGATGTAATTGGTCTCGCCATAGACACTAATTAAACAGTGGGTACCGGAAATAAAGCGATTGTGGTCAACCAAACTTAAGGTACAGCTAGGGTTGCGGCCTATTGAACCGCCTGCCTCTGGCATCTCAATCTGTTTGGCGCCAGTATATTCTTCGGGGCTTTTGGCAACCACTAAAACCAGTTGATTCAATCTCATACTCTGCCTCTAAAACAGCACAGACACTGACAGTTCAACACCGCCAAGGCCATCGTTATACACAGGCAAAATATAGGAAGCTTGCGGAGTGATTTGAACATGGGCATTTGGATTGCTACCAAGTTTTATCGTCATGCCTGCAGTGACCACTGCGCCAAGTTCAAATTGGGCAAGATCGTCGAGTTGGTCACCGTATTTGTAACCGTCTGAATCCACAACCCAACGCTCTGAATATTGGGAGTAACCAAACGACAAACCAGCACCGATGTACGGAGTAAACAGTGTCCAGGTTCCGATTGCATATTGAGGAACCACGCGCAGTTCGTAGTTCGTTACTTCTTGATAAACCCCATCGGCAGGAGCATCAATCTCGCCGCTGATATAATTCAAGCCAAACCACCAACGCCAGCGGTTATTATTTTCATCTAATGGACGTGTATGCACTAAACCATAACGTGTTAATTCTTGCGCTCCACTTTCCCCTTCATCATATTCAATACTTTCGACACTGAATAAATTATAAGAGACACCGTAACGTTCGCCTTTTGCAAAGGTAAACCCGGAGAAAAGACACATTAGTGACAATATACCAACTTGACTCGGCTTGAGCATTCTATCCCTCGAAGAAATTCTATTTTGCCTATTTAACCGCGAAAGATACCAAGCTGATAAACATTTTCAATACGGTTTAACGGCAGCATAAGAAATAATGCACAAACACTAGTAGAAGTGACAAAATGACTAGAAATATAGTGATTAGGCTAACCTTGAATTAAGCGATCGCTAATGTTTCTCTTGCTAATTTAACCGTCAAAACAATAAGCATCACATTGCTTATATAAGTTGTGATATCGAGTCAAAAACAACACCGAAAAGCACGATAAATTCATCTATAATGCATAAAAAACCACTCTAAATTGACCATTAAATGACCAACTAGTACCAAAAACCCCTATACAACACCCTATCCCATTAAAAAATAACAAAATGTTAAAACTCTCAATTGAATGCCTCTTTTGTGAGACACAAGAGAAATATTCAACTTAAATGTTCAATTTTTGCGCACTAAAATATGACATTAGTCACATTTAGTTAAAATTCAACCATTCACATCATATTTTTTATTCTATTTGAACTTTTTACCTATAAAATCCAACGCAAATAATGACGCCAATATTAATAATAAAGATATTAATAAGATCGAGAGTTTTAACATCTCGGCAATAAAAACAATTAGACATCAGCAGTTGGACAAAAAATATGTTTTTTTCAGATTTTGCCAGGCGGCCAATTAGCGATAATAGCCCGTCAGGTAATAACCCCAATAATCTTGACGACTTTGACGAAATCAAGCGCCAAATAAATAACTTGAGTAAAGTTACAGGGCAGGTTTCTTGGAAGAAAGTTCAAAGTTTATCCAAGAACATCCTTATTTCCGACAGTAAGGATTTTCGTTGCAGCTGCTATTATACCGTTGCCGCGACTCACAATGAGGGTTTAAAAGGTTTGGTTGAAGGACTGAATTCTTTGCTCGATTTGTGCGTGGTGTATTGGTATTCCGCCTATCCAGATTTAAGTAAGCCAACAGCTCGTATCGGCGCAATAGACTGGCTTATCGAACATGCCGAAAAGCGCCTGAAACACATCAAGGTATCTAAAGAAGAATTACCTCTGATTGAAGCCGGTCATCGCATTTGTCTTAATCTGGAAGAAGAGTTACGTCTCCACTTTGGCATTAAAGCGCCCTCTTTTGGCGGCATTCGGCGTATGTTTATGCAGTGGATCGAAAGCTTTAAGGAACAAGCGGCAGAAGCAGAACGCAAAGCGCAAAAGGCCGCCATTAAAGTTGAAGTAATGAAGCCGGCAACGCCAGCGCCAACTGCGCCGCCAGCACCAGTCAAACCGGAGGCCAATAACCGCTCCGCGCTGTTTACGATCTCGGCGATGGTGATCGCTGTTTTTGCCATCACCAGCTCTTACTTTGTATTCAAAAACTACCAGTTGAGCTCGCTAAAGCAGCAGGTAGAAATGGGCTCTGTCAGTCAGCTAAAAAGCTTAACCGCCAAGCTTCCTATTGAGTACAGAGACGCGAAAGACGCTTTAAAAATGCCGTTGCTAACTCGCCTCGATGCCCTGATGAATAACTGGCCACTCGAGCCTTCTATGGTGAGCCAGATGGACGACCTTGGCGAGGTCGTCAGACAAGTTACCGCACTCTACCCTGATTCATCGAGCGCCAAGCAACTCAATCAGAATTATCTCGATCAACGTTCAGCTATTGAGCAAGAGTATCAAGCCATCCATCGCCGTTTTACTAACGCGCGAACGGTGTTTGCCAACGTGATTGCCGCTAGCCAAGACCAACAAGCCAAACAAGCCTATGAGTACAGCAATACTTTGTTCCCTCTGCTTGGGCGGATTGAGTACGCAGAAAAAGCGCGCACTGAGCAGGAATTAGATAAATCATTAAAACTCCTTAACGTTTATCTATACAAAATCAATCAGATACGTAATTCGCTTAGCAACACAAACCAATAATCATTATTACAACGACTTCCGCAATATAGGCTTATGTTTAAAAATAAAATCTTGCGAAATCCAGTGTTCTTGTCGACATTGGTTGCCCTTTTGTTGGCAGCTGCGCTCGCGGCGGTATTCATGCTTTGGCTTACCCAGATGGACAGACTCTATCTTTGGGCAGGGCTTGGCGTCATTGCTGTCCTTTACATCGTTTTCCAGATCACTTTGTGGCTGAAGAAAAGAAGCAACAGTAAAGCTCAAAAGCTTGAGACCGAGGAAGAAGCGCTTTCGATGGTGATCGCGCCGCTACTCAGTAAGGCGGGTAAAAAGCCTATTTATCTGCTGCTTGGCAACAAAGGCGCTGGCAAAGCGCAGTTTTTGACCAACTCAAATGCCATCAAACCGATGGATAAAAGCCGCACCGCCAAGAATGACTTTTTTGAGTGGTATGAATCGGATTCTGCCGTTTATATTAAACCGGACCAACGCTTGGTATACCAAGAAGTCTCTAGTGCAGATGCAGCGCTTTGGCTACGTTTGGTTAAAGACATCATTCGTCATCGTCCGCGTAAACCGTTTGCTGGCTGTCTGTTCTTTATCGACTTTGAATTTTTGATCGTCAATGAGAACGATCAGATTGAGTACACGTTAAACGCCCTGCTTGATCGTCTCGAAACCATAGGTCAAGAAACCTCAGCGGCGCTGCCTATCTATCTGGTGATGTCAAAACTCGACAAACTGGAAGGCTTTAAAGAATACGTGCAATTTAGCACGCTAAAGACCAGCCTTGAATTTCTATCGATTCCGCTAAAAGAAGCCAAAGGCGCAGTCACAGATTACTATCTTGATAGCTATCAAAACCTCGTCAAGGTAATGGAAAGCAATGCGCTTGACTCTTCAGCCAACACCACAAGCATTGACGAAAAACAGGCTATTTTGGCATTTCCAAAGCAATTTGAGCTGTGTAAGTCAGAAATTGGCTCTTTGATTGAGCGTATTTCGTCAGTTAACCACGGCCAATACCTATTTGATATGCGTGAAGTATTCTTCTGCTCGAGCATTCAAGGTGGCAGAAAATACAATCTTCTAGCAAAAACTTGTAGTAATTACTTTAACTTACCAATTATTGCCTCAGAACATACCCACCTCTCTGAGACGCCATTTTTTACCCGTTTCTTGGTCGACTCACAAATATTACCCGAGGCTGACTTCGCTGGTGAAAATAAAGCCTATTTGAAAAAATTGCAGCGAAAAAGCCGCATTACTATTGGACTTGGTATTGCATTTGTTGCCTCTAGTGCGTATTTCTTCTTTAACACCCTAGAAAGTAATATAAGTGTTATCAATACCCTAATGGGCGTGAACAGTGTCGCCAACGAACAAACCGACAGCCAATCGTTTGATGCCGAGCTTCAAGCCGCATCTAAATCGGTAGAATCAGCGTATGAAGGCTGGCTCAGCGGCAGCACCGCGCTGGATAAAGAAGTCGCGTCACTTAAAATCAGCCGTCTTAACGACAGCACCAAAATCGCCTATAAAGCGCTCAGCGATCAATTAACCAATAAACTGATTCCTCTGATTGAAAAAGGCTACCGCTTGGAGCTTGCCAAAAATCAACGTAACTTAAGCCGCGCACTACCGCTGCTCAAAGGCTACTTGATGCTCAAAGAACCGCAAAAACGCGATGCGCCGTTTCTGCGCAAGCAAACGGCTTTGGTACTGCAAGATTTAAGTTCCGATCAAGCAACCGTCGCTAAGGTCAATAAGTACTTTGATGCGTATTTGCGTGACTCTCATGACTCGGTTGCCATCGATATGGACATCGTACGTGCGACTCGCCGCGCCCTGCTGGCCCACTCTAACGTTGACTTAGTTTACGCACGTCTGATTCAGCAAGCCGATGACATTGACCTTGGCAGCCTTGATATCGAGCGCTTTGTTGGATTTGATTTTTACAACATCTTTGACGATCAAATCGATCATAGCCGCCTGCAAGTCAGCAAAGTGTACACCGCAACCGGTTTTAGCACTTTCTACCGCCCACGCGTTGATCTGATGTCGGAACAAGTTATTTCAGACAACTGGGTACTTGGCCTGTCCAATAACGTGATTCCAACGCCGGCGGAGCAAGAAGCGTTCAAACAGAAAGTCCGTAAAAAATACACCGACGATTACATCAGCTATTGGCGTAATGCGCTCAGTGAACTGAAAGTGAAAAAGTACGAGACCGTGGGTGATATTACTAACGCCATTGACCTTATCTCTGGCCCATCGTCACCAATGACCACCGTGCTAAAAGAAGTGTTTAACAACACCCACTTCACACGTGACGACACCAAGCAAGCGGTGCTGGCGAAAACCGATGACAAGCTCACCGACGCGCTTGAAAAAGTTGTCGATAGCGCCGAGCAAGTGGTGCAGCCAGACTACGTACTGATGCAGCGCGTTGAAAAGGCATTTCATAACTTAAACCAGTTACAAGTCAGTGAAACCACAACCTCTTCCACCCCTTGGGAAGAAACTGTTACTGCGCTAAGCCAAGTGCGTAACTACATGAAAGACATTGCCGACTCGCCAGATCCGCAAATGACGGCGCTGGCCGTAGCAAGACAACGTATTAGCAGTACTGAAGCTGACCCTCTTATTCGTTTGAAACAGATTGCTGACCGCTCGCCAGAGCCTGTGCGCAGCTGGTTACTTGATGTGGTCAACCAAAGCTGGTCGGTGATCATCAAAGAATCGTCACGCGGCATTCAAACTCAGTGGTACAGCCAGGTATACAGCAAGTTTAAAGAGCTGGGTCTTGGTAAGTATCCATTTGATCTTAAAGCTGAAAAAGAAATTTCTCTAGAAGACTTTGAGCTGCTGTTCGCCTCTGGCGGTATTTTGGATAACTTTATCAAAGAGAACTTCGCACCGTTCTACGACACCAACTTGTGGCAGCCAAAACGCCTAGATGGTGAAACCATGGAACTGTCGCAACAAGCACTGGTTCAGCTGCGCAACTACAACGTGATCCGCGACGTATTAATCAACAAAGGCACCAACAAAATGTATATCCCGTTCAGTGCCGAAGTGATGGATATGGACTCAAGTGCGATGCGCGCCAATATTCAAATAGCGGATGGCAGCTTTAACTACTTCCATGGCCCTAGCCGCGTTCAAGAGCTGCAGTGGCCACCAAAAGACGGTAACTACAAAATCAGCCTGACAATTCAAGATGTCACGGATGAAGGTACGCAACACGTCTTAAACAAGAATGGGCAATGGGCTTTGTACCGCTTATTCGGTGATTCAACATTGACTAATACTCACGACGGTAGCTTCACCAGCGATATTTCTATCTCTGGCCGTTCGCTTCGTCTGCGTATTACACCGCATTCGCCAACGAACCCATTTACCTTGGATGAGCTGTATAACTTCACTCTTCCAGAACAAATCGAACAATAACAAAACATACTAATAAAAACGCAAAGGCAGGACATATGATGTCAAATATGAATCTACAAGGTTTAGACAAATTGGATCGCAAGATACTTTCAAACTTGCTTTCCAATGGTCGTGAGTCTATCGCAAACCTATCTCGTAATATTGGCTTGTCTCGAACGGCAGTGGCTGAACGTATTAACAGGCTTGAAAAAACCGGTGTAATCAAGGGTTACACCGCCCAAATTCGCGTTGAGAATGACAGCAATAAAGCCGCGAGCTACTTGCTGATCTCATGTGAAAAAGGCAAGAAAAACGAAGTAAGTAACGCACTGAAGGAGCTTCCTGAGGTGCGTCTAACCAGTATCGTTGGGGGGAACTACGACATTATTTCGTTGATTGAAGCGCCGGATCTGCAATCTATCCACCGTTTGTGTAATGAGATTGAGTCGTTTAGCGGCATCAAATCGATTAACACCACGGTGGTGTTGCACCAACCGATTAATCGTTAATTGAAGCGCTCTCGCTCTCACAAAAAATAGCGAGCGTTTAGAAAAGTAAGCTTACGCTTGTGGCATGGTCTCTGAATCGAATTTGGGGATATGGCGCACAGGATTTGCTTAAGTGAAAAAAGCCGCTCTAATCGAGCGGCTTTTCTATATGCTACCAATCATTTTGATATGGGCATCTTTTTCGCTTGGCTTACCGAGCCACAGGGTTTGGCCAAGACGATTACCCTCGCCTTGCCCTAATTCGTTGCTCGGAATGGTGTCAAGGTTGACGGTCAGTTTCAAATCCCATGACATTGGGTCGCGCAGAATAAAGCGCATTAAACCTTTGAGCGTGCCATTGAGTTCACCGTCATTGGAAAACTTCACAAAAGTCGAGAAATCAATGTTATCGATGCAAACATTAAACTTACCGTTTAAGTCAGCAATGCTCTGGCCTAAGTGAAACGTCTGACCCAGAACGCAGTTGGCACGATTGAGCTTGTTACGCTGACGCTCATCGATATTAACGCGGCGGTACACCCACTCTTCAATTCGCACACTTGGCAGCGAAAAGTAGTGAGCAACAATCCCTGAAATCAGCTTAGGTGAACGAGTTCGCGTTGATAACTGGCTGACATAAGAGAGAATCTTTGCGCGGTCTAGATCGGTTGCCGCGGTTTCTTGAATCACATTCGACAAACCCGCCAAATGCAAAATTCGCCCGGAGAAACTGTCTTTTGCGCCGCTTTGATATTGAATGTGGTAACGGTATTTTTTCCACACTCGGTACAACAGCGACATATGGCGATTGTGGAAAAAATCAAAGAAGTCTTTGACCGGGTTTTCATCTGGATCGCGCCCAGCGAGCTTTTCAGTGTATGAGGCTGGCAGTGGCGAACTGGAACCGTGCAAACCTAAAAAGTTGGTTTCAACGCGCGTGTAGGTTCGCCCATCGCGCTCCATCTGCTCGATGAAATCCATGTCACTTTTCGGAAAACACAAATTCGGCGAAACGCTGAATTCAATGTACTCGTGACGAAAATACTTGTTTTCCCCGACGGCGTGAAACTGGTTATTCGGGTCAAGTTGGTAGTGCTTTTCAAGCAGTGATACCGCCTGAAAAAAGCTAAACTCGTGGGTGCTGTTGACTAACTGTTCAATCATAAAATCGTCTGCTGCCCGGTTAAACTTGCCCATTGGTAGCTCTCGCCACTGGCTTCATCAAACACTTCCAGCTCAGTAAACGAGTTGACACTGGAATAGAGGCGAATAAATTCGTTTAGCACGTTGGCCATTAAGAACATATCCCCTTCGTTGACGAAATAGGTCGAGTCTGTGGTGAGCTTGAACTGATTACCGCGTACCGATACGCCGCGAAACACCCGGTCAATCGGCTTCATTTCAGAGGCTTTGATGCCATCTAAACGGTGAATCGAGGCGCGATGCGCTTGTCTGTCCACACGCGAGTGAAAATCGTAAGTCGACAGCAGCACTTTAAGCACATCGATGTTGGCCAGCGACAAATAGTTGAGCGACATATTGGCGATCAATTGCCATTGCAGCTCGCCATTAACCTGCGGGCTCACCGACTGAGTTGGCTTAGTAATGTTGGTAAACGTCGCGTAAGTCGGCGATTTGTGCGTGGTGTAAATCACATCGCCCACCGACAGACGTTCGGCCAAATCGGCGTTGCTGCACTGCAGTTTCATGAGCACCGTTTCGGTGCCAAGGTCGGCGATATCGCCATTGTGAGTGTGAAACGAAATGTAGCGCTCAAGGCCGCGACCATTAATTCGCTCTGTCACTTTGGACTTGTAAAACTCACGCTTTTCACGCTGGTTGATTTGGTGTTCAAACGACTCAAATTCAATCAGCGGCTTACGGCGGCGCTCGTTTTTACTCCAGCTTTCGACGCTGTCGATGGAGTACACTTCGTAATGCTCTTGATTGGCGCTTTGCGGGCGCACTTTGTATTCATTTCGGCGATGTTCAAGACGAATCGGGTCACCGTCTTTGTCAAACAAGTTAACGGCCGGCGTGCAGTGCAAACGAAAATGCTTGTCTTTAAGCACCACTTCCGATGGCAGCGCGCGATTAAAGCAAAACGTCATTTTTAGCGTCGAGCGTTGCGGCACGCCTTTTAGCCATTCAAGCCCGGTGACATCAAAGAACATGAACTTGTCGGGCAAAGCGAAAAATTCTTGCAGTAGACGGTAGCCAGAAAACGAGTTAGCGCCATAAGGCAAAATCGCTTGGTCTTCGTCAAAGCCCACCGCTTTAATAAAATCAGGCGCCAGTTTGTGCACATAACCGCCGCCGACATCGAGTTTGACGTGGTCGAGGTATTTAAACAGCCACAAAAACAGCGTACGAGTAATGTGCAATTCACCGTGAAGGTGAAAACGCAGCGTATCCAGGCCAATGCGCGAGAGCTCCAAGCCATTTTCGGTGGCGAGCGTGACATCAACGGTTGAGCTGGTGCGGCTGTTACTTTGTTCGATGACATTAATCTGCAGCGGATACAAGTCGACGTCATAACAGGTTTGGAACAGGCATTGCGTGCCTTCGACTTGTTCGCTGGCCATTTCAGCGCCGCGTTCAATCACGGTTTTCTCCGTGACACTGCCCGAGTGCGGCTTAAGCTCGGTAATACACATAGACGGCACTGAGCGCATATAGTGCGGCCACAGCAACGTCATTAAAGATTGGGTTAGCTCCGGCAATTCATCGTCGATTTTTTCGCGAATACGACCGGTAAGAAAGGCAAAACCTTCCAGCAGACGTTCAACATCTGGGTCAAAAGTGCCTTCAGCAAGAAAATGGGTCAATTTAGGATGATACTTGGCAAATTCAGCGCCGGATTCACGCAGATACGTCAACTCATCTTGAAAATATTTACTATTGCTCAAAGCGTTACCTACTAGACGTTAAATTGGCCATCGACACCCATAAAAATGTCGATCGACATAGAGACCTTGCCACCGTTATGAAACACTTCGGCCAAAATGCCAAAGCCCAGTTGCAAAGGATTGTTGTGGTCTTCTCGATAATGGACATCAATATTGCGTAGACGCGGCTCATAGCGCTCAATGGTCGAGCGAATATTCTGTTGAATATTGCGCACCAGATTACTGTTGGTAGCGAGCACGTCGTTGAAATCGGGCAGCCCGTAATCACCATCGATCATGGCATTACCAGCGTGAGTGTTAAGAAGATCAGCAAGATGTACGTGAATCGATTCAATTAAGTGTTTGTGCGAAACCACTTTGTCGTAGCAGTTCTTTGGCTCACCCAATTCAATTCGTTCGAGAAGACGATAGCCTTTTTCCATCCATTCACCCGTTTTCGATACATTCACCCGATGGGTTGTCGTTTACCCGTTGGCATGATTTGCTATCCAAACCATCCGCGAGTCGTCGTCAATTGAGTTGAAAAAGCGGCCCCATCGATAAAGATTAAGGCCGCATTATGTTTATTGCGCTCGATTATTGGTCAAGTTTACCAACGAGAGACAGGTCAAAGCTTGCGCCCATGTATTTGAAGTGCGGACGCACAGACATAGACACTTTGTACCAACCTGGATCGCCTTCAACATCAGACACTTCCACTTTTGCAGCGCGAAGTGGACGACGGCCACGAACTTCTGCAGGTGGGTTCTCTTGGTCAGACACGTATTGACGGATCCACTTGTTCAATTCGCTTTCAAGGTCAGAACGCTCTTTCCAAGAACCGATTTGTTCACGTTGCAATACTTTGATGTAGTGCGCGAGACGGTTGATGATGAACATGTAAGGTAGCTGAGTACCCAACTTGTAGTTCATTTCCGCTTGCTTACCTTCAGGAGTATTGGCGAACACTTTTGGTTTTTGTACTGAGTTTGCTGAGAAGAACGCAGCGTTGTCAGAACCTTTACGCATGGTTAGCGCAATGAAACCTTCTTCAGCCAATTCGTATTCACGACGGTCAGAAACCAAAATCTCAGTTGGGATCTTAGTTTCGATTTGGCCCATTGATTCAAAGTTGTAAACCGGCAGATCAAATACTGCACCACCACTTTGTGGACCAATGATGTTTGGACACCAACGGTATTTCGCAAACGACTCACTGATTTTCGACGCCATGGCGTACGCAGAGTTACCCCATAGGTAGTGATCGTGGCTGTCAGTAACCATCTCATCGTAATCAAACGCTTTGATTGGGTTATCTGCAACAGAGTAAGGCGTACGTAGCATAAAGCGTGAAGTACATAGACCAACGTAACGTGCATCTTCGTGCTCACGGAAACCGCGCCACTTGGTGTACTGCGGGCCTTCAAACACTGACTTAAGATCTTTCAGGTTTGGTAGGTCTTCGTAGCTATCTAGACCAAAGAATTTCGATGACGCTGACGTAATAAATGGTGCGTGCGACATTGCGCCAACGTTTGCCATGTATTCCATCAGTTTGATGTCTGGAGTGGTTGATGCCAATTGGTAATCACAGATTACTGCGCCCACTGGTTTACCACCGAATTGACCGTATTCACGAGTGTAGATCTGCTTGTAAAGACCAGATTTCACCACTTCTGGCGCGTCTTCAAAGTCGTCCAACACTTCGTCTTTCTTCGCTGAGATCAATTCAATTTGAATGTTCTCGCGGAAATCCGTGTGATCAACTAGGTACTTCAGACCGCGCCAAGTCGATTCAACTTGTTGAACTTCTGGTGCGTGAAGAATCGCATCGACTTGCTTAGACAATTTTTGGTCGATTTCAGAGATCATCAGGTCAACCAATGATTGGTCAACTTTAGTATCTTGCGAACTGCTTAGTAGCTCACCGATAAATGCTTCAACACCGCGTTTGGCGATATCAAAACCTTCATCGCTAGGTTTTAAACGGGTTTCATTCAGAATGCTATCCAGAAGTGAGCCTGAATCCGCTAAGGCCGCTTCCTGTTCTGCCGCTTGTGCTTCTGCCGACATAGTATCCCTTACTCTTCTTTCGCTTGGTCTTCACCAAGGCTCAATTCATCCAACAATTTCTTACGAGCTTCTTCGTCTTGAAGTACCGCAGCGATTTTCTTACGAAATGCTGGCACGTTACCCAGAGGACCTTTAAGCGCCACAAGCGCTTCACGTAGCTCAAGCAAGCTGTTCAGTTCCGGTACGCTTTTCGCGATCGATTCTGGTGTGAAATCTTTCATGTTAGTGAACGTCAAATCGACACCCATTTGCGCACCTTCTTCATCAGTAAGACGGTTAGCAACGTTGACTTTGACGTTTGGCGCGTACCCTTCAAGCACTTCGTTAAAGTTATCTTTATCGATGTTGATTGGTGTGCGCTCTTCGATTGGTGTTTCATCAGGGCGAGCTGTGAAATCACCGACAACCATCATACTCAACGGCAGTTCTACGTCTTCTTGCGCATCTCCTGTCGCTGGAACATAACGGATATTAATTCGCTCTTTAGGAGCTACCGAGCCATCACGTGACATAACGAGTTCCTTATCTCATATTGTTACTAGTCATAAATGTTTTCCCAATCTTGATACTTTTCAGGTAGTTGCTCTTTATTTGCATACAACTCTTTAAGAGTTTTTTGGCTAAGAACATCTAATTGCAAAGACAAGTGTGGTTCCCAGCTGGAGAGACTAATCTCCTTACGTACAAGCCAAATTTTTTCAAGATAAGGAAGACATAAAGTGAATAATCCAACACTGTGGTAGGCTGTTACTAATTGCAGATACAGCAAAAATTGGCCGCGGCCTGAGCGGTCTTGCTCAAGGCGCTTAGCCACTTCTGCGGTAAACTCCCCCAGATTTTCCAGGGTCACTTCCTCCACCGGCAGCGCGTCTAGATCGCTCGATACCACGCTTTGGACGCAAACCGCCGACGGCGAACTTGAAGCGACTCGTGTCGACAACCAGTTCTGGGTCGCTTCATCTGCAAATGGAACAGAATTTTTAAATTGCAGGGTTTCTAGCCCCTTAAATTGGTCGATAAACGCCAGCGTTTCTTCTTTAACGGCGTTAGCCGCAAGCTCATAGCCGAGGTTTTTTAGCATCGAAAACACCAAGTAATGGCCGGTGAGCCAAAACGGCGCATCGGTTAAGGTGCGCTCAAGACGCTTGATGGTATCGACGTCGCTTTCTTGCTGCGCTTTTTCGCGATAATCGCTTTGCTGATCTTGCGACACCGCCAGAATCAATTGCGTTTGCTGATTTTGATGTTCAGGTAAACCATCAATGTCATCCCATGTCAGATGACGATAAATACGATACGCAAGCGGATCGGTTGGGCTTGCGTGCAGCATGGTTTCGGCGACTTTTTTCAGCGTGCGCTTCGAAGCGGTTGGCGACGAGAAATCGGTATCAATATCCACTTCTTTGGCTGGCGCTTTTTTTACCACCGCAGGTTGCGAAGCCGCAGCGCTTGGCGCTTGGCTGGCGGTTTGAGGCGCAGGGGCGCTGTTGCCCGTAGAAGCACTTTCAGCCGCAGGCTCATTGCTTGCTTGCGGCGCTGGCTCAGCATTGGTGACATCGTCACTTTTTGCTGGCTCTGGCACTGGCGCAGCACCGCCGACTCGCTGCATCAAGGCATTGAGTTCATTACGAATATCAAAAAAGTCTGCTTCCGAATCAGCAAACACTTGATCGAATTGGGCTTGCAGTTGCTCGGTTTCGCTCAAGCAGTTCGAGGCGGTGTTCCAATCACAATCGAGTTCGCTGTATTTGGCGAGCAACAGTTTTAGTTGATGATTGAGCCACTCGATTGCACCATCACGACCGCGCTTGCGCTGCGGATACAGCTTGTCGCCATATTGCGTTATCGCTGCGCCAAGAAGCTTAAGCCCCTGCTCTACACCGCTTAGCTTGTGCTCTTCTGCAAGCGCACGCGTGAGGTAGCACATCGCTTTCAAGTCTTTACTGTGGGCAAGCAGCACGTCTAAGGCGTGAGTTTTGACCACTTTCCAGTCCACCGTTTCACCAAACAGCGAACCAAATTTTTTCACTTCCGCTTCCATCAGTTCATAGTTGAACTCATAGCGCGCATCGTCACCTTCTGGCTGCGCATCGCTGATCGGCTTAAGTAACGCGTCGATTTCAATCATGCCATTTAGCTCCTAGTCGCCGCGTGGTAATCAATCAGTGCGCGTTTCACCGCTAGCGCGCCTTTTGCCGGACGCGACTGCTGGTGACTGTTTTGAATCGAATCTGCCGCCATTTGGCTGAGCAATTCCGTTACTTCAACAAACTTCTTCGGTGAGATGCGTTCAAGGTCGGCGAGTGAGCTGCCCAATTTTTGGGTATCAAATAGCGCATCACCCGTTACGGTACTAAACAGCACGTATTCACTGCGCGCTAAACGCAAATCTCGCGCTTTGGTTTGCAGCGCCGCGGTGCGGCCAAAGAATTTCATCGCCGCTTCAACTTCATCAATCGCTTGGCTGTAGTAATGTTTTTCAGCGTTGGCATCGACCGATTTATACAAGCTGTCCAAAATCTCCTTAGGCAACACTTTCGAGACGAAGTAACCTTGCGACTGATTCAGTAACCAGTTGGATTTAAGATATTGATTCGCTTCATCCGACTTGCCCGCCAAAATCAAGCTAACCAGTTTATCTTTTTGATTGCCTGCCACTTCGGTGAGTTTGCTGGCATTCACCGCAGCCTGGTTCATACCCGCCATTGCAAGGTTCAATGTCTGCTCTGCCTCAGGGAACAAGGCACCATCATCACTTAATTGCTGACGCAGGCTGACCAACTTGGCGCGCGCATTATTGATGTTCGCTGGCAGGTTTTCGGCGATACGCTGATAGCCCGAGACATCGGTTTGGTATTGATCGTACAGCTTGCCAAGTTTGACTTGCTGAACTTGATACGCTTCGCGATACGGCGCGGTCGAAACCACATTGCTGTTCATATCATCAAGTGCGTATTCAATATCCCAAGGCGACTGCGCCAAAAACGATGCGGTTTGCGCCGGCTTAATGGTGCCGACGGCATCGGTCGCATTGTGCTCGGATTTTACAATCGAGTGCCATTCTGGCTGGCTGGCATCATAGAGATAGGTTCCGGTTATCAGCAGCACGCTGACCACTAGGCTGATTTCAAGATATTTGAAACGATGCATCGGGAAACGATCCATCGCTTTGCGCTGTGTCAGCACCAAATCGGCATTGCGCAGATTATTAAAAATCGGCGCGCTGACGTTTGAGTCCAGCGACTTAACATCAATGCTGGCAAGACGCTGAGCAAATGAAATCGCGGTGTAGCCGTGTTTGCGCGGTTTGGTGACCACTTCACGAATCAAGCTCCAGACGTGGCCTGGAATCAATACTGGGCGCTTACGGCTGGTAAGCTGGGTTTGCCATGCATCGCCAAACACATAGCCAAGAAATAGATGACCAGTTAATAGCGCCAATGAGTAGACATCGTCTTGCGGCAGCGCCTCACCGGATTTAAGGTATTCTGGCGAGGCGTATTTCACGCTCGCTTCGGCGTATTGAGCTGGCTCACCGACATAACGCGAAGCGCCAAAATCAATCAGCTTGACGTTGTCGTTATCGCTGACCAAAATGTTCGATGGCTTGATATCAAGGTGGCAAACGCCGCGGGTGTGCATGTATTCAAGAGCGCCAGCCAGTTGGTAAACCAGCCAGGCAATATGATCGTGGCGAAACCCTTTGCTTGAGTAACGCTCCATTTTCTCAGCCAGAGATTCACCTTGAATCCACTCATACATAAAGTATGGGCGCTCAAACTCGTTACCGATTTTGATAAATTCGGCCACGCTCGGATGCTGAGAAATTTCTAGACGGCTGGCTTCGCTTTGCAGCATTTTGCGCTCAATCTCGCCGGCCTCTTCATTAACGACCTTGCAGCAAATCTGTTTATCAGGTGAGCCCTTTTTGGCTAAATGATAAAGCGTGGTGTTGCCGTTTTTAGAAACGATCGTGTCAAGAACGTCAAATTGCGAAAAAAGCACGTACTCAAGCTTAGGCTTATTTTTATTGGCCATTTGCTGTTGTTGCTGCTTTTTCTTTTCGATGGCCTTCACAACCAATTTATCGATATAGCTGTTCGCCATTCCTTTCTTATCTGACACGATGGACTCTTTTAATCAAGGTAATGTTATTACGCGCAGATAATAATTACTCTAATGTATCCAATTCAATACTGGGAATTAAAACAAACGCTATCGCTATAATTTTAGTGAAAGTGACTATCTAAACCGCCAAATAAACTTGCCGTTTACCTAAGCAAATTTTATTTTTTCGAGTGCTGAAAAACGTAAGACGGTTTAAGTCGTTTTTTTATTTTATGGAATCGGCGTCAAATTCCGTTTCTAATTGCAATACCGCACGATCGCCAGTAATGGAAAACATTAATAAGGTCGCAAGCTCGCGGCTTTTATGTTCAAAAATCGCCGCGGCAATCAGTGCCATTGCCGAACTTTGTCCAAGCGTGCCCCACAACTCGTTGATCAAAAATGGCTGCTGAGCGTTGATAAACTTTTCCGCTCTAGCGCCGAGAGCAAAGCCATAATCTTCGGTATCTTGGCGGCGATTCGTCATGTCAGAATAGAGCCAACCAAAAGAACGCGAATGGTCTAAAGTTTTAATCAAACGCATCATGGCGCGGCGATCTTTAACCTCATATTCCGCATTAAAGTGACCAAATCGTGCTATCGGTTTGAGCTTTAATGTCTCAACGATATTTTTTCTTGCCAGCACCATTCCCGCCCCGCCTTCACTGGGTATAATTCCCCAAGGATTATTTGAGCTGAGAACCTGTTTTTGTTCGATCAATTCATCAAGCATTTGCACCGGTGAATCCAAACAAATTGAAATAAGCGCATCGTATTTATCCAGTGCTTTAAGACTGGTTTCAAGATGTTTTGGTCCGCTTTGGTGAACCACTTCAATATTGGAAATTGACTTAGAAAAATCACTTTCCTCTAGCCATTGTTGCAATTTCACTAGCGAAACCGACGAAGGCACAGATAAAATTAACGGGATCGGTTTTAATGAACGATTCAGTGGTTTTAATAATGCGTTTAATAATAAACTGACTAGCGCTTGCGAGCGGGAAAATACATCTTCACCATCGATAAAATCAATATTGGCGTAAGTGTATTTATCAATACCATTTTCCGCGACTTGCTGATTAAAACGCCCTAAATCAGCTTTTGCTAACGCCAGAGATAAATCCAAATTAATCCCCATTGGCGTCGCGACTTCTGCTGCGAGAATATAACGACCGTGACTATTTTTCATTGTTTAGCCCTCGTTCATTGGTATTTTCAACCACCGCTTGAATGCTGGTGCTTTTGAGCAGATGTTCTTTTTCTTGGCATGCAAAAGCCGCGCTGTAAGTAAGAGACACAACCCCTTTCTCGGTATCAACAAACACGGTGTACAACTCCAAATCTTTAAACTCTTGATCATCGCCAAAATCCGCGCTCGCGCGGTATTTTTCGCGCGGTAAACGAAAAGAAAAAATATCATCGTGCGAGAAACCGCTGAGCATCAAACGCTCACCGCCTTGCAAGTAGCCTTTGCATTGCTGATCGAGTGGCGCAGATTGGTAATAACGGCGATCAAAATCGACCGGCAACAACGGGCGGCGGTTTTCGAGCCAATTGTCATCAAAGGTGCCCGCCAGTTGATAGCGCTGCTTAAAAAACGGCGGTATCGGCCCAAAACCAGCGACACGCACTTTTTTGCTGGTCGCATCCCAATCTTCTTTGGGGTAAAACACGCTTGGAACGCGCTGCGTAAGTAACACTTTATTGCTACTTGCTACACCGCCGCCAATTCGGTTGCGTTCATCTTCGCCGCCAATGGCGTGTGAATAGTCGATATCGCAGTCGATAAAACTTTGCGGGTTCGATACTGTGATACTGCCGCCATGCTCAATCCAGTCGCGCTGACCATGAATCACCAAGGTTTTGTCGATATGGCCATCAAGCAGTAATCGGCATTCCATTTGCTCAACCGGACGTTTGGCGTAGGCGCGCGCTTTGCCACTGACCACCACATCGGTGCAATGCTTATGGATGGCGAATTCGTGGTCATGAATCATGGCCGAAAAGCCCGGCTCTCCAGCGTAGAGAGGATCATCAAAAATTTCGACCTCATCGGCGCTTAACCATTCGTTTTGGGTCAAACTCCACATTCGCTTGGCGCTCACCACCCACACTTCATCACCATTTTCATCGCGCTGAAAACGGCCTTTAATATTCAAATAAGGATGATCGTTAATGTCCCACAACTGCATTATGATTCCTCAAATTAAAGCGTTCGGCCGCAGCCTCGGTGTGTTTAATTTTGCTAAATAAGCTCTGTTGATGAGTCGCGGAAAAATACCCATTCCACGCCAAATACACGCGCGAATGAAGGCACAATTGCTTCCAGATCCAATCTCGAAAATCGTGATGGATTTCAGCGCTTTGCATTGCACTTAGCGACGACTCAAAACTCAGCGCATAGCCTAGGCGACTTGGCAGTTTGAGCTTATAATCTTGCTCTTCACGCCAACTCTCTAGCGCATGCAGCACCGATTCCCAGTCGTGTTCGATACCAAGCTGACTTGGCTTGACGGGCAGTAAGTCGCCATACACCACATACAAAGCGCCGAGCCACTCTTCCCCTTCAAGCTCATCAAGCTCAGGTAAGTAATCCAGCACCGCTTCGGTCCACGCCGTTTCACCGCGCAGAGCAAATTGCTGCGCCGCCCGTTTTGCGCGCACGTCAAAACTGTCAAACTCTTTAAGTTCGAGTAACTTGGCGTAGGTATGGACCTCGGTCGATTCAATCGCACTTGGCTCAATACCAAAATATTGGCGAAACCAAGTATTGCGGTCTTGCTTAACCAGCAGACGTTCAAACAGCGCTTGATCATAGTCGAGATGTTCATGCACCCATTCGATACTGTCGGCGACATTAAAACTGGCCAACGTCACATGCGCAGGTTTGTCTTTGATGATGCCCGCTTTAAGCCAGCGCTTAGTCAGAGATGATGACAGCGTGTGGCGCAGTGTGAGAAGCTCGAAATGGCGCGCTGCGTCGCCTAAATTAGCATCAATGGCTTCAGCTAGGGTTAAATCCAGATTGGCCAAATTGGATTTGACCACTAATAGGTCAGCAAGCTTAGGCGCGCTGTTTTGTATTGCTTCAAACGCGGCCAACAAATGAGCGGTTTTCTCGCCAAGTGGCGTATGCAGCACTAGCCAGACAAACACCTCAGGCTCGGCGTCTTTGAGCTGATAAATCAGCCCAGGTGCAAATCGATAAAGCGCCAAATACGCCTGACTCAATTGGACAAATTGCCTTTCGATTAAGCGCAGATAAGCCAGTTCTGGGTCGGGAAAGCCTTTGATGTGCAATTGCAGCCATTGGCGCAACAAAAATGCCGCATTTTCATTAGCAAGCGCGATTTTTTCGTGGCAAAAAGCCAACTCGTTCGAATCGAGTTGGCTCAGCGCTTGAATTTCATGAGTAATGGCTGTGGAGGATTTGAGAGTCTCTTCTTCAGACAAGGATGAAGAGAGATGTTCAACGCTAATTCTTTGCCGCATATCCACCTATCTTTGATGATTTGGGTCAGTTGATTGCCTAATTAAATCAGTTAATGGCAACCGTACCGCCCTGAATTTTTTGCGCTTTTTCAGCTTGAGATGTGACGTATTTGCCTTTCGTCGTTACACGGGCATCACGTCCACTGTAACGGGTTTCGGTTTCACCGCTTTTGACAATCAGTTCTTGCTCGCCTTCGATGATGATCTTCTTGGCTTTGATGACCAGTTCATCGGCATCATCAAGAATCGAAAATAGAATGTCAGTCACCACGGGCAAGCTGACATCACCATTAATAAACTCGATGCGGCAATGAAATTGATTGTCGATAGCCACTTGCAGCTCAGCTTTTTTAAACTGACGCCCAAGCCGAGCTGAAATCGGTTGACCAAACGGGTTACCTTCGAAATCTATGCGGACACTATCCAGCGATTCATTAATCGCCGAGATAGTGCCAAATCGTGAGCAGCTCGCCACATCGGTTTCACGCTGCTCATAAAGTTGGATTTCGCTGTGCTCAGTATCGTGTTGCTTCATTAGTTTATCGCTACGTTGCCGCCCTTCACGATCACTTTGTCGCTGCCTTCAATCGTAATGGCTGCGCCAGTGAGTTTGATGGTGCCATCGCTGCTCATCACCAAAGATGAACTGCCAGTTTTGAGTACAATTTTTTCACCGCTGATGATTTGGGTTGCACCATCGGATTTGTATGACGTGTTACCTTTCACCGATACGGTTAAGTTGCCACCAATGGTTTGGTTATCGTCAGCGCCAACATCTGCGCTACGCGAAGAACCAACCGTTAGGTTGCTGTTTTCGCCCACATCAAGGTCGTCGTTTTTGCCAATTTTTGTGGTGCGGTTATCACCAATTTCCAAGCTAGCGTCATTTTTGACGTACTGAGTTTCGTTGGCGTTGTAAGTGACCGACACATCTTGCTCAACCGTTTCGGTAAAGGTGCTATTTACCTGAGTGGTTTTATGACCGTCGATGGTCTCTTTATGGTCGCCATTCACTTCATTGGTTTGGTTACGCGCGACTTTCAAAAACTCATCTTGGCCGATATCGCGATAACGGTTGTTGAGCACTTTGGTCGACATGTCTTTTTGCGCGTGAATGTAGATCTCTTCTTGGTTGGCTTCATCTTCAAAGCTCAACTCGTTGTAACCCGTGCCCTTATGGGTTTGAGTTCTAAACGTGGTACGGGTTTTGTTCTCCGGTAGCGAGTACGGAGGAAAATGCAGGCCGTTATACACAGCGCCGGTAACCAAAGGACGATCTGGGTCTCCTTCAAGGAAGGTCACCACCACTTCGTGGCCGATACGCGGCAGATACACTGCGCCCCAAGTCGGCGCTGCCATCGATTGGCTCACACGAATCCAACAACTGGCGTGTTCATCTTGGGCGCCGTAGCGATCCCAGTGGAATTGCACTTTGATACGACCAAGTTTATCGGTGTAGATCTCTTCGCCAGCAGGGCCAACAACAACCGCTGTTTGCGGACCATCAACAATCGGCGCAGGCAATTTCGGCGCTTTGTATTCCACATCACGCGGAATACAAATAAATTGGTTGTGGTACGTGGTTGGTAAACCTGCCGATTCGTCTTCGTGAACTTGCGGGTTGTGACCGGTGTGAATCACCGACAACATGATGTAATCACGGTTGATTTCCAAACGCGGATGATCGCTGATATTAAAGCTGTAACCCGAGGTCAAACGCATTACATCACTAGACGCTTCCACTTGTTGATTTTCAACAATATGGTCTGCCATCCATTCGCCCGCGCGTACTTGCCCAACTGCTGGGTCAACATAGCGCCCCGGATAATCAAACAACTTAAGATCTTGGTCGAGGTCGCCACTGCTGGTCATCTCTTGTGGAATCTTAGGCTGCTCGTAGTTGTAATCGGTATAGGTGACATGCCCGGTTTTGACTCGGTTCACCAACTCAAGGTCGGTGATGTGTTCACGGTCGGCAACGCCGCCGGCATCGGAGTGATACACAATCGGACCTAGATACGAGGCATTTAACGGCGAGCTAACCAGATCGGAAATCGCATCGTTGCTGTCGACCACCACCATAGTATGGGTGGTATCTGTGTGCTCAAAGTAGTACCACATACCATGTTCAGCCAGCATACGCTGGACAAACTGGCTGTCGGTTTCACGATATTGCAGCACGTACTCTTTTGGCGAGTAACTGCCTGAAAGTTCAAGACGATAGTCAG
The DNA here is from genome assembly GCF_900100015.1 of Vibrio xiamenensis. Taxonomy (GTDB): domain Bacteria; phylum Pseudomonadota; class Gammaproteobacteria; order Enterobacterales; family Vibrionaceae; genus Vibrio; species Vibrio xiamenensis. Next base: position 60,655 of record NZ_FNDD01000021.1, on the reverse strand, counting down.
TCACTGCCGCTTCATCGAGCACTTCTGAAATGATATCTGGCGCCGATTTTTGCTGGAAAATTCGGCAATCTTGGCGCTGTGTCAAGAACCACAGTTGCGGTACCAACACAATTTGGTAACGCGAAAAACGCCGACCTGTTCCTAGGTAGCGAACTTCATTGACCACACCGCTAAAATGACGCGCAGCGCCCGCCCCTTGCCCAAATAAAGTCAAGTGAGCCGGTTGACGAATCAGCGCATCAAAGGTGATATCAGCATCAAGTGAAAGTAATGATAAGCTAACTCGAAATGGTTTAGAGAGCTCTTCAGTGACCTGAAAGCTCTCTACTCGGAATTCATGCCCTGACCCAGGAACTTCAAATTTAAATTCTACGTCATTCACCATATCTTTTACCTGATACCAATAAGGTTGGCTTAACACCAACGGAATAAGGGCCAAATGAATTTGGCCCTACAACATATCGCTTAGCGATTAAGCTTCGCGAGGAGCACGCCAGTCATCGTTACCAGCAGTACCACAAGTTTCGTGAGTTACTTCGATTGCACGGTAAGTGAACTTCAATACTTCTTCAGTTACACGGTCAGAAGTTGCTGCGTCTTGGCAGTGAGCCATGCGAGTTTGCATATCAACCAATAGTGCATCGATTAGTTTTACTGAGTAGTAATGCTCTTGTTTACCTTGTACTGAAGTACGGTAGAAACGGATAGTACACTCAGAAAGTTTTTCACCAGATACTAGTGCGTTGAAAAGTAGTGGTGAGCTACGGTCTTGAACTTTAGTTACAACAACTGGTTTGTGAACACGTTGACCAGTTGGTTGACCGCTTTGAGGATCACGTGGAATAGTTAATACGTGCTCAAGTTCTTGCACTAGGAATTCATCAACGTGCGCTTCTTGCCATGAGTTACCGACTGAATCTGCAGAGTAAGTATCTTTAGTGATCTCGCCTTGAGTTTCACCAGTGATAGACATATATGCTGGAGTTGGCATTCTTATTTCCTTCTTTTAAAAATTCGATTTAATTACATTCACCAAATCGCTTATCACCGCGACCTAAACCTATAAAGCAAAAGCAATGCCAACTTTTATTTTACTTAAAATACAACAACCTAAGTAAAAACCATCATTAATTACAACTTTATCAGATCCAATATCTTGTAAAATATAACAAGAATTTGTTTGAGCATATTAATTTATTGTTAGCTCTGGATAAAGTTAAAAGAACGGAATTAAAAAACATAAAATAAGTTATATTTACTAGTAAAAAAGTCATTTTAACTAGCAATATAATCAAATAGAAAAGCAGCGATAACACAAATATATTTAATAAGAAAATAACGCAAAGAAAAATACCTAAAATTGGCTAGTCAAAATAACCAACCAAAAAAACTCCTCTTTATTGTTTAGTATAATCAGCCCTCTTTTACAGCCAATCAAACTCTAAAATTATCATGATAAATATTAATCTTTCTTCTTTGATACAGCGTCTACACCCGATCGCTAAGGTCGCGCTTGAAGATGCCGCCGCATTAGCGGTTTCAGAAATGGCCAATGAAGTGCAAATTGAGCACTACCTTTTAAGCTTGCTCGAACGTCCTAACAGTGACTTTGATGTGTTGCTTGCCCATTTTGACTGTTCAGAAAACCTACTTCGTCAGTCAGTTCGTTCGTCACTCGACGCCAGTTCCCGAGGAAACGGCGGCAAACCGGTATTTTCATCGCTGTTAATTGAATGGTTGCAAGAGAGCTGGTTGGTGTCATCTTTAGACCTTTCAGAAACGCACATTCGTTCAGGCGCCCTACTTTTGACCTTAGTTAGCAACCCACTGCGCTATGGTCAACACGGCTACGCCACCATTCTAGAAAGCGTTAATCCTGATAGCCTAAAACGTAATTTCGCTGACCTCACAAGCCAATCGCTTGAAGCGCAGGTGGCAACATCGGAAAAAACCCAAGCGCGTGAAGACGGCTCAGCGCTGAGCAAATTTACTACCGACTTTACCGGCAAAGCACGCAAAGGCGAGATTGACCCAGTATTTTGCCGCGACCAAGAAATTCGTCAGATCGTCGACATTCTCGCTCGTCGCCGTAAAAACAACCCTATCGCCGTCGGCGAACCAGGCGTGGGTAAAACCGCCGTGGTCGAAGGTTTGGCATTAAAAATCGTTCAAGGTGAAGTGCCAGATAACCTCAAAGGTGTTGAACTCTACGGTTTGGACATGGGCCTTTTACAAGCAGGCGCCAGCGTCAAAGGCGAATTTGAAAAGCGCCTCAACGCGGTTCTTGATGAAGTGAAGAACTCACCAACTCCGATCATTTTGTTTATCGACGAAGCCCACACCTTAGTTGGCGGCGGTAACCAAGCCGGCGGCAGCGATGCAGCGAACCTATTAAAACCGGCTCTTGCCCGCGGTGAAGTCAAAACCATCGCCGCGACCACTTGGTCTGAGTACAAAAAGTATTTCGAAAAAGATCCTGCCCTTGCGCGCCGTTTCCAGCTAGTGAAGCTTGATGAGCCATCGCCAGAGCAAGCAGCGCTTATCATTCGCGGCCTGCGCCCGGCGTACGAAAAATCACATAAAGTGTATGTACGTGATGATGCGATCACCGCAGCTGCAGCGCTTTCTGCTCGTTATATCTCAGGTCGTCAACTGCCGGATAAAGCCATTGATGTGCTCGACACCGCTTGTGCGCGCGTCAACATCAGCCTCAATGCCGTGCCTGCATCGGTAGAAAGCTTGCAACAAAAACTGGCGGCGCAAACACGCGAACTTGAAGCGCTTGAGCGCGATGCGCTGCAACAAACTGGCGACAAGCACAGCCTTGCTGGCATTCCAGATTTAAAAGCGTCAATGCAGACCACTCAAGCAGACCTCGATGTTCAACATGCGCAGTGGCAACAAGAGAAAGCGCAAATCGAACAGATGATTGCGCTGCGCGAGCGTCTTAACGCCATCGTATTTGGTGAGCCAGAATCAACCGACAGCGAACAAGACGCTGAAAACGAAGCCAGCCCGTATGCAGAACTTGACGAGCAGCAAGTACGCGCGGCTATCGCTGAGTGCCAAGAGCAGCTCGAAGCGATTCGCCAAGGTAACCCGCTGGTGCACTTTGAAGTTGGCCCGGATGAAGTCAGCCATGTCATTTCTGACTGGACAGGTATTCCAATGGGCAAAATGCTGCAAGATGAAGCGGCGACCACGCTGAATCTTAAAGACAATCTGATTGCAGCGATCAAAGGCCAAGAGTTTGCCATTGATGCCCTAGCGCAAGGCATTCAAACTGCCAAAACCGGTTTGGGTAACCCTGATGCGCCAACGGGCGTGTTCTTGTTGGTTGGCCCAAGTGGCGTGGGTAAAACCGAAACCGCGCGTGCGATTGCCGATCAAATGTTTGGTGGCGAGCGCTTTATGACCACGATTAATATGTCGGAGTTTCAAGAGAAACACACGGTGTCGCGTCTTATCGGTTCGCCTCCAGGCTACGTCGGTTATGGCGAAGGCGGTATGTTGACCGAAGCGGTTCGCCAGCGTCCATACTCTGTTGTGTTGCTTGATGAAGTTGAAAAAGCCGATCCAGAAGTGATGAACCTTTTCTACCAAGTGTTTGATAAAGGTACGCTTAATGACGGTGAAGGCCGCACCATCGATTTCAAAAATACTTTGATCATTATGACCAGTAACTTGGCCACGCATGAAATTGAATCCTTGGTTTCACAGTCCAAAGACATCGATGCTGGTGTGATTGCTGAAGCGATTCGTCCAACGCTCAACCAATACTTCAAACCTGCTCTATTAGCACGTATGACAGTATTGCCGTACATGCCGCTTTCTGACGAAGCGATGACCAACATCATTCATCACAAACTTGGCAAAGTATCGCAGCGTTTGCAAAACCACCACAAACTCGAATTGGTCTACGACGATACCTTGGTGGAATTTGTGCTCGGCAACTGCCGCCTAGCGGAAACGGGTGCACGTAACATCGATGCGGTCATCAACCGCCAATTGCTACCACAACTTTCCACTCAGCTATTGGTTCACGATAAAGACGACGATCATAAACAGATCACTGTCAGCGTCGATGAACAAGGAACGCTCTCTTATGCGTTCAGCTAATCATAATGATTTGAGTAGCGCCCTACTTGCGATCAGCCAGTCTTTGGCTGATCGCAGCCAATTGGCGCAGACGCTCGATGCGGTGCTCACCGCCGCACGGCAAATGACCTTTTCCGATCACGGCTTAATTTACGTTCTTGACCAAACCGGTCAGGCGCTGATTCCAAGCATTGTCCATCACAATGAAAAAGCCTTAATCGATCATCCTTGGCAGCCGCTGTCGTTAGAGCTTGCCAGCGACACCGACCCATTTAACTACGCGATTCGCAATGGCGAAGTGGTGCTGATAAACGACCTTTATCAATACAACGGCTACGATTGTGATGCCATCTATCAAATTGAGCTAAGCCTTGGGCTAAGAAGCCAAAATATGCTGGCATGGCCGCTGGTCGACGACGACAGTAAAACCATCGGTTTATTGGCGCTGTTTAACCTCAATGTGATTGATAACGAAAACGCCCTCACCGCGTTTTGTCATATGGCCGCAAACAGTATTCGCCAAGCGGTATGGCTTGAACAATACGGCCAGATGATCAAAAGCTTAAGTGAAGATAACGCCGCCTTAACCCGCGAAAACAACCAGCTTAAAAAACGTAAGCAGAGCCAATACAGTGGCCCAATTGCTGAAAGCGAACAAATGCTTGAAGTGCTGCGCCGTTTGGACAAAGTGCTTGCCCTGCCTGTTGATGTACTGCTGCGCGGTGAAACTGGTGCGGGTAAAGAAGTGATTGCCAAATACATTCACGAAAACTCCAACCGCGCCAAGCAGGCATTGATTGTGCAAAACTGCGCGGCGATCCCTGAGCAGCTCTTGGAATCTGAACTGTTTGGCCACAAAAAAGGCTCGTTTACTGGCGCGGATAAAGACAAGATTGGTCTGTTTGAAGCCGCCGATGGTGGCACACTGTTTCTTGATGAAATTGGCGATATGCCTCTGCTGCTGCAAGCCAAGTTACTTCGCGTGTTGCAAGAGCGTAAAGTACGCCCGGTTGGCGCGAGTAAAGAAATTGAAGTTGATGTGCGAGTGGTCGCTGCAACCCACTGTAATTTGATGGAAAAAATCAAAAGCGGCGAGTTTCGCGCTGACCTTTTCTACCGCTTAAACGTGTTTCCAATTACGCTGCCGCCGCTTCGCGAACGCTGCACCGATATTTTGCCACTGGCCGAACACTTTGCTCAGCAAAGCGCGAAATCCCTTGGCCTTGCTCAAGCGCCAGGCTTTAGTGCCAACGTGCGCCAACAGCTGCTCGAGTACAGCTACCCGGGTAACGTGCGCGAGCTGAAAAACATCGTAGAACGTGCGCTGTTGCTGTCGGATTTTGAAACCATCAGCCAAATCGAACTCGGTGATAGCATCGAAACCTTCACCAACGTTACTATCGAGCCTCAAGTCGTCACTCAAAGCGCTGTGCAAGCGGTGCGTTCTGAAAGTCCAAACTCTGAGCAGACAGAGATAGATGAACATGGCGATGCTTCAGTGAGCCTAAAAGAAGCGGTTGGCGAATATGAGAGAACCGTGATTATAGATTGCCTTAACGCCTGTAATTGGCACACCAAAAAGGCAGCAGAGCAGTTATCACTGCCGCTCAGTACGCTGAATCACAAGATGAAGAAATACGATATCTCAGCGGCCTAATTCTAATTTAGGCTTATCGGCTTTAGTTACCATCACGTCAGTTAAAAATAAATCTATTGGCTAAAGAAAAACCGCCCAAAGGCGGTTTTTTTATGGTTGTTTATTTGTTTTCTTAAAGATAAACGGTGATATAAACACAGTGAGAATGTATGCGAGAGACAAAATACAAATGTAATCCATCGTAGTCGTAACACCATCCCCAAACTCTGTGCTCATTCGATACAACACTTGAGGCAGATGGGTAATAACAATAAGGATGGTACAAATCCGCATCGCTGTACTTGATTTTTTACCCATTAAAAATGCCCTTTTAAACGTAGGTTTGTTATTTTATTTATTTCTTCTTGGCTTGCATTATTAAGGTATGGCGTATCCAATAGGATAATGGATACATATGGGTAATCAACTAAAGATTCAAGGTCAACATTCTTGACTGGGTTGCGAGAATAATCTATGTATTTAATACTACTTCCCACCCCCATCGGGACCACTGTTTCGATTTTGTTTTTTCTTAACTCTACCCTTTCGAGATTCTTCAACTCAAATAAAGGCGTCACATCCTTAATATTGTTATCTCTTGCCTTAAATACCTTTAGATTTTTTAACTTAGAAATTTCATAAACATCTGACACATTATTTCTTTCAATATCTAAAAATTCCAAATTATTAAACTGGCCAATACCAGACAGTTCATCAAGTTGACTGTTTTTAACGTTTAACTTCGTAAGGGACGGTAGATACCCGATTCTCAGTTTATGATAATTTATAATATTAGAAAACCTTAATGCTTTTAAGTTTTTCAAACCCCTAACATCAGGAACAGCCTTGTTATCAGATGCAGATATAGACAAGTTATCTATAGATTGAGGAAACTCAACCCCCTGAATCCTTATATCCTTTAAATACCATAACGATAGATTCTTTAGTTTTTTTAAATTAAAAATTTCTTTTATATCTTCAAACTTTGGACTATATACATCCAGTTTTTTTAAATTTTCAAGCCTTCCAAAATTGAATATCTTCTCATTCAAGGCCAGAGATAAACATTCAAGATTTTCAAGATTATAAATGGTGTCATAACCTGATTTTATATTAGAATCCATTATCATCTTATATAACCCCATCTGATTATCTAAACCTGAAATACTAAAGATATCCGACGTACTAATCCCTACTTCTTTCAACACCCCACTCTTTGGAAAGATTAATTCTTTAATATTAGAACGTGAAATATAAAAATAGGTTAGATAAATAAACTGCTCCAAATGTACTGAAAAATTCTCATCATCCAAATTGTAAATATGTAACTCATTAACATGACTTATGATATCGAAAATTTTTCTATTTATATTTTTTGGGCTTTCCAAACTTACTGACAATAATTCTCCTTCTTTATCTAAAACAACACTAGTTCTTGGTATAGATGAAGTACCGCTTATCACGCTACCATCATTTAGCTTTATCACACTAGTATTGATAACGTCACAATTATTTACAGACTTTTGAGTCAATTTTACTGTAAGACCATCAACATAAAATGAAACATTATTATCAGGACTTACTGATTCCTTTATCTCATGAACAACTTGGGAGCTAGATATTATTTTATTTGCTAAATCAACATCACTTTCAGAAAACGAAAACCTTGAAAATAAACAAGCTATAATTGAAATTATATAATAACATAATTTTTTTATAGTCATACTTTCATAACCTCTAGCTTTCAATTAATATTTTGGGTTTAAGATAAGAGTTATGTTGCCATCGATCATTTATCTTCGGATAACTTAGGAAGAATAGATACATTAGGCACCAGCAGTTTACAGATTTTAACTTTGGTGTTATTTCCATGTTCGCCTCGCATTTTAATATACAACTCGTTAGCCATTCTTTGTTTAGCCACGGCGCGATCCTTTTACTGGTTTACACTGAGAACTGGTTACAAAATGGTCGCCAACACGCTTAATTTCACAGACATCCTGACACTCATCCCACGACACATCTTTTCCTTGGTAGTCGTCCTGCCAAAACTTTTCACATTTTTTAGTTTTTTGTTCAAAATACTTATCATAGGCATCTTGATATTGTTTATGTGTCGGTAGTGGAGGCAACGTATCAACCAAATTATAATGGTCAAAATCATCCACGAGGTGCGGTGGTATATAGAGAGAAAACCCGCTAATATCATCGCCTTTCACTTTAGGCGAATAAAAATATCGCAGTTTATCTATTGGGGATTGTTCATTTTGTTGACGATTACGTCGCAGCAAAATATCTGTCGACTTATCACCAGCTAATACGTTGTGTTGAAGCACGTACACCGCATCCTTAGCTAGAGGATAAGATTGACTTAAATCGGCGGTAGAAAATGAACGTTTGCCTTGCTCTGTATCACAGACAAAGGCATGGTCATCTTCACGCCACAAGATTAATTTCTCTTGGTTACATTCTTTAGGGTAATAGTCCGCTAAAGAATAGTGTTGCCAATCGCCAATTTTATATTGATAAAGTTTTGGTTTAGCTTTGTTGTTTAATTCCGCTCGTCCATAGTTGGTTATTACATTAACCAAAATTGACTTGGCATCTCCTGTCAGCCTTATATCTTTAGGAGCATCAAAAACAACATCGCTCATTTGTTCAGGAGTCATTCTCGTGGTATCAATTTCACTCGATATTGGATTTTTATACTTCAGCGGTAAAAGATTTTGACTCATTGTCTTACTGTCAAATTCGTAGACATCATAACCTTCGTATACATACGCTTTACTGCTATCAGGTAACCAGCCGCCAAATAAGCAGGCGCCGCCAAAACGCACAATTTTACGGGTTTTTAAATCGGCCCAAGCGCAACTTTTAGTGGTTTCAAATAGCCCCATATCGAAAAAGATATAACGGCCATTCGGCGAGCGAAATGGTCGAGTTCGCTGAAGCCAAGAGACCAAACCACCGGTTTCTTCCGGCGTAAGCAAGGTTTGCAAATTGCTACCATCTAAATTCATGGTATATATAAACCGGCCTTTTTGCGATCTTCGTGACGCCAAATCTGAGTGATAATCTGTGGCTGTTCCGGTAGCTCGTCCCATTTGGCTAGTGGCGCATTTCTAGAATCGGCCACTTTTATATACCACCCAGTATCTTCTGAACTGAATCCTTTCCATCCCCAATGCAGTGAGACCGTTTTTTCAAGCTCTGAATCATATTTGGCTTGTTTTGCTTGCTCTATCGCTCTTTGCGCCTGCCAGGCTTTAAACTGAGGAGAGAGAAATACGCCAGCGGCGCTGGCCAAGGCAAAAATGCCAACTGCGGATATAATTTTTTTATTCATGGTTAAATACCTCGCTCTTTATCACGTAGAACGTGAGAACAATCTTCCCTGATTTAGCTTATTCAATATGAGAGTAAGAATAACCCTGCTCCTTTAAACGTGCTTTGGCTTTATTTAAATCTTCATAACTAAGCGGCGGGTATAAATATTGACTCCAGCGATTATCGTCTATATGTTCAAGGACGTAGCGGCTAAACGCGAAACCCAAATCCCCCAAAATAAAAGTCTCTCCATTTCTTATATAACGATAGGAGTATCTCATTTCGGTCACAGGGCTATTATCATCCGGCATTGGAATATAACGAGAGATAGTGGCAAATGCTTGGGGGCTAATAAACCAAGACTCTTTTTTACTATAATGCATCAACACTTGATTGAGTTCAGTTTGACCAATAATTTTAGATGGAGTCCCTGGCTCATAAATATCATCCCCACATTTGAAACTATTACCTATCCAACTACCATTAGGCCGACATTGATGTTCATCTGGTATATAATCGCCGTAATCAACGATTTTCAAACTGTCTAAGTCAATAACCAGAGTGTTACCACACGTTTTGATATCCGGCTCAAAGTTATCGACAACATAGCTGCCTCGGCAAGAAAACCATCCTCCCCCATTACGTTCTAACTGGACATACAGTCGGTTATCTTTGCGGCTTAGAACTTTATTTGTCCAATCTCCCTCTAACGCCATACCCGCAATATCGCCATATGTATCGTCTAGGGTGGTGACTTGTTTACTTGGTAACATCACTTTAATTAAAGAATCAGAATGTGAGATAACAACTTGTGAACTATCTGGCTGCCAGAGTACGCGAGTAGCTGACTGAGACACTCCATTAATAAAGGTCTTTTCTTTAGTCTTTAAATCATAAAGCACTAAACCACCTTTTTGTGGCACTAGCACATAGCGTCCGTTAGGCGAGCGCGACATAAAGCGCGAATAATCAGCAGAAGTCCCAAAAGTAACGTGAGGCGTTAAACCCACTTCTCCTTCGGGGATCAGTAGCTCAAGACCTGAACCATCAATACCTGCAGCCCAAATACTGATTTTTGATTTGTCATCATTGGGCACGGTAAATAAAATTTGTGGCACTTTTAAATCTTCATTATGCCAATCAGCCACCTGGGGATTAGTTGGAAGATCAAACGAATAATAATGATCCCATGTACTCGTTTTACCACGCCATAATTTAAGCTCATGGGCAATATCGTCAATACGGTTTCGCTCTTTTATATATGAATAACCTAAGTAGCTGCCAATCGTAACCAATGCAGCAGCGACGACGCCTAAACCTAACTTTGTTGTCTTTTTCATAAATAACCCGGTATTTGACTCACAAACACTTCTTGTAACTGCGCCTTTACATTTTGAAATTTTAAATTACATAAAACATGTCACTCGCGATAAAACTATCTTGAGTCTTTAAACCAGAGTCCGTTGTTAGCAAGGCCGTTATATAACGTTTTTAGCTCTAGTGTTCTGTTATGTCCTAATGGGCGCCAACTCCACGCTTTGTGGGTTTTATAATCACGCACTTCCATTACCATGGCATGTTTATTGGCATCCACAAATCGCCCTGATTTTCCGAGAATGTACCTACTTCCAATTGACTTACTGACAGTTCTATCTTCTAGGTTTAATAGGAAGTGATTACGTCCTTGAATTTTTTGTGCCCATCGAGTTTCAACCCAAGAGACTGTGAGATCTGGGCTAAGAGAACGGAACTCAGCTACATTTTCTTCTATTGTTTTATCTGCTTGATACCACTCAATACCATATATCTTATTATTAGTATGCTCATCAAAGACCACAAAGCCACCATCAGACACAATATATCGCTTTCCATCACGAATAATTCCTGTATCAGTAATATAAATATCTGTTTTAGTCTTTTTATGAGTTGCTACATCCCATCTGTAGACTGTATCCGGGCCAGTTTTGTAATATAAATAGCTGCTATCTTCCGCCCATAAAAAGCCAGTAGGACCACTATAGTCAAGAACAGTCGTCTCTTGAGTTTTCAGGTCATATACTGCTTTACCAGAACCACCGTAGCTAAACGCCAAATAACGCATATTAGGAGAACGTACCATTTTCCCTGATCCAGAAAGTGCTCCTTTAGGCAAACTATCCATAACAAGGCGCAAATCGGTACCATCGGTTTTCATACTCCAGATTTTTACTTGGCCTTCATAATCTGTATACATAGGATCGTTTTTATCGCCTAAATTAGCCCAAAAAAATTGTATCCGTGGTAAGTCATAAGAGCTGGCATCATTTAAATCTTCACGTGGCCACTCTTTGGCGCGATAAACAAAGTATTTTGGAAATGGCTGGACTTGAGCTTTGAAGTCCCAGCCTTCAAATTCGCCACCTTCACTCATCTCCATGGTGTAGTAATTATGTTCGGTAACGTAGGTTCGACCGTCATCCTTACCACATGCGGTAAGAGCGGCAGCCGGTAATAATATTAGAAATAGTTTTTTCATTATTTCCCCTCCTTACGCGCTTTTAGTTGACGTTGATAGGATTCATCGTATTGCTCTTGAGTCGGAATTGGCGGAAAAAAACTGCCTAAATCCATTTGGTCAAACTGTTGTGCTAGATTTTGAGAAATAAACAGGTTCAAGTGATTAAGACTCTTATAGTCGTCTTTGCTCTCTAACTGTAAGTCATAGTAATATGTGATTTTATCGAACATTCCAGCTTCATTGGGCTGGCGATAACGCAGCAAAGTATTACCGTAATTACCAGAATTCCCTTTGAAGTACCATGCTCCCTGTTGAATAACATTTCGGACAGGTGCATTTTCTATCTGTTTATCGGGATTACTTTTAGAGAACACGTAATTTTCGTGGCTCATATTATCACCACAAATAAAGTAATTTTGGTTGGGATTATAATCAAATTGGTCCTGGCAGGCAGGCGTCAGGTAATTTTTAACCTCTTTTAATTTTAAAGTCTCTAAATCAAACCCCGCTTGTACTCGTTTAATAATCTCACCGGCGGGATTAGTTTTAGAGCCTGACCAAATTAATAGATTCAACTCGTCATTAATCATAAACGTTTGAGTGTCAACTTCGGGATAATAAAGTTCACCGTCTATGGTAAATTTCTCAGGCAGCACATTAGATTCAGCACCTGTTGCAAGGTCAATTTTACGTGGCTGATTATGGATGGGACTGGTATCAGAATAATAGTAAGAGCGACTATCCTGACTAAAGGTGCCATCCCAACAAGTGCGCATCTTAGCCACAATCTTACGGTCTTTTAAATCATAGATAAGGCAGGGAGTTCTATCTAAATTAAACGAATAGTGCGTGGATAAATATCGGCCATTCGGAGAGCGAACATTATAGCCCGTCGGCAGTTTCCCTAACTCCTCACGATCCAGCAGTAGACGCATATCTGACCCGTTTATATTCATGGTATAAATCGTGCCATCTCGCCCGTAATGAAACATCACTTGAGGTTGGCTATGTACTGTATCCCACTTTTCTAAGGTAATTTTTTTAGGTAATTCGACAGTGATATCCCAAGAAGGAATACGCTGCTTTCCATTCCCAAATATATTCCATTCTCTGCTCTTAACAATTCTATCGATTCTTTCTTGTATTTCTGGAGCTGATCTAGGCTTGGAATTCCAATAGGCAGTGCCAGCACCGATAACGACCACTGCTACAACCGCAGCTGAAATAAGGATTTTTTTATTCATAGTTCTAGCCAAAAATATGTTTTTGTACTCGTTCGATTGCGGCCTGTCACTAACAAATTACTTTAGGGAAACGGTTTGTCGTTATCTCTACTGCAGAAAGTAATTCTTCTGTATCTGCGAAGCAGACCTTTTTGACTTTTGAACGGTACATCACTTCTTTAAATGCGCGAATTTCCACATTGGTATAACCCCCTTCCGAGACGCCAAATAACTGAATAATCACAATCGGTGGTTTATCAAATATCGATTTCGAAAACACTTGTTTGGTTAGTTCGATAACGCACGCTTCTAGTTGATAGAAATCCCCCATTAAGGTGCGAGGGTGAGATAATGCTGGGCAAAGTTTTGTGGCTGATTGATTGGTTTCAATATGAGTCGCGGTCACTTCACCTTTTGTAAACCGATAATAAATATGATTACGCCTAAACATAGGAATCCTTGCTGATACGATAAAGTGATATATGACGCTGATATAAGGCGACACACCTACCGTATGGCTTAAAAAGTGATTGAATTAATGAAGAAAAACCGCCCGAAGGCGGTTTTTATTACTTAGTTAATTAACCCAATCCCCTAACATATCAAGTCTTTTCTGCACTAATGAGTCAACATGGTCATTTATTTGCATCCAGTCTCTTAGGTTTTGATGCGGTATGAACTTAAGAGGTTCACCCTGCAAGTTCTCATAAAGTTCGTTGTCTGTCTTACTCGCATTCATTTCTTTAGCAAGATTCACTTCATATTCTTTATCTTTTAGTTGGTACCAACGTTGTGGAGGTCTTTTTACTTCAGCATCATAGATATGGATTTCGTTACTTTCTGCCCCATTTAAACCCGATTTATGAGGTCCATTGACATAAGCAGTAAACTTCACCCCTACCTGTGGAAGGAAATTATAAGCATCTGAAGGCTTTAATAGTGGAACCAACCCTTTAACTTCATGACCAAAATAGTTGATATAGCTGAGCTCATATACATTGGCAAACAGTTCAGTTTTATCTTCCCTTCTAAGGCTAAGTACTTTAAGTTTCTTAACATCAAATGCACTAATTTCACTTATCAGTTTAGATAATTTTTCAGACAACATAGACTTGTCAAGATTATTCGGTTCAAATTTATAGCCATCATTCTCCTTAACGATAGTACCAATCCGAATTACGTTTTTCATTGTTGAGACTGGCCGATTATTTGTTCCTATCCATCTATCTTGATCAACAAGTTTTACGTCAATAGGAATAATATTTGGATCGTACTGCTGGTCGATCAAACTCTGCGGGTCACTTGGCTTCGTTTTTATAATTAATGTCGCTGTAACATCCTTATCCCAGTCAAAGTTATATATTTTTCCTCGTAGTCTCCCTTCATTAGATACCAAAGGATCTTTAGCAATATTGGTATCTATCTGTTTATTAGTTCGACTACCGCTTTGCTGCAAGTAAAATAGTGTTTGAGCTGAATCAAATACCTCAGGATAGCTAAGTTCCTTATCTTTTACTGGAGGTTGAAGGAAGCTTTTTTCATAGAACAACCCATCAGCCAATTGTGGCGGACTAAAATTTTTAAAGTCTTTAGTAAACTCGTAGCTACGCGTCGGAGAGAGCGTCATATTAAACCATTTGCTATAGGTATCAGGCTGACTTAACGCTACTAACTTTATGTCTGTTTCTGTTTTACTTTGTCCTGGAACTAATATCGATAATGAATATGACAAAAACTGTCTGGCTCCAGACGTAATCGATTTTGACTTAGAATCAAATAACCCTTTCATTACTGCGCTATCATAATCGGCAATCGGACGAATACCGAAGATGCGTCGTGCACCAAAAAAATAACTAGGTTGAATACAAACGCCCATCAGTGACGTTTTGCCAGCATTATCACCAGAAAAAATGACTTTGGCCTCTTCTTCAGACAACTCCATTCGATTTATATTACGAACATACTCGGTGTGAGATGAAGCGACTGAATCAAAAAAGTGCCAAGCGCCTTCATTCGATGATTGCGAATGAACAATTAAGTTTACTGGGAAAAACTGACTTATATCCTTATATTTTCCTTGTCCTTTTGCTTCCTTTTCATCAAGTATCGCGATAACTTTAATATTGTCGTAAGGCGTTATCTCAGACTGATTCTCTTGATAATATTGCTCAAACGGGATCCAGTCACTTTGCTTAGGTGCCTTAAGCGAATCATTTTTGTAAGAGCGGCGCACAAATACGGCTATTTGCTTAAAGATACTTTTGTCTAAGTTTTTTGGTACGGTATCTGTCAGCAAATTCTTGAAATGTTTTCCATCTTCACTTGCTCGATAATGAATAGGAAAATACTTACTACTATTTAAAGCTTGCTGCTGAAAAGACTGGTTTTGATCATCTGCTGTTAACTTTCTTACCACTGCCGAGGCACTAGAGAAACTCATACGAATATAATCACCATCGATAATATTAGCAGTAGAGTTTACATAACCATTTGTTTCGAGCCATACTTCATCTAAATGTTCAGTACCCTGAAGAGAAACATCCAGATCCCAATTATCATTAAGAATATAAGTATCGATATAATCTAATATCTTAAAATCGTCAAATGAATTAGCTTTCGTTCCTAATGCCACATCATTCGTCATCCGTTGAAAATCAGAATATTGCTTTGACTCTCCTGCTTTGTCCAATTGTGCTAACTGGTATGTTTTTAATAATCGCATCAAGCCATTTAACGCAGTCATTCGCTTCATATAAGCGCGTAAATGAACGTTATCAATACCATTCGTGTCGGAGTGTGCAAGAAAAGTATTGATTGCCATCAAATCTTGATAGCGAATTGCATTAATATCATGCAATAATTTATATTTCTCGCTTTGAAATGTCTCCTCAATAAACTCCACCGCTTTTTGAGCTAACTCTAGCGCTTGTTTACCAGCAGCAACGAATCTTGCTGGAGGAAAAACCGCAGAGATCCCCTGTAAGGCAAAGTCAATCGTGCTATTAATTGCAGATACCAATTCTGTATTTGCGCCAATATCAGCAAGAATTTTTTGTTTAGCTGATTTTTCAACTTCATATAGCCCTGCACGGCTCGGCGGGTAATCGACACTAGTTGAGAAATTAAAGAAAATCTCTACACGGCGGTTTTTTTCACGTTCTTCTTTGGTTCGATTTGTATTACCTGGCAGTGGTTCACTGTACCCTTTAGCGACTAACTCAAAATATGGAGCCCAGAGTTCTTTGGCATTTTGATCACTAAAACCAGCAAGGATGGCGTTCTTAACCGCTTCAGCTCGCTTTTTAGAAAGCCGCAGATTGACATCTTCTGAGCCAATAATGCAGGTATGGCCAGTGATGGTAATCTTAAACGGAGCATATTTAATTTGTTCTAATTTTTCTGCTATTTTCTGATAAGGACCTTTATCTGCAATAATATCCGCTTTATTAAATTCAAATAGCGTGGCGTCTAAACGTAGCAAGGTTCCAAAAGCGGTACTTTCTTCGATAGCAACATGCCCTTTGCCTGAAACAAAATTCTCGGCTAATTCCCCTCTGAGCTCGCCAATCGCATCCTGATATTTTTGCGCGGTTGTTTGGTCTTGTTGAAATGCAGTGAGTTTTGATTCTTGTAACGAGGAAGTTGTATACATATAGCGGTTAATATCGCCACGAAACAGATTGTCTTTATTCTTTTTCTCCAATTTCTTCTGGTTATACATCCCCCAACCATTGACCATATCAGCAACCGTTAGCACTGGATCTACTTTGTCCAAAATAAATGAACCGAATTTGCCCACACCGCGAAGTAATGGCTCAAAAGATTGCGTAGTATAACGACTGACTAATGCAGGATTCCCGTACAAATCAGCCAGAGAAATCGTAGCGCGAATATGCGGCGAAGCGCGTTCGCCGAACACCACAGCGCTAGATAGCGCACCGACAGCAGTTTTAGCCATACTGCTCAACTTATTATCATAGTGCGTGTTAAGCTCACCGAGGGTTTTCATAAAACCAACTGATGCAAGGCCCACACCTATCGCTTTGTTAACAGTTTCAGTAAAGCCTGTCGCTCCAGAGGTCGCGGCGCTGGCTACTTTTGCGAGAGTGATCCAAGAGACGCCTTTTTCCAACGCCCCAAAGCTGGTTTCTAGAATACCTTTATTGTTTTGAATCACGCTCCAGGTTTGCTGCGGTAAACTTGCCCCCACCGTGTTGTTCGTCGCCAATTTTTCTGGTAGATCAAACGGCTGTTTAACCATGGTTTCCATCACATTGGTATAGAACTGCGGCGCGTGGTTAAGCAACGCTTCTTCCACACTGATAGGATCGCCATTAATTAATGTACAGCGCCCAGCAAGGGTTTGAATCGGGAGCTTAAATAAGTTTTCTTTTAAACTGTATTTAAGAGGGATTCCTTTATCTTTGATCTTATTCTGCTCATCATCCTCAAGTAGTTCAAAACTAACATCGATTCTGGAAAACTGTTCTATTTCCGGAAGCGTTAATACTTTTGGCGACTGAATCCAAAATGTTGCAATGTAACTCGTAGCATCATGTCTTTGACTTTCGCTGTCGTAATAGAAATACTCAGTTTTTTGAACCAGAGATACCGGTTGGCCTTTATCGTTACTTGGTTGGTCACCGACGATATCCGCCATTGAATCTGTATTATGAGTGACTATTTGCTCACTTAAGTCACTTAAAGTAACTGTTGCTCTCTCATAATCTTTGGAAGAAAAGACGATTTGAATGGTATAAAACTGCGGCACTTCAATGGCCAATATATGGCGGGTATTATGGTTTTTTAACCAATGATTATAATTTTTAAAGTATTCGGTAGTTGATAGCACTTTATCTGTTTGCGGTGGTAAACATTGGCTTTCAACATCAATATCAACCGCATTCATATCCACGCAGCACTCTTTTGCTTGTGCTACGGCACTGTCTTGTAGATAACCATAAAGTTGTTCTAACCAGCCAGTTGTTGGTGAAGTTTGTTCACCACTTTGGTTTGAGTCAGTTTGCAAGGCAAGTTGAGTCATGGGAACAAGATAGCTAGGGAAAAACAGTACCTGAGGTAGTGCGTTTTTCCCATTCACCGTTTTTACACTGCTCTGTGTTACAGGATTGCGGACAAGTTGTCCGGTTTTAATATCTTCACTTAGTACATTTAATACCCCGTGTTTATCACTCACCGCGATAGGATTCGTCGCAGTGACTTCGACAACGGATTTTTTATTTTGCGGGTCAATAGACAGTTTATCTTCAAATTTAAGCCCCGGAGCGGTTAAGGTTTCAAACGGCAGTGGAAAATAACGGCTAGCGGGCTGGCCTTTACGACCATAAAGGCGACCCATTAAATACAGCTGGCGCTGATTATGCGATGCAGGCATATTATTTCCCCTCCTTGCGCGCTTTTAGTTGACGTTGATAGGATTCGTCGTATTGCTCTTGAGTCGGAATTGGCGGAAAAAAACTGCCTAAATCCACTTGGTCAAAGTTTTGTGCTAAGTTTTGGGGAATGAACATATTCAGGTGGCTAAGTCGATCGAAATCACCTTTCTTACCTGTCTGCAATTTATAGTAGTACGTAATTTTATCAAACATCCCAGCTTCATTCGGCTGACGATAGCGCACTAAAGTATTACCGTAATTACCAGAAGATCCTTTGAAGTACCAACCTCCCTGTTGAATAACATTTCGGATAGGTGCATTTTCTATTTGTTTATCGGGATTAGCTTTAGAAAATACATAATTTTCACGGCTCATATTGTCACCACAAATAAAGTAGTTTTGATTAGGGTTATAATCAAATTGATCTTGGCAGGCAGGATCTAGATAATTTTTGACCTCTTTTAATTTAAAAGTATCTAAATCAAACCCCACTTGTACTCGTTTAATAATTTCCCCACCCGGATTAGTTTTAGAGCCTGACCAAATTAATAGACTCAGCTCGTCATTAATCATAAAAGTTTGAGTGTCACCGCCAAGATAATAAAGTTCACCGTCTATAGTAAATTTCTCAGGCAGCAGATTAGATTCATCGCCGGTTGCAAGGTCAATTTTACGTGGCTGATTATGGATGGGGCTGGTATCAGAATAATAGTAGGAGCGACTATCATGGCTGAAGGTACCATCCCAACAAGTGCGCATCTTAGCCACTATCTTACGATCTTTTAAATCATAAATAAGGCAAGCTGTAGGATCTAAACCTCTTGCATAGTGCATTGACAAATATCTACCATTCGAAGAGCGAATGTTATATCCCGATGCTGGTAATTCCCCCAACTCCTCACGATCCACTAATAAACGAACATCTGTCCCGTTGATATTCATGGTATAAATGGGGTTATCTCGACCAAAAGTAAACATCACTTGTGGCTGTTGATGTTTTGCATCCCACTGCTCAAGCTTCGGTTCTTGACTTATTTTCGCAATAAGCGGCCACGACGGCGTACGTTCCTTACCATTACCATAGGGATTCCATTCACGCCCTTTGACAATAATATCGATCCTTTTTTGGATTTCTGGATCTAACCTAGGCTTGGCATTCCAATAAGCAGTGCCAGCACCGATAACGACCACTGCTACAACCGCAGCTGAAATAAGGATTTTTTTATTCATAGTTTAGCCAAAAATAAGTTGTTTGATTGAATCCAGCAGTTGGTTTTCTGCCACTTGCATTTGTTGTAATTGCTCGTCGATTTCGCACTCTTCACATTCAGCAGCAGAATCAAACGGCTCAGGTTCTTTTATGACTTGGTCATAGGTTAGTTCGCTAAATACCGGAAATAGGCTATCGCTGCCTTGGCTGTTGGCCAAAAACAGGTTGAATTTTCCATCCGCAGGTAAGCCGCTAATTAACGCTTCGATATAACCATTTTTTACTTCAACACCGAACGCTTCGCTGACCTTCCAATCACTTTGGGTATCTTCCATAATGGCTATCAAATTCTGATAATCGGGATCTTCGAGTTCGCCTTCATTTTGATTCACTTCCACCCGCACCATAAAGCCGCTGTTTTTACCATCGACATACGCCACTACGGTATTGCTGTTATCAAAACTGCGCACCACAGTTTGCTGGGCGCTTAGCCATGGCATATCGTCTTCGGTAACGGCGTGAACGGTCGCGCTGACCACATCAGAGGTATGTTCTTGGGCAGAAAATGCTTGCGAATCGCTGTAGATGGACAGTTCATCTAGCGGTGTGCTGGCAGCATCAAGTTTGTCACTATCGGATTCCAGCGCTTCAATCTGGCTAAAACGTTTTTGTTTAGGCGAAAACATCAGCTTTAAGCCAGTATCTTGCTGTTGTACTTCACCAGCAATTTTATACGGCACCCAGATATGCGGCATGGCGAAACCATCGGCAATACGATGAATCACCAATGGCTGATCTTTTTGCTGCTCTTCTGCTTCGAGCTGGCGGTAATATTCAACATCGATGTCTTGGTAATAGCCTTTATCGGTGATCTCAAACTCTCGCCACAACTTGTTGTTCCAAAACAGATAGAGATAACCGCCCTGCAGCTCAGAAGCTTTAGCTTTATCAAAACTACCATCTAGGTAGGCAAGCGGCCTAACCGGCACCAGCACGTTATCCCATTCGTCCATGTCGGTGTCTTTATCGACTGGAGTAAGGTCTTCGGCGAGCTTTAATAAAATCGGCGTTGGTTGGCCTGGGCACGGAATGCGAATGTAGAGGGTTTTCGGCTCGCTTTCTAAGCCTTTGAAGGTCGCTAAACTGCGATGTTGATTGTCGTGATCAACTTTGCTGACCGTGACTTTCTCTTTCTGCGCATCGGTTTTACCCAGCATCAAACACGCGGCGTTGCTTGGCCATTGGCCGGCAAATTCCACCACAATTTTTTGATCTGGTGATGGGGTAACTGGCGTGTAAGTGAGGTTTCGCGCCAGCGGCACATCGTCGGTGACCGCTTGATAACCGGCTTTATGCACTTTGTCGATATCGGTTAACGATAATGATGACACCAGTAAGCCAAATTTCGGATAGGCCTTGAGCTGCGCTTCGGAAATGGACACATGACGCGTGAGCAGCGACGTCGCCACCCAATTCGCTTTGATCAGTTCTTGCTTAATAGCAGCAAGCAGGCTGTGGATGTCTTTTTTCGCAGAAAGTGGCAACTGGTCAGAAAATGTTTTGGGAAGTTGACTTAACACGTCTGGAATATTTCGCATACGCGAAAGCTGCCCTATACACTCATCCGGTGTAAGGACATATTGGAGCTCTTTTTTGGTCAACTTAGAGCCCAGAGAAAATTTGCAAACTAAATGCATGTAACGTCTCCACAACCATTAATGGTAAATTTTGGTTGCGGTGATTTTTAAGCTGATAAGGCTTAGGTATTCGATTTGGTGGATGAATTCTACTGATATTTTTTCAACGCTTCAACCTGAAGTTTAGGTGTTATTTTGCAGGTTGTATTAGTGATAATTCAATAAATAAAATTACCGTTCAATGTTTTGTATAAATAACGAAAGGTGTGAATTTGGCGGAAAAAAGAATGTGGGAAACCGCGTTCCCACATTAAATGTAACTAACTCTTGTGTAATTGTAAGCACTTGGTCTTCAATCAAATTTAGCTACCAAAACGCGGCAGCCGTAGCTGCCGAAGCAGGACGTCACTCTGCGATAGAGCGAGTGGCTGCACTATATATCAATCGATATTTCACGCAATCTGACAGATACCCACCAAGAAACCTGCGTAATCACTTTATAAATAAAAGCTTGGATATACTTAGTCGGCAAGCTTAGTTATTCGCACTTATTTACCTATCATTTGCGCTATTGCTGTGAGTTGTGGCGGATATTATTTTATTTAAACTGTTACACAGATCTCATTATATTTATCGAGAGACAAAAAAGGCGAGCTTTCGCTCGCCTTTCGATTATGCCGCTAATAACCATTTGGCAGACGAAATATCCAATTTCGTTGCCATGTTGAGCGAAGGCGTTTGAATTAACGCCACCACATCACTGGTATCTAAAATAAGCGTACTACTCGCCTCTTCCGCACTTACATCAAGTTGGTTGGTACCGTTGGCCGTAATAGTAATGGTGCCATCCTCTAAGCCGCTGAGATCGAAACTCACACTCCAAGTGCCATCACTGAGCACACTTGCAGTGCCACTCACGGATGCGCCAGATTCATCGCTTGCCACTATGGTGAGATCAATATCCTGGTCAAAGTGACTACTCGACCCCGTAATTTGCACGCTGGCTGCGTCGCTGCTACCGACATCGTCATGGGCATCAATGGCGAGCGTCGGTGTTATCACCAAGGTTTTCGATGAGGCAGTACTTTCACCGCTATTACCTACCTCATCGCTATAGCCTGCAACGGTTAACGTCAGCTCATCTGACTGTGCATCGCTGGCAGAAACGGTAATCGTGCCCGTCCAAGTTTGATTGGTACCGGTTTCGTTCCAAACAATGCTCTCGCTACCAAGCGTTGAACTTGAAGGCTCAGTGACTGCTTTATCAAAGCTAACCGATACGCTGACGCTATCACCTTCACTGGCGGTGCTTGGCGAAATGCTCGTCTCGCTATCATCTAACGCTGGCGCGCTTTGCTCAAGTTCAAAGCTGGTGCTGACCTCATCTGCTGCTGCGCTTAGAGTATTGCTGCCGCTAGCGGTCACGGTAATCGTACCATCGCTAAGCGAGCTTACATCCAAACTGATGCTCCAATTACCGTCGCTATCCACACTGGCATCGCCTGAAACACTGTTGTCGTCAGTGTCTTTCGCAACCACGCTCACGCTGTCATTTTCCGCAAAACGGGTTGAAGCACCAGAAATAGCCACGGCCGAGGCGCTGCTGCTGTTGACATCACTTAAGCTGTTGATGCTCAGCGTCGGGGTTAAAATCAACGAGCTTGACGAGGTGGTGCTTTCACCGCTGTTACCCGCTTCATCGCTAAAGCCATCGATAATTAAAGTCAGCTGCTGCGTGTCGCTGTCGGTACTTGGCACAGTGACGGTGCCCGTCCAAGTAGTCGTTAGCTCGTCACTGGTGGTCCAAGTGATTGATGCGCCCCCTAGGGTTGAACTGGCAGGCTCTGTCACCGCTTTATCAAAGCTTACCGATACGCTGACGCTATCGCCTTCACTGGCGGTGCTTGGCGAAATGCTCGTCTCGCTATCATCCAGCGCTGGCGCGCTTTGCACCAGTTCAAAGCTGGTGCTGACCTCATCTGCTGCCGCGCTTAGAGTGTTGCTGCCGCTGGCGGTCACGGTAATCGTACCATCGCTAAGCGAGCTCATATCCAAACTGATGCTCCAATTACCATCGTTATCAACAGTCGCTTCGCCTGAAACACTATTGTCGCCAGTGTCAGTTGCCACCACGCTCACGCTGTCATTTTCCGAAAAACGGGTTGAAGCACCGGAAATAGCTACGGCCGAGGCGCCGCTGCTGTTGACATCACTTAGGCTGTTGATGCTCAGTGTTGGCGTCAAAATTAGCGAGCTTGATGAGGTGGTGCTTTCACCGCTGTTGCCCGCTTCATCGCTAAAGCCGTTGATCACTAAAGCGAGTTGTTGAGTACTGCTGTCGGCACTTGGCACAGTAACTGTGCCCGTCCAAGTAGTCGCTAGCTCGTCGCTGGTGGTCCAAGTGATTGATGCGCCGCCCAAGGTCGAACTTGAAGGCTCAGTGACTGCTTTATCAAAGCTGACCGATACGCTAACGCTATCGCCTTCACTGGCGATGCTTGGCGAAATGCTCGTCTCGCTATCATCTAGAGCCGGCGCGCTTTGCACCAGTTCAAAGCTGGTACTGACCTCATCTGCTGCCGCGCTTAGAGTATTGCTGCCGCTGGCGGTCACGGTAATCGTGCCATCGCTAAGTGAGCTCATATCCAAACTGACGCTCCAATTACCGTCGCTATCCACGCTGGCTGTTCCTTCAACCTTGCTGTCGCTGCTATCAACGGCCACAACTTTCACGCTGTCGTTTTGCGCAAAGCGGGTTGAAGCACCGGAAATAGCCACGGCCGAGGCGCCGCTGCTGTTGACATCACTTAAGCTATTGATGCTCAGCGTTGGGGTCAAAATCAACGAGCTTGATGAGGTGGTGCTTTCGCCGCTGTTGCCCGCTTCATCGCTAAAGCCGTTGATCACTAAAGCGAGTTGTTGAGTGCTGTTATCGGCACTTGGCACAGTGACGGTGCCCGTCCAAGTAGTCGCCGTCTCATCACTGGAGGTCCAAGTGATTGATGCGCCGCCCAAGGTCGAACTTGAAGGCTCAGTGACTGCTTTATCAAAGCTTACCGATACGCTGACGCTATCACCTTCACTGGCGCTGCTTGGCGAGATGCTCGTCTCGCTATCATCTAACGCTGGCGCGCTTTGCTCAAGTTCAAAGCTGGTGCTGACCTCATCTGCCGCCGCGCTTAGAGTATTGCTGCCGCTGGCGGTCACGGTAATCGTGCCATCGCTAAGTGAGCTCATATCCAAACTGACGCTCCAATTACCATCGCTATCCACGCTGGCTGTTCCTTCAACCTTGTTGTCGCTGCTATCAACGGCCACAACTTTTACACTGTCATTTTGCGCAAAACGGGTTGAAGCACCAGAAATAGCCACGGCCGAGGCGCCGCTGCTGTTGACATCACTTAGGCTGTTAATGCTCAGTGTTGGCGTCAAAATTAGCGAGCTTGATGAGGTGGTACTTTCGCCGCTGTTACCCGCTTCATCGCTAAATCCATCGATAATTAAAGTCAGCTGCTGCGCACTGTTGTCGGCACTTGGTACAGTCACTGTGCCCGTCCAAGTAATGCTGGCATCATTGCTGGTGGTCCAGCTGATCGAAGCGCCGCCCAAGGTTGAACTGGCAGGCTCGGTGACCGCTTCGCTAAATGAAACGGCGACAGTCACCGTATCGCCTTCATCGGCAGTGCTTGGTGAGATCATGGTGTTCGAATCGCTCAGCTCAGGCAAAGTTTGCTCTAGGGTAAAACTGCCCGTCACTTCACTAGCCACAGCGCCTAAGCTGTTACTGCCGTTTACCGCAACACTGATGGTCCCGTCAGCAAGACTGCTGACATTAAGTGTTGTGCTCCAGTTGCCATCAGAATCGACACTCGCCTCGCCTGACACGGTTGCGCTCTCGGTATCACTGGCAACAATGGTCAGAGTTTCACCCTGGCTGAATCGCAACGTACTTCCCGAAATCGTCACCGCAGCGGCACCACTGCTGTTAACATCGCTGATGCTGGCAAGCGTGATGGTTGGCGTTACAGGCAGCGAATAGTCGCTGTTGGTTTCACCACTGTTGCCCACGCTATCGGTGTAATCCGATACTGTCAGTGTTAACGACTGTTCGCTGGTGCTCGGCACAGTAACTGAACCAGTCCAAACGGTTGCCGCTTCGTTGCTGCTCAGAGATGAAACGCTGGTGCTGCCTAAAGTCGCACTGACACTTTCAAGTGCTTTGCTAAAGGTCAAGGTGACACTGACATCACTGCCCACTTGTTGGTAGCTCGGGCTAAAGCTTGCGCTTTCAAGCGTTGGCAGTTCACCATCCACTGCAATCACCAAACTGTCGCCAAGGCCAGAAATGGTATTGGTACTTTGATACGCGTCATCCGCTACCGCAACAGTAACATCACGTTCGCCACCTTCTGGCGCGGTATAAGTCACTGTCCAAGTGGTGTTATCCGACGTGCTCCAACTGCTTGAGTCCAGTGAGCCAGTATCGCCGCTATCACTTGCCGTTAGCGTCACATCTGAAAATTCAAAGTCTTCGACTTCTTCAGAGAAGCTAAAGGTTAGCGTGACAGCGTCACCACCCGCGAGCGTACTCGAATCGCTCGAGCTAATGGTCAGCTCAGGGACAGTCGCCGCTTCCACCGTGACGGTTGTCGTAGCACTTCGAGTTTGCTCTGCCGCATCTTCTGCAACGATGCTCGCGGTATAACTTCCCTCAGCGACCAAATAGCTGAAGGTGTAAGTACCCGTATCTTCATCGCTGGTGGATGATTGCGCTGAGAACGTATCGCCATCACTGTTAGCAAAAGTTGGTGTCACGCTGTCTAGGTTGGCATCACTGACCACCGCGGTAAGCGTTACCGTATATTTACCCGATGATGGCGTGGTTGAGCTTTGTACCGCGCTTATGCTGCTGATTGTTGGCCGCGCAAAGTCAACCACAGCTTCAACACCAGTATTGGTGTAGCTCTTGCTGTTGTAGATAAACTTCGTGGTTTGTCGGCCAATCGAGTCGGTCACCGTCACTTTCAAGCGATAAGTTGCCTGGCTATCAGTGGTGAGCGTAAAGCTGCCCTCTGCCGATTCATCACTAAAACTGCCTGACTCTTCAATATTGGTCATCGAATCCGATGCCAGTTCAATGCTGTATTCTTCAGCATCTACTGTGGCGCCATTTTCAACGCTCAAAGTGAACTCTTGGGTAGCGTTGGACAAAATTACCGCGCTGTTGACCATTTCAACATCGTCACCCAAATCAAGCGTCACTTCAGGGTATGCAATATCAACCACCACACGTTGGGTTGTAGAAAGCCCAGCAGCATCGGTGGCGGTAATATCGACAGTGATAGATTCAAGCGTACCAAGCTGCGTTGTGGTTAGCTCAAAGTATTTTGACGAACCATCACCGTCTTCCTCTTTTTCCACTGAATATTGTGGGTTAAACACGCTGTATTTCACTTTTTCAATGCCGCTTCCGGTATCTGAGATATCGAAACGGAAACGCACATTGCCATCGGTTTCTGTTGATTGAGTAACCGTTATGTCGTCACTGATTGTTGGCTCAGTGTTATCGACCAAGACCGAAACGGAATCGCTGGCGTTCTTGTCCCATACATCTTCAGCGGTGACTTTGACTTTCAAAGTTTGACCATCGTCGTCGTCATCGAGATCGGTTTCAAAGGTGTAACAGGTGTAATCACTGTCGTCTTCACAGGTAGCCGCTTTACCGGTAAACATGCTGCTGTTATCCAGATAGCTGTAGCTGGTATCGCCAACTTTCACCGTTACGTCATGCAACACTGAGTTTTCATAGACGCTGACACGGAAATCAACCTCAAGTTTCTCACCACTCACGGTGCTGCTGGTTTCAGGGCTGGTGATCTCAACATCTAGGCTGCCGCTTGGAATCACCAGTTCCAGTGCTTGGGCCGCCGCTGTGTTGCCCGCGTTATCTGAAAGATTGCGCACTTTAAAGTTTTGCTCTGTGCTTAAGCCGTCAATCAGTGAGTCGTACGAATCTGAATATGTACATGAAACCACGCCGACCGCTTCATCATCACAACTGCTTGGTGAGAATGACACGCTGCCGTTTACTTTCAGTAGCGTTGGATAGCTGTCTTCATCTTCAAGATCAACCCCAGACAGATCATCTCTAAAGCTCAAATCAAAGGTTAGCGTCTTGTTGCCATCAGAATCGTAAGATACTTCGCTACCGGTAAAGCTGTATGAGTCGCCATCTTCAACGGTTGGATCATCGATATCCATCATATTGAAGTTAAATAGCTCAACAGATTGCTTGCCGTTGGTGCCGGTAACACGGGTGATGAGTGTCGCGTTACTGCTGATGTTGCGATCGGTGGTGACATCACAGCCATAAGGCGCTTGCGATACGTGCTGCTCTCCTGAATACGCGTAATCTTCGTAATCTGCCGCTTCATCTGGCGCGGTGCTTGATGTGTAGTCTTCACGCACCCAACACTCGATGGTTTCAGGTTCCACTTCACCATCGATACTAAACACCACACTTAATGTCTCGTTAGCAATGTAATTTTGGAAATCCGATGGGCTGCTGATAGAAAGATCCACCCCTTCACGCTGCACACTGATGGTGGCGGAACGAGTCGCGGTTTTACGATCGCTCTCTTCCATATAGTGCGTTTTGTTGTACACAGTAATCGCAATTGCGTAGTCGCCATCGCTGGCTAAATCGCTGGCTGGCAGCGTTGCTTGCCAAGTTCCATCATCTTGCTCACTAAAGCTGAAACTGTTGCTGGTCGATTCACCCGAATAGGTGTAGGTCGCATCAATCGTATCGACGCCACTTTCGTCATCAATATCCATGGTCAGCAGCAGATCATCAGACGAAGTCACTGTGTTGTTGGTGCCAAGCGCCGTGCCGTCCGCGTAAGTAATCGTGAACGAGTTAATTGTTGGCGCAGCATTATTCACTTTCACAACAAACTCTTGCTGGCCGACATTGCCGCGGGTGTCCGTTGCTTGAACTCGCAGTGTATTATCGCCGGTTTGCAGATCAGACATAGCAATGGTTTGACCATCGCTCGGTTCAGTACCCGATTCCCCATCCGAAGGCTCAGAGTCGGTATAGAACCAGTATGTTAGGCTGTTGCTCTCAACACCGTCACTTGATGTCACGCCTGAGGTATTTAAGTCTTTCGCCGAAGCGGTGAACTCATAGTTACCCAAGTAGTAATCGCTCGAATTAAAGCTGTTCAGTGAAATGGTCGGACCGTCGCGGTCTATCATGACGCTCTTACTTTCGGTGGTGCTGGTAAAGCCGTATTCATCGGTTGCGACAACGTAGAGCTTGGTTTTGATGGTGTCATCATCAAGCTCAATTTCGTTGGTTTCCGTTTCATCCAGCGCCATACTAAATGTGGTGCTTGGATCAGTCGGCGTTATGGTTTTTAGCGCAGTGTCATTCCCCTCTTGATAGAGAGCAACACTCGCGACGCTTGAATCGTCAACAACTGAGGTGAAGTAAACCGTAAATTCGGTACCCAGCACGTAGCTTTCTTGCGAATTGGCATCTTGTACCCAAGGTGACGCCAGCGTAATGGTTGGGCCTTGGTTATCCACTTGGAATGTGATTGTGCCTTCATCACTGGTATTGGCTGGATACGCGCTGTCTTCTGCCGTGACTAAGAATTTATTTGTGACACTGTAATCAAACGCATCTGCCACCAATTGAACAGAGACATCCGGTTGATCGCCGATAAGATACGGCATGGTGCACGATTCGGTATCCGGGTCGCAAGCTTCGAGTTCAGTGGTTTGCCCAGAACCGCGCTTTAGTTTGATGGTCACATTGGAACCTGGCGCTAAATCGCCCCAATCGATATCTGGTGTCCACGTATCGTTACCACCTAAACGCGTTTCCAATGTTTCGTCTTCGATGCTTGGCGCTTCTGAGTCAATATGAATGTTAAAGCGCGTCGCGTTACTGGTGGATTTACTTACCGAGTTACCCAAATTATCGGTTGCTCCAACGACCACTAACCAATCGCCATCGCCCGGGTTAATGTAAGTATCGCCGCTGTCTTCACATCCCTCATCATTACACAGGTTGACTTTGAATGTGGTGTCGCCATTACTGGAAAAACTGTCGTAGCTGTAAGTTTGTTTTTCACCCGAGGTTTTGTAAAACGTCAACGTACGAGAGTCCGCCACATCACCGACAGTATCGGAAATGTTAAACGTCAACTCTTGAATATTGTTGGTATTCAAATAGGTGTCTTCTGATAGCGATTCGCCATCGACATTAAGCGGCGTTTCGTAGGTCGCAACTGGGTAGTCGTTGTCCACGTACAAAGACGAAATGTAAGTGTCATTACCAAACCCGTACGCTTGTTCATTATTGTCCATCGCACTGATTTCCAGAGCGAATTCGACCATATCTGGGAAGTTCGATGACTCGGTATCTAAGGAAAAGTCATAGATCTTTTTATAGCTGGTGCTGTTGCTGGTATCTTGAGTAATAGTGACATCCGCGCTGCTTTCTTCATTGTCCGCGTTGTACCAGTAAGGTTCAATCAGAGGCGCGTAATCACCACTGCTTTTAATTCCCGATGGGTCTGAAATTGTCACTTGCGCTTCGATACTGCCAGCCACATAGGTTTTATTGTTAACCGTGTAGGTACTGCCCGACTCAACCGACACGCTTGGCGAAGGTTTATCATCGTCAATACTGCTGCCATCGGTATCAAAAATGTTGTCAGAACCCAAAAGTGGCCGCGCGGTTGAAATATCATCGGCGTATAGCTGGGCGATATACGATTCAACGCCGTAAGTTTCGGTGACCAAATCGTAGTATTGGGTTGCTAAGTCTTGGCGATAGGTGTCTTCGCTTAGCGACACACCGTCAAGTGAGATTTGCTCGCCATCGCTGCCATAGCCATCGGCTTTACCATCGCTGCTAAAGTCGTCATAAAACGCCGTCGCCCAATCCACAGAGGTATAACGCGCGGTGTCATCAGCAAGGCCTACCATCGCTTCGGCAAGGAAACGGTGCTGGAAAGAATCACTTAACGTGCTGTTACTTGAAAACGTCGTGGCCGCCAGATCTTCGTTGGTAGCATAAGACGTGGTGGTTGGATTAAAACCAAAGAAAGAACCATTGGTTGTGCTATCTGATGACAGCGCGATTTCCACTTTACTTAAAATGGTCTCGGCGGTGTCCTCGGTTTTTTCGCCGCTCGCAACCTGCTCCCAGAGGTAATCAAAAAAGCCGGTTTGATAGACAGAAAGCTCGGTAATGTAGAACGTTTGCGAACCGTCGAGTTCAAAATACGCGCCGAGGTTAGCATCGCCTAAATCGATGGTAGTTTTATAGCTGGAGTCATCTTGCCACTGATAGTAGTAAGTATCACTGGTGTCCGGGCTTAATAGACGCACGCGCATAAAGTCGTAGTTGACCACATCGGTGGTCAACTCACAGGTTGCCACATCGTAAGCGCCGTCTTGCATTGACGTGGTACAACTTGCTAAGGAGGTGAATGAACCGTTAGCGCTCAAGCCTTCGAGCTGCGCGCGGGCGTTCATAAATGGCGTGACAACCGTGATGGTCGGCAAGTCAAAGGTACTTCTGAAATACACCACTTCTTCATCACTGGTGTTTTCCGATTCATCTTCAGTGTAAATCACCAGCTTCTGAGCGCTGTCTTCCGATACCGATTTGAACGTGCTGCCCAAGAGTTCTTTCGTCAGTGGCACATAATAGGTCACGCTATTGACCGTACCGTCATCCTCTTCTTCCAGTGTTTCATGAGGAATGCTGGCGGTGACCGTATCGGTGGATGCCACTGTGGTCACGGTATTTTTCAACGTATATTCGCCGTCGTTATCTTCACTGACGTAGTATTTCACCACCAGCTTGAGATCTTCGGCAGACGAGCCAAGTACCGAATCATCGCTGGGATCACTCACCACGACTTTAACGTAAGGGACGCTGTTTTCCTGCAGCAAGTTGACGTTGAAGTTAGCAAAATCGACATCGTCTAAACTCGACTTGAGGCCATTACTGGCGTAGGTGTAATCGATTTTTAGATAATCAGACGCACTTTGCACTGTGCTTGAGGTGTATGAGCTTTCGTTAAACTCCGCCGACACTTCACTGCGCACATCGTCGTCATCGACTTCGATGTAGCTAAAGGTCACCCCTTCTGGATAAGTAATGGTTTGGCTTGGGTTGGTATCATCACGGGTGACGGAGTGCGTCACTTCGCCGATATTGCCTTCGCTATCAGTCGCGGTAATAGTGAAAGTGGTGGTTGTCGACGTGAAAACATCTTCAGTAGTGTAATCTTTACTGAAAGCACACGCGCTGCCAGTGGTTGTCACAGTGCTGGTACAATCCAAATCAACCGCCGTTGCGCCATTGACTGAGACTTGAACCGAGCTAATGTCTTCCGCCGCTTCTTTAACCGAACCTTTTAAGGTGTAGGTATCAAGTGAGTTATTGATGGTACTGGCCGAGGTGACATCAATAACGGGTGCTTCGTTATCCCATTCGAAATCAATATCGATGCCGTCATCAACCCCATAGGTCAGTTCGTTACCCAGTACGTCGCTGGTAAATAACACAATTCTCGCGGCGGTGACTTCGGTATTGCCGTCATCATCGCGAGATACATCGTCGATTTCATCGGTATCGATATTGATCTGGGCCGTGGTTTCTCGCTCACCGACCACAAAATCATCGTCATCAATACTACAAAACTGACTTGAGCTGCTGCACTCATAAAGTTCTGACCAACTGCCATCAAGCTTGTATTGCAGATAAGCGCTTACGCTATTGACACCGATATCATCGGTAAACGTAATGTCGATTTGGTCTTCACTGGCGAGCGTGTCAGAGTCAGAGCGCTCCGCTTCTGGCGCTTGATCATCAATGGTGACTTCATCGCGCGCCGGAATCACCCCTTCGTCGCCAGAAACGCCGATGGCATTGAGTTTTTCGCTAAAGCTTTCATAGTCAGATGCGTCAGTCCCAGACACGTTGAGGTCTGGGTCATTTACAACGATAAGCACTTGTTGCGCCAAAGTATTGGTGTACAGATCGCTGGTCACCTCAAGCTGGCCAAATGAAAGATCCATGGACAGCCCGGTTGATGAGTTGATCGCTTGGCCATCGAGTAAACCATCGGCAATGATGTCTTGGTGACCGATGTAGGCAAGGTTCATCGAAGTGTAGATATCTTCGCTGTCGCCATAGGTTTCAATTAAATCCGCCGCGAGCGAAGAATACGCGGTCAACAACGCGCCATATTTATGACCGTCGGTGGCATAACTGCTCTGTCCGCCAGTGGTGATATTAATCGGTTTGGTGCCGTTAACATCAAAACCGTACATATTTTCAAAGGTCGAGAGCGCATCGCTGATCGCAGTGTCACCATCGGCCCCTTGATTAATTTCATATTCTGCTAAACCTGCCGCAAGGTATGTGAGAGGCGTTACCATCACACTTTCGCTGTTACCTTCGGAGTAGTTTAAAACGCTGTCTAGACGAATGGTGTTGCCGTCACTTTCGGAAACCGCTTCTTCGGTGACCGGATCTTCGTAAGCACCACCTTGAGCGCTAACCA
The DNA here is from genome assembly GCF_900100015.1 of Vibrio xiamenensis. Taxonomy (GTDB): domain Bacteria; phylum Pseudomonadota; class Gammaproteobacteria; order Enterobacterales; family Vibrionaceae; genus Vibrio; species Vibrio xiamenensis. The sequence goes on along the minus strand of NZ_FNDD01000021.1, from coordinate 28,034 downwards.
ACAGAGGACGAGAAGATGAGTCGATCGAAACCGAATAGTGGCCAAATGCGTCGGTGGTGGTTTTTGCTAACAAACTGCCAATGTTGCCGTCGTCGTATTCCCAAACATAGACGGTAGCTCCCGAGACGGGTGCATCATATACATAACCGGAAATAGTGCCTTCTGCACGAGCGGGTGGCGAGCTATCACTTTCACCACTACCACATGCTGTTAATAAAGCACTACTTATTAATACGGTTAAAAAGGAATATTTATTGTATTTTGTTAGCATGATCCAGACGTCGAAAAAAACTTTTCGGAGATTATATTCGCGTGAACAAAAATCTCAATCTGGCAAAATAACAAGAGAAATAATCAAATTAACTGGCTAAATAGTTAAAATGACTAATAAAGAAAATGGCAAATTAGATTAATTAACCAATTATATAGGAATAGCAATAAAATAATATCAAACGGGATGTACAATAATTTTAAAAATAATAGAATAAATCCGCTTCAAGGCACATAACCCTGTTTTCACTTAACCAGTTTTATACCATGCTCAAACCCGTTTCTTTGTCAATTTTGTGTTTGTTTCTACTCGCTACCTCGGCCGCTAAAGGTATGTCTTTCTTTTGGTCTGAGAGCGATGACGCTGAGTCTATGGCGCCAAAACAGAGCGAACCTTTGCAAGAAGTTAAATCCGTTTTTTCCGGTCAAGTGGATTATTCATTTATCAGTTCGGTATTAGATACCGGAGTCTCTAGCAACGAAGTAAAGTCCCTTTTAGATCTAACGACCGAATACTTCAATGTATTAAATAAATCTTCAAAAGGTGATTGGTTCGCATTTAAAACGGATATTGACACCAATAACCAAACTATTGTTAGGGCCTTTTATTATCGTCAAAGTGACGAAGAATTTTTTGTTTATCGTGGCTACGATAACAATATTTACGATAAAGACGGCTTTCAGTTTAATAGTTTAAAATCGCTGCAAATGCCATTTAAAAACCATTATCGAATCAGTTCGTCATTCAGTTTAAAACGGCGTCATCCCGTCACCCATCGCCTCGCACCTCACTACGGTACTGACTACGCAACGCCGGTTGGCACTCAAGTGCTCGCGATTGCATCAGGAAAAGTGATTCGAACCCGCTATGACCACTTTGCGGGCAACTACATCACTATCGAGCACGGTAATGGCATCGTGTCGCGTTACATGCATCTACTTAAAACCAAAGTAAAACGCGGCGATTTCGTGAACGTTGGCGACGTGATCGCCTTATCCGGCAATACCGGACGCACCACTGGCCCACACCTGCACGTTGAACTGATTTACAATGGCGTACCGATCGACTTTGCCAAAACTCAACGTCAATACGGCGATGTAAAGCCATTACTCACCGCGCAATCGTTAGACGCAGTCGACACTTTTGAAGCGCTCAAATCTGAACTTGAAACCACCCACCCTATGTCGCTTACCCGCCGTTAACCTAGCGATCAACACCTAAAACCGACGCCAAACTGGACATAAAACGCATCACCGTTTGCTCATCTGCGCAAATGTGTTAGAAAGAAGTCCACGGAATCGTTGTACAGTGACGTTTTATGCACACACATCATCTCGCCGACAACCTGCGACTGCTTTGCAGCTACGTCGGTAATATCAGCCAATGCTGCAAAAAAATCGGTATTAATCGCCAGCAATTTACCAAATACCTTAATGGCCAAAGCCAACCTTCGATGCCGAGCCTGCGCAAAATCTGCGACTATTTTGGTGTCGACAGTGAGGAAATTTTTCTCGAGCCATCGCTGTTCGCGAGCCTGTTGTCAACCAAGCAACATGCGCCTTTTCCATTTGAACCGTTATCTGCGAGTCCTATCGGCAAGCGTTACCAAAAGCAGTTGCAAAGTATGGTTGACCATTCCGCCGCTGAGCTTGAGCGCTACGCAGGCGATTATTATTACTACTACATGACGCCCTCCTACGATGGTTTCGTGAGTAAAGGCTTTGCGCGAATTCGTGTCGATAACGGTATTGGCCATTCGCATTTCTATGAAAGAGCTGAGCCCAGTCAGGCGATGTTAGAGCATGCTGAAATCGGAAAATTCGTCGGTATTGTGATACTGCTTGGAGAGCGACTGCAGATCATCGATTACAGCGTACATTGCCAGCGCGCGGTGTCGCAGACCATTCTCTATGGCGCGACCAAAGGTCAGATTGATCTGTTGTCTGGGTTAACGATGGGGATTCAGGGGACCAGCTCGCGCATTCCATTTACCTCGCGAGTGGTATTTGAAAGGCTTGGTCACAGCACTTCTCTCAGAGAGAAGCTCAAGGGCGTGGGATTATTTGCCATCGATGAAGGGCGTTTACCAAAACCAATAATGGACAGATTGCAAAGTGCTAGCAACATTCGCAATCCGCACATTTTTACTGCAGTGGAAAACTATTCATAACGCACAAAAAACTATTCATAACGCACAAAAAACTACTCATAACGCGAAATCAAGGTGCGAGTAAATAGCCGCTGCGAATTGGCGTGCTGCCTGCAACATTGCCCACCAGCATTCCCGCCGTCGCCATGCGGCGATTGCTGCGCGAATACACTCGCCCAGCTTGGGTGGCAATCACTTGCTCAACTTTGTCGCTGATAGGATCAATCACTTCAGCAAACACTTGCCCAGCTTGAATCCACTGCCCCGGTTCAACTTTGAGCACCAACAAACCGCCTTGCTTGGTGGATAGTGTTTCAACGCAGGTGAGCTCACAACTCGGCGCTTCAATTACCGGCAGTGTTGGCGCTTTGCCACTGATAAAACCATTTAGCTGCAAATAGCCCAATATCGCTTGCACATCTTGGTCGGCATAGTCGTCGCTAACATCCAATTGACCACGCAGTTCGACGGTCGCGGCGCAGCAGCCATCGGGGATACTCTCGCCAAAATCGTCTTTAAGCCGCTTCCAGACCATATCGATGCTTGAATCAAATGGATTACCACCAGTTTCATCGGCCAACATGTTAATCTCGCTGCCCATCAAGCGCGCCAGTGGCTCAATTTTAGGCCAGGAATATTCGGTACTGTAGAGATGGAGCGCCGCTTCAAAATCGCAATGCAGATCAAGCATGATATCCGCATCATGACTCAGCAGTTGCAACGCTTGCTGCAACGACTCGAATTCATTTTTGACTGGCCAATCCTCAAGCTCGGCTTTGATGGCACTGCGCACGCTGTGCTTGTTTTCTTCGGCGTCCAAGCTTAGCTTTGGTGCGATACGTTTTTTCACTTGGCAATAAGTGTCTAAGTAGCCGCGATTAAAGTTAGTGCCGTTTTCAAGCTCGTAGCGGCCAAGATGAACATCCATCAGATGTTGATTCTGGCCAATTGGGTTGGCCACTGGCACCAGCACAATTTCGCCTCGCAAGCGATGCTGCTGCTCTAATAATTTTAAGCTCTGCTTAAGTTTATAAAGCACATACATGCCCGGCAGTTCATCGGCGTGCAATGATGATTGCAAATAGGCTTTTTTACCCAAGCTAGGATCGCCAAAATGAAAACTATCGACGACGCGTTGGGTGCCGGGTGCTGGAGAAATGAGGGGCGTTTGCTGATGTTTCATAGACACTTATCAATTATTGATTACGTGGCTTTAATACTGGGCGCTTTGACACGTAACAAAGTGGGAACACAGAATTGGGCAGCGCGGACGCCCTGCCCGTTATAGAGTACGATTACTCACTGTAGAGTTTTAGATCGCCAAAGTATTTTGTTTGAATCTGATCGTAAGTGCCATTCTGATGCACCAGTTTCAGACCTTTGTTCAATAATTCGGCCAGTTTTTGATCATTTTTACGCACTGCAATCGCGGTGTCTGCAGGCAGTAATTTGTCTTCCACTTTTTGGTTGCTGTAGCCGTTCTTCTTATAGGCGTTAATAAAACCAAATTGCGCTTGAATCATATCTTGAAATGAAGCATCGATACGACCACTCAGCAGATCGGTGTATACCGAGTCCTGATCTTGATAAATCTTGATGTTTACGCCATGTTCACCATAGCGTTTTTGAGCGAACTCTTCTTGCATCGAGCCCATCTGCACACCAATAGTTTTACCTTTCAATGAATCGACGGTCGGCAACAAACCTTCACTGCTGCGACTTAGCATCGACGAAAACCCAGTCCATACCACATCGGTATACAGCACTTGTTTACGGCGTTTTTCAGTAATGCCCATTGAAGAAAAAATCGCATCGAGTTTGTGCGCTTTTAGGCCAGGGATAAGACCGTCAAAGTTATACGGCACCCATTTACATGTCTTTTTAATTTCTGCGCAGATGGCATTACCAAGATCAATCTCAAATCCTTCTAAACTGCCGTCAGCTTTGATCGATTCAAATGGAGGAAAAGTCGCATCGACACCGATTCGAATCGTGTCAGACGCAGCGTAAGACCCGGCGCAAAGTAGAGTCGAAACAGCTAAAACCGCAACGCGTAAGTTATTTTTCATTTTGGCTTCCATGTTAAATGAATAGTTATTCTTTAAAATTAGATATTCATACTATTCATTCCATTTTGCTGCGTCTAGAGGTAAACCCGCGCCAAGGTGCAGCGATTCGCCGCGACTGAGCGTCAACTCGCGTCACCCACTATCGAACAAATACCTAGTTACAGACTTAAGCTTTACTCATTGTTGTATTTTAAGCAGCTAAACGCCCTGTCACCGTCTACGCTTTTAGTAGCAGATCAATGACGGTTCTCCTTTATGCGCAACACATTAGAACAACAAGAAGCATTAGTCCTTAGCCACTTTCGCGATCACTTAGAACAATTGATTGCGCTCGAAACTCGTACTCCCGAACTTGCCGAGCCACGCCAAAATTTGCAACATGCCATCGATAAATTCGAGCAGCTGCTTAAGGATTACGAGGTGTTAAAACAAGATTGGGAATGGTTTTTTAATCACTCCATCGATATGAAGTTCACCATAGCGATGAATGGATGCTTTAGCCGCGTCAATCCCGCGGTGGTTAAACTGCTGGGATATAGCGAATAAGAACTCACCTCTCAGCCGTTTTTAAATTTTGTCCATCCGGATGATATTGAACGCACTAAGCAGGAAGTTAAAAAGTTAAAGCGCGGAGAAAACACCCAACAGTTTGAGAATCGTTATCGCGACAAGCAAGGCAATTGGTATTGGTTTTCTTGGAACTGCACGCCTTATACCAGCGATTCTCATCAGGTTTATGCCATTGCGCGTAACATCACTAAGCAAAAAATGACCGCTCTACAACTGCAATACCAAGCCACTCATGACCATCTAACCGGTTTACGTAACCGCTCGTGCCTTGAACAAGAACTGCTGGATGCAATGACGCGCTGCGATGAAAACCCACGCCGACAACTCGCGGTAGTTGCGATTGATTTAAACGATTTTAAACACATCAATGATAGCCACGGTCACGCGGCTGGTGACCACCTGCTGCAAAATATTGCTCAGCGTTTTAAACGTATAAAACGCAAGAGCGATCTTATTTTTCGCACCGGAGGCGACGAATTTGTGTGGATAGTCGAAGGGCTCGATGCCGTCAATAAGCCATCTTTCGTCAATCGCATCAATACGGCGTTATCCATGCCGATTGAATACCAAGGTCATCTGCTGGCTGTGACAGGCAGTATTGGCATCGCGACTTACCCAAGCGACGCCGCCTCACCAGACGAACTGCTCAATCAAGCCGACCAAGCGATGTACCATAACAAAGGCTCGTAAAGAGCCTTGGTTATCACATTTAACTGAGTCATCGCATCTAACGCTGCATATCAAACTGGATTATCAAACCGAGCACAGCGAAAAGTTTACACCTACCTAATCCGCCCTATTTTTACTCACTTACCATCACCAGTTGAGGGGAGTTGAGGCTCATATACCCTTGGCGGCGACGATCGGTCAGTTCACTATAATCCGTGGACAAAATCGTATCGACAAAATACCAAGTCGCGCTTGCTTTAGTTTCTGTCAATTGCACCAGTAGATAGCCGCGCTCAAGTAAATTGCTGTATTGCAGTCCATCAACCATATCAACAATCGCCGCTTCGTAAGTTTCAGCTTCAGAGGCGGCAAAGCCCAAATACTCTTCCATGCCGGGCGAACTGACTGAGCTGGTGGCAAATTCCACCGCTACCGCATCGCCATCAACATCGGATAAATTGTTTGCCCAGGCATTATGAGTATCGCCAGCGAGCACCACAGCGTTCACGCCAAGAGATTTAATCGTCTGCAACAGCACTTCACGCTCATAGGCGTAGCCATCCCAAGCATCTAGGTTGTATGGAATGTCAGGCAATTCAAGCAGCGCCACCACTTCATCGGTCAGTAGGTCCTGATTTGCCGCTAGGTAAGCAGACTCTTCGTCAGTGACACTCGAGTCTCCAGCCGCTACGCGCGCCGCAATTTGAGCCAATTGCCCAAGCGTTGCATAATCGCTTATCGACAATTGTTGAGTCGCCACAGCCGCAGGAAGCGTCATGGTACCCATCAACACTTGTTGACCAATCACTTGCCAAGTCGCCGTCGATGCCGAAAGCTGCTGTTGTAACCAAGCAAGTTGTGTGGCGCCGAGCATGGTGCGGGTTGAATCGCTCAATGCCGCCGTTAATCCATCCTCGTCAAAATTGCCATCGTCATCAAGGTAGTCGTCGTAACTTAGCTGCTCGTCGCGAGCAAGCAAGCGCGTATCCAGCATGTGTAAATCAACAAGGTTACCGAAACTGAAGCTGCGATAGATGTCCTCGTGGTCACCTTCGCTCCAAGGGCGAATTGGCAACCATTCAAAATACGCCTGAGTCGCCACCGATTTTCGTTCATCATAATCGCCTTCACCATCGTTATGATTTTCGGCGCCCTCTTTCCACGCATCGTTGGCCACTTCGTGATCGTCCCAAATGGTGATAAACGGCAGCTTGGCGTGCGCTTTTTGTAAGCTGCTGTCGGTATGATATTGGGCATAACGGGTACGATAATCACTGAGGCTAAACAATTCCGTGGCGGGAAGTACTTGGCGATCCAGCGCTTCGGCGTTATCACTGGCATATTCACCGCGGGCGTATTCATAAATGTAATCGCCAAGGTGCAATAAAGCGTCGACATCGTCGCGCTCGGCAATCAAATCAAAGACATTAAAATAACCTGCGGGATAGTTGGAACACGACACCACAGCCAAAGTCACTGAGCTGACATCGCCTTGTGGCAACGTCAGTGTGGTGCCAACCGTTGACTGGGTTTGACCGACAAAAAAGCGATAGTAATAACGTGTGCCAGAGTCGAGCCCAACGGCGTCGACTTTCACCGTGTAATCTCGGTCACTGTTGGTGGTGGTCTCACCGTTGGTAATTAAGGTGTTAAACTCTTCATCGGTTGCCACTTCCCAGCCCACCGTGACATCGCCATCGGTTTCGGGCGTTACTCGAGTCCACAAAATAACCGCCGCGCTGGTTGGGTCTCCACTGGCAACACCGTGTTCAAATGTCGCAGAGATACTGCTGCTGTCGCTGTCTTTATCGCTGTTACATCCCATTAATCCATAGGAAATAATCGCGGTGCCAAATCCTTTGGCGGAAAGTTCAATAAAACGACGTCGTGAAATAGACCTTCTCATTATGCATTCCTTATTTGCCTTCATCCTTTTCGAGTTAGAATCGTCTGGAATAAATGTGACAAGCAAGTTGCATAATCGTTAATCAAGTAAAAACCATCTTATCGTTCATATATAGGTGTCAATAACCCATACCTTTGTATGAGCCATACAAGATAAATACATGACATCATTTGGTTAAACCTCAAGCTACAGGCGATACACACCGCCAATAATCGAGACTTTTACGACAGCGTGCGGCTAGAGAAACGTCAAGCGGTCAGCAATTGTTTTTGGTCGTATTCTCGCTGCGCTTGCTCAATCTCGCCTTGATGGATCACAAGCCATTCGTAGACTTGGCGAAAGGGTTTGTAAAGCGTTGTGCCAAGTTCGGTAATGCGATACTCCACCGCCACTTGCGAGCTTGGAATCACATGACGTGAGATAAGACCATTACGCTCTAATTTGCGTAAACATAGCGTAAGCGATTTTTGCGTTATGCCCTGCAGCGCGCGTTTAATCGCGTTAAAACGCAGCGGCTGATTGTTGAGCAGCGTCAGCACCATCATTGACCATTTGTCTGAAATTTGATCAAACAGTAAACGGGTTGGGCAATCGACATCAAAACAGGGTAAATCAGGCGTAGTATCAAGCATGGTTTCCTCGAGATATTTCTGGCTGGCATAAGTGCCTCAGCGAATTCCTAAATGGGAATCGACCGAAGGGTTAATCAAACCTTTAGAAGCAACTGGTTTCCTCAATGATACCTAGTCACATCCAAGTGCGTGATTGACACTAGGTATATGAATTATACTATGGAGTCTTCAAGGCTTCCAACTCGGAGTGATTTCATGTCTAAGCTCAGTACTGACGTACTATTTCGTCCTTTTCAACTCAAATCTCTTACGCTAAAAAACCGCATTGTTATGGCGCCGATGACGCGAACTTTCGCCACCGACGGTATCCCGGGGCAAAATGTCGCCGACTATTATCGTCGCCGCGCCGAAGGTGACGTCGGGCTGATATTGTCTGAAGGCACCGTCGTGGATCGCCCAGCAGCGGCCAATCACCCAAGCATTCCGCATTTTTATGGTGATAAGGCGCTATCTGGTTGGCAAAACGTCATCAATTCTGTTCATCAAGCAGGCGGCGCGATGGGGCCGCAACTTTGGCACGTTGGCGCAACACAATACCCCAATTTAGATTGGAAACCTGAAGGTGGCGAAGAGAGCCCTTCTGGCTTAAACGCAGCCAACAATCCACTTGGCCACGCCATGAGCGAAGAAGACATCGCTGACACCATTGCAGCTTTTGCTAAATCTGCTGCCGCAGCGAAACAACTTGGCTTTGATACCTTTGAGATTCACGGCGCGCATGGCTACTTGATTGACCAATTCTTCTGGCCTGAAACCAACCAGCGTAAAGACGCCTATAACGGACTCTCTATCAAACAGCGCTCTCGCTTTGCTGCAGAAGTCATTGCTGCAATGCGCGCCGCAGTGGGCGAAGATTTTCCAATTATCCTGCGTGTCAGCCAGTGGAAACAGCAAGATTACCAAGCAAAACTCGCCAACACACCTGATGAAATGAGCGACTGGTTGCTGCCGCTGGTTGAAGCGGGCGTGGATATTCTTCACTGTTCACAGCGCCGCTTCTGGGAACCGGAATTTGCCGATATTGACGGCGAGCAAGGACTGAACTTTGCAGGTTGGGCGAAAAAACTTACCGGTGCAGCGACCATTAGCGTCGGCTCTGTTGGCTTAAATCGTGACTTTTTATCGCTGTTTACCTCTGGTGAAGGTGCAGACAACAGCAATAACTTCGCCAACCTAATTCAACGTATGGAAAACGAAGAGTTTGACTTAATTGCTGTAGGACGCGCATTAATCAGCGATCCAAACTGGGCAACGAAGGTCAAGCAGCAGCGTATTGATGAACTGACTCAATTCGAAGTATCGGCGCTGGGTAGTTTAGTCTAATTACTTACCTATTCGTCTTTAACACAACCAAGCTCGCCTCAAGCGGGCTTGGTTGTTTGTCTCTTCCCAACCTCACCTTCCCTCAACCTCACCTTTCACCTGCGGCCTGAATTTCAAGCCTTGAACACTCAAGCGCTTGATGTAGTTAACTTTCAATATACTCCGTATAAGTGACGTTAAACAACGTAATTTAAAAACAAACTAACTCCACCAAAACGATTTAATTTTTAACCTCACAAATCTTCAATCACTAAAAATTTCGATACACAAACATAGAAAACCAGTGTCATAACAATAGATAATTGAAAACATGTTTTAAAAAATTATGGCCTACATATCAATGATCGCATCACGCCCATTATTCGCAACTCATTCAACCAATCAATTTTAAGACAAATAAAAATGTGTAATTCTTATTCCATTTTGGTAGTTTAATTACCAATAAAACTGCCCTATTCTTGTTCGCGATTTGCAGCGCTAATCCGAGCAACGGACATAACCAATGATAAAAATAGTGTTCGGTCACACGGAAGTCGTGACGGATTTAGAGCCGATAAAACATTTATAACTGCTTCTATAAGAGAGATTTCAGTCCCATGAAAAAGGTATCTGGTCAAAAAGGATTCAACCAGCCCAACAGTGAACGAGACAATGCGCTGGTCGATGTGGTGCTCATTGGAGGAGGTATCATGAGCGCAACGCTCGGCACCTTCATCCAGCAATTGGAGCCCAACTGGAGCATAGAAATGTTCGAACGTCTTGATGACGTCGCGCAAGAAAGCTCAAACGGTTGGAACAATGCTGGAACGGGTCATTCCTCCCTCGCCGAATCGAACTACACACCAGAGACGCCCGATGGCGAAGTGAAAATTGGTAAAGCGATTGATATATATGAGCAATTCCAGCTATCACGCCAATTTTGGGCCTACTTAGTTGAAACTGGACTGATTAAAAACCCCAGCTCTTTTATTAACAGCGTGCCGCACATGAGCTTTGTGGCTGGCGAAAACAACGTCGAGTTTTTGCGTAAACGATTCAAACTATTAAGTTCGAAAGCGTTATTTGAAGGCATGGTGTACTCGGAAGATTTCGAGCAACTTACATCTTGGGCACCATTGTTAATGCAAGGGCGCGATCCGCAGCAGCCCATTGCCGCAACACGCTCACGCTTTGGTACCGATATCGATTTTGGCGCGCTCAACCGCCACTTGATCGACATTCTAAGCAGCAATCAAAATTTTTCTCTTAAACTGCAACATCAAGTGCAAACATTAACCCAACTTGCCGATGGCACATGGAAAGTGACTGTTCGCGATCTCGCGAGCCAAACCAAACGCACATTACACGCCAAATACGTGTTTATTGGGGCTGGCGGCGCTTCATTAACCTTGTTGCAAAAATCCGGCATTCCAGAAGCGAAAAACTATGGCGGCTTTCCGGTTGGCGGCCAATTTCTGGTGACAGATAACCCCGAGATCGTTAAAGCACACCAAGCAAAAGTGTATGGCAAAGCCCCAGTTGGCGCGCCGCCGATGTCAGTTCCTCACATGGATACGCGCATTATTGATGGCAAACAAGTGCTTTTGTTTGGCCCGTTTGCAAGCTTCTCAAGTAAGTTTTTAAAACAAGGCTCGTTGCTTGACCTGTTTGGCTCGGTCTCGGCTTCTAATCTATTGCCTATGACTCAAGTAGGCCTTAAAAGCTTTGACCTTATCAAATACTTAGTTGGGCAATTACTGCAGTCCAATGACGATCGTATCAAAGCGTTACGCGAATTTTACCCTGAAGCTGACGCAAAAGATTGGACGCTACTGCAAGCAGGTCAACGCGTGCAAATCATCAAAAACGTCCCAGGAAGTGGCGGTGAACTGCATTTAGGTTCGGAACTCGTGCATGCAAGTGACGGCAGCTTGAGCGCCCTACTTGGCGCTTCGCCTGGCGCATCAGTATCAGCTTCCATTATGTTGCAATTGCTTGAACGCTGCTTTGCCAAACAGATGGCCTCAAGCCAATGGCAACAAAAAATTAAACAGATGATCCCATCTTATGGTTCATCTTTAGAAACCAATCCTGAGCTAAACCAGCAGATATTGTTAGCGACGAGTCGCACGCTGCAATTGTCACAAGACTTAGTCGAAATACGCAGCCCAGACCATCCTCCCGCCAGCGAAGACATCATTGCCGCTGTTAATTAAGTTTCTCTATAAAAAAACCGCCTTAATTGGCGGTTTTTGTATTCTACTCTCATATTCAGTGGCGACACCAATAAAATGGGAGCAGGATATAATACTGGAAAAACAATACTTTAAATATAAGCGCACATTATTGTGAGGCGATAAACTTCATATTAACATCAGTCAATACTCTCAACTCAAAATCTTCTTCGCTCATGTTACAATTTGATAAGCACCAAATTATTCCTCTTGATATTCGACAGCCAAAGCAAATTGAATCTGCATTAACCCAATATAGAAATTTACTAAATAGCGGGGATGCTTTTCGAAATGAGCTTTTTGATATTGAATTTATTCATCAAACAGAGCAAGAGACACGCCGACTACAGCCAAGCGATGCAGGCGAAAACCTGACATTATTAGTTAAGGCACTGTCGATGGGCCAAGATGGTGGTAGCCTGCCTACTGACATAGCGCAAGAAGACGAAATTTATCTTTCCGAAGCCATTTTGTTCGCTGCCGCGCTGCAATATCCTGAGATAAGACCTGCCGTGGTTGACGCAGCGCAGGCTATAGTGGCTTATTGTCGACGTGAGAACGATACCAGCAGTATGTGGCTCGATGACATGCGTGTATTTGGTATTGAAGCGCTTTACATGCTGGCGAAAACAGATCTGCAATACGCCTACCTCGTTAGCCAATTCTTTATCCCTTACTGGGATGATGAGCACGCAACACAATATGAAGAGTACCTTGCTGATTTGTTAACATCCCACGGCTGGTGCCCAGAGATGATTAAAGCGTTTATTTGGTGTGACAATACAGAGTTTCGCTTTTGTATGTTCATGCACGATGTTTATACAAGCGATCTTGCCTATCAACCGCTTGGTGAATATTTGCAGCAAAACCCAAACCAATATGCTGATTTTAAACAACAAGTGATTGCGCGTTTTAAATCAGAACCAGTACTGCTGAGCACTAATCATATCGACGAAGATGAAGATGTCGAAGCAGAGCTTACCAAGCATCACCCTGTTGTGTGGTTATACACCACACTGTTTGCCTACACGGAAGATGATGATGACGGCAAAGCACAAGACAAGCTAATGCAGCAGCCATTTATGGACAGCACATTAGAAAAAGAAGCCTATGACCTAGAGCAAGAAATCAGAACTCAAGTCACTGGCGCGTTAGTCAAATATTCACTAAGTGCATTCGTTTCACGTGACCGATACACTGAATACAGCACAACGCGCGAGCGCCGTTATGAACTCAATTTTGGCATCGATTTACTCAAGCCTTTAATTTTAGCGATGCCACAAGGCGCGCGTTTATGGCGCTATGTTGAAAATGGTAGTGAAATCGACGCACTTGAGGCTATAGAAGAGATTCAACTGCTGCCTTTTGCCAAGCAACATAGCCTGCAAATGAGTCTCTACATGGAAAGTAAGCTACATGAGTGGCAAACCAATAATGCTGGCATCGCCGAACAGTTACACGACGTGCTTGAGTTGGTGCGCTGTGATTTACTGGTTAACTGCTGTGATGATGAAGATAATGACATAGAGCAAGCTACCCTGCCGGTTAGCCTAGCGCCGGGTCAATCACTCTATCAAGCTCGGGGACAGCAATATTTGCGCGTAGTGGATGTCTTTTATCATGTTCTTGGCAAACATGAGCTCGGCAAATATATGATGGAATCTGTTACCGAAAGTCGAGAAGAGCCACTCATTTCCCATCAAGACTACTATCGTCGTTATAGTCAGTCTGGTGAAAATGGTGCCAAGCAGAAAGAAATGCAGGCGATATTCGATATTTTTACGGAGAACGATGAGCTGCTATTTAACCGCCATTTTGCGCGAGTTAACTCAGGTTTACGTGCATCACGTGAGCTTTGCCATCCAAAGCATTCGCAAGAGCCCAATATGGGCTTTTTCGCGCTGGCAAGTTATCAGCTCTATATGGATACCGAGCAAAATATTGCTGATGAAGTGACAACCGCGCTAGAAGACTATCTCAATCAGAACAATATTTGGCAGCAAGCCGCGGAAAAAATCCTCAATAAGTGCGCTGTTCAAGGCAGCACACCTATTCCAAAAGAGACCGATTTAACCGAGCAAGATATTGCACTCGTTTACGACTATTTTACATCAAAGCATTCAGAGCAAGATCAAACCAGCTTAATCGCCTTATTGACCCCGGCTCTGGATCGTAATGATTGGTGCCGCGGCGACATCTACCTCAGTAAATACAGCGAATATCAACCAAGCTACGGCTTTTTAGATGATCACTACGATGATTTTCAGCGCTTTACCTTAACAGCTTTTTGGCTAAGACAATTATCACTGCCAGATAGCGAACTGGCTGAGCGGCTATGGCAATTTTTGGTCGCCATCGCTCCAGTGCGCACTGCGCGCAATATTCTACGTGCATACTCAGATAATCCATACAGTGTTGAATTCGAAGAGAGCGAACACGTGACTACGCTCAAACAACAGCTGATTGATGCGGGTATCGATTCTGGCGTACTTGGCGCCTATGAAATGAGCCACTATATCCATACCACTCATACCGATGAGTATGCACAATGGCTGGATGATTATAGTGCGATTACTTATAGCAAATACAATCCGTTCTCAAGAGCTAAGCGTAAACAAGCCCTAGCGCTAGACCAAGGTTTAAAGCTAATTAGTGAAAATCAAAGGATCGATTTTTTACACCACGCAGCACTGAAATATCCTGAGATTAATTTAGATATCATTCACGACGTTAAACGTGCGCTACGTTTGGTCATTGAGCTAAATATTTGCTCATGGGAGTTCGCATTAGCGCACGAATTTAAAGATGTATGTCTTTATATTGGTGAAACAGAACGGGTAGATAAAAAGCTAAAAAGACCGCTGGTGATTAATGAGCTCACAGTCAGCGATAAACCTTGCCACATCGACAATATGACATGGCTAAATGTCACTGTTGTGCAGGAAATCGATGACCACTATCAGGTGCTCATGGCAGATAGCGACTATGTAGACCACCTTAAAACGCGCATAGTAGAGAGTGAGCAAAATACACTTGATGCTAATGACCTCTGGCTTGGCCGTGGTCACATACTGATCCTTAATGGCACAGCTGACCGCCAAGTGTTGATAGAGCGAGCCATCGCCCTTCAAGATCTTAATGCGCGTATTGAATATGTCTTTGAACAAACGCTAGCTTACCTAGATGGGAATGTTGACTATGCGAGCATCGCCTCTCTCTATGCGATGAACTTACGTACACACAATTTCATTCCAAGCACAGAAGAATATAGGCATTACAGCTTAAGCCAATTTATTTGGATGCTGGGTAACGAAAAAAGAGACCGCCTCGTTAAGTTATTACTAAACCACGACTACCGCGGTTTCAAAGTCCTTGAAGGCGAGCATGAAAAAGCATGGCGCTTACATCAACTCAAGCGAAAAGCGATTGATTTCAACCAATATCTAAAACACGAAAGTAATGATGAGATTGCAGAGCAAGGCATGAGCTTTTTGCTTAACTGGCTTATTTCACTGGAGATTAACCCAGCGCACATCACTCTGTTTTGTATTAAGCGCACGAAGTTTAGTGCTTGCTGTGAATTCATTCACCTCCATGCCAGAGGTGATTATGGCGACTTCACGCAAACTCTACGTTACCTCAAAGCACAAAATCGCGCTAAGCTGCCAGAAATACTCAGTCTTGCTGATGATAACGAAATCCTGATGCAAACACTCAGTAACGATAAATCCAGTGCGGTAAAAAATGCAGTAGAAACATGGAGCCATTAGAACAAAAATCCTACCGCTAAGAGTTTTGGATTTAAACTAAACGCCCTGCTTAAGGTATTCTGGCTCAGTGGCGTTCTTGAATTGGGAAGTGTTAGCTTTATTTAGTTGACCACTACAAACTGTATACACGAGCACCAATGCTCAATTCTGCTGATGAAATGTTTTTCTCCAACGGTTCGGGGTAACCACATAGCGCTCTTTGAATTTATCGCGGAAGGCTAAAACTGAACTAAATCCAGTTTGAGCCACGATTTGCTCAATAGATAGATCGGTAGACTCGAGCAAATCCTGAGCCAAATTGAATCGTTCAGCCGCCAACCATTCTCCAAACGCCATTCCTGTTGCCTTATGAAATTTGCGGGTAAAGGTACGGCGAGTCATCATCACAGATTCCGCAAGTTCATCCAGAGTATATTTATGACCAATATCGTTTCTGATTCTATCCATTAACTCATTGATACGAGAATCCGATGTCGTAATCGGTATCGGTTGTTCAATAAATTGTGCCTGCCCACCGTCTCGATGAGGAGGAACAACCATTCTTCTGGCAACACGATTGGCAATGGTGCTGCTGTAATACTTGCGAAAAACATACAAACAACAGTCAATGCCGGCTGCAGTTCCCGCCGATGTAATCACGCCACTATCTTCTACATATAACGCATTAGTATCGAGCGACGTTTCCGGGAAACGTTGAGTGAAATCTTGCTCCAGTTCCCAATGCGTTGCAGCGCGTTTTCCAGCTAATAATCCAGCATAAGCCAGAACATAGCCACCAAGACACAGACCGACGATTAGTGCACCTCTGGCATATGCTAGGCGTAACGCCTCAATAAGCTGAGTATTAGGCCGTTCATCAATCGTTCGCCAATAAGGAACAATGATGATATCCGCCTGTTCCAGTGAGTCGAGTTTGGCTCGGGTATGAATCTCCATTCCGATATCAGACAAAATAGACCCCTCCTCTCCCGCCACAAACTGGAGGTTAAAGAAAGTTTCATGCAGGGTATCAGGTCCGAATACGATACTTGGGACCGAAATATGAAATGGGCTGAATCCATTAAACACAATGACCGAAACATTCGGTATTTGCTGCATTGTTTTGGACGATAGAGTTTTGGGGGAGAGCGTTCTGGTAGACATTCGCTTAAGCCTGATTGTAGAGCTACCTGTGAGGATAGCTCTACACAATCATATTTGAAAACTATAGAGTAACAGTCTCACCATCTTCCGGAATATACACGAAATCATTAAGTAAATTGACTTCGACATAAGCACCAAGCTCTTGTCTGGTCACTAGTGCGTGGTTTACTGCGCCCATATGGGTTGCAACAATCTTTGCCTGAGGAAGAACAACGTGGGTTTTTAATACATCTTCTTTACCCATGATGATCGGGCCATAGCCAATCACATGAGCCCAACCCGTATTCAGAATGACCACGTCTGGCTGTTCACGTTTCATCGTTTCTTCTACCGCCTGTGTCCAGATAGTATCTCCGGCCAGGTAAAGCTTTTGTTCATCGGCGTGAGACAATATAACGCCGGTTACTTCAGCCAGCATGTCGCCTAGTACCTTATTTTCGTAGGCTGCGTCAGAGCCATGTTGACAACCCGTACGCGTAAAGGAAATGCCATTGTAATCGGTCTCTTCAGAGAAAATCTCTACATTAACAAAACCTTGGGAACGGAGAATTTGCTCATCACCTTCGTGTTGCACAAAAATTAACTTATCTTTAGGGATCACATTGACAGCGGTTTCATCCCAATGATCGGGGTGAGTGTGGGTCAACAACACCGCATCAACATCAACGATTTCGTCGATTGAGAGCGGCAACTCAACGGTTGGGTTGCGTACGTCAGCATTTACTGTACCTCCAAAGCCCGGGTAAGTGCCTTTTGGTGCCAGCATGGGATCGACAAGAAATTTCTTTCCTGCATAGTCAATAATTTGGGTTGCGTTACGAATTTGAGTGATTTTCATCATATTGCTCCAGAATGGTTTTTGTGGAGCCATTTTATGCAAGGAAATATAGCCACAAAAGTGGCTATATGGACACATATGGATACTATCGGGACAAAATGATATCACTCTTGCAAAGAAACGGGATTCACCTTTTATAACTTTGGAAAGATACGATTACCGTACATATAGCAGATAAGTCCAAGTAGCATGATACTAAGGCCCACAAAATGCCACCAATGAACTGGTCTTATCGGCATCTCAATCAAGCCAAAGTTATCGATGCACAAACCCGCCGCTAATTGCCCAATAATGAATAAGAACATCACATTAGTAATACCAATTTTTGGAGCGAGAAATATCGTGGTAAACACAAAAGCTGCACCGATTAATCCTCCAAGCCATTTCCAGGGAGGTTGCTGAACAATATTGACAGCAAAGCCATTCCAATTCGCATAAACAGCAGCAGCAATACCGAGACATAATGCGCCGACAGCAAACGAAATAAACGCTGCAATCAATGGTTGACCACCGACTCCTGAACTCAAGCGACTGTTTATAGCAGCCTGAACAGAAAGCCCCGCACCGCCAGCTAATGCCATCAAAAAATATAAAATATGCATTTGTTAAACCAACTTACAACAGATTGGAAATCATTGAGGTCCTCGTCTTCTTTTATAGCAGACTAACGAGACAGTCGATTAACTAGTATTTTCCCTATATCTAAAGCAGATGACGGATTCTGACCCGTGATCAATTCCCTATCAACGACTACGTGACTCGCCCATTTTTCACCGGCCTGAAACTGTGCTCCAGCATTCGACAAAGCGGTTTCTGGCGTAAATTTCATCTGACCACCGTTGAACATGCCTTTGGCAGCCTGTTCTTCGTTATTGGTAAACGATACCATTTTATAGCCAGAGTAAATCCAGCCAGAGTCAGTGACCTTAGGGTTACTTTCTAACTTAGAGGTATACGCTTTGGCATCTGGCAATGCCGATATCAGCGCAATAGGCCCATGACAAAGTAAAGCTGTAGGCTTCCCTTGTGCATGAAATGCTCTCAGTAGTTTACCCATTTCTGGACTAACAGAAAGATCCTGCATTGGAGCATGACCGCCAGGAACAAATACCGCGTCATATTGGTCATAACCAATTTGCTCGACTCTGGATAAACTGATCACCGGAGACTGTTCTGGGTCAGTGAGTTTAAGCTGTTGTAACAACTTCAAATGTTCATCAAAAGCTTGTTGGTCGCCACCAAAATCTTTTACGCTGGCAGAATGCTTATCCATAGTGGGAGCATTACCAAGCGGTGTCGTAAAAGTAATCTCGTCACCAGAATCCATCAGCAATTTAACGGGCTGCATTAATTCATTCAGATAAAACCCTGTTGAGAAATGCTCACCATCTTTTAGTTCGAGTGAATTACTGTCAGATAATACCACCAGTACATTTGCCGCATTTGCCATTGAGCTTGAGGCAATAAGAGCGGTAGCGACGACTATTTTTCTTAAGTTATTCATTTTCGATAACTCCAACCTGTTAGCTTAGTAACGCATCTCGTATTGCTTCACCGACACCAGCCGCTGATTGTGGGTTTTGGCCAGTGATTAACGAGCCATCAACAACAACGTTGTTTGTCCAGTCTTCTGCTGCCTGATGCAGAGCACCGCGCTCTTTCAGCGTACTCTCTAATAGAAATGGCACTGCATCAACCATGCCTACCGCGTGCTCTTCAGAATCGGTGAATGCCGCCACTTTCTTACCAGCAACTAAATACGAACCATCACTCAGTGTGACATTCACTAGCGCAGCAGGGCCGTGACATACCGCCGCGACAACTTGTCCCTGCTCATACATTTCACGTGTGATAGCCAAAACTGCTGGGCTGTCTGGGAAGTCCCACATCGTGCCATGGCCACCGACATACATAATTGCACTGTAGTCATCTGAGTTGACATCCGCTAACGCAGGGCAAGCGTTCAATTTGTCCTGAAATGCTTGGTCATTCCAGTAGTGCGCATTGATGGGGTCTGCTAAATCCACACCATAAACGGGTGGCAGGCCACCTTTAATCGACGCAAATTCAGTAAAGATACTGGCCTCTTCCAAAACATGGAGTGGATGCGTTAATTCCGGCAAATAGAAACCAGAGTCTTGGCGCCCTTGGCCTAAGTCTTTGTGGCTGGTCAGAACAAAAAGAACGGGTTTGATTAAATGCGATGATGAAGACATGAATAACCTCGAAAAATGATTAGCGAGAATACCCTACCCTTCAAACAGTTAGGGTAAGGTAAGATAAAGCCCGAGAAATGGGTTAGCGAGCAACGCCGCTGTACGGTAGATAATCCGTATAACCGTGTTCATCCCCACCGTAGTAGAGAGACTGATCCGGTTCTTCGATTGGCCAGCCATGACGATAGCGTTCAACTAAATCTGGATTAGAGATATATTTCGCTCCAAACGCAGCCAGATCGATAGTACCGTCAGAAAGTAACTGATTGGCTTTGTCCAAATCCATCCCGCCAGCTAGGATCAATGTTCCCTTATAGGCTTCACGGAATTTTTCTAAGAATCCGTCTGGCATAGCATGAGCACCACGGCTCGCTTGGTCCATAATGTGAACATAAGCGATGCCACGGTCATTCAGTTCACGAGCCAAATGCAGGAAGGTCTCTTCTTCTCCCTCAAAATCGCCCAGATCGTGTAAGCGACCAAAAGGAGAAAGGCGGATGCCGACACGTTCAACACCAATGCGTTCAATACACGCATCCACCACTTCAAGTGCAAAACGCACACGGTTTTCAACCGTTTCACTGCCATACTGATCTTGGCGATCATTAACAGCCGCATTAATAAACTGCTCGACGAGATAACCGTTCGCACCGTGAATTTCTACACCATCAAAACCCGCTGCAACGGCATTTTTGGCAGCCTGAGCGAAATCAGCGATCACATTCTGAACTTCTTCTGTGGTCAAACGATGAGGTTGACTCGCAGGGACAAAACTTGGTTTTCCATCCGCATCATAACCAAACGCGCTACTATTCTTGGCTTGCTTATCCGTTGAACTGACTGGAGAACCGCCTTCTTTTTGCAGCGATGTATGGCTGATGCGGCCCACATGCCATATCTGAGTGAAAATAAGGCTGCCAAGATCATGAACGTGGGCCGTCACTTTACTCCAGGCATCAATCTGAGCCTGATTCCAGATCCCAGGACAATCGACAAAGCCACTCCCTTGCTGACTGATTGGCGTACCTTCGGTCACAATTAGTCCTGCATCTGAGCGCTGACCGTAATATCGAACCGTGCTGTCATTAGGTACATTACCTGGAGCTCTAGCTCGAGTCATAGGGGCAACAACGGCACGATTTTTTAACGTTTTGCCATTTAAATCATAGTCATCGAAAAGCACTGTCATTCGATTTTTCTCCTTAGGTTGCAAAAGAGTAAGGTAACAGTGCCATGCTAGAGAAGGGATACTATTAAAGGAATAGCGATTTGTTTATTAACAATATAAATGAAATTTATATCAGAGATGAGGTAACAGGCTAACTTCCAGACAGAGCGCTCGAATCCAGCGATGAGCGGGATCTCGATGTGAACGTTCATGCCACGCCATACTTTTAGTAAAACCAAAGACTTCCAATGGCGTATCCATAATAATTAAATTGTCGTGACGACACGCTAAGCGCCTTGGTACCACGGCAATCATATCGGTAATTCTTAACACTTCAGGCAGTACCAAAAAACTATTTACTGATAGTCCGATATTACGGTGGAGCTTCATTGCAGCTAATGCGTCATCAGTTGCTCCCCAAAAGCCGCCTTTACTGGACACCAAAATATGTTCTAAAGAGCAAAATTGCTCCAATGTGATGCGGCCAGAAATAGCCGCCGGATGATCAGCCCGCATCATACATACATATTGCTCTTCGTATAACGCACGACCGTGTAACTCTTCAGGCGTAGTTTCTGGCGTCACCAATGCCAAATCCACTTCACCTTGTTCCATCTGCCGTGCAAGACTATCTTGGTTTACAGCAATAACGGCCACTCTTATTCCAGGAGCCTGCTTTTTAAGTTCAGACATCAGTGGCACGATAACAGCTTTCAGAGCATAATCTGTCGCTGCGATCGTGTATGTCATTGTTGCTGTTTGAGGCTCAAAATGGATGGGCTGTAACAGGCGATTAATATCAGCCAGAACCTGTTTTATTGGACTAGCCAAAGTTATTGCTCGCTCTGTCGGAACCATTCCACGCTGAGAGCGAACAAAAAGCGGGTCATCAAAATAGTCTCGTAAACGAGTCAGCATCGCGCTCACGGCTGGTTGAGTCAGCATCAAACGTTGAGCAGCTCGAGTCACGCTTCCTTCATCCATTAATGCATCGAATGTTTTTAGCAAATTCAAATCTAAATTTCGGATGTCATTATTCACGTCAGTTAAATACTCCTGCAATCATCAGCATCTCTAAAATGGAGTGATAATCTATGTTGTCGACAATTCTTATTCGCACTGTTTCAATGTTTTTTCAATGACTTTTACTACTTGATCATAGCGCCTCGCAAGTTGTGAATGACGTTTATAGACCAAATAAACAGGCTCTTTGACGTTCTTTTTAATATCCAATACTTTCAATTTATCCCGGTCGGGAAATAGACTCACACAACATTTGGGTACCACTGTAAAACCGATGCCTTTTGAAATTGGCACCAAAATTTGGTGGATCTGATTGATATAACTTTGAGTAGAAACACCATCGAGGTCGAATTTTGATAAATCAGACTTCGCAGCATACGTTTGAAAATAGTGCGCCAAATCTGGATGGCGTATAACGCCAAGTTTTGCCAGCAGCTGATCAAAAGGTAATTCTGTGTTTACTGATGCCGGAACAACGAAAACCAAAGACTCAGTGCCAATCACCCTGCTGTCAAAATACTTAGAATTGGGCAATTTAGTCACTAAACCAATATCAAGTATTCCATGTTGTATCTGCTCAAAAACTCGATGATTTGGCGTGGCTTCAAGTTCAATTGAAAGATTGGGGTATTCAGATTGCAATGAAAGCAATTGCGGATACAGTAGCCAGGCAAAAGTCCCTGAACAACCTATGGTGCAACGACCACTAAAAGGTTCATCCCTTCCTAAATCCTGTAATAACACAGCTTCTTCTTCAATTCGTTTAAGAGCAAATTGATACACTTTTCGGCCATAAACCGTTAACTCAAACTGTTTGTTGAATCGTCTTATTAGCGGATAGCCACACGCCGATTCCAGTTTATTTACATGCTGGCTAACGCCAGGCTGGGTCATATTGAGCACTTCTGCCGTACGAGTAAAATGCCCCGTCTCAACTAGAGTTTTAAACGTATTAAGCCAAATAGGATTCAGCATTTTAATAACCAGTATTTATCATAACAAGAATATTTAATAATTTTTTATTTAGTAAAGCAACTTTTAAAATGGCATGACAATTGAATCCTATAAGGAACTGTTTTATGTCAGAGACAACCACATACCCAAGAACTTTCTCCCATATCGGTATCTCAGTACCCGACCTAGAAAAAGCGGTTAAGTTTTATACCGAAGTGCTGGGTTGGTACTTGATCATGGAACCAACCACCATTGCAGAAGACGACACGCCTATTGGTGAAATGTGCACTGATGTTTTTGGTCAGGGATGGTCAAGTGTAAAAATCGCCCATCTATCTACGGGAGACCGAATTGGCGTTGAGATTTTTCAGTTTGAAAATGCAGAGAACCCAGAAAACAACTTTGAATACTGGAAAACAGGCGTTTTTCACTTCTGTGTACAAGATCCTAACGTAGAAGACTTGGCTGAAAAAATCGTTGCTGCCGGCGGTAAAAAACGTATGAAAGCACCTCGCTTTTACTATCCAGGTGAAAAGCCCTACCGCATGATTTACATGGAAGACCCATTCGGAAATATCCTAGAGATCTACAGCCATAGTTACGAATTAACGTATTCAAGCGGTGCGTATAACTAAACCCACCAGAATAAAAGGAACGGAAAATGAAAGCTGTCATCTATCGACCAGAATTGGACCGCTTTGTAGTCAAGACTATCTCAGAGCCAAAGTTAGAAACGCCCTTCGACGTTATTGTCGAAGTTCATTCGGTTGGACTCAATCCAGTGGATGCCAAAATTAATCATTGGTTTGGTATCACCGAAGCGGGTAATCGTGACATGGTTGGTGGACTTGATGTCTCTGGTGTGATTATTGCTAAAGGGAGTATGGTTAACGATTGGAATATCGGTGATCATGTTCTCTATCATGGTAATATGCGCCGCCGTCAGGGTGGTTTTGCTGTATTTTCCGTTCATGACTCTCGCACATTAACTAGACATCCTGACATATCCGATATTGAAGCGGCAGCATCGCCTTGTGCAGGATGGACAGCCTATCGGGCACTGAACGATAAGTTTCACCTTGCGGGTAAAAGCAGTATTGTTATCTATGGGGCAAGCGGCGGTGTAGGCAGTTATGCGCTGCAACTGAGTCGCTATTTTCAACTTGAAACCATCATTGCTGTTTGTTCCGAGCATAACTTTGATTACGCTACATCATTAGGTGCAACACACTGTCTTGATTATCGGGATCTACAACTTCTCACCAAAGTGAACACCATCGTCGATAATCAGGGCGTTGAATGTGTGCTGGACTGCGTCGGTGGCCCGGCGCAGACAAATTCGTCCTCAATGCTTGGCTTTGACGGACAATTAGTCGAGCTAGTCAGCACCATTGACTCAACCCAACACCAAAGTGCATTTGACCGGGGTTTGACTTTGCATCAGTTAAGCCTTGGGGCTGGTCATGTTAATGGTGAGATAGGCAGGCAATCGATCACTCAAGCGGGTATTGCGTTGAATCGCATGCTCGAGCAGAACATCGTTATATCTCCGCCAACCACTGTACTGACCTTGAGCGATATTCCACAAGCCTTGAACCAAATCAGGCAGGGGCATTCGCGCGGAAAATTCGTCGCTAAGATTTAACGTCAGCTTAGATATAAGCCTGAATTATAGCCTTTATCTTTTATTGTGATTGGAGCAATAACCAGAATAAAAGCATGATATCACCATCTTCGAAACAACGTGTTTTCACTATTCAAACATGAGGAATGTATTATGAGTGACATCATCTGGCCTGAAGGCTTTGTACCCGGTTTTACTGACAACTTCTGTTCAAATGAAGTGATTGTGGCTGGTCTTTCAACTAACGATATTTGGCCATTACTTAACACACCAGCATTGTGGCCAACTTACTACGCAAACTCAGCTAATCCTCGCTTTTACGACGACAAAGGGCCTGAGTTAGAAAATAACGTTCGATTCTATTTTGAAACTTTCGGCTTCCCGGTTGAATCAAAATGTGTTGAACATGTTGCGCCAGCAGAGGGTCAACCTGCACGAGTTGCATGGCATGGCTGGTCAGGCGAAGGTGACACTCGTTTAGATGTACATCATGCCTGGTTAATCGAAGATCTTTCTGACAATCGAGTTCGCATCCTGACTCAGGAAACCCAAAATGGTAATCCAGCGAAAGAATTAGCGGCAACTAAACCAAACCCAATGATCAATGGCCATCAGGAATGGTTAGACGGTTTGGTTGAAGCAGCCCGCAAAGCAAAGTAACGATGGGTTTACACCAATAAATTCAAAAAGCCGCTCTCAAGGTCATTGAGGGCGGCTTTTTTACTCTATATTAAAAATAACCATATAAAACAATAATCTCTGATTATGGCAAATATTAAAAACCTCGATTTGAATCTTCTCCGCGTCTTTGACACTTTGATGGATGAGAAAAACGTCTCCAGAGCAGCTGAAAAACTTTCGGTCAGCCAGCCAGCAGTCAGTGGCATGATGACCCGCCTGCGACACAGCTTGGACGATCAGTTATTTATTCGTAGTCAACATGGCATTGTGCCGACCATTCGTGCGCAAGAGCTTTCTGGGCCAATAAAAAGGCTTCTTAGAGAACTGAATGCTGTTTTAGAACCAACTCTGTTTGAACCACAGACGGCTGAACTCACCCTCTCTATCGCGGCCACCGATTATTCTCTGAGAGCCATTGTCGAGCCCTTTTTGCTTACATTAAGGGAACAAGCACCTAGCATAAAAGTCTCCGTTCGTTGGATCAATGAGCATGTGCTTTTCGAACAAATGGAACGCGGAATCATAGACCTTGCGTTAACCACGCCAGAAGCGTCTCCCGTGGATTTACGCGCCAAAACCTTATTTGAGGAGACTTATGTTTGTGTTCTCAGAGACGAACACCCCCTGCTTGAAGCTAACACCTTAACCCTTGAGCAATTTTGTAGTATCGATCATGCGATTGTGTCTTATGTTGGTGGTGCATTTGAAGGGATGACAGATCAAGTACTGCGTTCACTGGGTAAGCAGCGTCGTGTCGTGCTGTCCGTCCCAAGTTTCCTATCACTGGTCAGTATTTTAAAAACCAGTGATCTTTGTGCCGTAGTCCCCAAGCGACTTATCACAAATGTAGAGGGACTCACCACAGTAAACCTTCCATTCGAAGTCCCTGGATTTACAAAAATCATGGCGTGGCATGAAAGAACGCATGACAGTGATGCCCATCGATGGATCCGAGATTCGATTGTTAAGCTGTGTAATGAGCTTTAAATACCTTCAGATATTCAAATCAGTGATGACGACAATAACAAAATGCAATTAGAGTTATAACGCTCGATCGGTCATGATTTAAACCAATAAACACTCTTTTCATTTTGTTAATTTTTCTACCGACATGACAGGATTTGAAATATGAAAAACGTTGCTTTTCTGGGTTTAGGCGCAATGGGCGTTCGCATGGCCGCTAACATTCTCAAAGCGGGCCATCAGGTTACAGTCTGGAACAGAACCCCTTCCAAAGCAGAAGAACTTGTAATTAACGGTGCCAGATTGGCTGACACGCCAAGTCAGGCGGCTCAGGATGCAGACTTTATTATCGCAATGGTTCGAGACGATCACGCATCCAAAGAAGTATGGCTGGATCCTGATACCGGCGCTTTTGGTAGCATGAAAAAAGGCGCAATCGCGATAGACAGCTCAACACTCTCGGTTAACTGGGTAAAAGAACTCAATCAGCACGCCTCTGAGCGAAATATTCCCTTTATTGAAGCGCCAGTTTCGGGCACCCGACCACAAGCCGATTCCGGACAATTGATTTATCTTGTCGGTGGCAAACAAGAAGCTTATGAAAACAGTATAGAGTTACTGGAAACCATGGGCTCGGTCATTAACTACACTGGCGAAGTGGGCAATGGTGCATTAGCAAAACTTTGCACTAATACGCTACTAGGCATGCAAGTTGCTACCTTAGCTGAGCTGATTTCAACGTTACAGCGTCAACAAGGTGCCGATATTGTAAAGATCATTTCGGCACTCTCATCAACTGCTCCGTGGAGTGCTTCTGCAAACGGAATATCGGCCATGATGCTGAACCAGATGTTTGCTCCGATGTTCCCCATTGAGCTGATTGAAAAAGATTTCTCTTACACACTGGAAGCAACCGGATATACAACACCTGCCATTGAAGCGGTACGTGATGTATTCAGAAAAGGGATAGACAATGGGATTGGGGACGAAAACATGACAGCGGTTATTAAGTTGTACCAATCCTAATAGATTCATTATACAGAATCATTTATTAGTACTTGACTCTGTATCCTTGTAAACACAAATACAAACTCCTTGCCCCTACTACCACTCTTTTCATTATATACATCAGAAAAAGTGTCGAAAACTCGGTAACACAATTTGTCACTGAGTACTTAAGTTAAAATGGAATGGGGCATGCTTCGTGCTGGTGAAGACCTCGCTAGAACCTGGATAGACAGTTTTGTTAATATAATATCCGATTACCTAAAATATAGAGAACTCGAGATCTTTGGCCAATTTTTGTTGACTCGCTCAATGGTAGTCCAGAGCGCTTTCTCGATAAACTCTAATCTGAGTAGTCATCCAACATTAAGGGAGTAATATGAATAAATTGAAGCAGTTTCTTTTCTATCTGATTTGCTTTGGTGTTGTTTTCAACCTTTGCGGATTCTTTGTTCTAGGTTGGCAACAAGGATCAAGTGTTATCGTTATGATTATCACATCTGTCTGACCTGCTCCCCTTAATCTAGTCCAGTCTACACTTAGTAATGTTCATCCAACCAAGGAGATGATGAACATGAAAAAGCGATTCAATGAACAACAAATCATTGCCATTTTAAAGGAAGCGGAAGCAGGTATCCCCGCCAGAGAGCTTTGCCGCAAGCATGGGATATCGGATGCGACGTTTTACACATGGCGCAAAAAATACGCAGGACTGGATATCTCTGAAGCCCGTCGCCTTAAGGCACTGGAAGACGAGAACGCTCGGCTCAAAAAGCTGCTGGCTGAGACACTGCTGGATGCAGAAGCACTTAAAATCGCTCTTAGCCAAAAGTACTGACCGTCGAGG
>NZ_FNDD01000067.1 GCF_900100015.1 Vibrio xiamenensis | reverse complement strand
CCCATTTCCCAGCTTTGGAACCGCTCGGTGCCAATGACGCCGCTGGAGCGCCGCCAATCGGCAGCATGTCTGCAATATGGCTTCCAAGCCCAAGCAAACGACCAAACTTACCACCTCGCCGCGATGTTCGGCGTGATGGACGCTGATTACTGCGAGAAATTGAAGCGCCATTGCGCTGATAACGCCCTTGGCCACCTTGACCTAAACGGTCCAATGTTTGGTTTAAACGTGACAATCGAGACGTTGCACGCTGCGCAGACTCGGATGTTTTATCTAACCCAATGCCAAGCTTGGCTTTGCCAAGGTCAGCGTAGTTCTTACCTTGACCGAGTAACAGCTTGCCAGTTTTAAAGGCCAGTGCTGCACCTTTTACCGCGATCAACGCCGCTGGAATCGCCATCAGCGCTGCCGTGGCCGTTGGCGCTGACTGCGCGGCTTCGGTTAACCAAGTAACCGCAGGGGTCACCGTATCCAGAATGTCACCGACAATCGGCAACATCCCTTCGCCTAAAACAGTAAACAAGCCTGTAATGGAGGCGGTAAACGCTGAGATTTTCCGCTGCGCCGTGGCGGCTTGCACCTCAAATTCTTTCTGCATCGACCCGGCAAAGTTGGTGTCATTCTCCACCAACTTAAAGGCTTTGCGAAAGTTATCTAAGTTCTGCAGCAAAGGTGCGATAGAACCAATCGACTCTGAGCCAAAAAGCTTTTTCATCAACGCAGTTTGCACATCGGCATCTTGGTCTTTGATTGCAAGAAGAACACGTTCAACCGTTTCCGGTGCGTTCGCCTGCATATCTCGCGCTAAATCGGCAGGATCAAACCCGAGTTTCATCAACGCATCCGCTTGGCCACCACTTGCTGAATCGCCAGCTGTTAAGCTAAGCAGTAAGTTTTTAGTGGCAGTCGCTGCAATTTCGGTACTGGCTGAGCCAGAAAGTACCGCTGCAGATAATGCGGCGGCTTGGATTTGGTCTAAACCTGCATTAGTGATCACCGCGCCTTGGCGAACCAGAACATTAGTGATGTCTTTTGCCGTGGTCGCCATGTTATCGCCGACAAAGTTCACGGCGTTGGCAAGGTCAACCGCCTGTGCCTGGCTCAGATTCATTGTTGTTCGCCACTTCATCATCGACGCACCGGCTTCATCGGCAGTCATATCAAAAGCGACAGACATTTTTGCTGCAGATTCAGCGAAATCAAACAACTCTTCTTTCTTAATACCGTTGCGGCCACCTTCGGCGATGATGGCAGATAAACCTTCCTGAGTAACGCCAAGCTTAGGCGCCTCAATCACAATCTTCTGCTTCATGATCTCCAGCTCTTCGTCACTGGCATCATTGACCGCTTTTTTCACATCGGCAAAAGCCGATTCAAAATCCACCGCAAACTTAATCGGAACCGCAAGCATGGCGCCCTTAACCGCCAAATCGAATGCTTCACCTTTGAGTTCTGAGCGAGCTTGCTTATTCGCCTCAATGTTCGCGGATGCGGCTTTCACCGCTTTCAGTTTATTCTTTTGCTGATCAAGGGCAGCATTCGCCGCGCTAATGTCACGTTGAACTTTACGCTGAGCGTCACCAAATTTATGAGCTTGAATGCCTGACTCATTGAGCGTGGCTTTTAAACCATGCAGCTTGGTGCGTTGGCCTTCATAATGGCTGGTTAAACGGGAAACTTCATGGCGAGACTTATCGTAAGCTGTTTGGGTTTTACTGAGCTGTTGGCGATGTTCATTTAAATTCGCGTTGCTCTGCTTAACCTCTGTCCGAGCTTCTTTAATTGCAGCCCGTAGAGCCTTGCTTGGGTGTTCAGTCGTGCGCATCTGCGCTTCAAGGTTTTGCAACTTTTTCTGAGATTGCTCAGCGGCAGATTCAAAACCTTTGGTTTGACTGGCTAACTGTTTGGTTTCGATTGCCAACTGGCCAGCGCGAACTTTGGCTGACTCCATCTGCACCGATGTTTCGCTAAGTTCACGCTTTAAGCTGCCGTAAGAATTCAAACTGGCCGCAGTCGCATTCAATTTTTTCAGCTCAGCCGATTGACTCTTCACATCTTCGGTTAAAGAATCAAACGATGCCGACGCCGCCTTAAGCGGCGTCGAATATTGGTCGAGCGCGGCAATCGCAACTTGATACTTAGACTGACTATTCATCGTTGCTTCAACCTTTCAATCGCCAAATAAAAACGGCGAACTGCCACGTCTGCTGGTAGTTCGCCGATCTGCTCGTCTGTGTACGGATAGACGAGAGGCAGATAATCACAAAGCGCTTCTACATCTCGCTCTGAAAGTAATCTGCCTGTTTGTTCAAAAAATCGTTAATGTGCGCCTGTAATTGGTTCCAATCAGGCATAAATAGGCGCCCCACTTCTTGAACGCTAAGTCCCGTACAAGCATGAGTGATAAATTCCTGCTTGGATTTATCTGTATCAATTGCTTTATAAATTTTTCGCGTCTTAACTGAAGGCACTTTTAGCTCGATTTCACCGACAGATTGACCGTCATCTTTACGCAGAGGAAGCAGTAACGAGATCGTTTCGTGACTGTGTTTTAGGTCTTTTTTCCATTGCTGCGAAGTCATGGTCGTCATGCGATAAATGATTCGCTCAATAGAGTTGTAATCAGGAAGAGACAACGTATCAAACGCCTTTTGGCTTAAGCCGGTAACAATACAAACCAACTCTTCAATCGCAGGGTCAGGATCGTCGGCGCTAACATCCACTTGGCTGTACTGCTCAAAACGCAGTGGCTCAAATGTCAAACTCAAAATTTCTTTTTCGCCGTCTTGAATAGGGTGCAGCAAATCATGAGTAATCGGTCCAAATGTTTGAGACATAAAATTTCTCCAAAAAAAGCTCCCTTTCGGGAGCTAACTAGCTAGGTATTTTAAAATGGGTCCATGGACCCATTAATTTTTTTACCGCTTAGGCGCGTCCAAGGTTCGAACGATGCTCAGCCATAATGTCGCCCTGACCCAAGTCGATCACTTGAGTGTCGAGGTTAATGTTGTAACGGGTCTTGCCTGCTTCTGTGTGCTTATAAATGCGCGGCGCAAGCTCGATGGTTGTTTCTGGAACGCTCTGTGTTGAACGGCTACCATCATCGATTTTGATGATGTCACCCGTGTAAGAGCAGTGCTCAGCAAACTTGTTACCATCTTCATCTTGGTAAGACGATTTCACGTCCATCTGAACGCGCTCACCTTCTTCCGCGCCATACACTTGCAGCGCGTCAACGGTCGCGCCTTTAAGTTTGATGGTGGCGTTGCCGACCGTGACACCGATGATGATTTTGCTAGAGGCAAAGCGGCCACCTTTGGCATCTTCGGTTTTTTTCTCGACCACTGGAGGCGTATGTTCTTCTAGTTCACCAAAGAACTTTTGGCCTTCAATGACCACTTCTTGCATTACTAATTTGCGTTGACCTGCCATTACAAGATCTCCGAGATAAAGCTGTCAATAATTCCAGCATCTTCAACAAGGTGGTAAACCATGTGCTCGTTTGGCGGGAATGCGGCAAAACGGATGGCAATGTACCAGGTACCGTTTTTGTATGTTTCGACCGTGTTCAGTTCTGGATGCAGCGACACTTCCATGCCAACCACTTCTTCATTGGCTTTGAGTTGAGCACCCCAAGCGTTGAGCTTGGTGATCTCCTGCTCCATCAGCGACTTGTCGAGATTCTTTGCCATCACCTTTTGCGCGGTGGATTTCAACTTACGACAAATTGCCTGCTCCAAACACACTTGGTTAATAAAACGGCCTGATAACGTGCGGTTACCCAGCAGCGAAATACCGCCTAAATCAGTGCGCCCGAAGTAGCAGATGCCATGCTTGTTCAGCAGATCGCCTTCGGTGGTGCTGTCCAGAATATCGTAAGTAATATCGCGCTGAACGCCTTGCGCGTACGTACCTTGGTTACCTGGTGATTGATGCAGCGCTACGCCAGCATGACAACCCACCGAAAGTACCGATGGCGGCACATACACGTTCGCCGCTGCAGCCGTTGAATAAATACTCGGCTGAGGGTCGATGATGGTCGCGATATCGTAACCTGTGCCTTCGGTCGCCAGCGTTAATGAGTAGTCGATCACTTCAGTGGTATTGGTGGATAAACCATCCAGGTGCGGAAACGCCATTAACTTTAATGCTTCGGCGACCAATGCATCCGATGCTGGCGATAAGTGGGTGTAACCTGGCGCAGCAATGATGGTGGGTGATTCAGTACACAGCGAGATCGCAGAAATACCCAAACGCTGACCCGTTGCTGCATCCACACCACCAATGATGTTCGCCAGTGTGGTCGCTTCATCGGCGCCTTCCGGTACCACGATAACGTATTGCGTCACTTGAACCTTTTTCAGCGTCTCGGTGACCGCATACC
>NZ_FNDD01000079.1 GCF_900100015.1 Vibrio xiamenensis | reverse complement strand
TAACCAGAAATGCCTTTTGTTCTCTGGTGCTGTCCGGCACGGTTTTACGCGTTCCCGACGCGGAAAACCTAAAAATTCGTCCTGAATTTTTACCTCATTTAATGCCGTTATTTACCAATGCGTTTTGGGACATTGTTGAGCTAACGTTTTGCTAAATTGGTAGGATACGGATTAGGAGAAGAGTAACTAAGGTGACGTTTTTGAGTACATTCCAAACTGAAGAACAAAAACTTTGCACAAAAGACTGATTAATTCAGATCGTTTAGAGGTATTGAATTATTTGATGCCACTCTCTGATTATCCAGTATTTATGCAATAAAATGCACTTCAATAAGGCGAGTAACTTATTGGGAGTCAAATGGCTAAAGTCGAAATGCAGTTATTACTGTACCAATTCTTGCAAAAGCACCAAACAGAGAGTTCAACTTTCACCAAAGAAGATCTTATAGAGTATGTAGGCTGGAAGCTCAGTACATTCAAATCTTACTACGGGAAGGGGCAAATAACTCAATTCTTAGCTGAAGTTGAAGTTAACACATATGAAGCAATAAATGTACTAGACGTAAGTTTTATCGAGTTCAAAAAGCGTTTATCTCAGAGTAAGCACTATCAAGAGCTAGGTCATAAATGTAAATCTAACTTAGCTAAGGCTCTGCTCAAAAAGTCAAAAGATAATATGATGCTCGCATTAGAGCTTTACAACAGACCATCACTTGAAAACAAGTTAGATGGATTTGTAATGATGTACTCAACAGCTTGGGAGCAGCTTCTTAAGGCAATTATCATTGAGCGAGATGGTGAAGAATCGGTATTCGAGAAAGCGAATAAGCAAGGCGTAAAGAAAACTATATCTTTAAGGCAATGCTTGGAGAAGTTGTTCAAAGAAAATGACAATGTAAGAAAGAATATCTCCCGTATAGCTGATTGGCGTGATGGTGCTGTTCATCTACTTATGCCTGAGCTTCAAGGGCTAGCTTCTCGCGTATTCCAATCAGGTGTGCTTAATTATTCATCTAAGTTTCAGGAGTTTGCAGAGGTACCATTTATGCAATCTCAGCATGCTGGAATGATATCGCTAGTTGGTGATTTTAAGATGCCACCAGAGCCTGTGTTGCGATCATTGTATGGTAAGGCTGCGGAAGATATGCTCGAACTAGCTCAAACGGTGCAAGATGAAATAGAGAGAGAAGATGATATTGAGTTCGCCATCCCAATTAACGTATCGCTTGTGTATGCTCGTGATGAGAAAGACAGTCAGATAATACTTGCTGCAGCTAGCGGCAAAGCTCAGGACTTGGAGCAGTTGAAAAAGGCTCTTGTAGTTGAAAAGCAAGTAGACCCAGAGAAAACTCATACTTTCACTCAAAAGACTGCTATTGACGCGATCAATAAGACCCTCAATGCTAACTACGATATCGCAAAACTAGAAAAGTGCTTAGTAGCTCGAGACAAAAAGGGAAATCCAACAATAAATAGTCATTGTTTCCAAGCCGCAGTATCAAAGCTGAATTGGAAAGCAACTTGTAACAAGCACCACCACTACCAAAAAATATCTAACACACATATTTATTCTCAAGATGCGGTTGATGAGCTTGTTAGGCAAATTACGACGAAGGATAATTTTATCGCGCAAGCAAAGGCTCAAGCTAAGAAGAAGTGACCTGCCCCCGAGAACTAATCCAAAACTTCATTAGTAATGCTTGTTAAATTACCACTGTTTCGTGCCGTTCTTGTTGTCGCTGCAAACTCAGA
>NZ_FNDD01000027.1 GCF_900100015.1 Vibrio xiamenensis | reverse complement strand
AGCGATTTTAAGTGCTTCTGCATCCAGCAGTGTCTCAGCCAGCAGCTTTTTGAGCCGAGCGTTCTCGTCTTCCAGTGCCTTAAGGCGACGGGCTTCAGAGATATCCAGTCCTGCGTATTTTTTGCGCCATGTGTAAAACGTCGCATCCGATATCCCATGCTTGCGGCAAAGCTCTCTGGCGGGGATACCTGCTTCCGCTTCCTTTAAAATGGCAATGATTTGTTGTTCATTGAATCGCTTTTTCATGTTCATCATCTCCTTGGTTGGATGAACATTACTAAGTGTAGACTGGACTAGATTAAGGGGAGCAGGTCACTGTATACAGATCCAGCAGCTTTCATCCATTGATATAGATTTCGTCCATTGATAGTGCCCCACGAGAGGTCATTCCTAATCGCTAGGTTAAGAATGAGGCAGTGGGTGTGTAGCTGAATATCATTTGCTCTCGATTTGAAATGTGTAAATTGAGCTGCTAGTAGACCAGGTAACTTTTCTAACGTTTGTCCTTTGGAACTTCGTCTTGTGTATGCTGCTTTTTCCTCAACGAATCTTAAAGCTGCACGCACTGCTCTCTCATGCGCATTTTGGATGCAACCAACTTCATCGAACACTTCTAGTATTGAAACGGATTTAGGTGCTGAAAAAGTTAGGTCATAACCCAAATTTCGGCTTTTTCCTGCGTTTTGTACATACGCTGTTTTACCATCGGGTGAGAACCCTTTCATCAGATTCTTGTAGTGTTCCTCAATAATCTCACCATTTAGCCCTAACAAGTGAGCAATATAACCAATCCAGATTCCAGGCTGCTCATCATTGTTGAGGTAATAGTCGTTTTGAGTCCACTCGACATAGTAATCAACATTTCTTATTGGGAAGATAGTTAGCATGATTGCTCTCCTCTTCTCGCTAAAATGCGGTTAGGTGTATTAGAGTGCTTAATTTTATTCTGCACACCTTGTTCGTACTGTTGTGTCCATTTTGCTGAAATTTTACCCTTAGATTTTGACTGTATATCTACATAAGGCCAAACTATTCGGTAAGTAGCATTCCAACCATTCACCGTCAGAAACCCCGTTACTCCTTTGTTCGTAGGATTGGGTAATTGAGTGATGTCGGATGGATAAACTGTGCGCATAGTAATCCGCTGCCAAGATACCGATTGATTTGTATATTGAGGGCGTTCAATAATCATCTCACCGAGAGCTTTGGACACATAGTTAGCTGTATCACCTGATGACCCCACTTTAAAAGTGATTAGGTTGTTGAACATGCTAGTTAACGTATCCGTACTGTCACCGCCATATAGGCTCTTTAGTTGTGATATCGCCTGTGTTCCTGCAATTGTCCTTCCTCCAGAAGCACGAGCTAGCTCTAACCAACGCAGTAGGCTTGCTGATTTTGGTAAGTTAGCAAGTTCATCAAGAACTAAATAACACTCCTGAGATTTGCCTCTAGCAAGAAATTCGTCAACCATCAAACTCATTAGTGCATGGCAAAGAGGCTTGCCGACCACGGAAAAGTTTTTATCCGCTTGTACGATCAACAGGGGAGTGGCGTTTTCTTTGTGTACCCATCGTTGGATAGAAAAGTTTCCTTCATGTGATTTTGGCCAGGCTTTGGCTAGCCACTCTAGCCACTCTAGCCAAGCTAGTTCACTTTGTAGCGTTATCATTATGCTCTGGGTTGTACGATTATTTTCTTCTACAAAGCGAACTGCTTTTGGATAGAATGCCTCAAGGATTTCTCTAAGCTTATGATCATCAAGATTTAGTGTTGAGTATATTTCTGACCAGCCCCATGATGGTCCCTGAGCTTTTAGGTAGGTGATAATGCCAGTGAGAATGAGACGAGAGGATTCACTCCAAATTTTATCTTTAGTATCATGGATAATGTGTTCTGCAAATCTTGCAGGAGCCGATATATGTTCAAGATCTTTAGAAATATTCCAAACCTGACTACGCTCATCCCACGGTGCAATGAGCAATGACGACTCTTTACGGTAAAACATCTCGGTATATTCGTGTTTTTCGTCAAATACAAAAGTTTTGATTTTTTGTTTCACTATCTGTTGTAAGACATGAGTGATGACAACTGTTTTTCCTGTACCTGGTCTACCTGTTATCAACGTGTTACCTATGCATGAATTGTGGCTTATCTGAACTTTGGGGTGCAGATATAAACTAGGAGTAGCGCCATTGCTTACTTCTTGTTTTAGTTGATATTTGGCATGCTTCAAAGCATGCCTACCTTTAAGATTTACAGGCCCTGCAACAATTCTATCAAGCGTCTTCCCCCCTGTTACATAGAGATACTTCCAGCAAATCAGCGACGCTATTAACATGGCAGCAATAGACGACAAAGTTACATGAACAATGATGTCACCCATCCATCCATTAGCTAGTAGATAGCTCTTATATGAAAACCAAAGAGAGCTTTCTCCCTGAGCTAATTGCTTAATGATTTTCAGCCATATATCAGCATGCTGAGGTATTGGTTCCCAGTTACTAAACCAGCTCCATGTTAAAAAGAGCAGTGCGGGAGCCAATGCTGTTGAAATAACTACAAACGAAATAATTATCAGCTGCCAATCCTGATACCGCCGATAAGGAGGATTATTGTATAAATTCATGATATTAACTCCTGTCCAATTGATTGGTTGAACGCTTTTGCTGCTTGATTTCTTTGTTCATCAGTTAACCCCACAATTGCGCTATTCATTTCGAAACTATTGCGAAGGAGGCGAAGTTCTAGCTGTTTCATTTGTAGTTCGATAGACGCTTGGCTCAGCTGCCTGACAGTGGCAGCCCTGATAACTTCAGTTTTTGATTGACCCGTCCGATCCGCTTCACGCTGAATTTGTGCCTCAACATCAGCTGTAAATCTGACTCCATAAGTCTTACTAGTGAATTCACTCATAGGAACATGCCTCCCAATGCTATCGCTGCTAGCACTAATAGAATTAGTATTCTTGAGTCGCATCGATTGGCTGTCGCTAGCAAGTTCGCTAGCGGTCTATTATTTGTGATTTCAACGCTATTTATGTGTTGTGGAGGTGGGGTGCTAGCATCGGAGATGCAAAGGGTCTGTTGTCCTCCTAGTTGAGGAATAGCAAACTCGCGGTAACGTTGAATTGCAGTCAAAACCAATGGCATTTGCTTGTATGTTGGATTCCTATCAGGTCGATTGATCAACATATTTGAAGCTTCAGAAGCTACGCTTGATATATCGGAATCTGATACATAAAAGCTATACTGATGTTCTGCATAACAAATAGCTCCTGCCATCATGTATGCAATTTCTTTAACGTGCTCTTCAGACACTAATGCGAGTTCAGCTTGGTTATTTTCAAGTAAGATCGCGCAATACATCTCACAACGTTTTGAGGAGTTCATAGCTTGACCTCCTGAGTGCGTTTGGACTCTAGCCATTGTTCGATTACGGCTCTTTCCCAAGCAATTATGCGCCCCAATTGCAAGGGCTTTGGCATTTCCCCACTTCTACACCATCTCCATATAGTGCTTTTACTTACACCGAGTTCTTTTGTCAGATCTCCGCAACGGATTAATATTGTTTTATTGGACATATCTTTAATTCTCCAAACTGATTTCTTTGAATTAATTGTCACTAGAATCGAATAAAGTTAATATCTACAAAAACAAAGGAAACTCTATTGACGCGGTACGAGAGGGAG
The DNA here is from genome assembly GCF_900100015.1 of Vibrio xiamenensis. Taxonomy (GTDB): domain Bacteria; phylum Pseudomonadota; class Gammaproteobacteria; order Enterobacterales; family Vibrionaceae; genus Vibrio; species Vibrio xiamenensis. The sequence goes on along the minus strand of NZ_FNDD01000027.1, from coordinate 78,077 downwards.
GGGATGGTTCTTGATGCAAGGCAGCTTCAATCAAATGTTAATCAAGCATTGATGCAGTTAAAGCAAGAAGCTAAGGATACTGGGAAGCGAATTTCTTCAAAACCAAAGAAAGGCTATGTTTGTGTGCTGAGTGCCTTAGAAGAATTAAAGCTAGACGCTGAATTTATAAGCGATTTTCAAAAATTGTTTCCCCCGATTAAGGCTCATCGTGGAAAAATAATTAGTTCTTTAGCACTGTTTGTTCGTTCAAATGGAGGAATAAACTACTCAGTTGAGAGAGTGAGAGAGTACTTAAATATCACAGTAATTGATGCAACGGATACAGTTTCAACTTATGCGAATGCAGTTTATGGATCTTTACTTGATGTGAAATCTTGCACTTCACGTCGTTATTTGAGAAAAACACCCTTCTCGATTCCATACTGTGCATTTTGTTGGAGAAGAGTTGAAGATTCAGCAGGCTATTGCCAAATTCATCATCCAAATCAATCTAAAAGGTCATTTTACAAAGCTAAATCAGCTCTAGAGTCTGCACTAAAACATACTGAATCTGAATATTTAGGTGAACTTCAGAAAATTAATGACTCAAAACCTAAAGAGTATAAATACTCGACGTATGCTTTTAAGTGGACTGCTTCTTTTGCTAAACATCCGAGGTATATCAATAGAGACTTAATAGAACGCGGAGTGAACAGCGAAATAAATGATGAAAATTTAAGCATCATTGCTGGCATTGTTCTTAGGTTTATCAAAAAAGAATACCCCAAAACTTACATCAGACTTCCGAAGTCTGTTCCTGATAATTTTGCTTCATGGCAAGACTTTACTCTATTTGTGTTGAAGGCTCTTGACCCAATAGAAGCCGCGTTTTGGGAAGCAAAAGATATAGAAGCTTGGATGAATCCAGGAGTAGGACACCCTAACATTTTTGTATTGTTAATGGTGACATATCGACACGAAGCTTTTCAGGTCATCAACTCTTTTGAACGTCCCCGAGGGCCCAAAAAAGGAGCGGAACTAGAAAGTAAAAACAATGAATTACGAAAAAAGATAAGAGACTTAGCGAAGTTGCAACTATCTATGAGCGGAAAGATTAACAGAGCCGAAATAGGTAGAGAGCTTTCTATAAGCCGTCAAAGGGTCAGTGTTTTGATGAGTGAAACCACAATCGACTGAGTTTAGCTAGTCCATTTGTAAGGCTCTTTGATTTCTAGAGCCGACTAGGATAAAGCTTCGATGACTTTTGATATTTCAGGTGATGGGTTTCCTGCTAGTGGAGCTATCTTAATAGCTAGTAATTCAAGAGCTTCTTTACGCTCTTTGAAGTAATCATAGCGATCATATATCCCTTCTACTCCACGAAGCTTGTGGTTCAGGCAACGTTCCGCGACATGACTAGGAACATTGTTTTCAGCCAATAGACTTCTGCATGTTCTGCGAAGATCATGAATGATAAAATATTCTATTCCCGCCTCACCCAAGATATTAGGGTATGGTTTCTTCTTTGAATCTACTTTTCGGCCAAATAATTTTGCCAATGCATGGTTGAGAGTGTCATCAGAAATATAACCTCGTCTCTTGCTTGATCTCCTGGAGGGAAATAAGTATTCAGAGCCATTTGCCCTAATAAATAGTTCAGCGAACAATGCTAAGCATTGCTCAGGGATTGGGATATCTATTCCTAGACCATTTTTAGCTCGTTCGGCTGGAAGCTTCCAAACTAGATTAGTAAAGTCGAACTCTTCCCACTTGGCGGCGATTAGCTCGCCTTTTCTTGTTGCTAGAACAACGAGTAGGGCAACTGCCAATAAATTTTCTCTCGTGAAAATGTCGGAATTTTCTCTGAATACTTGGAAAACAGTTTCAAGCTCGTCAAGAGAAAGAACTCGTTCTCTAGATTTTTCTATGCCACCTGCATCTTTGACATTAAATGCTATTGCAGGGTTATGCCTAACTAAGCCTAGTTTGATTGCATGATTAAAAAGTTGCTTTAGATAAGTTAGGGCATCATTTGAAATTGTTGGCCTACCAGACTCGTTGATTTGTCTAACAACATCCAAAATATCTCTAGGGTTAACATCTTCTACGGGAAGTTTACCAAGCTTTGGGGAAATATCTTTGGAATACACCCTTTGAGGGATCTGAGGGTTCTTGAGGTGCTTACTTGTTTGAGAAAGCCAGTCATTAGCCAACTCATCTACTAATTTTAACTTAGAAATCTTTGCTCTATTTTTCTCTACAAGTGGGTCAACGCCTCTCTTTACCATCGCCTTGAGTTCTAATGTACGTTCCCTCGCTTCACTTAGTGACATCCCCAATGGAGGCTTCCCATACTGAGACATTGACATTTGTTTGCGTTGGCCGCCATGAGAATATCGAAAAATCCAAAAGGGTGTTCCCTGAGCTGAAATGCGGAAATATAGCCCGTTACCGACGGCAACCCGACATTGCTTCCCTTTCTTAACAAGTGATTTTAGTTGAGCGTCATTCATGAAACATCATTTCCCAAGTGGTTACAGGTTAGAAGGATAATACACAAATCTAGAAATTTGTGTACCCATTTCTGTAACCACTCAGGTGCAACCTTAAGACATTTAGTGCAACGTTATGAAATTTAATTTCAATTTAAGTTGTTGTTTTGTTTCGCTTTTGGTTGCTTTTGATTTTTCATGGAATGTCACTCAATATTCTGGATCTGCTCACGCATTTGCTCGATGAGCACTTTGAGCTCGACGCCTGAGGCGGTGATGTCGGTTGAGATTGATTTTGAGGCTAGGGTGTTAGACTCGCGGTTGAACTCTTGCATCATAAAGTCAAGACGTCGGCCACATGCGCCGCCTTTGTTCAGGGTATTGAGCGTTTCTTTCACGTGTGAATCAAGGCGATCAAGCTCTTCAGCCACATCCGATTTTTGCGCCAGCAGAATCAATTCTTGCTCGACGCGGCTTGGGTCAAGCTCAACTTTGGCATCTTCAAACTTGCTGGTCAGGCGCTCGCGTTGCCAATCAAGAATCTCAGGCATGCGTGCTCGGACTTTGACAACTTCGTCGGTGATGGCATTCAAGCGTGCTTCAATCAAGGCTTTCATGTTTTCGCCTTCACGGCCACGCGCTTCAATAAATTCGCTCAGTGCGTCATCAAACGCGCTCAACAAATCTTTGTTAATGGTGTCCATATCTTGCTCGGCGGTTTCCATCACGCCCGGCCATTGCATCACTTGAAATGGGTTGATACGGCTCAGTTCGCCAGTCATGTGCATTACTTGCTCAGCCGCTTTGATGACTTGCTCGGCAAGCGCGGTGTTGATCGACAGTTCAGTGCTCGCTGCTGGGTTGGCTTCAAAGCGCAGGCTACACTCGACTTTACCGCGTGCTAGGCGCTTGCGAAAACGCTCGCGAAGTACCGGCTCAATGCCACGAAATTGCTCAGGCAAACGGAAGTAGGTTTCCAAATAGCGTTGATTCACCGAGCGAATTTCCCAGATAGCGCTACCCCATTCGCTTTTCACTTCTTTGCGCGCGTATGCGGTCATACTGTAGATCATGATGTGTCCTTGTTCTCACCGAGAATATGAATTGAAATCTGCGGTTATAGTAGCATACAAACCAAGGCGAAGGGCAAAGCCGATTGTTAAGACTGAGCGCAGGGCTAGGAACCGAAAGTCACTTCCTATATAATGCGCAACCAATCCAATTCGTCGTACTCGACCCAAAGGTAATTACCCATGCGTCCAAACGATCGCAAGGCGGATCAAGTTCGCCCAATTAAAATCACCCGCAATTATACTGCTTACGCTGAAGGCTCAGTGTTGGTGGAATTCGGCAACACCAAAGTGTTGTGTAACGCCTCTGTTGAAGAGAGCGTGCCACGTTGGTTAAAAGGACAAGGTAAGGGCTGGGTAACGGCAGAATACGGCATGTTGCCACGCGCGACGCATACACGTAATCGCCGTGAAGCATCAAGCGGCAAACAAGGTGGCCGTACGCTAGAAATTCAACGTCTGATCGCGCGCAGCTTACGTGCAGTGGTAGACCTAGAAGCAATGCCAGACTTAATGATCACCGTTGACTGTGACGTGATTCAAGCGGATGGCGGTACACGTACAGCTTCTATTACCGGCGCAAGTGTCGCAATGGCAGATGCTTTTGCTCATCTCGTTGCCAAAGGCGCGTTGAAAAAGAACCCAATGAAGAGCCATGTGGCAGCCGTTTCGGTTGGTATTCTAGGCGAAGATATTCTGTGTGATTTAGAGTACGTGGAAGATTCAGCCGCAGATACCGATATGAATGTGGTGATGACCGAAGATGGCCGCATGATTGAAGTGCAAGGCACCGCAGAAGGCGAACCGTTTACTCACGAAGAGCTGATGGATTTATTAGCCGTAGCGCGAAAAGGCATTGCCGATATTGTTGAAACGCAGAAGAAGGCGTTGGAAAGTAATTGATCTAGTAGCTCCCATTTGGGGGCTATTTTTTTGTCTTTTTTTCGTCTTCGTGGATGTCTCCACAGCGTTGCTTGCTGCGCGGTTTCCCCCTAATCACATACAAAAGTATGCTCATAGGGTTGAAACCACTGGCTGCCTAGCTGTGAAACCATCCACTTTGACGATGCACAGTGACCAGTAGACTTAGATGAAGGCGTTGTTTGCTGCGCGCAGGGATATTATCAGCGATAGAGAGAGTTTAATTCGGCGATCGAAGATGTTGTGGTCGCCGATAGTGACAAAGTAGTTTTGTGATAATCAGTAAATAAAAGAAGAGAGAAAGTGATGAAAGCATACCAGCGTGAATTTATTGAGTTTGCACTTGAGAAAGGTGTTCTTAAGTTTGGTGAGTTTACTTTGAAATCAGGCCGTAAAAGCCCGTATTTTTTTAACGCTGGACTGTTTAACACTGGCCGTGATTTAGCGCGCCTAGGGCGTTTTTACGCTGCGGCACTGGCGGATTCTGGTATCGAATTCGACGTACTATTTGGCCCAGCTTACAAAGGCATTCCAATCGCGACGACAACCGCTGTCGCGTTAGCGGATCGCCACGATATCGATACGCCTTACTGCTTTAACCGTAAAGAAGCTAAAGACCACGGTGAAGGCGGCAATCTTGTCGGTAGCGCACTGGAAGGTCGCGTTATGCTGGTGGACGATGTGATCACCGCAGGTACCGCGATTCGTGAATCGATGCAAACTATTAAAGCCAACGGCGCTGACTTAGCAGGCGTGTTGGTAGCGATTGATCGCCAAGAAAAAGGCAAGGGTGAATTGTCTGCGATTCAAGAAGTTGAACGTGACTTTGGCTGCGCGGTGATTTCGATTGTCAGCCTTGGTGATTTGATTGCTTACCTTGAGCAAAATGGTCAAGCGAATGAGCATCTGCAAGCGGTGAAAGACTACCGCGCTGAGTACGGCATTTAATCGGCTTAGCTAGCAAAGAAATGCCCTTAAACGAAAAGAGCCCATTTGGGCTCTTTTGTGTTGTTGTTATCTAGGCGAGTTATTTGTAACGGATGCCTTTCGGCGCGTTTTCATCTTCCATGGTTTTAAAGCGCTTGTGCAGCCACATCCATTGTTCCGGCGCACGTAAAATCAACTCTTCCACGTATTGGTTCATATACGCTGCCGCCGCTTTTTCATCTTTTTGCGGATAATCGGCTTCAATCGATTTATCGGCGATGATTTCATATTTACCGTCAGCGTTTCTAAAGCCAGAACCCGGCACAATGGCACAGTTAGTTGTGTAGGCAAGAATGCTGGTGCCAGTAGTGGTACACGCATCTTCAATGGCGAAGAACGGCACAAAGACTGACTTATTGCGTCCGTAGTCGTGGTCTGGCAGGTAGAACAGGCGCTCGCCTTTACGCAGTATGCGAATCATTTGCTTAAGGTCTTTACGGTCAATCAGCTTATTGCCATCGTGAGAACGGCCTTTGTACTGAATGTAGTTGTAAGCTTCGTTGTTGTGTGGGCGAAACGCACCGTAGCCACCCACCCCAAGCACGCCCAATGCACGCGCGGTGATTTCAAGGTTTAATGCATGCACACAGCACAGCAAAACCCCTTTGCCGTTGGCATCGTGTTCACGCAGGATCTGGACATCTTTTTCAACGATTAAGCGCTTAAAACGCCAGGTCGGCCAAAACCAGGTAATGCCGGTTTCAATCAGCGCCATACCGGTGTTTTTGAAGTTCTCTTCTACAAACTCTTGGCGGCGTTTGGCGTCCATCTCTGGAAAGGCAAGTTCTAGGTTGCGAGAGGCCACTTTGACGCGCGATTTACCAAAGCGCATGGCGAATTTGCCCACGCCGCGGCCAACTTTAAGCAGCACCGCGTAAGGAAGAATGTTGACGAATAGCGCGAGCAGACCAAACCCGAGCCACACGCCCCAGTTACGAGGATGCAGCATGGAAAGGCGAAATTCGGGTTCTGCGTATTTACTTTTACTCATAACGATTTTTGTATTGTGCAGACGGTTTTGAAAACAGCTGGCTCAGAACTACTGAATCTGTGCGCTCAGCAAAGCCCAATACTCTTCAAAATTGTCTGTCGGTTGATATTTGAAATCAGAGCGTACAAAACGGTTCAAACTGCCTTCAACCTGACCGAGAAGTTGAGCGGCAAGGGTGTTTTCATCCACTGGGAAAGATTTGTTTTCACGCAGTTTACGCTCGCGTAAAATTTGACGCAGTGAGGTTTCAATGCGCTCAAACAGCTGGTTGATTCTCTCACGAAGACGTTCATTTTCAAACATTAGCGCATGGCCGGACAAAATGCGGGTTAAACCTGGGTTGCGCTCGGAAAACGCCAAAATCAGTTGCAGTACCAAACGGATGCGGGTCAGGGTGTCTTTCTCTTCATCCAAAATGCGGTTAATACGCGACATCAAGGACTCTTCGATAAATTCAATCAGCCCTTCAAACATACGAGCTTTGCTAGGGAAATGGCGATACAGCGCAGCTTCCGACACGCCGACTTGTTTGGCGAGCTTAGCTGTGGTGATTCTTGATGCGCCTTCAGCAGACTCTAACATCTCGGCGAGTGCTTGCAGAATTTCTTCCCGACGATTGGATTTTTTTGTACCGACCATGACCTTTCCCTTTTAATTACTGCACACCTAAGCCCAACCCAAACGCGGGCGTCTGGGCCTAAGTGATAGATGATAAATTGACTTAAATGAAATGGTTAATTTGTACTCAGCTTATCTGAAATCAATAATAAAATTTGTTGTGCGATTTCATCTTTGGAAGCAAGAGTTAGTGATTGCTCACCACTCTCCCAGTATACGGTGATCATGTTGTCGTTGCTATTAAAGCCTAGGCCTTCAACTGAGACATCGTTGGCACAAATCATATCTAATCGCTTGTTTTCAAGCTTACTTTTCGCGTATTGCGCAACATTCTGAGTTTCGGCGGCAAAGCCCACAGTGAACGGGCGAGCGGTCTCGAGCGCCGCAACGGAAGCCACAATATCTGGGTTTTTGACCATGCTTATGGTCATTGCGTCATTGTCGGCGGTTTTCTTAATTTTTTGCTCCGCAATATTTGCCGGGCGATAGTCGGCAACCGCCGCGCAGCCGATAAACACATCATGGCTTGGTGCATGTTCCATTGCGGCTTGATACATCTGCTCAGCGCTTTCGACATTAATTCGCGTTACGCCTGCTGGAGTGGCTAAAGAGACGGGGCCGCTAATTAGGGTCACGTCAGCGCCAAGGCGCTTAGCTTGATCGGCGAGGGCAAATCCCATCTTGCCCGAGCTGTGATTGCTGATAAAACGTACCGGGTCAATCGCTTCTCGAGTTGGGCCTGCAGTCAGAACTATCGATTTACCCGCCAGCGGCTTTGGGGCGAAGAAGGCTTCGCAGTGGGCGACGAGTTCCATCGGCTCAAGCATTCTGCCAGGGCCAACATCACCACACGCTTGTTCGCCAGCGCCTGGGCCCCAAATCATCATGCCGCGGCGCGCCAATGTTTGAATGTTCTCTTGGGTGGCGATATTGCGATACATCTGCTGATTCATTGCCGGAGAAACAGCAACCGGCGCATCGGTGGCAAGGATAAGCGTGCTGAGCAGATCGTTACCCATACCGGCGGCAACTCGCGCGATCAAATCTGCGGTTGCAGGCGCAAGTAGCACCAAATCGGCCCACTTGGCAGATTCAATATGGCTCATCGAGGCTTCGGCGCTTGGGTCCAACAGGCTGTCTGCGACCGGGCGACCGGAAACGGCTTGCATGGTCAATGGGGTAATAAATTCTTTGGCGGCTTTGGTCATCACCACTTGCACTTGAGCGCCACGTTCAATGAGGCGGCGAGTGAGTTCCGCGCACTTATAGGCAGCGATGCCACCACTGATTCCGAGTAGAATTTTTTTTCCGGCTAAAGTTTGCATATGTGCTCTCCAAATTTCTGGCGGAGATTTTATCACAACTGCTGTCGGTGTCTGAATATGATCGCAATAAGGGCGTGGTTAGGTATCTGAAAATTGACGAACTTACAGAACAAATGGCAAATTGACCGCCGACCTCACAGTTAAATTTTCTATATATGGGATGATGTACCTTTAATTAAACTTTCGTTTGAGGTTGCCGTGAGAAGTCGAAATAAGCTGTTACTTGTAACATTAATTCCTCTACTGTTGATTACTACCCTGATCGTTTCTGTTTATACCATCAATGATTCCCGTAGCTTAGAAATCCAATTAAAGCAGTATCGGCAAGAGCTGATGACTTCGCGTCAAAATGAGCTTAAAGCTTATATGATGATGGCGATGACGGCGATTAAGCCTTTGTATGAGCAAGACAAAAATGGCGAACTTAAACCTCAGGCCAAAGATATTCTTAAAGCCATGCGCTTTGACAGTGACGGCTATTTCTTTGCGTATGACTCCAAAGGTGTAAACACCTTACACGCGATTAAACCGGATTTAGAAGGCAAAAATCTGTATAGCATGAAAGATGAAAATGGCGTGGCGGTGATTGCGGGTTTGATTGATGCCGCAAAGAAAGGCGACGGCTTTTTAAATTTCTCATGGCATAAGCCGACCATTAACGCCCAGGCGCCCAAGCTTGGTTATGCGGAATATTTGCCGAAATGGGATTGGGTGTTGGGGACAGGTATCTACATTGATGATGTTGATCAGCAAGTTGCCGCGTATCGTTTACAACGTAGCGAAAATCTGCGCCAGCAAACGTATTGGGTAGTGGGAATTTCGCTGCTCGGATTGTTTGTGACCAGTATTTTGGTCAGCGTGATTGTAACGCGAGCTATCAAGCCGCTGCAGCATGTGGCGGATTCGCTTAAAGATGTGGCTGCTGGTGGTGGGGATTTAACCGCGCGTTTGAACGTTGAAAGTCGCGATGAAGTGGGTGAAGTGGCTAAGGCGTTTAACCAGTTTATGGATAAGTTGCATCCACTGGTGCGCGACATTCGCGCCAGTGCCCAGACGGTTCAAACGGCATCCGATACGCTTGAACAGCAAAGCTCAAAAGCGAACTCGCAAATGCAAGAGCACTGCTTAGAAACCGATAAAGTGGTGACGGCAGTGACTGAAATGAGTATGACGGCGAGGGAAGTCGCCAACAACACCAATGCGACTGCTCAGGCGATTGAAAACGCCAATGGCCAAATTGCGGATGCGCAGCTTGAAGTCAATCAGGCAATTGATGGCATTGGCTTACTGGTTAACGATGTTAACTTGACGTCGGAAGCGATTGCCCAATTAAGTCAGCATACTGAACAAATTACTACGGTATTGGATGTGATTGGTGAAATTGCTGAGCAGACCAATTTGCTGGCGCTGAATGCCGCGATTGAAGCGGCGCGTGCTGGCGAGCAAGGGCGCGGTTTTGCGGTGGTCGCCGATGAAGTACGTTTGCTCGCCAGTCGCACTCAAACCAGCACTGCGCAGATTAACGATACGATTAAGCAGTTACAATCGGGCGTTGCCAAAGCCGTTAGCACCATGGCGGCAAGCCAAGAGCGTGGTGAGAAAACCGCGTTGGAATCGGAACAAATTCGCCAAACGTTGGCCTCAGTACAACAATCGGTTGAGATGATCCGTGATATGGGCATTCAAACCGCTTCTGCCGCTGAGCAGCAAAGCGCGGTCTCTGAAGATATCAATCAGAATCTGGTCCACATTCAGAACATTGTGAATGAAATTAGCGCGACCCTTGAGCAGTGCGAAGCGGTGGGCACGACCTTATCGCAATCTGGCTCTGAAATGCACGGTTTGGTGGGTAACTTTAAACTCTGATTAAACTGTCAATTACATCAAGTTCTTTGCAAGATTGGAAAAAGCGAAAGTCTTTATCGACTTTCGCTTTTTATTGCGTGAAATAAGGCAACTAACTATCACATGAGGCTAAGCCATGAGCTTAAAGCGCTTGCCCAATGAATCGTTGCCAAGGGAAAAACTGTTGTCTCATGGGCCACAATCGCTCACCGATGCTGAGCTACTGGCGATTTTTCTGCGCACCGGAACACAAGGAATGAATGTGCTGCAACTGGCCGATCACCTGATTAAAGACGCAGGGTCTTTACGCGGGTTGTTTTCGGCATCTCAACAGGAGTTTTGTCGTCATAAAGGACTTGGCGAGGCGAAATACGTACAATTGCAAGCGGTGCTGGAGATGACGCAGCGCTACTTAAGCGAAACGCTCAAGCGTGGTGACGCGCTGACTAGCCCACAGCAAACCAAGTTATATCTTTCGAGTTTACTGCGCGATCGCCATCGTGAAGCCTTCTATGTTCTGTATCTGGATAATCAGCATCGGGTCATTAATGATGAAATTCTGTTTGAAGGCACCATTGATGCGGCGTCGGTGTATCCGCGAGAGGTGGTGAAACGCGCGCTGGATCATAACTGCGCCGCTGTGATTCTGGCGCATAATCATCCGTCTGGTATTGCTGAACCCAGCCAAGCCGATCGGCGTATTACACGGCGAATTAGTGACGCATTGGCGCTGGTGGATATTCGTGTATTGGATCATTTTGTGGTCGGTGACGGTGAAGAGGTCTCTTTTGCCGAGCGAGGTTGGATATAAATTGATTATTTTTTATTTTATTTTCTAGGATCGCGATAGCCATTTTGGTGCGACCAATTGGATCGCATTCAAGGTGGATAAAAATGCGTCATTTATGGAGTCATCTTGGCTTTTTAAGCACAAAAAATCGAAGTATTTTGTTTTATTTATCGCTTAGCATCAAGATTCATTTTTAGAGATCGGTTTGCCAGAGTTATTGTTGTTAATTATTTGATTGTTAATGATTTAATTCTTTATTTAAAACGAAATAACCGAGTGAATAGTAGCGCGTTTTACTTGAACTGATTACCTTCTCAAGCAAGGATTGCTGTGACTAATGAGGATGACGCCACATTTTAGTTGTTCATAGGCTGAATTCTGCTACAATCCTCCGACATTTTTTAACTTATAATCAGCTCCGGTTAAAAAAAGATCTCGATTTTCGAGAAAAAGGATCTGTGCGGGTCTTGAGCAATGCTAGTCAAGTTAGTATAATGCGCGACCTTTGATAGCCTTGTATGGATTTTCCATAATGGTTTTAAACCTCTAACTTATTCTTTAGCAATAGAGAGGTTCGGCCACCAAGGTTGATATCGAGCTGAAACGATTTGGAGAAGACATTCATGTCCCGAGTATGCCAAGTAACTGGTAAGCGTCCAGTAACGGGTAACAACCGTTCACACGCACGAAATGCTACTAAGCGTCGTTTTCTGCCGAACCTACAAACTCATCGTTTCTGGGTAGAGAGCGAAAAACGTTTTGTTAAACTACGTCTAACTGCTAAAGGCATGCGTATTATTGATAAGAAAGGCATCGATGCTGTTCTTGTTGATATCCGTGCACGTGGCGAAAACGTTTAAGAGGAATTAAACAATGGCTAAAGGCATTCGTGAGAAAATCCGTCTAGTATCTTCTGCAGGTACTGGTCACTTCTACACAACTGACAAGAACAAACGCAACATGCCAGGCAAATTTGAGATCAAAAAGTTTGATCCAGTAGTTCGCCAGCACGTTGTATACAAAGAAGCGAAAATCAAGTAATTGATTGCTATTCTTTGCAGCTTGTATAAAACCCAACTTTCGAGTTGGGTTTTTTATTGCCTGCATAAAAGTGAAGTAAAAAAACACCCCTCACCTAAGACTTAATTGACTCACTATTTCGACTTACGCAGAAATTGGACGGCGGTTCATCTTTGCTTACATTCGCAGTGATAAGAACATCGCACCCTGACGCGCAATTTCATATACTCCTGCTCAGCCATTACTAAAAGGACTGACTATGCGTGTGCCACCTGCTCGGCGTCGTCGCTGGAACAACATTCTAATTCTGTGCATTATTGGTTTTATCGGCTTGATAAATTTGCCGACATTGATCAAAACCTATCTGATTGATCAGCCAGAGCAAACTGAAACGCCTCGAGTTTTGATGGCTAATGCTGAATTAACCGCGTTGCATTTTAACCACGGCGTGTTAGAGCGCAAAGATGGTCAGTGGCGCGCGAACTTTGCGATTAAAGATACCCCGGCAGCGATGGCCCAGCGCTGGCAAAATTTAGTCGGTACGCGCATTGATCAAACGACATTTGAACAGCTTGAACCTAGCCTTGAAGGCCCGCAAACCATTGAAGCTTGGTACCGTAATCAAGATGAACCGCAGCGCGTCACCATCTACTACAGTCCTAAATTTTGGCTGATGAAAAATGGTATGAATGCTTGGGTCGCGGTGACGGCGCAGCCAAGCGATCTCTTTCCGACACAAACCAAACATCCATAGCGTGTTAGTTGGCTTAGCTTTCGCATTTTAGGCTGTAAGGCGTTATGCTAAATGACGTTATATTCAGCCTAAAAACAAAGTGATAGTCGCATGCCTGAATTACCAGAAGTCGAAGTCAGCCGAATGGGGATTACCCCGCATTTAGTTGGTCAAAAAATTCAATCACTCACCTTTCGTACGCCCAAGTTGCGTTGGCCGATCCCTGCTGAATTACAGCAATTACAGGGACAAACCATTCGCGCCATTTCTCGCCGCGCCAAATATCTTTTGATTGAAACAGACCAAGGCTGCGCCATTGTGCATTTGGGTATGTCAGGTTCGCTGCGAGTGCTTGATGCGGCTTTACCTGCTGGTAAGCATGATCACGTCGATCTCACCTTAAGTAATGGAAAAGTACTGCGTTACAACGATCCTCGCCGCTTTGGCGCCTGGTTATGGTGCGATGTTGATAAGCAGCATACTGTATTTGAAAAACTCGGCCCTGAGCCTTTGACGGACGATTTCTCAGTACAAACGTTTAGCGACCGCGCAAAGGGCAAAAAGGTTGCGATTAAGCAATTCATTATGGATAACCACGTGGTGGTTGGAGTGGGAAATATCTACGCCAACGAATCGCTCTTTACCGCGCGTATTCATCCTCAACGTTCAGCGGGGAAAGTGAAAGTGGCTGAATGGCAAGTGTTGGTAGCAGAAATTAAGGCGGTTCTGGCGAAAGCGATTACGCAAGGCGGTACAACGTTAAAAGATTTTGCCCAAGCCGATGGCAAACCCGGGTATTTCGCTCAAGAGTTACAAGTGTATGGCAAAGCGGGTCAGCCCTGCCCAATATGTGGCGAACCGATTGAAGAGCTAAAAATCGGCCAGCGCAATACGTTTTTCTGTGGGAATTGTCAGAGATAGGTTTTCTGTTTCAGGCTCGATGTTTGTTAATTTTATTAGTTAAAGATTGATTAGATAAAATCCAATCGCCCTTTTATCTGCGGTGTAAATGGCATTTAGTGAAAATAATCGACCCATTATGATCGGCTTAACACTTAATGCATCTAGTTGCAAAATGCTGCTAATCTAGCTCTTACCGTATGGTATTTTATTTCCAGAATGGTTATTAGGTACTGCTTTTCTGGTTATGAAAGTCTATAAAAAAATTAAAAAGAAACTTCCGTCAGCAAAACTTATGTTTGAAATGTGGTGGGCAAATAGAACCCAACAACAGCCAAGAACATTTGACCCAAGCGCTAATGTTCATGTGTCACTGACGAGTTACGGTAAGCGTATTGATAAGGTTTATTTCACGATTGAATCGATCATGCGCCAGTCTGCGGATATGAGCTCGATTACTTTGTATCTCTATCGTGAAGATATTAAGCAAAGTGGTATACCGAAGAGTTTATCGCGTTTGCAAAAGCGCGGGTTAAGAATTGAGTTAGTTGACCAAGATTTACGTTCGTACAAAAAGCTCTATTACTCCTATTTGGAACACTTCAATTCAGGTAACACTGAAGCGAGTCTAGTGACGGCTGATGATGATGTATTCTATTCAGAAACCTGGCTTGCTAAGTTGTTAGAGGGGGCGCAGCAGCATCCGGATAAGGTTATCGCTTATCGAGGCCATACCATCAGCCTCAATGCCGATGGTCAGCTGCAACCCTACCGCGAGTGGAAAGATGTATTTGATAATGAAAGGTTTTTGCCAACAGGTGTCGCTGGCGTCTTGTATCCGTTCGCCTCTTTAAAGAACCTAGAGAAACAAAGCAAAGAGTTCATGTCTCTGTGTGCGTTTGCCGATGACTTATGGTTTAAGTGCTTGACCCTTTCAAACGGCTACCTTGCTCATCAGGTAGAAGACTGCCACGATTCCAATCCGCCAGCGATTTTAACGTTAAATACCAAACGTCGTGGTTTAGCTCTGTATAATGTTCATCAGGGCGGCAATGATGCCCAAATGAGAAATACCGTAGAATATTTTTCGCTCTCGTTTGCCTAAGCGAGATTTACTCCGCGAGTGTAAAGTATTTTTTCGCGACTTTCAGAGCAATCAGTTTTTCGCGCTTTTCATTTTTGAATTGCGCGACCCAAGCATTGGCGTTGGCGATGATGTCTAGCGCTTCATCTTGGTGTTCTAGGTAGTAATTCATCTTTTCGATCAGATCGGAAAAATCATCTTTGACTTCAACGTAGTGCACACCTGCTTCAAGCTTACCTTCCATAAACCATGTTTCGTAACGTAGTTTTGGCGTTATACAAAGAGAATTTGACGACATGATCCACTTGAGGTTGGTCGCTACATCTTTACCTTCTAAGCTGAGAATAAACTTGTACTTGAGCTGCTCTTCGATGCTCATTTTCGGAACAACGAATTCGGGCTGTTCGCCTTTTTTGGTATCTGTTCTGCCGATGTCACATTGAGGATGGCCAAATAATGTGTCTAGTAGCAGCCGGCGGTTAGGACGAAACCCAGAGCCTCGCCAAACAAGCAGATCGCGCTTATCTTTGAACGCGAGCTTGTCGTCGACAAACCGATAATGGCGTATGGCATTGAGTTTGAGTAGCACTGCGTTTTGGTTATCACCAGCAATTGGGCGGCTTTTAACAAAACTTGGTTGCGACGGCACATCGACGACATCGCCATTGATATAACTAAAGCGCAGATGGTCGGCGAAGCATTTCACCACTTTGTAGAGATCAAAATAATAGGTGGTGCCACCGGTTTTATGGAATGACTTTACGTTGGTGGACTTGGTGCGATCAAGCGTAAACGGATGAGACACTTTATTATAATAATCAATACGCTGCTGGATAGCGTCTTTCTCTTGTTGACTCGCGTGAGACAACATCTGCTTCGCTTGCCAACGCAGCAATTTGGTTGGCAGTAGCGTGACAAGACTATGGTTTAAATAGTATTTGGCTTTGTTCATGGAGAAACTTTGCTCTTCACGGCATCACTGATGACTTTCGGGACAAAATTACTGATATCGCCACCATGGATAGCGACTTCACGTACAATCGTTGAGGACAAAAATGCGTACTCTTCGGCTGGGGTAAGGAAGATGCTTTCAAGTCCAGGCAGAAGACGGCGGTACATGTTGGTTAGGCCAAATTCGTATTCAAAGTCGACAGTGGTACGCAGGCCGCGCACTAGAAGGTTGGCTTTTTCATCACGGGCAAAGTCAACCAGTAAACCGCTAAATCCTTTGGTCGACACATTAGGCATCGCTTGTGTTGCTTGCTGAGCGAGTTTTACCCGCTCTTCTAAGCTAAACATGGTGTTTTTCGATGGGCTGGCTGCAACCGCGATGACCACCTCATCAAACATATTGGCCGCGCGTTGAATGATATCTAAGTGACCGTTAGTGAGAGGATCAAATGTGCCTGGATAGATGACTTTATTGGTCATGATATTAGGAAACCTTTTGGTAAATGTCTTGGTAGAGCATCGCGGTATGTTCGATATAGAAATCCTTCAGCTTATGCTGCGCACCTGCGATTAAGCGTTCGCGTAAATCTTGGTTTTGCTCAATATCGACAATGGCTTTGGCTAATGCTTGGCTATCGCCAGGGGTTATTAACAAACCGGAAACGCCATCTTCTACGATGTCAGGAATACCGCCAGCACGGCTTGCAACCGCTGTAAGTCCGGCGTGAAGCCCTTCTAGGATCACTGAGCCTAAACCTTCACTGTAAGAAGGATGGACCATTAAATCTGCGGCATTAAACCAGTCACCCATATTGGATTGTTTGCCCATAAAACTGAGGTTAGTTAACCCTTGCGCTTGCTGCTGTAAATTTTCGCGTTCTTTCCCATCACCGAGTAGCGCAAAGTGCAACTGAGGATACTGAGATTCTAACTCGCGAGCGGCTTGGATGGTGACATCAAAGCCTTTGTGTTTAAGCATATTAGCGGCATGAATAATGAGGAATTTATCATTAAATTGCTCGCGAATTTGCGCGACTTGCTGCTGTTGTACTGGATATGAGACAGGTGAGCTTGGAATTTTATAGGTTGTGAGATCGGGATAGGCTTCTTTGATGCGAGCGACGATCTCGTTACTTAAACCGATAGCGGCACTGGCATTGTGATACGCGATATTCGCCAGCCATTTCTTTTTCAATTTGTTATCGATACGACGAGTCACTATGTAGGGAATACTATGTAACTTGTGCTGGATGAGCGCCCAATAAATTGCTCGACCTTCATGGACATGAATCAACTGACAGCCTTGGGTAACGGATTTCCCATGCGCCTGAAAGTAGTTTTTTGCCAGGACTAAACGGCAATCCAGTTTACGAATCGCATCGGCAAATGGGCTTTTGGGATTGGCAACCACAGTGAGCTGATAACCGAGCGCGATCTGATGTTTGATAAGCGTTAGAGTTTGGTTTTCACCGCCATGGTAGCCGGAAGCCAAATTCACATGACAAACTTTCATTTATTCCTGATCCTTGCGGTGTTTCTTCACATAGTCACGAAGCCACAAATCGGCGTAACGAGTGAATGTGGTGTTAGCGCTTAAGATCGCCAGCAGTAAACCGTGTTTACCATCCATAAAACCTTTTTTTAACACGTACATTTTTAGAAAACGGAAAAAGCCGTGCAAGATAGCGCCAAGCAGTGAAGAGGATTTTTTGCCTTCCCTTTGATCAGCCCAAGCTTGCATGTATTGATGCGTTTTTCGTGTGTACTCGTGAAGTTGTTCGTACGTGAAATGCTTGAGGCGACCGCTTAATGAGGCGGTATTAAAGCCTTGTGGAACCTTGACGCTTTCGTGTACTAATGCGTCGTTGTACTGGGTTTCATTGGTTTTAAATAGTCGCACCACCCAATCTGGTGACCAACCGGAATGGTGGATCTGTTTGCCGAACGCGGTGGTCAATCGGTTAACTCGATACACAGTCTGTGGTGTGTGATTAGCGATAGCATCTTGAATGCTTTGCTTAAGCTCAGGAGTCACGCGTTCGTCCGCATCTAGCCATAATACGAAGTCACTCGACACATAGCTTTGAGCGAGTTGTCTTTGCTTACCAAACCCCGGCCAATCAAGGTTGGTAAAAAATTTGTCGGTAAACTGACGGGCGATAGATTCTGTCTGGTCTTGGCTACCAGAATCGAGAATCACAATTTCATCGACCCAATCATGCACAGTTTCCAAACAGGCTTGCAGATGTTTTTGTTCGTTTTTGACAATAAGTGCGACAGCTAAAGTTGGCTTGTTCACAGGATATTTTTCCATTTAATGAGTCAACAGGCGAAAGTCTTCTACGGCTTGATCAAACATAGCAATAACTTGCGAGGATTGAATGCGTTTCATCGCCTGTTTGTCTTGAACACGAGTACGCCAGTCGAGTGTTTCTATTGGCTGCTTGTGTTCGGCTTGAATCGCTTCTTGATACGCAGATACCACATAGTCACGATACTGATAAGGGCCAGTACGCGCTGGGTTATGGTGCGCATATAAGCCAACCACTGGTGTATCGACCGCATTGGCCATATGGGCAGGGCCAGTATCCGGGGCAATCACTAAGTCTGCAGCGCTGAGAAGTGCCAGCATCTGTTTGATGCTACTTTTACCAACGAGATTATTCACCGGTTCGCTCAATTGCGTTTCTACCGCGCTGGCAAGGTCCAGTTCTATTTGCGCCGGACTACCGGCAAGAATGACGTTGAATCCTCGTTGCTGAGCGTGGCGAATTACTTCGCCGTATCCTTCGGCAGTCCAGTTCTTATAAGCTTTGCTGGCAGCAGGTACCACGACTAAATTGCGTTTATCCGCAGCAAGCTGCGCCTGTGCCCAAGCGGCATCTTTTTCACTAAAAGGAATCTGCCAACTTGGCGCCATATCCTGAATACCAAGCGTGTGGCCAAAAGCCAGCAGGCCATCCAGAACGTGCGGCTCTTGCGGTGAAGGCACTTTGACATTGGTAAACAACGTTTGAAAATCTTGGCTGCGCTTGGCATCAAACCCCAGTTTATACTTTGCTTTAATCCCTAGGGTTGCAATACTGGCTCTCAACGCATATTGCATATGCAGCAGGGCATCAAATCGCTGTCCTTTAAGCTGCTTCCAAAGCTGGGTATAGGCTTTGAAGCCGAGCTTTTTATCAAATACGATGACTTCCACACTCGGCAAATCGCAGATTAATTGCGCTTCTAATTTACCCGTAATCCAAGTGATGGATGTTGATGGCCAAGCACGTTGAATGGCTTGCACGGCGGCCACGGTATTACACACGTCACCAATCGCAGATAGGCGCAAAATACAGAGTGAGTTTGGAGCGGTTGAAAACAGAGCCATAGAAACTGTGCTGATATAAAAAAGTTCCAGCGATTATGCAGATAGGGTGAGAAAATGTAAAATGCACATCGCTTTTTTGAGCACTGTATGCAAGGCTTTAAGCCAGTTGTAACTGGTTTTGGACAAGACTCATTGATGATTGGAAATTCATGAAAACAGTAAAACACGCCAACCAGTGTATTTGGTTCAACGAAAGTTTACTCAACGAACCTGTCGAGCGTTGTTTTGACCCAGAATTTTGGCAGCAAAACCAGCGTGTGATTGGCAGCGCTCAAGGTCGAGGTACGACATGGTTTGTGCAAACGGATCGTTTGCCAGCGGCATTACGGCATTATCGACGTGGTGGCCTATTTGGCAAATTAGTCAAAGACCAATATTGGTTTCAGTCGTGGGAAAAAACGCGCAGTTTTCAAGAGTATCAACTGCTGGAGCATTTAGCGGCTCAGGGCGTGAATGTGCCAAAACCGATTGCGGCACGCGCCGTGCGCTCTGGTCTGGTTTACCGCGCGGATATTCTTAGTGAAAAAATCGCTAATGCTCGCGACTTAGTGGATATTCTGCAGCAAGCGCCATTATCGCCTGAGGTGTATCAAGCCATCGGCGCACAGATTCGTCGAATGCACCAAGCTCAGGTGAACCACACTGATCTCAA
The DNA here is from genome assembly GCF_900100015.1 of Vibrio xiamenensis. Classification (GTDB taxonomy): domain Bacteria; phylum Pseudomonadota; class Gammaproteobacteria; order Enterobacterales; family Vibrionaceae; genus Vibrio; species Vibrio xiamenensis. The sequence goes on along the minus strand of NZ_FNDD01000027.1, from coordinate 58,343 downwards.
TATTCATAACATCTTGCTTGATGACCAGCAGCGCGTGTGGATCATTGATTTTGATAAGTGCTACCAGCAAAGCGGTGACGGCTGGAAAGCGTCAAACTGGGCACGTCTTAAGCGTTCATTCCTTAAAGAACAAACCAAACGCGGCATTCATTGGCAAGAAAGTGATTGGCAAGCCTTAATCGCAGATGCTTGTTGATGACACAAGCTTGATGGTTGCCGCGCTGATAAAACGATAAGGACATCGGCTTTGCTAAACCAGAATGCTGGCTTAGCAAAGTGCTTGGTTAGAGAAGATTGAGAGTTCGTTGCAGTGCACCGCTATTAGCGTGCATAAACTGCGAGGTTTTATCGACAAGATCGCTTTGTGGCTCTGCCAACAATCTGTTTACTTGTTCGGCAAGTTGCTGTGAATCTTCAACCACAGTAACGATACCCAATTCTAATAGCGCTTGCGTGATCTCTTTAAAGTTGTAGTAACTTGGGCCAGTGAGCGATGGAATGTTCACTGCGGTCGGTTCTAGCAGATTATGCCCACCCACTTTATCACCCACTAAACTTCCACCCATAAAGCACACGTCGGATGCGCCAAGCAGCAATAACATTTCGCCCATAGTATCAGCTAAATAGACTTGGCAGTCAGAGTCGAGGCCATTGTCTGAGGTTAACGCAGTGCGACGTTGAGTCTCAAAGCCTTGCTGCTGACACAGTTCAAACATAGCGTCAAAACGTTCTGGATGACGTGGAACCAAAATTAATAGCGCGCTGGGTTGCTTAGCAAGGACAGCTCGGTGGGCACTAAGTACCTGTTCGTCTTCGCCTTTGTGAGTGCTTGCGGCTATCCAAACCGGGCGGTTTTTTCCAAGTTGATGGCGCAGTGCGCTGCTTTGCTCGCGAATTTGCTTAGGAACTTGAATATCGAACTTTATTGAGCCAGTGACGGCAAGTTTGCTACTGTCGATGCCTAAAGCGGCGAAGCGCTCGGCGTCGGCCTCAGTTTGGCATAGGACTTGGCTTAACGTTGGTCGAACCAAGTTAAATATCGGTTGAATGCGTTGATAGCTTTGGCGTGATTTTTCCGATAAGCGCGCATTGATGATGGTAATCGGTATATCTGCTTTGGCGACGGTTTGCAGAGTATTGGGCCACAGCTCGGTTTCGATAATCAGTAATTTCTGCGGTTTGACTGCTTTGAGAAAACCGCGCACCGCGAAAGAAAAATCGATCGGCATGTAGCGATGTTCAACTAAATCGCCCAGCTTCTCGACTTGTTCAGCGCCGGTGCTGGTGGTGGTGGATACCACAATATCTTGTTCTGGATGTGCAGCTTTGAGTTCTTTGATAAGTGGTATCGCAGCAATGACTTCGCCAACGGAAACCGCATGAATCCACACAGGTGAGTGAGCGCTGACTTTTGGTGTCACGCCAAAATGCTCTTTCCAACGCTTCCCAAACGCGGGTTTGCCGGGCTTTTTTTTGTATAAAGATAACAGTAAAAAAGGCGCGACGAGCACAAGGACAGCGGTGTAAATAACTCGAGTTAACATAGCGATTAAATGATTCGATCCATTTTTTGAATGCCATTAATCACTTGCTGAGGCGACAATTCAGTTAAACACTTCAGGTGGTTAAAGCGACACTCACGTTTAAAACATGGTCGGCATTCAATATCGGTATGCACTATCTCAACGTTTTCAGCTAATGGTGGCGTGTATTTCGGCGATGTAGAGCCATATATCGCAACAACGTTGCATCCAACGGCTGCCGCTACATGCATCAAACCTGAGTCATTGCTTGCAACTGTCGAGCATGCAGCAAGAAGATCAACCGCTTCAATAAGAGACGTTTTGCCTGCTAATACGGTAACTTTTTCTGAGTTCGATACTTGGGCTTTGATTGACTCACAGGTTTGTAAATCTTTTTGCGATCCAAAAAGCCACACTTGTTTGCCATTTTTAACCGCAAATTCAGCTACTTCAGCATAATGGTTTTCTGGCCATTTTTTGGCTGGACCAAATTCGGCGCCAGGACATAAACCGATGACATCACTGTCGGTTTGTAATCCGAACTTAGCAAGTGTTTCAGATTGAGTGTTTTTATCTATGGTCAGTTTTGGTCTTGGGAGCTTATCCAATCCGCCTAAAGACTGAGAGTTTTGCATCTGCTGCTTTGGATAGGCGAGCGCGACATATCGTTCGACCATAAATTGAAATGACTTCTTATTGGGTCGAAGGTCATTAAGCAAAACATAGCGGCTTTCTCCTTTCCACCCCGTTCTTTTCGGGATATTGGCAAACCAAGGGATCAGTGCAGACTTTGCTGAGTTCGGCAAAATATAGGCGTGGTCATATTGGCCTTGCAGCGATTTACCAATTTTACGGCGACCAAAGAAATTAAATTCACCATGGCCAATTGGCATATCGATGGCGTTATTGATTTCCGGCATGCGCTCTAGAATGGGTTTACACCAAGCAGGAGCGATGACGTCAATGGATGCGTCGGGATGAAGTTTTTTCAGTGTGATGTAGAGAGATTGGGACATCACCATATCGCCGACCCATGACGGGCCAATGATTAATATTTTCACTTCGTTTCCTTACTACCTTGAACCGAATCTTCTTCAGAACGAATTGTTAGAGCGGCCAGTATTGCAAGGCCAAATGAAAAGACCAAGATGCCTGAATGATGGTTTAAGTAATGCTGGGTTAAGCAAAATCCCATGATCATCAAAATGTGCATGCATCCCATTAGGCTTAAAGCTTTTAATTGCGAGTTAGCGAGAGCTATGCCAAGGAGTAGTTTCTTATAGAACCATCTTAAAGGGACTAAGAACAGCACTAATAAAGCCAGAACCCCGACCAGTCCTTTAGTTTGTAACTCTTCCAAGTATTGGTTGTGTGCACGTTTGAATTGCAAGACATCTCTTGTGATCTGGTCTTTCTCAATCTGCTTCAATTTTTGGGCAGTAACGCCATCATGGCCAACCCCTAATATGGGATAATCCATACTTGTTAAAATCGCCGATTTCCACATCTCTATTCTCGCACCCGAGGATGTACTAAGTTGATTTTGTTTATATAAGGCAATGTCTTGGAATACTAAATCAATTCGCTGTTTTAGTTGTGGGGCTACTACAGATAACATTAAAGCAATAGCAGCAAGGGCGACAGCCAGTTTTTTTCTTTCTAAGCAGCGTTTATATGCCCATAAGCTTAAGACCATAATAAAGGGAGTTAGCAACCACGCCCCTCTGGCGCCAGATAATAGAGTGGCTAGAATTGCGAAAATCGAGCCAATTGCGCATATAATCGAGTACTTAAGTTTTCTTTCGTGAACATAGTGAAGGAAGCTGATTAAGCTTAGGGTTCCTAACCAAGCACAGATTCCGCCGATTTGAATCACCATATACCCATAATCGGAGAATGCTCGTATATTTAAGGCGTATGTAAAATAGATAGCAATTACGCCACTGATTACCGCGCCTAGAGATATCGACAGTGTGACCCAACTAAGTTTAGGTGGGTACCTATAGAGTAAGCCTAGTGTAAGGGCAGCGAGAAGCACTCTACTCGGGATGTCTATAATACTAAATGATTCCGAGTGAATGAGCATTTCTAAGAAGTACGCAACAAAGTAAGCGCATAGCGCGATAGTAATTAGCCTAACGTCTTTTGATGTGTTCCAAACTCGCCAAGTTAAAGGTAAGGTTACCAAAGATAAAACACCTAAGGTTAATGCGGCGAAGCTATAGGAGTTTGGAGTTACGGTGAGTGTCGCAAAAAACAAAGCACTTAATAAAGTAACCGAACCTCTTAACATGGCATTATGTCTTGCCACACTACGAACAGAAGAAAAGCACACTAGGAAGTAACCCTTAATAAATAAAATAACGTTGAAAAAACATGTATTTGAGTTTTAGACAAATTTTGCCCATTACGAATGGAAGATTAGCAGCTGTAACGAAATGAGGCAGAGTCTAAAACTCGAGATACATATCATTTCATTAAATTTTGCTTGGCAAGTTTGTAATAGTTCTTACCGTCTTGTTGAGTCTTGAGTAATTTGAGTATCCACATATATTGCTCTGGATACTGACCCGCCAGCTGTTCAATAAAGGCGTTCATTTTACGAGCATCCTGCAGTTCATTTCCTGTCGGAAAATTCTCAAAATCTGGATAAATTTCTATCACATAACGACCTGTTTTGGCATCGATCATTGCATAAACTGGAATGATTACCGCTTTACTAACTTTGGATAACTTTCCTAGCCCTGGTAATGTAGCTTTGGTTGTGGCGAAGAAGTCAACGAAAATACTATGTTCTGGGCCATGGTCTTGGTCAGGTAAGTAGTAACCTAAGTAGCCATCTCGAACCGATTTAATAAATGGCTTGACTCCTCCACTGCGTTCATAAACACGTCCGCCATACTGCACTCGTTGGCGATGCATTAACCAGTCCATCACTTCGTTACTCTGTTTTTTCGCCATTGCAGATACAGGCATACCTTTAGACGCAAGCAATATCGCTGGAATATCAATCGCCCAAGTATGAGGGACGAGAAGAATGGCGTTTTTTCCTTGACGCTGAGCATTGTGAATATTTTCCAGTCCACGGATTTCACACTGCTTATTAAGCCAATGTTTACTGCGCAGCGTGAGCAAGCTAAAACCGGTTAGAAATACTCCAGCGGTGGTAAGAGTCTCTCTTAGAATGTCTGCGCGCTGTTCGTCGGTTTTTTCAGGGAAGCAGAGCTCTAAGTTTACCCATGCCGTATTTGCAGTACCTTTACGCGATTTTACTAACCAATTGGCGACTTTTTTCGATAGCCAGTAGCGTACTGATACAGGGAGTAACGCGATTGGAATGAGCAAAACTAACGTTAGCCAAGTTCCCCAGTATTTTGGAGAAAGGAAGTGCCATTGGAACACCGGATTGTAAGCGAGAGGGTCGAAATCATTGCGTTGGGCAGACATAAAATACCAAGAATCAAGCGCAGTGCGCGGTTAGAAATGTCAAAGATAACAATCGCAAAGTATAGCAGCGAACATATGGGGATGACAGAGCGTAAGGAAGAGGAAATATGGTGTTATGAGCAGAACTTAACAGTATCTGGACATTAAACGGCAAGGCAGAGCCTTTATAAAAGTATAAAAGACTCTGCCTTGCATTAAACATTCATTAAATCGAATATCGTTTAGTCACTACCGAATAGATCGCGAGTGTAGACTTTAGCTTCAACGTCTTGCAAATCACCCGTCATACGGTTGGATACGATCACGTCAGCTTCTGCTTTAAATGCGCTAAGGTCAGTAATTACACGAGAATTGAAGAATTCAGACTCTTTCAATACTGGCTCGTAAACAATAACCTCAATACCTTTAGCTTTTAGGCGTTTCATAATGCCTTGAATAGAAGAGGCACGGAAGTTGTCTGAGCCAGCCTTCATTATCAGACGGTAGATACCAACAATCTTTGGATTGCGCTTCTGAATCGATTCGGCAACAAAGTCTTTACGCGTGGTGTTTGCATCAACGATGGCGCCAATAATGTTGTTGGGTACGTTCTCGTAGTTTGCAAGCAACTGCTTAGTATCTTTTGGTAGACAGTAACCACCATAACCGAATGATGGGTTATTGTAGTGATTACCGATGCGAGGATCTAAGCCAACACCTTCGATGATTTGACGACTATCTAAGCCGTGAATCTCTGCGTAGGAATCGAGTTCGTTGAAATAAGCAACACGCATTGCTAGGTAAGTGTTAGAGAACAACTTCACTGCTTCCGCTTCTGTTGAATTGGTAAATAGAACTTTGATGTCCTCTTTAATCGCCCCTTCAACTAATAGATCAGCAAATTTACGTGCGCGGTCTGATTGTTCACCAACAATGATACGAGAAGGGTGCAGGTTATCGTATAACGCTTTACCTTCGCGCAGGAATTCAGGTGAGAAGATGATGTTGTCGCAGTTCAACTGCTTCTTAATGTTCTCTGTGTAGCCCACAGGAATGGTAGATTTAATTACCATAGTTGCGTGTGGGTTAATTTCCATCACTTCTTTGATGACAGCTTCAACGGAAGACGTATTAAAGTAGTTGGTTTGAACGTCATAATCGGTTGGCGTGGCGATGATAACAAACTCTGCGTCTTTATAAGCCTGCTGCTTATCTAGAGTCGCAGTGAAGTTGAGAGATTTGTTAGCAAGAAAATCTTCGATCTCTTTGTCGACAATCGGTGATTGACCTTGATTTAGCATCGACACTTTTTCTTCGATGATATCCACGGCCACAACTTCGTGATGCTGAGCTAACAGCATCGCGTTGGATAGGCCAACGTAACCGGTTCCTGCAACTGCTATTTTCAAAATAAAACTCCAAGCTATTAAAAGTTCTTATAAAATTAGTTGGGGTAACGACTGATGTATGAAACCTTCTCAACGTCGAGTTTGGATCGTGGCCAGATCTGATTCCGCCTCTTGTAACAGATAACAAGTTGTATCAAAACTGGGTGAATCATTTGTGCTGCAAACATTACACTATTTGAGATAGTTTCTATGTATTAACAGGTAAGACGTTGAACAAAATACATAATGTTTAACCCCAACACTTTTGTATAATTTAACCGGATTTTAGTTATCAATCATGACTCGTTATTAAGAATTAATAAGATTACTTATTTATCGTTGCCATGTATTCTGCTACGCCTTCCGCAACGGTTTTAAACGTATGGTTGCAGCCAGCAGTTCTTAGTTTGGTTAAATCTGCTTGGGTATATTCTTGGTAAGCGCCTTTAAGGTGTTCTGGGAATGGAATGGTTTCGACTTGTCCTTTACCATGATGTTTGATCACTGCTTTTGCTATTTCATTAAACGACTCAGCATTACCAGTACCCAAGTTGAAAATGCCAGACTTTGCATTTTCCATAAACCACAGATTTACAGCTGCTACGTCACCCACATAGACGAAATCACGTTTAAAATGTTCACTACCAGAAAACAGCTTGGGATTCTCGCCCGCATTCATTTGATTGTTTAGGTGGAACGCGACAGAGGCCATTGAACCTTTATGTTGCTCTCTTGGGCCATAAACGTTGAAATAACGAAACCCAGTGATTTGCGACAAGGTTTCACCATGTGCCTTGGCATCTTCCCAGATACGGCGTACATAGTTATCGAACTGTTGTTTTGAGTAACCGTAAACGTTTAGAGCACCTTCGTATTCTTTTTCTTCGATAAAGGTATCGGTTTCGCCATAAGTTGCGGCGGATGAGGCGTACAAGAATGGAATTTCACGTTCTAAACAATAATGTAGCAACTCTTTAGAATACTCATAGTTGTTGAGCATCATATACTTACCATCCCACTCAGTCGTAGCAGAGCAGGCACCTTCGTGAAACACGGCTTCGATCGGACCAAAGTCATCGCCAGCCATAATCTGGGCAAGGAAGTCGTCGCGATCCATGTAGTCAGTAATATCTAGGTCCACCAAGTTTTGGAACTTTCTTCCATTTTTTAGGTGGTCAACTACGAGAATGTCTTTGATACCTTTATCGTTAAGAGCCTTAACAATATTGCTGCCAATCATGCCAGCACCACCGGTGACGATAATCATACTATTCCTTTGAGTTATTAGATCTGAGGCAACTATAACATGGCGCTAACTATTCGCCATGACTAGTGTTTTAAGATAGAATTTTAGCGGATTTTATACGTCGCCACTAGGCGAAAAGAGCATTTTGGGAGCTTTACCCAAGGGCGGTAGCGTGTCGTAATGTTTTTAGTCATTTGCAGAACACACATAAAGCGCAAGGATATTATAAATGAATAACGTCTTACCATTAATAGGTCGAACTCAAGCATTATTTGAGCGAGATATTGATGTACATAATAGCGAACTGGAAAAAATTGTATCGAATTCGAAGTTTCTCGTTTTAGGTGGTGCAGGTTCGATTGGTCAGGCTGTGACCAAAGAAATTTTTAAGAGAAATCCTAAAAAGCTACATGTGGTTGATATCAGTGAAAACAATATGGTTGAACTGGTTCGTGATATTCGAAGTTCTTTCGGATACATTGATGGTGACTTTCAAACTTTTGCTCTGGATATTGGCTCGATAGAATATGATGCTTTTATTAAAGCTGATGGACAATTTGATTATGTTTTAAATCTTTCTGCTTTAAAACATGTTCGCAGTGAGAAGGATCCATTTACGTTGATGCGTATGATTGACGTAAATGTGTTTAATACAGAAAAAACGATCCAACAATCAATAAACGCAGGTTCTAAAAAATATTTTTGTGTGTCTACAGATAAGGCTGCAAATCCAGTCAATATGATGGGTGCATCTAAGCGTATTATGGAAATGTTTTTAATGCGTAAAAGTGAACAGATAACGATTTCTACAGCCCGCTTTGCTAATGTAGCCTTTTCCGATGGTTCGTTACTACATGGATTTAATCAACGTATTCAAAAGCGTCAACCAATTGTCGCTCCAAATGATATCAAACGTTATTTTGTTACACCTCAAGAGTCTGGTGAACTATGCCTAATGTCTTGTATCTTCGGTGAAAATCGAGATATTTTCTTCCCTAAATTAAGTGAAGCGCTTCACCTTATTTCATTCGCTGATATTGCGGTCAAGTATTTAGAACAGCTCGGTTACGAACCTCATCTATGTGAGACAGAAGAGGAAGCTCGTCAATTAGCGAAGACACTTCCAGAGCAAGGGAAATGGCCATGTTTGTTTACTGCGAGTGATACGACTGGTGAGAAAGATTTTGAAGAGTTTTTTACAGACAAAGAACAACTGAATATGTCTCAATTTGAAAATTTGGGCATCATTAAAAACGAACCTTTTTATGATCGAGAGTTACTCACTTTATTTGAAGACAGTATTTCATCAATGAAAAGCCAGCGAGTTTGGACTAAGGAGCAAATTGTGAAGTTATTCTTTACCATGATCCCTGACTTTGGTCATAAAGAAACTGGTAAATACCTTGATAGTAAGATGTAAGCGGAGTTTGTAATGAAAGCGACATCTATTGTTGAATTTGTGAGAGATACCTATAAGACTAACGAGTTCATTCCGTTGCATGCACCTACATTTAGCGGCAACGAGCAGGCCTACGTAGCGGAAACTATTGAAAGTACTTTTGTCTCTAGCGTTGGGAAGTTTGTTGATGATTTTGAAAGAAAAATCGAGACATTTACTGGGGCCGTTAAAGCAGTAGCGACAGTGAATGGTACAGCTGCATTACATGCTGCTTTATATATGGCAGGTGTTAAGCAGGGCGACCTTGTTATCACACAAGCACTAACATTCGTTGCTACCTGCAACGCCCTTTATCATATGGGTGCTGAGCCGATATTTTTGGATGTGTCTCCTGTGAGTCTGGGGCTTTGTCCTAGAGCAGTGGATGAATTTTTAATTGAGAACGCAGAGCTAGCTGAGACAGGGTGTTTTCATAAAAAAACAGGTAAGCAAATTAAAGCAGTGGTTCCTATGCACACATTTGGGCATCCAGTAGAACTTGATGAATTGGTTGCAGTTTGTCGAAAATGGAATATTGCTTTAGTAGAGGATGCTGCAGAGAGTTTAGGCTCCTTTTACAAAGGTAAACATACTGGGACAATTGGTGACTTTGGTGCAATGAGTTTCAATGGTAATAAGATCATTACTACTGGTGGTGGTGGTATGGTTTTATGTAAGACTCAAGAGCTAGGATTGCGAACCAAACATGTGACAACAACAGCTAAGGTTCCTCATCCTTACGAATTTTTCCATGATGAGCCTGGTTTTAACTACCGAATGCCGAATCTAAATGCGGCACTAGGTTGTGCTCAAATGGAAGTGCTTGAAACATATCTAAATCAAAAAAGACGGCTTGCAGAATGCTATGGTAATTTCTTCAAAGGAACTGATTTCAAGTTTATCACTGAACCAGACTATGCCCAGTCAAACTATTGGTTGAATGCGATCATTTGTCCAAGTAAAGAAAGTCGAGAAGAGGTTCTTGCAGATACAAACAGTTCTGGAATTATGACTCGACCAATTTGGAAGCTTATGCATAGGTTACCAATGTTTCAAAATGCAATACGCGGTGAACTTACATACTCGGAATTTATTGAGGCGCACCTGATAAATCTTCCAAGTACGCCAGTTAAAATTGAAAGTTAAGTAGGTTTATACGGGCATGACGCAGATAAATAAAAAGGTTGCGGTCTTTACTGGAACCAGAGCTGAATATGGTCTTTTGTTTTGGCTTTTAAAGGACATACAAAGTGCTCCTGACTTAACGCTTCAATTGCTGGTTTCTGGCATGCATCTTTCCCCAGAGTTTGGTGATACTTACAAACAGATTGAAAAAGATGGCTTCAATATTGATGAAAAAATTGAGATTTTGTTATCTTCGAATTCAGCTGTAGGTACAGCGAAAAGCATGGGACTGGGTGTGCTGGGCTTTACAGATGCGTTGTCACGGTTGGCACCAGATGTTCTTATTATTCTTGGGGATCGTTTCGAAGCTCTTGCTGCTGCACAGACGGCTATGATACTCCGCATCCCAATAATTCATTTGCATGGTGGCGAGATAACAGAAGGCGCTTACGATGATGCTATCCGTCATGCCATTACCAAGCTAAGTTATTTACACGGCACGTCAACGGATGAATATCGAAATAGAGTTATTCAACTGGGTGAATCGCCAGAACGAGTAAAAAATATTGGTGCGATTGGTTTAGAGCATTTAAACCGAGCCACTTTTATGACTGTTTCTGAACTACAGGATTCTTTGGGCTTTGAGCTATCTGGCTCCTATTTTGTTGTAACTTATCATCCAGTGACGCTGGGAAATGAATCTCCTGAGAAAAGTTTTCAAGCATTATTAGATGCATTGGATGAGTATCCTAACTATCAAATTATATTGACCTACCCTAATGCCGATGATGGCGGTCGACGCATCATCCCTATGCTAGAAGCATATGCTGCGAGTCAACCTAAGCGTGTGTTAGCAATCCCGTCTCTTGGCCAAGTTCGTTATTTAAGCTCAGTAAAACATGCAGTGGCTGTGATTGGTAATTCTTCTAGCGGTATCATCGAAGTTCCGGCGTTCGATGTTCCTACCGTAAACATTGGTTCTCGACAAAAAGGGCGTTTAGCGGCTAAAAGTGTTCTTAATGCCGATGCTACGAAAGAATCCATTAAAAAAGCAATAGATTCAGCAGTTAGTCGTGACTACAAAGCAGTGGGTGAAACTATTGTTAACCCATACGGGCAAGGGGATAGCAGCAAGCAAATCATTGAGATGATTAAAGGGTTACATTTTGAACCTTGTAAATCATTCTTTGACGTAAATATTGAACCTGATTGAAATAAGAAAGTAGAGTGAGACAATAATGACTTTAATTATTGCCGAAGCAGGTGTGAACCATAATGGTCAAGAAAAGTTAGCTTTTGCTTTGGTTGATGTAGCCCATAAGGCTGGAGCGGATATTGTTAAGTTCCAGACTTTTAAAGCTAAAAATTTAGTAACAGAAGAGGCGAAACAAGCTGACTATCAAGTAACCAACACTCAAAAACAAGAGTCTCAGTTGGCAATGTTAAGTCGTCTAGAGCTTTCATTTGAGGTTCATCACAAGCTCATTGAATATTGTAATTCTTTGGGGATCGAGTTTTTATCGACAGCTTTCGACTTGGAAAGCCTAGCATTTTTAGTCAATGACTTAGGTCTAACTAGACTAAAGTTGCCTTCAGGTGAGTTAACCAACGCCCCACTTGTGCTTGCTCACGCACGAACTGGATGTGACCTTATTGTTTCAACCGGAATGGCGACTCTTTCTGAGATTGAAACTGCATTAGGTGTGATTGCCTATGGCTATACGGCAGATGAAGAAAAAGAACCTTCCATGCAATCTTTTCAAGAGGCATATGCATCAGACTCTGGTCAGAAAGCGCTCAGGGAAAAAGTCACAATACTTCATTGCACGACTGAATATCCGGCACCAGTAGAAGAAATTAACCTGAAAGCAATGGATACTCTTGGGCAAGCATTTGGTTTAGCTTCAGGTTATTCAGATCATAGCGAAGGTATAACTATCCCAATAGCAGCAGTTGCCCGTGGTGCAGTATTAGTCGAAAAGCATTTTACATTAGATAAAAATATGGAAGGCCCTGATCATAAAGCTTCTCTTGAACCCCAAGAGCTTGAAGCGATGATAAAAGCTATTCGTCAAGTCGAAATAGCATTAGGTTCCAATGTAAAAACACCAACAGTATCTGAAGTAAAGAACAAGTCGGTAGCAAGGAAAAGCTTAGTGGCAGCAACAGATATCAGAGAGGGTGAAGAGTTAACAAAATCGAACCTTACGATTAAGCGCCCAGGCTCAGGTTTATCACCATATCTTTATTGGGATTTTATCGGACGTAAAGCCACTAAAAGTTATAAAGCTGGAGAGCTAATCATTGAGTGATAAGCCAAAGCTTCCTATCGTAATGATAGGCGGAGGCGGCCATGCTTCCGTTTTGACTGAAATACTACTTTTTCAACAGAGAGAGATTCTTGCGGTTATAAGTCCTGAAAATATCAATCAACGTTCAGTATTTAAAGGTATTAGACATTTAAAAAAAGATGACGATGTACTGGCATTTGACAAAGATAAAGTTCTCTTAGTTAACGGTATTGGGATGATGCCTAGATCTGGTTTGAAGAGGAAAATTAACGAGCATTTCCTTTCGTTAGGTTACCAGTTTGAGACTGTTATATCAGATAATGCCTTTGTGTCACCCTTTTCCAAAATAGAGAATGGGGCTCAAATCCTTCCAATGTCCATTATTCAAACGGGTGTTACAGTAGGTAGCCATAGTATCATAAATACAGGTGCTCTTATCGAACACGATTGCATTATAGGAGCATACAATCACATAGCTCCCAGAGCGACACTCTGTGGCCAGGTAGAGACCGATATTGGTGCGTTTATTGGTGCCGGAGCAACACTGATCCAAAGCTTATCAATTGGGAAGCACGCAGTCGTTGGTGCAGGAGTGTGTCTTAAACAATCTTTAAAATCTAATTCTATTGCTTACCCTACTAAAGTAATGACGAAAAAACATTCTTAGAAAATAAAGGTATAACATGAGTCATTGTTGGCAAAAAACGCTGATTTCCGAAACCAGTACAATCAAACAAGCGTTAGAAATTATTAACAGTGAAGCTTTACGTGTTGCTGTCGTTGTTGATCACAACCAAAAATTACTCGGAATGGTTACAGATGGTGATATTAGAAGGGGCTTACTTAATGATCTGCTGCTTACCGATTCTGTTGCCAAAGTTATGAACTTAAATCCGATCACGGCCTTGCAATATACATCTAAAGAACAACTTGTAAGACTAATGGATCAAAAGCAGATACTATCGGTTCCATTGTTAAATCGCGATGGACAAGTTGTCGGTTTGGAAACGCTGCATAGCGCACTAAGTAAAGAAAAGTATAGAAACCCAGTATTTATCATGGCTGGCGGGTTTGGAACTAGACTGAGACCGTTAACAGATAACTGTCCAAAACCTATGTTAAAAATAGGTGATAAACCTATTTTAGAGACAGTAATCAGAAGTTTTATCAAGGCTGGTTTTAGCGATTTTTATATTTCGACACATTATATGCCAGAGCAAATTCACCAACATTTTGGTGATGGTAGTGATTTAGGCGTTAGCATATCGTATGTACATGAAGAGATGCCACTGGGTACTGGAGGTGCCCTGGGATTGTTACCTGAAGATATGCCAAGAGATCTACCATTAATTATGATAAACGGGGACGTGTTAACAAAGGTAGATTTTCAGCGTCTTCTTAGTTTTCACTTAGAAAATGATGCAGATGCAACGATGTGTGTTCGTGAATATGATTATCAAATACCATATGGAGTCATCAATGGTGATGGGAACCGCATAACAAGTATGGTAGAAAAACCAATACAACGATTTTTCGTAAATGCAGGTATTTATGTACTGTCACCACGTATTATTCATTCGGTAGAAAAAAATCAGAAGATAGATATGCCTACTTTGCTTGAGAGCCACATGGAAGAGCGCCAGAAAGTGCTCATGTTCCCAATCCATGAATATTGGTTAGATATTGGTCGTATGGACGATTTTAAGCAAGCACAGATAGATATCCATACATTAGGGTTAGATTAATGGATCGTGTTGCTGTTATTGGTCTAGGGAATATTGCTACTCGCCATCGCCGAAATTTAAAGCAGTTGTTCCCCAATGTGAAAATCTATGCAATGTCCTCGAGTGGTCGTATTCCTCATGATTCAGTAGAGAACGCAGACTGTCTGGTAGATTCAATAGATTCGCTCATAGGAAATCATGTTCAATTGGTGATAGTTGCATCACCCGCGCCATTCCATATGAAACATGCAGAGCGGTTTATTCAAGCCGGTATCCCAACTCTTATTGAAAAACCAGTGACCTCTTCGTTAGACGATGCAAAGCAGTTGATGTCGGTAATAGAAAAATATCAGACTCCAGTTGCTATCGGTTATTGTTTACGTTATTTACCCTCTTCTATTGAAGTTAAGAAAGTCATTGAATCCGGAAAACTTGGACATATCTATCACGCAAGTGTTGAAATTGGCCAATACCTACCTGATTGGCGTCCGAGTAAAGATTATCGGGAAAGCGTTTCTGCACGTTCAGAGTTGGGGGGGGGAGCCTTGTTGGAATTGAGTCATGAACTTGATTATACACAATGGTTACTCGGAAATTTGAATTTAGAGCATGCTATATTGCGTCGCACGGAAGAGCTAGATTTAGATGTAGAAGATACAGCAGACTTATTATTTCGCACGGATGACCACGCTGTTGTTTATGTTCACCTTGATTTCTTGCAGCGAAAAGCTTTTAGACGTTGTCGCTTTGTTGGAAATAAAGGGGTTATTGAATGGGATCTAATTAGCAACGAAATCCATTTTATTACTCCTGAAGTAAAGGAAGTTCTCTACAGCCAACCCGATTGGGATAAAAACCAAATGTATACCGCAATGATTTTAGACTTTATTGCACATATTAAAAAACAACCTAATCAATGTGTATCTATTTCCGAAGCAATAAAAAGTGTCGAGCTAATAGAGAAAATCAAAGAGAATTCTCCCATTATGTCTATTTTTAGCTCTTCAGAAGGTTAAATATTTAATGAAAAATTATGCTTTTATTTTTGCGCGTGGCGGTTCCAAAGGTTTACCAGGAAAGAATATTAAGCCCCTCGCAGGGAAGCCATTATTACAATATTCAATCGATACAGCTCTAGCCTGCCCTTCCATTGAGAAAGTATTTGTTTCGACAGATGATATCCAAATAGCAGAAGTAGCTCGTTCAGGTGGCGCAATTGTCATCGAACGCCCTGACGAGTTGGCAAATGATACAAGCCCAGAGTGGTTATCTTGGCGCCACGCAGTAACATGGGTTCAAGAGAATTATGGCTTATTCGATAGATTCATTAGTCTTCCTGCAACGAGTCCATTAAGAAGTGTGGAAGATGTTGAGAATGCAATACGTAAGTTAACTGTTGTTGATGCGGATATATGTATTTCTGTTACACCTGCCAGCAGAAGTCCATACTTCAATATGGTAAAGCAAACTGATTCTGGATTGGTTGAATTGGTGAATCAGCCTAGTGACGAAGTTACTCGTAGGCAGGATGCTCCAAATGTATTCGATATTACCACAGTTGTATATGTCACGACTCCAACCTTTGTATTGAATCAGTACGGTATTTTTTCTGGCAATGTTACCAGCATTGAGATACCAAAAGAGCGAGCTGTAGATATTGATGACATATACGATTTCAAATTAGCACAGGTACTTATCCAGGAACATAAATAATGGAAGACTTAAAGAATAAAACTATCTTAGTGGCTGGTGCTGGTGGGCTTTTGGGATCAAGGTTAGTCTCTGCTTTACTAAAGAGTGATGTGAAGGTCATCGCCGTTGATATTGATTTAACCGTTATGACATCTCGATTAAGCGAACTTGGTGTTGATCTTAACCAGAAGCAACTTATATGTAGTGAATTAAATGTCACTAATGAAGAAAGCATAAAAAGTTTTTTTTCTCAATCAGATATTATAATTGATGGTGCAGTTAATACGACTTATCCAAGGAATAAAACTTATGGTAAACATTTTTTTGATGTGAGTTTAGAAAGTTTTAATGAAAATTTATCTTTGCATCTAGGTAGTGCATTTTTGTTTACTCAGCAATGTGCTTCATATTTTGATAAACATCAAACCCCATTTTCTCTAGTTAATATTTCTTCAATTTATGGTGTTATAGCTCCAAAGTTTGAAATTTATGATAATACATCGATGACTATGCCTGTTGAATATGCAGCGATCAAGTCTGCTATCCTTCACCTTAATAAATATGTTGTTTCGTACGTAAATGACAGTCGTTTTCGTATTAATTGCGTTAGTCCAGGTGGCATTTTTGATAATCAACCAAATGATTTTTTGGATGCATATAGGAAGCGAACTCACGGTGCTGGTATGCTAGATGTCAATGAAATTATCGGTTCTGTACTTTTCTTATTATCTGAAAATTCACGTTATGTTACGGCTCAAAATATCATTGTTGATGACGGATTTAGTTTATAGCTCGTATTAAAAATTAAGCATGCTAATATTTTATCTCTATTAGTATTTTATTTTTTGATTTACATGGCTATTTTTACGGTTTATTTATTTTTAGGTTTAGTATGAGTTTTTTTAACAGGGTAAAAAAATTATTCAATAAATATTATTTATCAGAAGAAGAAAGTAATTTTATCAAGTTGAATTCTCAACAGTGGAGTGACTTATCTCGGCCTGACAGTGTTGGTTCAATTCTGATTGAAGGTTTTTTGGATTCACCTACGAGTATTGTAGAAAAAGCACGATTAGCAAAAGCCGCACAAGTTGCAACAGGATTGCCAATAAAAGTGTTCGTCAGAGGGCTAGTGGATAGAACTAGTAATGTCATACCAATATATAAGTCTTTTAAGATCGAAGAATTTTACAATTGGTGGAGAAACTACGTTAATCCAAATATTGTTTTTCCGGCGATAGTGAAAACTTTGATTGTAGTTTTCGTTAATAAAACTGGTGAGAGACTTGTAAATTACTCTATAAATAACTTACAGGTAGGTGATTTAATATATGATTCTCTAGTTAGAAATATTCCTAATAGCTATAGTATCAAAAAGTTAAATATTTTCACACACGGAAGAATCATATTTAGAGCTTTTTGTTTTTATTACTCAAATAAGAAAATAATTCAAAAAAACAATGCATCTATTCTAGTAACAAGCCATAACGTATACTCTGAGTACGGAATGATGTGTCGGCAAATACATCATCATGGTGGTATTGTTTTATTGAAAGATATGGATGTATATAAATTATACACACCAGATGGAAATATAAATGAGCATTTTTTGAAAATAAAAAATGACGATTTCGATTATTTTTTGAAAAATAGTGATATGGAGAATGAAAAAAAATACTTCATGTCAAGAGTATTAGGTATCAACGATCAGGTTGATGTAATAAATGCCTATAAAGACAAAAAGAAATATTCAAGAGAGGAGACGTTAAAGATAACGAATAAGCTTGATAAAGATAAAAAAAATGTCTTTGTTATGGCTCATGCATTTTCTGATGCCCCACATGTTGGAGAGGGAATTCTTTTTTTAGATTATTATGATTTTCTTGAAAAGACGCTTATAAGATTAAATGGTAATGAAAATATTAACTGCTTTGTAAAATCACACCCTAGTTCTTATATGTGGGGGGAAAAGGGGGGAGTAGAGACAATTATAGAACAAAATAATTTAAATCGTATTGTCATACTTCCTTCTGATTATAGTAGTGCTTCAATAATTGATTCGGCAGATTATATCGTGACCGCCAAAGGAACTGCAGGTATAGAATTTAGTTGCGCTGGAATTCCTGCAGTAACAGCCGGTAAAGGTTATTATTATGGTTTTGGTATTTGCATCGAACCCAATGATGTAGAGGAATATTATCGAGTTCTCGATGATATTACAAATATTGAACCACTAGATCATGATAAAATTAAACGAGCACATATAGTGCTTTATCATAGTTTTAATAATTTATACCATTCGGATGTATTACCGAAACGACAAATTCGCCCTGGTGATGATTACAATTCTTTATTTAGATTAAAATATAAAGAGATGGGCAATAACATACAGTCTGGAATTAATATGAAAGATGACTTTTATAATAAAGTTATCGATGATGTGAAAAGAGCTCGAAGTGAGTAAGTTATTCTATATTGCTGTTAACTATGGAATTCAAGGGGTAAATATACTTCTGAATTTAGTTTTCATGTACCATCTCCCTGCTAAAACTCTTGGTGATATTGCTCTCGCTAAGGTATGGCTTCAGGGCTTAGATTATACTCATCTAGGTACACGTTTCTCTCTTGATAGATATCTTCCTGTAACAAGAAATGAAAAAATTAAAGGAAGTTACTTATTCGTATCACTTTGTGTTATGACTATTGTAAGCTTTTTATTTTTTGTTTTATTATTTATATATAATGATGATAATAAGGTCTTATTAAGTTTTACTGTAGTCGGGCTTTTTCTTTCTTATATAAATATTATAAAAGCTTATCATAGAGCTACTGGGCGATTGGAAATAGTAAATATTTTATTGCTCAAATGTTATTTTTTACCTCTTTGTATCTCCTTATGTTCAGTTTTTTATTCTTTTAAAGCATTTTTGATAGTGTACCCTTTGTCGTTTCTTATGGCATTCGGTTACTTTGCTATTCCAATTGTTACTAGGGACTTTCATTTTCCTTCTTCAAAATATTTGAGGACTGTGATTATGGGGAGAATGTTCTCTACATCTAGGATGCTATTTTTTGTTTCTATTTTAAACTACTCGTTTCTTGTGGTTGATAGATTATATGTTGAAGAAAAATTTGATAGAATGGCTCTTGGGGAATACAGTGTTGTTATGTTTATATTTGCCTCTTTATTTACCGTTCCATCTATACTTACAGAACTAATTTTTCCAAAAGTTGTTATTCAAGTAATTGAAAAAAACCGAATATTTTTTCTTAAAGAGAAAAGTATCGTTTTCTTTGGTTCTTTATTTTCCATTGTTTTAGCAAATACACTTATGTATTTTCTCTTACCATATACTAAGTATGAGAATCTCTATCCATTAATGGTAATAGCGTCGTTAGGTGTTATTCCGTATTCAATTACAGCTATTCTCTATCACGTTATTAACGCGTTAGATTTAAGGAGATTTCTAGTTTTTTCTTTGATAGCTTCATTGTTTACATATATGTCTCTTCTGTTTTTTGCTACAAATGATTCTTTGGAGTCAGTTGTTTGGATTAAGACGTTATCTGGCTATATTTTGTTACTATTCTATATGTTAATTATCGTTTTTAATAAAAAATGGAGTGAAAAGTGTTAAGCTTTATATATCTTTTTGCTTCATTTATTATACTTATAAGTGGGCGATTTATTTTAAAAAATATAAACCATCCACTTATATTGGCTTCCAGTCTATGGTTTTTATTAGTAGCTATATCTTCATATGAACCTTGGTTTAACCGTGAACTCCAAACTCATTGGTCTATTGCTACCCATGTAGTAATGTGGGTAGGAGGGCTCTCTATTTTATTGCCTGCATATGTATTCCCCTCTGTCGGAAAGTACGATATTAGGAAAATATATATAACTAAAAAATATAGGCTAACGATCGATTTTCTTGCGTTGTGTTCTGTATTTGTATTTATTATGAGATTTAAATCTCATATATTATCTCCGACAATACTTCATACAGGACTAGGTATTGATATAAAAGAATTAGTTCCACCAGGTATTACTGGTTTACATTATATTGATTTACTAACTCCTATCATTGGGATCTGCTATTTTTTTGAATTAATGTTTTCTGCTGTATTAACTCGCAGAAGAATTACAGTCATAGTTTTTTATTCTTTATATACAATAATTACTATTGCATTATATAAAGTTTCTCGAGATGAATTAACACAGTATTTGGCAGGAGTTGTTTTTTTATTTTATATTGGTCGTCCACGTCATAGAATTAGGTTCTTTTTTATAATAGCTATCATATTGTTGTCTGTTGTTCTTATGACAATGTCTAGATTGTCAGATAATAGTGCTGTTTTTTCACAGTTTTCTGGAAAGTGGGGTACTGTATTTAGTATTTTTTACACTTATACTGCATATAATTTTGAAAATGTTAATAAACTTGTAAATAGTAGTTTTCATGAGACATACATATGGTCTTCTCTTAAGTTCTTACTAAGATTTCCGTATTCTTCAGATTATGAACTGAATAATTTCCATATTGTAATGGAAGAGTCGTCTTTTTTTAATGCCAAAACCTACCTTTATTTTTTCTATCATGACCTGAAGTTATTAGGAGTGTTTATATATTCTTTTTTGATAGGTTTATTTATTCAGTTTTTTTATAGGAAAGCAATACGAAACACAAGGTATCTTTTGATCATTGCAGTTTGTTGCAAAGGACTTTTTTTTATGTTCTTTGGTAATTTCTTTTTTGTTGATTTTCCATATTTTTTCGTTTATCCGGTAACTCTTTTCTTCACGATTCTTTTATTTCGAAAAGTACATATTTGAGAACACTATCATGAGTAATTTAATTTTCGCTGGTAATCTTCATGCAGGCGGTGGCGTTCAAGTAGCGATCTCATTTATTCAAGAGATTTCACAAAGTGATATAATCTCGAAGGAGAATACCGATTTACTCGTTTCAAGTCGTATAGATAGTGAACTGGCAAAGCTTGGAGTCGATACATCTTGTTTCAAAAGGTATTACGTCGAAGATTTTTTTGGTGCTTTTCGTAAAGGAAAAATTCCATCTGGATCAGAATACAATACTTGTTTTGTAGTCTTTGGTCCAATATATTATAGGCTTCCAGCAAAGCGAATTATTGTCGGTTTTGCACAACCATGGATCGCTTATTCGAAAAATGATGCCTATGATAAGTTAAGTTTTTTAAATAGAGTTAAAAATAAAATAAAATATAAAATCCAAGAATTATTGTTTAAAAATTATGAAGTGTTAGTTGTAGAACATGAACATATAAAAAAAGCGTTAGTATCGAAAGGATTTAATAATAAGATTCATGTCGTTTCTAATACAGTGAGTAGCTATTTTGATGGGGGTGCTCCCTCTATAATTTGTGATTTTCCTATATTAGATGAGGATGCTCCAATATTAGGATTTGTCGGTAGAAATTATACGCATAAAAATCTCGATATATTGGGAGCTGTTAGTGACATATTAAGTGAAAAGTTTAACTTCAAAGTGAATTTTGTCTTTACATTAACAGCCGAGGAAATGCAGACTCTTGATTTTATTGATAGGAAAAATTTTCATAGTGTGGGTGAACTGACAATAGACCAATGTCCAGATTTTTACCATAATATTGATGCTCTAATATTTCCTAGTATGCTTGAGTGTTTTTCTGCAGCCCCACTAGAAGCCATGAAGATGTCAGTTCCTGTAATTGCTGCAGACTATCCATTTGTAACTGAAGTATGTACGGACGTTGCCGTATATTTCGATGCAACAGATGCATATGATATTGCAGAAAAAATATATGATTCTTTTGAAAATAAAGTTTTTTCTTCTGAGCGTCTAGAGCGCGGAAGAAGTATCTCTGAATCAATCCCAACACCTAAGCAACGAGCATTGCATTATTGGGAAATTATTAACTAAGGCTCATTATGTTTAATAACAAAATATTATTGATAACAGGTGGAACCGGTTCGTTTGGTAACGCAGTGTTAGATCGTTTTTTGGATACGAATATTAAAGAAATTCGCATTTTTTCCCGAGACGAGAAAAAACAAGATGACATGCGAAAAAAATACAATAACAGTAAGCTAAAATTCTATATTGGCGACGTCCGTGACTACCAAAGTATTTTAAATGCTACTCGTGGTGTGGATTATATCTACCATGCAGCCGCATTAAAGCAGGTTCCCTCTTGTGAGTTTCATCCAATGGAAGCTGTGAAGACCAATGTTCTCGGAACAGAAAACGTATTGGAAGCGGCAATCCAAAATGAAGTTAAGCGAATCGTCTGTTTAAGTACTGACAAAGCGGTATACCCAATCAATGCTATGGGTATATCTAAAGCTATGATGGAAAAGGTTATTGTCGCCAAGTCTCGTAATGTCGATCCTGAAAAGACGGTTATATCTGCCACCCGCTACGGTAATGTTATGGCTTCTCGTGGTTCCGTTATCCCACTCTTTTTGCGCCAAATTATTAGCGGTCAGCCTATTACCATAACCGATCCTAATATGACTCGTTTTATGATGACGTTAAATGACGCTGTAGATTTGGTTTTACATGCTTTTGAGCATGGAACCAACGGCGATATTTTTGTCCAAAAGGCACCAGCAGCCACAATTGATGTCTTGGTGAAAGCGTTGCTTCAAATTACTAATAGGCCTGACCACCAAGTTAACGTTATAGGGACGCGCCATGGAGAAAAGTTATTTGAGGCATTGTGTAGCCGAGAGGAAATGTTTGTAGCAGAAGACCAAGGTGATTATTATCGCGTCCCTTCTGACAATCGTGATCTTAATTATTCTAAGTATCATGAGGAAGGGGATAAAGATTTATCCTTGGTAGAAGATTATAACTCACACAATACAGAACGGTTAGATGTAGAAGGCATGGTTCAACTATTGCATAAGTTAGATTTCATCGCAGATATTGCTGCTGGCAGTCTAGTTGTTCCTGAAGGAGTTTAAATGAAAATTGTAGTTACGGGAGCAAAAGGGTTTATAGGCAAAAACTTGTGCATAAAGCTTAGAGAACAGGGTTTCGAAGATCTTGTTGAAATAGATCGGGAAACTAAACGAGAACATCTTATAGATGCTCTAAGTAACGCCGAATTTGTGTACCACTTAGCGGGAGTAAATCGCCCTTTAGATGAAGAAGAATTCCAAACAGGTAATACAGATTTTACGGCGTTTATTGTTGAGCAGCTAAAACTGTCAGGCAAAAAAGCAGCTTTGGTTGTGAGTTCTTCGACACAAGCTCAAAAAGATAATTCTTATGGCAAGAGTAAGCTTCTGGCTGAAAAAGCTGTTGAGCAATATGGTGAAGAGACCGGGGGAGCATATTATATCTACCGTTTTCCCAACGTTTTTGGTAAGTGGTGCCAACCAAATTATAATTCTTTCGTGGCTACCTTCTGCTACAACACACTAAACGATATTGACATAAACATTCATGATTCTAACGCGCCAGTAACGCTGGTTTATATAGATGATGTTTGTAAACAGTTAGTTGAACTCCTAACGAACAGTACTATTCCTGCTGGATATTTAAAAATTGAACCAGAATACTCGACCACGGTTGGATACGTTGCAGAAGTTTTAGCCGATTTTAAACACAGTAGAGAGAGTCTAGTTACAGAGAATGTCGGTTCAGGGCTTATACGGGCTCTGTATTCAACTTATCTTAGTTATATGAAACCGGACCAGTTCAGCTATAAAATTCCTAGTTATGGTGATGAACGCGGTGTTTTTTGTGAAATGTTGAAAACAAAAGAATCAGGCCAGTTCTCTTTCTTCACTGCGCATCCAGGAATTACTCGTGGTGGGCACTACCACCATAGTAAAAATGAGAAATTTCTTGTTTTGAAGGGTTCTGCTTTGTTTAAATTTGAGCATATTTCTACTGGCGAGCGTTATGAACTTAGAACTGATGGCAGTTCCCCACAGATTGTTGAAACAGTTCCCGGATGGTCACATGACATCACTAATATCGGCAATGAAGAAATGGTTGTTATGCTCTGGGCTAACGAAATTTTTGACCGTGACGCTCCTGATACTTTTGCGCGTCCATTGTAATGGTTTAAGAGAATTAAAATGAAAAAAATGAAAGTCATGTCGGTAGTGGGTACTCGCCCTGAGATTATTCGCTTGTCGCGTGTATTGGCAAAATTAGATGAGTATTGTGAGCATACTTTAGTTCATACCGGACAAAACTACGATTTCGAGCTTAATGAAGTTTTCTTTAACGATCTTGGAGTTCGTAAACCTGATTACTTTTTGAATGCTGCGGGTAAAAACGCAGCTGAAACGATTGGTCAGGTTATCATTAAGGTCGATGAAGTATTAGAACAACTAAAGCCGGAGGCAATGTTAGTTTTGGGGGATACAAATTCCTGCCTTTCTGCATTACCTGCGAAGCGACGCAAAATTCCTATTTTTCACATGGAAGCGGGCAATCGTTGCTTTGACCAACGCGTTCCAGAAGAAACTAACCGCCGTATTGTCGATCATACTTCTGATATTAATTTGACATATAGCTCCATTGCTCGTGATTACCTATTATCTGAAGGCTTACCTGCTGATCGCGTTATAAAGACGGGTAGCCCTATGTTTGAAGTGCTTAATCATTATATGCCTCAAATTGATTCTTCTGATGTCTTATCGCGTTTAGGTATAAAAAAAGATCAGTATTTTGTTGTAAGCGCACATCGTGAAGAAAATGTTGATTCTCCGAAACAACTAGCAAAACTAGTCGGTATATTGAATACAGTAGCAGCACACTATGATCTGCCTGTAATTGTCTCTACTCATCCACGAACGCGCAATCGAATTGAATCGCAAGGAATTCAATTCCACGAAAATATTCGTCTCCTTAAACCGTTAGGCTTCCACGACTACAATCACCTGCAAAAGAATTCAAAAGCTGTGTTGTCTGATAGTGGTACTATTAATGAAGAATCGTCAATTATGAACTTCTCGGCCTTAAATTTAAGGGAAGCTCATGAACGCCCTGAAGGTATGGAAGAAGCATCAGTAATGATGGTAGGGCTAGAGGTCGAACGTGTTATGCAGGCTTTGCAAGTTTTGGAAAGTCAACCTAATGGAGAAATGCGTTTATTACGTCAAGTCTACGATTACAGTATGCCAAATGTCTCTGATAAGGTGGTCAGAATTATCCATTCTTATACTGATTACGTAAAACGGGTCGTTTGGAAAGAGTATTTTTAATGAAGATACTTGTTGTTACTCAGTATTTTTGGCCAGAAAATTTTAGGATTAATGATTTGGTTGTCTCTTTAAAAAATGAGGGACATGACGTTACTGTTCTCACTGGAAAACCAAATTATCCAGATGGCGATGTATTTCAAGAGTACATAGATGAGCCAAATAACTACTCAAACCTATCTGGTGTTGATGTGTTCCGAGTTCCTATGCGACCTCGAAAAAAGGGTAGTGTTAATTTATTTTTGAATTATGTATCTTTTGCTTTTTCGGCAACGTTTAATGGCTCTCGGTTGTTGAAGAATAAAAGCTATGACGTTATTTTTGCTTGTCAATTGAGCCCTATCACTTCTGTTTTACCTGCCATTTTTATAAAAAAGCAGAAAAAAATACCGCTAGTTATGTGGTCTCTAGATTTATGGCCAGAATCTCTACAAGCAGTTGGTATAGTGAAGTCACAACGAGTTATTCATTGGGTCAGAAAACTTGTTAGATATATTTACGCTCAATGTGATCTGATACTTGCTCAGTCTGAAGAATATATAGATGCGATAAGAAAGACAGATTTATCAAATACTCCAACAATGATCTTTCCTAATTTTGCAGAAGATATATTTGGAGAAATACAAGTAAAGGAAAATGATAGTAGTAAGATAAAAGTATTATTTGCCGGTAATATTGGCGATGCTCAAGATTTTGATGCTGTAGTTGAATGTTCAAAATTGATTAAAAAGAATAAGCTAAATGTCCAAATTCAGGTCGTTGGTGATGGGCGTAAACGGCATGAACTGGAACAAAATATCGTCAAATATGAACTACAAGACTATTTGGTTTATCATGGAAAATTTCCTTTAGAGGATATGCCTAGGTTCTATTCTCAAGCGGATGCAGCTTTAGTCTCGTTAAAAACAAATGATATATTTTCAAGGACTATTCCGGGAAAGGTGCAATCATATATGATGGCTTCTTTACCTATCATTGGGATGATAGACGGCTCTACTGCGGCGTTAATTGCTAAAGCGAATTGCGGATACTGTTGTAAGTCTGGAGATTTTCATTCTTTGTATGAAAATTTGGAAAAATTTTCACTATTGAATGAAAAAGAAAGAATTAACTTGGGTTGTAATGGTTACCAATATGCTAGCGAGTATTTTAATAAAGATTCCTTAGTCTCTAAACTGTCAGATGCATTAGAAGAAATATCAAAAAAAGGTTTGTGATATGTCATCAATTTTGGTTACAGGTGCAACTGGATTTATTGGTAGTCATTTTCTACAAGGAAATAATGATGTAAAACGAATTTTAGTTAGAAAGGAAAATACATCGTTAGTAGGAGTGGAACAATATATTTTAGATGATGTTATTAACTTTAATGACCCTAAAATATTTGATGGTTGTGATACTGTAGTATATCTTGCTGGGATTGCTCATGATGAATTACGTAATGTTGATGATGCTAGAATTAACGAAGTTAACAATATTTCAGTGATCAACTTTGCTAAGTTAGCTTCTGAAAATGGAATTAATAGGTTCATTTATTTGAGCTCAACAATAGTATATGGTTTAGCCTCGTCTTCATTTGTTAATGAAGAAACTAAACTGCTTCCTAATGATTCATCTGCACTTGCAAAAGCTCAATGTGAGAAAGCCTTGACTACCATTTCTGATAATACACAAATGAATGTTGTTATACTTCGATCTCCACTTGTTTATGGAATGAATGTTAAAGGTAATTTAAGAACTTTAATAGATTTAGTCAGTCGACTTAGGTTTTCACCATTTGGTTCAGTTAATAACAAACGTCATTTTATTTCAGTAGATAATCTAGTTAATGTTATAAATAGAGTCGTTGAACCTTGTGAAAATAACATATCTGGTGTGTATTTAGTTTCTGATGCTCATCCTTTGTCGACAAAGGAATTGGTTGATAAATTGTTTTTACCTAAAAAGGTTTATCATACTCCAATTCCATTGGCACTTTTTAAGTTATTGTGTATAAACAAAGAAAAACTGTATAAACAATTGTTTTCTGATTACATAATAGACACCAATAAATATAATAAGATTTTTGGGAATGACAACGATCATGATTAGATTATTTGATTTTGTATTGGCTTTTATAGGTTTGGTATGTTTTTCCCCTATTCTGTTAATAGTATTTTTAGTTGGGTTATTTGATACTGGTCATCCTATTTTTATTCAGAAACGAGTGGGAAGAGGCCAAAAAGCATTTAATCTTATTAAATTTCGGACAATGTCACTAGACACTCGTTCTGTGGCAAGTCATCTAGCCAATGAGTCTTCCATTACCAAGTTGGGTGGATTTTTACGCAAAACGAAACTTGATGAACTTCCACAATTAATAAATGTGGTTAAAGGTGAGATGAGTTTGGTGGGCCCTCGTCCAAATTTATTTAATCAAGAAGAGCTCATCGAAGCGAGAGAGCGACTTGGTATTTATGATGCTCTACCAGGGATAACTGGGCTTGCTCAAATCCAAAATATAGATATGTCAACACCAGATTTATTGGCAAAAGTAGATAGAGAAATGATCGATACCTTAAGTGTGAGAAACTACTTTAAATACATAATAAAAACTGTAACAGGTTCTGGTTCAGGTGATGCTATTAAATAATGCTTGTAATGTCTGTCTCTGAGAAAAAATAATGAATAAACTTAACTTTATTTGGGGAATGCCTCGTTTTTATAAGCGGTTAATTAGTATCACAATAGATATTATTTTTATTGTGGTTTCTGCATATGGTGCTTATTGGGCTCGAATCGGGACGGTTGAACCTCTGTCTTCACCTATAGCTCGATACGTTATTTTGGCGACAATTATAACGACTATTGCTGTTTTTATTAAGCTGGGGCTTTATCGAGCAGTATTGCGCTATTTAACTTTTCAGGCATTGGCAGTAATTGCATTGGGGTCGTTGATCTCTGCTATGTCAGTGGCAGTATTCGCGTTTTATTTTGATGCATTTGTACCTCGCTCAGTTCCTTTCATTTATGGTTTGTTCTTGTGCTTTTTATGTGGATCTTCGCGTTTAATCTTTCGATTTCTTGTTAGTCAGGTTGATGCAAAGGGAAAAAAACAAGTACTTATTTATGGTGCAGGGGCTGCTGGTCGGCAGTTGGCTCATGCATTAAGAACTTCTGAAACGCATCGTGTTGTTGGTTTTATAGATATAGATAGAGCTCTCCGAAACTCGGTTATTATGGGTTTAACGGTTTACGATGTAAGCAAAGTCAACTATTTAATCGAAAAATATGGCATTAAACAGATATTGCTCGCAGTACCTAATGCATCACGAACTCAGCGTCGTGAAATTTTGGATTCGTTAGTGCCATTTCCGGCTGAAGTGCTAACTATTCCTGATATGCAAGATATTGTGGAAGGACGTGCAAGCATTGATGAGTTCAAAGATGTCGATATAGAAGATTTGCTTGGTAGGGATCCTGTTGAACCAGAACCGACTTTGATGAAAGCCAATATTACAGATAAGGTTGTGATGGTGACTGGTGCTGGTGGCTCTATCGGTTCTGAGTTATGTCGTCAAATCATCCGGCAAAAACCTAAAGTACTGGTGCTTTTTGAATTATCAGAATTTGCTTTGTATCAAATCGATAGAGAATTATCCCTATTGATTGAAAAATATAAGTTAAATTTGACTGTTGTACCTCTTTTGGGGTCAGTTCAGCGTATTAACCGCCTATCAACAGTGATGAAATCTTTCTCAGTTCAAACGGTTTACCACGCCGCGGCATATAAGCATGTTCCTCTTGTTGAGTATAATGTTGTCGAAGGTGTGAGAAACAATGTATTCGGCACTTATTACGCAGCAAAAGCCGCAGTAGAAGCCAATGTGGAATCATTTGTTTTGATTTCAACAGATAAAGCAGTGAGACCCACAAATGTTATGGGGGCGACTAAGCGCATGGCAGAACTTGGTTTGCAGGCAATCTCGCAAACGGGTACCTCAACGCGATTTTGTATGGTTCGGTTTGGTAACGTACTTGGCTCATCTGGCTCAGTTATCCCTCTGTTTAAAAAGCAGATAGCAAAAGGCGGCCCTGTAACAGTGACTCACCCAGATATTATTCGCTACTTTATGACCATACCAGAAGCGGCTCAGCTGGTAATACAAGCCGGGGCGATGGGTAAAGGTGGTGATGTATTCGTTCTGGATATGGGAGAGCCAGTCAAGATCACTGATTTAGCCAAAAACCTTATTCAGCTATCGGGCTTAGAAGTGAAATCAGATGATAATCCTTACGGCGACATTGAAATTAAATTTACCGGACTTCGTCCTGGAGAGAAGTTGTTTGAAGAGCTGTTAATTGGCGACAATGTAAACCAAACTGATCATTCTCGAATCATGACTGCCCAAGAGGTTTGTTTATCTCCTAGTGAATATGACGCGTTATTCCAAAAGTTAGATACAGCTTGTCACGACTTCGATCATCAAACAATTCGTAATCTTCTTCTTGAAGCTCCTACAGGTTTTAACCCTACTGACGGTATTGGTGATTTGGTGTGGAAAGCTTCCCATGACCAAGACGAATCTGAAGTAAATCAAGAAGTCATACATTAAGTTGCTTAATTTGTTATTTGATGTGTTAGGGCAGTCGCGTAGCCTGAGATGTACCTGTTCTACTTATTAATTTTACTGTAGAGATAAGGCTTCTATTAATTAATAAGTGGGGTCGGACAATGCAAGTTATTCACCACGGTGGAAAGGATACGGTGACGGGTTCTTGCCATGAGCTGGTACTGGATTGTGGGAGCGTTCTTGTCGACTGCGGTCAGTTTCAGGGGCATGACGCAAAGCTGTTGGAGATTGATTTTCCTATTGAGCATATCAAAGCGTTAATCGTGACCCATGCTCACATTGATCATATTGGTCGAATTCCATGGTTGTTAGCGGCGGGCTTCAAGGGACCGATATATTGTTCGCATGCGACTGCTGAACTCATACCGCTTATGTTAGATGATGGGTTAAGTTTGCAGTTGGCGATGGGGCGCTCAAAGCGAGACCAAGTACTTAATGTGATTCGAGATCTGATTAAGCCTGTGGCGTATGACGTTTGGCATCAAGTCGAGGGGCTAGATGCGCCACATTATTTTCGGCTTAATCCGGCCGGGCATATTCTGGGCTCTGCATTTATTGAGTTTCAGCTTCCCAATCAAGAAATCGTGGTGTTTTCGGGCGATCTTGGCCCATGTGATAAGCCACTGCTTCCCGACCCTATTTCACCTTCTCGTGCTGATTATCTATTCCTCGAATCGACTTATGGTGACAAGTGCCATGAGACGGTATCAGAGCGAGGGCATAGGTTAAAAGCGATTATAGAGCGTTCTCTTCAAGACGGCGGAACCATCATTATTCCTGCTTTTAGTGTTGGACGTACTCAAGAGCTACTGTTTGATATTGAGCAGTTAATCCATTCTCTGCAGTTGGATGCCCAAATCCCAATTATCCTTGATTCTCCGATGGCAAACGAAGTCACACGTGCTTATCGAAAGTTTAAACAACTATGGGCAACGGAAGCCAAAGAGCGCTTGGATGCTCATCGTCATCCTCTATCGTTTGAACAATGCGTCACGATTAAAGATTTTCGACAGCATCAACGGCTGGTGAATCGTTTGGCATCAACAGGTGAAATGAGCATAGTGATTGCCGCTTCGGGAATGTGCCAAGGCGGTCGAGTGATGGCTTATTTACAATCACTATTGCCTGATGCGCGCACGGATGTGATTTTCTCAGGTTATCAAGCTGAGGGTACGTTGGGGCGTGAACTGCAGATGGGAGCTCATGAAGTTGAGATTGACGGTCAGAAGGTTAAGGTTAACGCCAACATTCATTCTATGTCTGGTTATAGCGCCCATGCCGACCAAACTGATTTAGTGAAGTTTGTCACTGGGATTGATAACAAGCCAAGACAGATTCATTTAATTCACGGTGAAACGGAGAGTAAGTCGTCACTCGCACAGCAGCTCAAAGATTTAGGCTATCAAGTCGTTATTTAATCTCAAGAGATGATGTGGGTTGAGTCACCCTCGTAGAGAAGTAGAGAAGTAGAGAAAAGGCCAGTGAATAACTGGCCTTTTTTGTGTCTAGAGAATTTGTTTGAGAACTCGGTCGGCTTTGACTCGAGTAATCTTACGCATCAGTTTCTGCACCGCTTCAGGATAGTTCTCGACTTTTTCCAGTTGCTTATAAGTACAGATAAGTTGGGTGTGCTGAAGAATATTCTCCGCTTCTTTTTCAAACTGCGGCGTCAGATGGTGGTAATGGTCTTGGATTAAAATCGCGTTTTCCAAATCCAATTTCCAAGCTCGCGGGTTGAGGTTATTACCCGTAATGAGCATGTAGCGCTTGTCTACCCAAATGCCTTTCAAATGGAAACTGTTGTCTTCGTGTTTCCACAGGTGGATAGACAGTTTGCGGCTGGCAATATTGGCTTCATTATTTTTGGCAAACTGGCGCAAATTACGTTCGTAAAGATAAGGCAGCCCACCAATGGTTTTGAAGGTTTGAGTCGGCGGAATGTAGAAGTCATTGGCGGTTTTATCCCCAACAACAATCGTGACCTTAACACCACGTCGTAGAGCGCGGCGTACTTCTTTAGCGACGCTGCGCGGAAAGTTAAAATACGGAGTGCAGATGAAAATTTCATCGCGCGCGATTGACAATAAGTGGTTGATGCCTTGGTTTAGGCGATTACGCTTTTTACCTACGCCAACAATCGGAGTTAGCGCGACTTGTTGTTCCGAGACTGGCTCCGATTCAAACTCATACATGGCTTTACCAAGTAGAGTTCTAAACTGGCGAATGTCCAGTTTGATGTCTTTGGTGCTCGGTTTGTTCTCGCTCGCAAGGTTATGAACTGCAGCCTGAGCAATCATCTGTTCATCGACAAATTTTGCCATGCTGTCCGCTAACTTGGCGTTGCCAATAATCTGATAGCGGTCAAAGCGATAGCGTTCTTTGTAATTCAGGTAGATGTTGTTTAGGCTGGCGCCGCTGTAGATCACCTGATCGTCAATCACAAAGCCTTTAAGGTGAAGTACCCCAAAGACTTCACGGCCGCGCACTGGCACGCCATAAACTGGAATCTTGTGTTGATGCTGCTCTGCAAAATCTCGGTACATGGCGGCATTAGTTTCACCCGGGGCTGCGCCAATCAAACCGCGCTGTGCACGATGCCAATCGACACACACTTTAATTTCAAGTTCGGGATTACGTTGTTTGGCAGCATAGAGCTCTGAGAGGATTTCGCGACCAGCTTCATCATCTTCCAAATAAAGCGCAACAAGATAGATTCGCTTGCTGGCCTCCCTGATTGCTTGGATCAGGCGCGTTCTGAAATCAGCTGCTGTAAAGAGCGTTTCAAATTGAGCAGGATCTTGAGCAATGGTCGGTAGCTGATTGAATAGGTTCCTATTGCTTATCATGTTAGATGGTTTACCTTAACTGTGTGCAAAATTGCAGACTCCGCATAGTATCAAATCTCAATCTACCATGGCTAGAAATCGCCGCGAAATCATTGAATGTCTGCTAAGTAATGCATCGGAATCAAATTTTTACCGCTATTCGTATAGCGAATAAACAAAGTTTTTAATGCGTTAGGCAATTGGTCGACGTCGATGACTTGAAAATGATGTTGAGCATAGAAGTCGCTAAGATGCGGGTATGCAAAGCAGTAATCTGCCGAACTCAGCGTTTGTGCTTGGCAAAAACGCATCAGTTGATGCGCAAACCCTGAGCCTCGGTGAGACTGTGCAACCGCCATTCCCGTCAGTAAACGATACTGCTCTATGGAACGAAATCGAACAACTGCAACCAGTTGCTCTTGATGATATCCCACAAAAGTCAGTTCGTCTCTTTTTGCCTTGGCTACCGGATAGTGAGTTTTGTAAAAACGTGTGATCAGTGGGTATTTCAACGGGTCGAGGCGTGAAATGGTCAGTGAGTTCATGGTTGTGGGATTGCCTTTAGTTGAAATGCTGCGAGCCGTGTCGCTATGTGTGATATGGTGTTGAATCACAGCAGGTTTGACACTGGCGTGTTGTTCGCTGCTTTCCCTATCCTGTAGAATACTTGAAGTTTAATTGAATTCATCAAGCCCATGCAATCACAAAGCCCTGCGAATTTATCTGCCTACCACACGTTTGGTATTGAACAAACGTGTCAGCATCTTGTTACGGTTCACTCAGTACAAGACATCATTCAAGCTTATCAGCAACCACAGTGGCAAGCCTTACCTAAGCTGATGCTTGGTAAAGGCAGTAATATGCTGTTTACCGAGCCGTATCAAGGTGTGGTGATGGTTAATCAGCTGCTAGGAAAAAGCGTCACCGAATCTGAGCATGCTTGGCATCTGCATATTGCCGCCGGCGAAGATTGGCCTGCGCTTGTCGAGTGGAGCTTAGCTGAGCATATGCCGGGGCTTGAAAACCTCGCTTTAATACCTGGCTGCGCGGGCTCGGCGCCGATCCAAAATATTGGTGCTTATGGTGTCGAGTTTAAAGATGTGTGTGAATACGTTGATATATTGCATTTAGATAGCCTGACAACGCAAAGGTTGAGTAATCAAGAGTGCCAGTTTGGTTATCGAGATTCGATTTTTAAACATGATTTATATCAGCGTGCAATCGTGGTGGCGGTTGGGCTTCGCCTGAGTAAGTCATGGCAACCCAAAGCAGAATACGGTCCATTAAAAGCGCTCGCAGAGGATGCGATTACTGCGCAGGCGATTTATGACATCGTGTGTCAAACTCGTATCGACAAATTGCCAAACCCTAACGAGCAAGGTAACGCTGGTAGTTTTTTCAAAAATCCAGTGATTAGCTTGGCGCACTACCAACAGTTAAAAGCGGCATTTCCCGAACTGGTGGCGTATCCGGCTCAGGATGGTATGAAGGTCGCGGCGGGTTGGTTGATTGACCAGTGCGGCCTGAAAGGGGTCAGTGTTGGCGGCGCGCAGGTGCATCCTAAGCAAGCGCTAGTGATCGTCAATGCCAATCATGCTAGCGCGAGCGATGTGGTTCAGTTGGCGGCGAAAGTGCGCGACCACGTATGGCAACGCTATCAAATTCACCTTGAACATGAAGTGCGCTTTATGGCCAATCAACAAGAAACCTATTTAGACCAGTTAATGGAACGTCGATGAAAGAGCACACGGTAAAATTAGCGATATTAAAGCAGCTTTCTCAAGGCGGCTTCCACTCTGGCGAAGAGCTTGGTCAACAGTTTGGCGTTTCGCGCGCTGCGATCAGTAAGCACATCAAAGGTATTCAGCAATGGGGTGTGGATATTTTCCGCATTCAGGGTAAAGGCTACCAATTGGCGAAGCCGTTGCAGTTGCTGGATGAGAAGATGCTCAGCGAAAATACAACCAAGCCGTTGGAGTTGATACCGATCATCGACTCGACCAACCAATATTTGCTTGAACGAGTGGATTCGTTGCAATCCGGCAGTGTTTGTATTGCTGAATATCAAGGCAAAGGACGCGGTAGGCGTGGCCGTGAATGGGTGTCGCCATTTGGCTCCAACTTATATATGTCGATGTTCTGGCGCCTTGACGCGGGCATGGCGGCAGCGATGGGGCTAAGTCTTGTTGTTGGTGTTGCCGTGGTAGAAGCACTGCAAGAAGTTGGCATTGAAGGGGTTAAATTAAAGTGGCCAAATGACCTTTATTATCAAGATAAAAAACTGGCGGGCATTTTGGTTGAGATGTCAGGTCAAGCTGGCGCGGCGGCAAATTTAGTTATCGGCATGGGGATGAACCTGATGATGCCGGCTCAAACGCCCGGCATTACCCAGCCGTGGACTTCGGTTGAGGAGATTCTGCAAGGTCGTAGTTTTGACCGTAACCAGTTGGCGGTTGCACTCGTGAATGCGCTGCATCAAGTGCTCAGTGATTATGAACTGCATGGTATGAACCATTTCGTTGAACGCTGGAACCCATTAGATAACTTCCTTGGACGCAAAGTAAAACTGTTAATGGGCGAACGAGAAATTGTGGGTATTGAGCGCGGAATCAATGAGCAAGGCGCAGTGCTGCTTGAAACAGAGCAAGGTATCGAAGCCTTTATTGGTGGGGAAATCTCACTACGTGGTCAAGATTAACTAATGGTCTTTACTAGCAAAGCCGCTGCTCAATAAAGCGTATTGAACAATAAGATTGGCGAATCGAGTTATCGCCAATCTTTGTTTTTATGGTTTGGAAAAGGAATGATGTCAGCCACATCTTTGGGTTGCATTTGCGTAGGGGAGCCTTCTAACGCACTTTGAAATTTACACATCTGCTCGGAAAGCTCAGACATCAGTAGCACATTAGCTTGGTTGGGGTTCTTACACTTTTTGACCACCAAATCGATGTGACTTTGCTGTGCCCACAACCTATCTTGCATGGCTCTAGATGCCGATAAAATCATCTCTTCGCACATATCGCGCTTAAACTGCTCAAATGCAGCTGGGTTTTTCTGTGCTAATTCAACCAATTCATCGAAAGGTGGCAGCTTTTGTTCTGGAGTTGCTTGGTACATGAGTCTTCCTTGCTCAGCGACGTTCAAGTGATGTCAAAGTACTATAAGCATACGCAAGGAATTAGCGTTTGGCAGAGTGGATAATGCTATTCTCAATTTTAAGACCGAATTAGGGAGCAGTGTCATTTTCTTGCACAGCAGCAATTGCAATGTACCAAGTCTTAGCTATACGAAGTTGTATTGAAGGATCGCTGGTGGGTGAGCGTTAGCGCGGAATCACGCGATAGGTGCAACGACGCTGGCCTTGAATAATGTGTTCGCTGCGCTCGATTTGACAGTCGTCACCAAGCAAAGCCTGAAAGACGTTCAATTCCGACTTACACAGACTTGGGCAGCGTGATGCCGCTTTGCAGATTGGACAGTGGTTTTCAATCAGTAGATAGCCATCGTCAC
Source organism: Vibrio xiamenensis (assembly GCF_900100015.1). Lineage (GTDB taxonomy): Bacteria > Pseudomonadota > Gammaproteobacteria > Enterobacterales > Vibrionaceae > Vibrio > Vibrio xiamenensis. Next base: position 22,298 of record NZ_FNDD01000027.1, on the reverse strand, counting down.
TTTGCTGCAATTCGGCCATATACCCTTCCTGCTCTCGCAGTTCGACCAATATCTGAAGCTTCTCTTCAAGAGATTTTGCTGAGATTAAAGTTTGCCTATAGGCTTCAATAGTGTGCTGTTCACGTTCAGCCGTGACTTTTGCAATCCCGTCTTGACCAAAAACCGCTTCAACCGCATCGATCATCTGAATGGTTAATTCACCATGGCGGTCAGCAAATTGCGCATGCCCTTTCTGAGTTAAAGACCAATGACGAGTAGGGCGACCAACTTTTACTTTTACATCATGGAACGCAAGGATACCGTCATCCTCAAGGCCTTGAAGATGTTGACGGGCACCCATGGTAGTCATATCCAACTCTTGTGCTAGTTGTTTAGCGGTCACTGCGCCGTCACGTTTGATGGATTGTAAAATCCGATCGATTGTCTTCATATCAAGCCTCTTCTCTTCACTTGGTCATTATGTCGGATCAAGTTAATAAAGAAAAGTATTTACAATTTAAGCGAGTTATCTATGACGGCATTTATGGGAAGCAGAATGGTTAGGTCTCATGTTTAATATACGCTCTGCGTTTTGTCAGAGTTAGGTCATTTGTCTCATTTATGAGGCTGCTTTTTGGGTGTGTGGATGTATAGTAAGCCGCTAAATAATGAGCAGAAAGGCGATACCGAGTGGTTAACTCTAATCCAACAAATTTTAACCAGAATATGGCTCAGAGCCGCGATGAAATTGATCTTAAAGAGCTCGTTAGCGCGCTTTGGGCAGGAAAGCTAAGTATTGTTATTTTTACTCTACTTGGCGCGGCTTGCGCGATTAGTTATGCCTTACTTGCGCAGCAATGGTGGTCTTCCCACGCATTGATTTCATCACCTTTACCACAGGATATTGCGGCATATCGAGAGCAAGTAAAACAGTTCCAGCCAGTTTTTGATGTTTATCAAGATGACGGAACTGTATTGGTGAGTACGGAGTTGGATGCGTTGGTTAATCCCAATGTGTTATTTCAGCGCTTTATTAGTGCTTTCAACTCAAATAATAACAAAAGTGATTTTCTTGATACCAGTGTGCAGTTCCAAACTTTTAAAGTCGCTTTGGAGCAACAAGGGCTGGATGAAGATAGCTTGAAGGATAGTTTGCGCAGCTTATATGCCGAATGGTTTCAAAGAATATCAGCAACTCTTAGTGAGCCTAATATTCCTAGTTCACCATATAGATTAAGTTTGCAATCCACTACTAAAACGAGTAGTTATGAGTTGCTCATTGACTACCTTGACTTGATTCAAGCACACCAGAATGCGGATGCATTGAATAACCTGGAGTCTTTGGTTCAAGCTAAGAAGAAAGAACTGATCCAGCAAAAAAATATTCTGGAGACTCAAGCTAAAGGTGAGTTGGAAGTTGAAGCTGAAAGGGCTAAATATGCTTTAGAGATTGCGAAAGCAGCTCAAGTTCACCGACCAATACTGTCTGGTAACAACAAAGACGAGTTATTTGATATAGACTTGGGCACCAAGGCTTTGGATGAAAAAGTAAAAGTTTTAAAATCGGTGAAAAATTTAAGTGTTGTCGAGCCACGTTTAGAGCAAATTAACGCCAAATTAAAAATGCTTGATGCCTTGAAAGTTGATCGTAATGTTCGGTTTCAAACCTACAAGCTCCTAGAAGATGTGGAACAACCTATTTCTCGTGATAAACCCAAACGAGCATTAGTCGCTGTGCTTGGTACGTTTTTTGGTGCAATGTTCGGTGTTGGAATCGTATTAATTCGTTTTGCATTTCGAAAAGAAAGTTGAGTTAAACTTTTTATAAGTAATTATTCAGGCTCCTATTTAGGAGCCTGATTCTTTTCGGCGCCACAGCATCCATCACGTACCATGTTCGGTTCATTTCGTTAATCAAATCACAATTTTTTCTTCTGCTGCCCTTGGAAACCTGATCACACTCCCCAACATATGTATCACAACGCTTTGATACCTTTGTGGTATCGCGCATTCATCAAATCAACATGGAAATATTCAGGAGAGACGACCGATGAACATTCGTCCATTACACGACCGAGTTATCGTAGAGCGCCAAGAAGTTGAATCGAAATCAGCAGGTGGCATTGTTCTTACCGGTTCTGCTGCGGAAAAATCAACTCGCGGTGTGATTCTGGCTGTAGGCAAAGGCCGCATCCTAGAAAACGGCACAGTTCAGCCGTTGGACGTTAAAGTTGGCGACACTGTGATCTTTGCAGAGGGCTACGGCACTAAAACTGAAAAGATCGACGGTAAAGAAGTTCTGATTATGTCTGAAAACGACATCATGGCTATCGTTGAATAATTTAAGCACTCGTTGAGTAGTTCAATTCTGAATCACAGCGAAAACGACAATCGAATTTAGAAAGGAAACAAAAACATGGCTGCTAAAGACGTTAAATTTGGTAATGACGCACGAGTAAAAATGCTAGAAGGTGTGAACGTTCTGGCGGATGCAGTAAAAGTCACTCTTGGCCCTAAAGGCCGTAACGTAGTACTGGACAAATCGTTCGGTTCACCAACCATCACTAAAGATGGTGTTTCTGTTGCACGTGAAATCGAACTTGAAGATAAGTTCCAAAACATGGGCGCACAAATGGTGAAAGAAGTTGCGTCACAAGCAAACGACGCAGCGGGTGACGGTACTACTACAGCGACCGTATTGGCTCAATCTATCGTTAACGAAGGTCTAAAAGCGGTTGCTGCGGGTATGAACCCAATGGATCTTAAACGCGGTATCGACAAAGCAGTTGCTGCAGCGGTTGAAGAGCTGAAAAAACTGTCTGTACCTTGTGAAGACACTAAAGCTATCGCTCAAGTGGGTACTATCTCTGCGAACTCTGATTCAACGGTTGGTAATATCATTGCCGAAGCAATGGAAAAAGTAGGCCGTGACGGCGTTATCACTGTTGAAGAAGGCCAAGCACTACGAGACGAGCTTGATGTGGTTGAAGGTATGCAGTTTGACCGTGGTTACCTATCACCATACTTCATCAACAACCAAGAAGCGGGCAGCGTTGAACTAGAAAGCCCATTCATCCTATTGGTTGATAAGAAAATCTCGAACATCCGTGAATTGCTTCCAACGCTAGAAGCGGTTGCAAAAGCGTCTCGTCCTTTACTTATCATTGCAGAAGATGTCGAAGGCGAAGCGCTAGCGACTTTGGTTGTTAACAACATGCGCGGCATCGTGAAAGTTGCGGCAGTTAAAGCACCTGGTTTTGGTGACCGTCGTAAAGCGATGCTACAAGATATCGCGATTCTAACTGGCGGTACTGTGATTTCAGAAGAGATCGGTCTTGAGCTTGAAAAAGTGGCACTTGAAGATCTTGGCCAAGCGAAACGTGTAACGATCACCAAAGAAAACACTACGGTTATCGACGGTGCTGGTGAAGAAACCATGATTCAAGGTCGTGTGACGCAAATTCGTCAACAGATCGAAGAAGCGACTTCTGACTACGACAAAGAGAAACTTCAAGAACGCGTAGCTAAGCTAGCTGGCGGTGTTGCGGTTATCAAAGTTGGCGCAGCAACTGAAGTTGAAATGAAAGAGAAGAAAGACCGCGTTGAAGATGCGTTGCACGCGACTCGCGCAGCCGTTGAAGAAGGCGTGGTTGCGGGCGGTGGTGTTGCACTGATTCGCGCGGCTTCAAAAGTGGCTGACCTAGTTGGTGATAACGAAGAGCAAAACGTTGGTATTCGCGTAGCCCTTCGTGCAATGGAAGCGCCAATCCGTCAGATCACCAAAAATGCGGGTGACGAAGATTCTGTTGTTGCCAACAACGTGAAAGCTGGCGAAGGTAGCTACGGCTACAACGCAGCGACAGGCGAATACGGCGATATGCTAGAGATGGGTATCCTTGACCCAACTAAAGTGACTCGTAGCGCACTACAATTTGCCGCATCGGTTGCTGGTCTAATGATCACAACGGAAGCTATGGTTACTGACCTACCGCAAAAAGATGGCCCTGCAATGCCTGATATGGGTGGCATGGGCGGTATGGGTGGCATGGGCGGCATGATGTGATCATCCCTCATTGCTAGCCACTGCGTAGCAAAACAGCAAACCGCGCCATTAGGCGCGGTTTTTTTATGCCTATTGGTTGCTTTCGAGAAGGTCTGTTTGTTCTGGGTCCGGCACATATTTAAGAAATACGCCTAGAGCGATCAGCAAGAATGCGGCGCTAGCGATAATCGCCACCGGGTACATTAAATTTCCGGCTAGCTCCATCTGGCTGTATTTGATCACCATGATAAGCCCTTCAAGAGCGAGCGACACACAAGCGGTACCGATAAAGCGCGGCAGTGTACGGCGCAGCAAAACCACCACATCATGCTGATCTTCATCGCCATACTCTTTATTGATCACCATGGCCAGTTCAAACACCGCAATAGCGATGATGTTTGAGTTAATGATTTTAATGATCACTTCGGTTAAGTCTTCGCCGTGAATATAAAGCTGATAGGCGGAAAAGAAACTAGAAATAATCACCAGCCCCGCCAGCGCATAAAAGATATATGAGAATACTCGAGCGAAAAGTTTTCGAATCGTCATAGGCTTCTTCCTGTTGGTTACAAGGGAGAACAGTGAATCAAACATGCCGCATATCAAGCGTCGACAATGCGTATAACTGAATGATTATCCTCACTGCTTTTATTATTGTGCTGAATATATAACTTATTTTGTCAGCGCAGGATTAATAAAACATGAACAGCGCAACTTGATTGAATATTGTCGTTATCTTGGGCGAGTCGAGGCTTGGAATTGAAGTGCTATTCTTCGGGCGACGTAGCAATTTCATCATCATTGATGCACTATGGAACGAGGCGAATCAACTAGGGAAAGCAGATGAAGATCAAAGGGCTAGGATATAAAAAAGGCGATATGTCATTGACGATAGAGGACTGGCATCTCGCGCCCTCAGAGCATTGGGCAGTGTTTAGTGCTCATAGCCATTGTATCTCTGCTCTGGTTGATATTCTTAGTGGTCAAGTGTTGGTTGATAGTGGTGAGATGAGTGATGTTCCATCGCGAATTGGATGTGTTTCGCTTGCCTTGCAGCAGCAATTACTTGAGCAGGAGTTGGCGCAAGAGGAAACCGATTTCCAAGACCACATCGATTATGGTTCAACGGTTGAAGAGCTAATTCTCGCCGCCGGAGCGACCCAAGAGGCACTTGAGCCGCTACTTTCGCAAACCGATTTGCAGGCTCTGCGCACTCGACCATTTCGTCAGTTATCGACTGGTGAAACCCGTCGCGTGATGCTGGCTCGTGCAGTGGCGCAAAAGCCAGAGATGCTGATTTTAGATGAGCCTTATTCTGGCCTCGACATTGCTCATCGTAAAGCCTTAACCGAACTTCTAAACCAATGCGCGCAAACTATGCAGCTGGTGGTGATCACTTCACGAGAAGATGAGCTGCCCGACTGCATCACTCACGTGGCGCTGTTTGGTGCCACTCAGCTGGATCAGAAGCTGTCAAAAACGCAGTTTGTCGACCATCCATTAATGCAGCAGCTTCGAGCGCTATCAAGTAGCCAAAGTGAAGCGATTGTTGAGCTGGTGGCGATGCAAACTGAGCAGGCAGAGGTGCCTGATCCTTTGGTGGCGATGAACCAAGTGAAAGTCGAATATGTCGACGGGTTGATTTTTGATAATGTGAATTGGCAAATTCGTCGCGGCGAACACTGGCAAATTCGCGGCCCGAACGGATGCGGCAAGAGCACTCTGCTTGGTTTGATTCTTGGCGATCATCCGCAATGTTATAGCAATGATATTCAAGTGCTCGGCATGCAGCGTGGCAGTGGGGAAAGTATCTGGCAAGTCAAAAAGCGTATCGGCGTGGTGTCGTCTTCTCTGCACTTGCAGTATCGAGTTAACTGTAGTGCGCTCGATGTCATTCTATCAGGCTTTTTTGATTCGATCGGTTTGTATGAAAAACCAAGCACGAAACAAGTGCAGTTGGCGCGCCAATGGCTGCAAGTTCTGGAAATGAGCCATCAAGAAAAGACCGGATTTAAATCCCTCGATTATGGTCAGCAACGTCTGTTGTTAATCGGACGGGCGCTGATTAAACAGCCGGCATTGCTGATTCTTGACGAGCCATACCAAGGTTTGGATTACCTCAATCGTAAATTGGTTCTGTTTGCGCTCAATCGCATTGCAAGTGCCAATTTAACTCAGTTGTTGTATGTCACTCACCACCAAGAAGACGCGCTGGATGCTATCGATAACTTTATTGATTTTGAACAAGCCGATCAGGGCCATCGCGTAGTTATTCGTCGAACTCAATAATTGTCATTCTGAACCCGCGAAGCGCCGATTCAGAATCTTGGTGTCAGTGAAGAGCTAGACCCTGATACAAGTGCAGGGTGACGCTAGAGTACAAGGTTACTCGCGTTCGGGGGATGACAGCAGTCATCCCCCGTTATGCTCTAAAGAATTAAGTCCAGCACTTCTGGATCTTTGCGATCGAGGTAGTGAATGGATTTGATGCGACGAATCGTACGGCATCGACCACGAATCACCAGCGTTTCTGTGGTGGCGATATTACCTTTACGGGTAATGCCATCAAGCAAATCGCCTTTGGTAATACCGGTTGCTGCAAATACGACGTTGTCGCTACGCGCCATATCTTCCATCTTGAGCACCACTTCAGGGGTGACGCCCATCTCTTTACAACGTTTGATTTCGTTGGCGCCGTGAATGCGGTTGTCGTCGGTTTCGCCTTTGACTTTTTGGCGCGGCAGTAAGCGAGCGTTCATGTCGCCGTCAAGGGCGCGAATGACCGCCGCTGATACAACACCTTCAGGCGCTCCGCCAATGCAGTACATCACATCAACTTCGCTATCTGGCATACAGGTTAGAATCGAGGCCGCGACATCACCGTCTGGCACTGCAAACACGCGAATGCCCATGGCTTGCATTTCGGCGATGATTTTGTCGTGACGCGGTTTAGCTAAAGTTACTACCACGAGGGTATCTAGAGATTTGTTCAGCGCACTAGCGATGTTCTCAAGGTTTTCTTTGAGAGGTTTGTTTAAGTCGATGCAACCTTTGGCGCCAGGACCGACGACCAGTTTCTCCATGTACATATCCGGCGCTTTGAGAAAGCTGCCTTTCTCGCCCGCTGCTAACACCGCCAACGCGTTGGATTGGCCCATTGCGGTCATGCGTGTCCCTTCGATAGGGTCAACCGCGATATCGACTTCGTCACCGCCAATACCGACTTGTTCGCCGATGTACAGCATAGGTGCATCGTCAATTTCACCTTCACCGATAACGATCTCGCCTTGGATCTCGGTTTTGTTGAGCAGCGTGCGCATCACTTCAACTGCGGCACCATCGGCGGCGTTCTTGTCGCCACGACCCAACCATTTATACCCTGCTAACGCGGCTCCTTCCGTTACTCGAGAAAAGGCCATTGCTAAATCGCGCTTCATGTGCGGACTCCAAAAATTCATCAACCAAAAGGAAAAATAAAACTGCTAGGATTTTATCATATCCGATTATCGAGATTGATTTTTTTGCAACAAAGGGACTTGAAGTGATTCAAAGCAAGCTTTTAAAGTGGTGACGGAGAAGGAAAAAACCAATTCAGGTCAAAATCGTGTCAAATAGCGTTGTTTTTTTAGCCGAATAGCACGCATTTGCAAATATAGCGCGTGTGTCCAAGGTGCTGGCTAAGTAGAATGAACGCAAGGCGACACTAAACCGAATGATATTAAGGGTAGACGAACATGTCTTTTGAAGTACTAGAGCAATTAGAAGCAAAAATCCAAACTGCAGTGGACACCATTGCCCTGCTGCAAATGGAAGTTGAAGAGCTAAAAGAAGAGAAAGCGAAACTGGTTAGCGAAGCGCAAGAGCTACGCAACAGCCGTGAAGCACTAGAGCAAAAAGCTCAGCAAGTTCAACAAGAACACAATGCATGGCAAGAGCGCATTCGTGGCTTGCTTGGCAAGATGGAAGAAGTCGAATAATTGGTTTGAAGTGATGTGTTGTTTGTAAGTGGTCGCCAATCAGACGGCTTAAGGTTAACACGGATCTTGAGAACATAAAAAACGCCAACATTATCGTTGGCGTTTTTTTGCTTAGGAGAGGGAGCTACGCTTAGGCTTTTGGTCGTACGCCAAGGGTGTGGCACAGCGCGTAAGTCATTTCTGCACGGTTTAGGGTATAGAAGTGGAAATCTTTCACTCCTTCACGGCTTAGTACTCGCACCATATCGATGGCTTGGCTGGCGCCGACGAGTTGACGAGTGGTCGGGTCGTCGTCTAAACCTTCAAACTGGCGAGCCATCCAACCTGGAACTTTAACGTTGTTTTGCGCCGCAAAGCGCGAGGCTTGTTTGAAGTTCGATACCGGCAGAATTCCTGGAACAATTTCCACATCAATACCTGCCGCAACGCAGCGGTCACGAAAACGTAGATAGCTTTCGACATCAAAGAAGAACTGAGTAATCGCGCGGCTAGCACCAGCATCAACTTTACGTTTTAGGTTCAGCAGATCGGCTTGGGCGCTTTTGGCTTCCGGATGGACTTCTGGAAATGCAGCCACGGAAATATCAAAGTTATGGCGTGATTTCAGAAGCTCAACCAAGTCAGAGGCATACATTGCAGGAGCGCCGCCGCCAGGAGGAATATCACCACGCAGCGCAACGATGCTTTCAATGCCGTTTGCCCAGTAGTCATCGGCGATTTGAATCAGCTCTTCGCGACTGGCGTCAATACAGGTTAGGTGTGGTGTTGCGACTAGCCCGGTTTGTGCTTTGATCTCTTTGATGATCGAGTGAGTGCGGTCACGCTCGCCAGAGTTTGCACCGTAAGTCACCGAAACAAATTTCGGTTGCAGTGTCTTTAGGCGATGCACTGAATTCCACAGGGTTTCTTCCATCTTTTCGCTGCTCGGTGGAAAAAACTCAAATGACACATTGATGTTGTCTGATAACTCAGCGATGTTCTGGTTTAGGGCATCAATGTGCCCTGCGTGCGTGTATCCCATTTTTCTCTCCCGTGGTGACCAACCACAAAATTTAGCGTGATTCCATTTCTGACGTTTAGACGTCTATATGTCCAGAGAATGTCTTGAATAGGTTTTAATGTCAACTATCTCAACATGAATTTTTCTCAAGTTAATAATGAGTAATGCTCAATATGAGACGGCGTTTTGAAAAACAGACATAACCACAAGCATATAGGGCTTTGTATAAAGTGAAAACTGCAGAGAAAAAACAGCCACCAAACCGTCTTAAGTGTGGTGGCTGAAGTAGCACTGCTCAGCAAGAGCAGATTTACCGTCAATGATGTGCACGAGGTAAGCTTAAAGCATGCCTGCCAGGCGGTTAAGGTCTGATTGAAGCGCGCCAGCAGTGACTTCGCGCCCAGCCCCCGGGCCGCGAATGACCAGCGGATTATCTTTGTACCACTTACTTTCGATAGCGAAGATGTTGTCACACGGCAAAAGGTTGGCCAGTGCGTGCTCTTTATCGAGCGCTTCGACACCAACGCTGGCTTGACCGTTTTTCTCAAGGCGCGCGACATAGCGCAGTACTTTCTCTTCGCGTTGCGCTTTTTCCAAGCGCTCCGCCAGACGCTCACTGAGCAGTTGGCTGTTATCGAGAAAATCATCCAATGACAGTTCAATTAGCTCGTCGGGCACTAGTGATTCGACTTTGACTTGCTCAGGTTCAAGCGTCAGCCCTGATTCGCGCGCCAAAATCACCAGTTTACGCATGACGTCGGAACCATCGAGATCTTGGCGTGGGTCCGGTTCGGTAAGGCCTTGTTGCCACGCCAAATCCACCAATTCGGCAAATGGGACGCTACCATCGTATTGCTGAAACAGCCAAGATAAGGTCCCTGAGAAAATACCGGATACCGCGACAATGTCATCACCACTTTCTCGCAGATCGCGCACTGTGTGGTTGATCGGCAGCCCAGCGCCTACCGTGGCGTTGTACAGCCAGTGGCGGTTGATTTTGGCAAACGCATCTTGCACTTGGTGGTAGTACTCACCAGATGCAGAGCCTGCCACTTTGTTGGCCGAAATCAGGTGCATGCCTTGCTCGGCAATTTCGAGATAGCGGCTTGCCAGTTCTTTACTGGCAGTCACATCAAGCACTACTGCGTCATCGTAATCTTGCAGGGCGCCAACTTTTTCGATCCAGTCACTGCCTTCATAGCTGACTGACTCATCGTCAAACTGACTATCAATGCTGGAAACGTCGATGCCTTGCTCGTTAAACCAGTATCTATCGCTGCCAACGACGGCGACCAGCTCAAAGTTCATACCGTGACGCTTTTCCAGCTCGGGCTTTTGCTCGTTGAACAGTTTTAACCAGCTTGAGCCGATGTTGCCTTTGCCACACAAAGCGATGGCAATGCGTTTCTGAGCTTGGAACAGCTGAGTGTGAATGCCGTCGACCAGCGCTTGAGTGTCCGTAGTGCGTAGCACCGCGACCAGACTCAGCGATGATTCGGTTTCTGAGATGAACTCAACCGGTGCATTTTTCAGTTGTTGATAGAAGCCGTAGCAGTGGTGCGGGTTTTTGGTCACGCCTGCGCCTACTGCGGCGACTAAGCAGTAACCTTCTTTGAGCTTTAGCTCAGCTTCGGTGGCGCTATCTTGCAAAAAGCTCAGTGCACCGCTGGCGATTTCAGCGGTATAAGCGAGCTGCAGAATATGCTGATCGCTTTGCGCTTCAAACGCCAGTGGCTGCAACTGCGCACGTTTCAGTGACGCCAAAACATCTTGTTGGTGACGAGCGAAATCATGGCCTGCGGAGAAATTCAGTTCGATCAGTAGCACGTCATCCAACGAGGTAATGATTTTCGCGCCGCGTCCAGATGCCAATACGCGCTCAATGCGCGTCGAGCCAGATTCTGGCTGATAGCTACAACGCAAGTGTAAATCCATCGCGCTCTGCGCCACAGGTTGTAGGGTGCGACTATGCAGCACTGGTGCCGCTAAGCGTGCTAACTCGCTGGCTTCATCTAGGCGTAGCAAAGGCAGCAGGCAAGCTTCAGAAACAATTCGTGGGTCGGCGCTATAAACCCCGGCAACGTCACTCCAAATTGTTACCTGTGCGACTTGCGCCAACGCGCCGATAATGGTTGCGGAGTAGTCAGAGCCGTTGCGTCCCAGCAGTACAGTATGGCCTTGAGTGTTTTGTGCCATAAAGCCTGTGATCACAACTCGGCGCTGTGAATGCTGAGCCAAAATTTCTTTTAGCAGCGGGTATGACGCACCTTGGTCAATTTCAGGTTGGGTACCAGTTTCTGCACGTAAAAAGGAGCGCGAGTCTTGAGCGATGCTCGCCAAGCCCATTTGGTTGAGTAGCGCTGCCAGCAAACGTGCTGACCACGCTTCGCCGTGGCCGAGCACCGCGGCTCGCTGCTCTTGAGTAAACGGGGCGGTGAGTTCACCTAAAGTAGTGAACTCGTCGTTTAAGGTCGCAAGTAGCGTTTCTTGTTGCTGCTCTTCAAGCAATTCGGTGATCAGCTCAGATTGATACTGACGCAGAGATTGCAACACTTCATGGGCAATACGGCCATCTTTGTTGAGCGCATCGACAAATTCAATCAGGCGGTTGGTGGTTTTACCCGCCGCCGAGACAACAATTAGATCATCACTGCCAGAGTACTGCTTCAAAATATTGGCGACACGACGGTAGCATTCCGGATCGGCTAGGCTACTGCCACCAAATTTATGTAACTGACGAGGGTGGGTCATTAACACCCCTCCTTAGAAAGAGTAAAGGCTTGGTTTAAATCGGCAATCAAATCTTCGGCATCTTCAAGGCCGACAGATAGGCGTAGCAATTGATGTGATACGCCAGCTTCTGCCAGTGCTGCTTCTCCCATGGCGCGGTGCGTCATGGTTGCTGGGTGGCAAATTAAGCTTTCCACGCCGCCTAGTGATTCCGCTAGCGAGAACAGTTTGAGGTTGCTGACGAAGGTTTTGAGCTGTTCGTAGCTGCCAGCAAATTCAAAGCTCAGCATTGAGCCAAAGCCTGACTGCTGTTTTTTCGCGATGTCATGGCCTGGGTGATGAGGCAGGCTTGGATGGAAAATTGCGCCCACCAGTGGTTGAGTCTGTAGATATTGCAGAATCTGCTGCGAGCTCTCTTCGTGAACGCGCATACGAGCGCCTAAGGTGCGAATACCGCGCAGAGTCAAATAGCTGTCAAACGGTGTGCCGGTTGCGCCGATACAGTTGCCCCACCAAGCGAGTTTCTCGGCGTGTTCCGCATCTTTGGCGATCACCACGCCGCCAATCACGTCGGAATGACCGTTAATAAATTTGGTGGTGGAGTGAATCACAAAGTCGGCGCCGAGCTCTAATGGCTTTTGGTACACAGGTGTCAAAAAGGTGTTATCGACCGCGACCAAAGCGCCAACTTGTTGCGCTTTCTTGCAGGTTTCGGCGATATCGACCACGCGCACTAGCGGGTTTGATGGGGTCTCCAACAAAATCAGTTTTGGCTTTTTGGCAATCGCGGCGTCAAAAGCTGTTGGGTTGGATTGATCGACAAACTCGACTTTAAAATCGCCTTTTTGAGCGCGGGTATTAAACAGGCGATAAGTACCGCCGTAACAGTCGTGCGGCGCCACAATCAGGTCGTCTGGGCCAATGAAGGCAGAAACCCAAAGGTTGAGGGCTGATGTACCACAGTTGGTCACCACAGCGCCGCTGCCGGATTCCAATTCATACAGAGCTTGCTCAAGCAGACCGCGATTTGGGTTGCCCGAACGGGTGTAATCGTATTTAGGTACTTCGCCAAACGCAGGGAAACCATAGTTGGTCGACAGATAAATCGGTGGCACAACTGCATGGTGTTGAGTGTCGGATTCAATTCCGGTTCTTACCGCAATTGTGGCAGGTTTGTGAGTACTCATAGGATTTCCTTGCGAACAGAATGACTTGTTAATGGGAATGCGCTATACATGGTAACCGATAGGTTATAGAGTGAGCATTGCTGGGCGATTTTTATTCTAAATCTGCGCTGCAAAACATTCCAATTCCTTAATTCCCACACTTTACTTTGCTAAAAATGAGACGTCAACACTTCTAGACGTCTATATGTCTTTGCTTATAGCCTTAAAAGCCGCTAAAATTGTAAGCCTTAAACGAATCCAATAACTTTGATGAAGGTGCGCAATGGCAGACTGGAATGGGGATTACATTAGCCCATACGCTGAACATGGCAAAAAAAGTGAGCAAGTAAAAAAAATTACCGTTTCTATCCCCTTGAAAGTGCTTAAAGTATTGACTGACGAACGTACTCGCCGTCAGATCAACAATCTGCGCCACGCCACCAATAGTGAGCTATTGTGCGAAGCGTTTCTGCATGCTTACACGGGGCAACCACTGCCAACGGATGAAGATTTGCGTAAAGACCGCCCAGACGATATTCCAGCAGAAGTGAAGAAAATCATGACTGAAATGGGTATTGAGTTCGAAGCGTACGACGAAGAGTAAGTTTTCGATATTGATTCAATATCGCTTATGACAGATATAAAAAAAGGTTGGCTTAATGCCAACCTTTTTGTTTGTGTGACACCTGGATGTGAATTATCCAGCCTCATTCTGGTTTAGTCTTGCATGTAGCCTTCAGGCATATCGATGCGCGCGACGCCAGAGTCAACCGCAGCTTGAGCAACGGCGCGAGCAACGCGTGGTAGCAAGCGTTTGTCCATTGGTTTTGGAATGATGTAATCGCGGCCAAAGCTTAGGCTGGTGACGCCCGCAGCTTGCAACACTTCTTCTGGAACCGGTTCTTTGGCAAGTTGACGAATCGCATCAACTGCGGCCAGTTTCATTTCATCATTAATTTCACTGGCGCGAACATCAAGCGCACCGCGGAAGATGAATGGGAAACACAGCACATTGTTGACTTGGTTCGGGTAATCACTGCGGCCAGTACCCATGATCAAATCATCGCGAACTTCGTGAGCCAGCGCAGGTTTGATTTCAGGATCTGGGTTTGAACATGCAAATACCACAGGTTTGTCCGCCATCAGTTTCAATGCTTCAGCTGGCATTAGGTTCGGGCCAGAAACACCGAGGAACAAATCCGCACCTTCAATCACGTCTTCTAGCGTGCGTTTGTCAGTGTTATTGGCAAACAGCTGTTTGTATTCGTTGAGATCGTCACGACGAGTGTGGATCACGCCTTTGCGATCCAGCATGTAGATCTTTTCACGCATCGCGCCACATTTGATCAGTAGCTCCATACACGCGACCGCTGCAGCGCCTGCACCTAAACAGACGATAGTCGACTCTTCGAGTTTTTTGCCTTGCAGTTCAATGGCATTCAACATGCCTGCTGCAGTCACAATTGCAGTACCGTGCTGGTCATCGTGGAACACTGGCACGTCACAGCGCTCGATAAGACGCTTTTCAATCTCAAAACAATCGGGTGCTTTGATGTCTTCTAAGTTGATACCGCCAAAGGTGTCAGCGATGTTTGCAACGGTATCGACGAACTCGTCGATGGTGCGGTGTTTGACTTCAATATCAATCGAATCCAAGCCAGCAAATCGCTTGAACAGAAGTGCTTTCCCTTCCATTACTGGTTTTGAAGCCAGTGGTCCTAAGTTCCCTAGACCAAGAATTGCAGTCCCGTTTGAGATCACTGCAACCATATTGCCTTTTGCTGTGTAGCGATAAACTGTGTCTGGGTTCTGAGCGATTTCACGAACAGGTTCAGCCACGCCTGGGCTATAGGCCAACGCGAGATCATGCGCAGAGTTGGCAGGTTTGGTCAGTTCAACGGAGATTTTACCTGCCGTTGGCTTTGCGTGGTAATCAAGGGCCTGTTGGCGGAATTGTTCTTCCGGTGATAACGCTTGGGTGTCATCAGACATAAGTTAAATGCTCATTTGTTGGGGGAAATATTAGTGTAATGTATGCTTTTCGGGCTGCCTAGATGTAAAGCTGACTTAGATCAGTCAAAGCACGAAAATTTGGGGAGATAAGACCAGATGTCGTATTGTAACGTGTATTTTTGCCGACGTTTGCGGCATAAACCCTAAGTGCAGAGATCAAAAAAGGACGCCTGAGCGTCCTTTTTGTTATCAGCGAAGAGGTAAAAATTACTTCTTGCTTGATAGTGCGCCGAAACGCTTGTTGAAGCGGTCAACACGACCACCGGTATCAACGATACGTTGTTTACCAGTGTAGAATGGGTGACATTTGTCACACACGTCTAGGTGGATAGCTTCTTTGTCTAGCGTTGAGTTGAACTCAAAAGCGTTTCCGCAAGAACAAGTTGCTTTAATTGCTTTGTATTCTGGGTGGATACCAGTTTTCATGGGAGAACCTCAAATTAGGCCGTGTCGCTATCCGAATCTGTGCCGGACACCACACGTAGTTAACAATTTATATGCTGAGATACCGCTGCTCGATCAAACGAATAAGCCATATCATCAAGGCGCAGTATAGTAATGTTTCCGAGTTCGCGAATCAATAGCTTTGCAGTGATTGTTTGCTACTTTTTTCGCCATTTTAGTTTTGAGGCGAGATAACCTTGTGATGTAGTGAGTGGCTATTAACTGGCACAGCGATCGATTAAACTGTGTTTTGTTACCAGAAACCGAGAGTTAGCCGTTTTTATGCAGCCTGCCATTGCGCGTGTCGCGTTACCTGTTCCTTTGGATAAACTGTTTGACTACACCATTCCTGCCACGGCCAAACCTGTGGTTGGTGGGCGTGTGTCAGTGCCGTTTGGACGCCAAACACTGGTGGGGATTGTGGTGGAATTGAGTGATCACTCAAGCTTTGCCGCCAATCAATTAAAACCGCTCTATCAAGTGCTGGACAATGCGCCGCTGTGGCCCGAACCGCTGTATAAACTGCTGCGTTGGTGCAGCCAGTATTATCAATATCCGCTTGGCGATACCCTAAGTAATGCATTGCCAAGCGCGCTGCGTAAAGGCAAAGCCGCTGAGTGGGCCAGCGTGATTGAGTGGCAGGTTACAGAAAGCGGCAAAAATCAATTGATGCAAGGCTTTGGCCGCGCAGTACAGCAAGCCAAAGTGATGCAAATGCTGGCATCCGGGCCGTTGACTCAGCAAGCTTTTATCGATGCTGAAGTGTCAAGTTCGGTGCTCAAAACTTTGAGCGATAAAGGCTGGATCAGCCGTCATGAAAAGAAGCCGCAGCGAGCTGTTTGGCCAGTTGAGGTCGAAGCTCAAGTTGAGAAACCGAAACTTAACCAAGAGCAAGCGGTCGCTATCGCGTCGGTCAATAGTCAACGAGAATTTGGTTGCTACCTGCTCGAAGGGGTGACGGGATCGGGAAAAACCGAGGTGTACCTTAATCTGATTAAGCCGGTACTTGAGCGTGGTCAGCAAGCGCTGGTTCTGGTGCCTGAAATCGGCTTAACTCCGCAAACTATCAACCGATTTAAAAAACGTTTTACCGTGCCAGTGGAAGTGGTGCATTCCGGATTAAATGACACCGAGCGGCTTAATGCTTGGTTGGCAGCCAAAGATAAATCGGCAGGCATTATTATTGGTACACGATCGGCGCTGATGACGCCGTTTGCCAATCTCGGCATCATTATTGTCGATGAAGAACATGACGCCTCTTATAAACAGCAAGACAGTCTGCGTTATCATGCTCGCGATGTAGCGGTAATGCGCGCCAACCAAGAGAACATACCTGTGGTGCTCGGCTCAGCGACGCCGGCGCTCGAAACACTCTACAATGCACAAAGCGGTAAATATCATCATCTTACTTTGACCCAGCGAGCGGGTAATGCGCTGCCAACCACCAATAAAGTGCTCGATATTAAAGGCTTATATCTTGATAGCGGGCTTTCGGCGCCTTTGATTGCCGAAATGCGTCGTCATCTTGTCGCGGGTAATCAGGTGATGCTGTTTTTAAACCGTCGCGGTTTTTCTCCGGCTTTGATGTGCCATGAATGTGGCTGGATTGCCGAGTGTCAGCGCTGTGATGCTTATTACACCTATCATCACGCCAGTAATGAAATTCGTTGCCATCATTGTGGTTCTCAGCAGCCAGTGATTCACCAATGCCAAGGTTGTGGTTCGACTCACTTAGTCACCGTCGGCGTTGGTACTGAGCAGCTCGAAGCTAAGCTTGCTGAGCTGTTTCCTGAATACAAAGCGATTCGTATTGACCGTGACAGCACGAGGCGTAAAGGCAGTTTAGAAACGGCTTTGGAGTCGATTCGCAAAGGCGAATATCAGATTCTGATCGGTACTCAGATGCTGGCCAAAGGCCACCATTTTCCAGATGTGACGCTGGTGGCGCTACTGGATGTTGATGGCTCTTTATATAGTAGTGATTTTCGCGCCTCGGAGCGTTTGGCGCAGTTGTTTATTCAGGTTGCAGGGCGAGCCGGACGCGCAAGTAAACCCGGCGAAGTGATTTTGCAAACTCACCATCCAGAACATAGCCTGCTACAAGCGTTACTCGAAAAGGACTATCGCCATTTTGCCGAATCGGCGCTCAGTGAGCGCAAGGTTGCCGCGCTGCCGCCATTTTCTTATTTGACTCTGTTCAAAGCCGAAGCGAATCAGTCGGCGTTAGTGGAAGACTTTTTACGCCAAGTGCGGCAAACTTTGGAAATCAACCCGGTCTTTGAACAAGGTTGTATGGTGCTGGGGCCAACCCCATCACCGGTTGCCAAGCGAGCAGGGAAATATCGCTGGCAACTGTTAGTCCAGACTCAATCTCGGCCAGTGATGCAAAAACTATTAAATAGCGCCAAGCCTGTGATTCAGATGCTGCCGAATGCGAAAAAAGTGCGTTGGTCGATGGATATTGAGCCGCAAGACTTGAGTTAATGGTAAGCCGCGTAGGTGTTAACAGCGTTAACTGTGCGTGGTGCATTAGCGGCATTGTGGGCGTATCAATTAAAAGACTTGTCACCATTTTTCATTTATTTGTGATGTTAATCACCAATAAACTGCCTTTTTTGTTAATCTAGCCGTAACTTTATGTTTCGAAATGAATAAACTATGTTCTGTAAACTTTGTTATTCATTCTTATGAATAAGGTAAACGTTTTCGTAATGCAATTAAGTTAATATAAGAAATGAGCTTTAGTTCATCAGCAGAATGTATATCTAAAAGAGTAGCGTCTTGGCTACAGTAAAGGAATTGAGAGGGTTATTTTTTTATGGCGACAATGAAGGATGTTGCCCAGCTAGCAGGAGTCTCAACCGCGACCGTATCTAGAGCGTTGATGAATCCTGAAAAAGTGTCTTCAGCAACGCGTAAACGAGTCGAAGACGCCGTACTGGAAGCTGGTTATTCACCAAATTCTTTGGCGCGCAACTTGCGCCGAAACGAATCCAAAACGATCATTGCGATCATTCCGGATATTTGTGATCCCTATTTCACTGAAATCATTCGTGGTATTGAAGATGCCGCCATGGAACATGGTTATATCGTTCTGCTTGGCGACAGCGGACAGCAACGAAAGCGTGAGAGTTCATTTGTGAATTTGGTCTTTACCAAACAGGCAGATGGCATGTTGCTTTTGGGTACCGACTTACCGTTTGATGTCAGTAAGCCGGAACAAAAAAACCTTCCACCTATGGTGATGGCGTGTGAATTTGCACCTGAGCTGGAGTTGCCGACCGTGCATATTGATAACCTTACTTCAGCATTTGAAGCGGTTAACTATTTAACCCAGATGGGGCATAAACGCGTCGCACAGATCTCTGGTCCGGAAACCGCAGCCTTGTGCCAGTTCCGCCATCAAGGATACCAGCAGGCGCTGCGCCGTGCGGGCATCACGATGAATCCGAGTTACACGTTCCATGGGAACTTTAGCTTTGAAGATGGAGCGAAGGCGATTCGTCAATTGCTGGCTCTGCCTGAAGCGCCGACAGCGGTGTTCTGTCATAACGATTCGATGGCAATAGGGGCGATTCAAGAGGCGAAGAAACTTGGATTACGCATTCCGCAAGATCTCTCGATTGTTGGGTTTGACGATATTCAATACGCGCAGTATTGCGATCCACCGTTAACCACCATTTCTCAACCTCGCTATGAGATTGGACGTCAAGCCATGCTGATGATGCTTGAGTTGCTGCGCGGCCACGATGTTCGTGCCGGCTCGCGTTTGCTCGAAACTCAACTGGTAGTACGAGAAAGCGCCGCTCCCCCTCGTTTAGTCTAAATTGACCAGCGGCGCGAAATGATTTAACGCGCCGCTTCCATTTCAAAGCTGTCATCCTTTCGTATTCTGCATTACCATATCGGACTATGTATTTAATTGTTGATGTACGACAGTGGCAAATAAAGATTATGTAAAGCGTGGTCGCGGCACTCCGGCAAAAAAGCCTGCAAAAAAATCCGCACCAGGGCGTAAACCATGGCGCAGTGGATTGATTGCCGTGGCACTCGTTGGGGTATTTGGCTATGGATTGTATATTCTCGGTAATGACCCTGAGCCGCCGAAACCTGCGGTGCAAGAAGTAGAAACTGTGCCCGTTGCGCCAGCAAAACCTAAACCTCAAGAAGTCATACCAACGCCTCCGCAAGAGAAATGGGATTATGTCGATTCTCTGCCGAATCGCGAAATTGAGGTTAAAGCGAAGGAACAAGTGGTTTCTGAAATTCCGTACATCATGCAGTGCGGCGCTTATAAAACCATGGCGCAAGCGGAAGAACGCAAAGCCAATATTGCTTTCCAAGGTTTAACCAGCAAGATTCGCAAAAAAGAGAATAGCAGTTGGTATCGAGTGACTTTGGGGCCTTACAAGTTTAAACGTGAGGCGGAACGCGATAAGCACAAGCTTCAGCGCGCTAAGATCGAGCCTTGTGCCATCTGGAAAGATAATCAGTAATCGTTATGTAAAGGCCAGCAATCTTGTTGGCCTTTGCTTTTTTATTCTCGCTACATCCTCACCTTGAATTTCACGGTCACTATCCTCATATAAACGTTATCTCCCTAGTGAAACGAATAAAGAGGCTCCCACGTGACTACTATCGTATCTGTTCGCCGTAATAATAAAGTTGTCATCGCCGGTGACGGCCAAGTCTCTCTTGGTAATACAGTCATGAAAGGCAATGCACGTAAGGTGCGTCGCCTATATAACAACAAAGTATTGGCTGGCTTTGCCGGCGGTACGGCGGATGCCTTCACCCTGTTTGAGCGTTTTGAAAGCAAATTGCAAATGCACCAAGGCCACCTTACCAAAGCGGCGGTCGAGCTGGCTAAAGATTGGCGCAGCGATCGTGCGCTTCGTAAACTTGAAGCACTATTGGCAGTTGCCGATGAAACGGCATCGCTGATCATTACTGGTAACGGTGATGTTGTGCAGCCAGAGAACGATCTGATTGCGATCGGCTCTGGTGGTAACTTTGCTCAAGCTGCCGCGATTGCCCTATTGGAAAATACCGAATTAGACGCGCGAGAAATCGCAGAGAAATCGCTCAAGATTGCCGGTGATATCTGTGTGTTCACCAACCAATTCCACACTATCGAAGAACTAGAAACAGACGCTGAATCAGCTGAAAAATAAACCGATAGCGTTAACCGAATTAAATTAAGGAATTCTCTATGTCTGAAATGACTCCACGTGAAATTGTTCATGAATTGAATCGCCATATTATTGGCCAAGATAACGCCAAACGTTCAGTCGCCATTGCGCTGCGTAACCGCTGGCGCCGTATGCAGCTTGAAGAGAGCTTACGTGTCGAAGTGTCGCCAAAAAACATTTTGATGATCGGTCCGACCGGTGTTGGTAAAACCGAAATTGCCCGCCGCTTGGCAAAATTGGCCAATGCGCCGTTTATGAAAGTCGAAGCGACCAAATTTACTGAAGTGGGTTACGTGGGTAAGGAAGTCGAAACCATTATTCGCGACCTCACTGACGTAGCAGTTAAAATGACTCATCAGCAAGCGATGGAAAAAGTGAAATTCCGCGCTGAAGAGCAAGCAGAAGAGCGTATTTTGGATGCTCTGCTGCCGCCAGCGCGCGATGCTTGGGGCCAAAATGAGCAAAGCGATGAGCAATCATCTACACGTCAAGCGTTTCGCAAGAAGTTGCGTGAAGGCAAACTCGACGATAAAGAAATCGATATTGAAGTCGCGGCGCCGCAAATGGGCGTTGAAATCATGGCCCCTCCTGGCATGGAAGAGATGACTAACCAGTTGCAAGGTATGTTTGCTAACCTAGCGGGCGACACCAAGAAAAAACGCAAGATGAAAATCAAAGACGCGTTTAAAGCGCTGACGGAAGAAGAAGCGGCGAAATTGGTTAACCAAGAAGAGCTAAAAGAGCAAGCGATCTATAACGTTGAAAACAACGGCATCGTGTTTATCGATGAAATCGATAAGATCTGTAAGCGTGGCGAAAGCTCCGGTCCTGATGTGTCTCGTGAAGGGGTGCAACGTGATTTGCTACCGCTTATCGAAGGCAGCACCGTCTCGACGAAACACGGTATGGTACGCACTGACCACATTCTGTTTATTGCCTCAGGCGCGTTCCAAGTGGCGCGTCCATCAGACTTAATTCCAGAGTTGCAAGGCCGTCTACCGATTCGCGTTGAGCTGGATGCGCTGTCGTCTGATGACTTCAAACGTATTTTGACTGAGCCAAAAGCGTCGTTGACTGAGCAGTACATAGCGCTAATGAAAACAGAAGATGTCACGATTAGCTTTACCGACGACGGTATTCAGCAAATTGCTGATGCTGCATGGCAAGTGAACGAAACCACTGAAAATATCGGTGCCCGTCGCCTGCACACTGTGATGGAGCGTTTGATGGACGAGATTTCGTTCGATGCCACCGATAAGTCGGGCTCAAGCTTTGAGATTGACGCGGCTTACGTGAAAGCACGTTTAGGCGGCTTTATCGAAGACGAAGACTTAAGCCGCTTTATTCTGTAAGCGCTGCACGAACTCAACGTTCAAAAGCACGATCAAAAAAGCTCGCCAATTGGCGAGCTTTTTTATTGTCAGCTCTAAACCACCGCCTAGGGCGGTGGTGATTGTCCCTTGGGGCTATTGCCCGAAGGAATGCCCATGTTAGAAGTAAGTCTCTTATTCACCACAAGTAAGAGGAAACTAAAAACATGGGCGACTACAGAAGTTCATCACATGTATATTGGCGTTGTAAATACCACATAGTATGGACGCCGAAGTATAGATTTAAGATCTTGAAAGGTAATGTAGGTAAGGAGCTTTACCGCTCGATCTACATTTTGTGCAATATAAAAGATTGTGAAGTCTTGGAATTAAATATTCAGCCAGATCACGTTCACTTGGTTGTGATAGTCCCACCGAAAGTATC
>NZ_FNDD01000025.1 GCF_900100015.1 Vibrio xiamenensis | reverse complement strand
CTTTGAGCTTGATGAAACTGAGCTTCCAGAGTACGGAGAAGAGCAAGCGCTGGAAGATAGCCAAGGCACTGGAGAGCTAGAACTAAATTCTGAGCCAGAGGTTGAAGACGAACCAAGCTTTGAACTTGATGACACTGAGCTGCCAGAGTACGGCGAAGAGCAAGCTCTGGAAGATAGCCAAGAAGCTGCAGAGCCAGAAGTCAGTTCTGAGCCAAAGGTTGAAGACGAGCCAAGCTTTGCACTTGATGAAACTGAGCTTCCAGAGTACGGCGAAGAGCAAGCGCTGGAAGATAGCCAAGAAGCTGAAGAGCCAGAGCTCAGCGCTGAGCCAGAAATCGAGCAACAACTTGAAGCCAGTTCAACGCAGAGCGAAGCTCCGGTTCGCAGTGGTCCTCAACCTGTTGAGAACTACGATGAACAAACCTTTAACGAGCTGCTACACGACGAAACACCGTCTAAGCATTCGTTTGATTTTAATCGCCCAATGGATGATGAAGTTTCAGATAGCGCCGGGATGAATCTCGATGCGATGCTGGAAGTGGGTGGCGAGGATTGGAATGGTTTCAATCTATCACCAGAACAACAAGCTGAAATTTCTGACGATATTCCGGAAGAAGAGCAAAACATCTGGAGCGATGCTGAGTTAGAGCAACCAGAAGTCCAAGATGAAGATTGGGGTGAGCAAGACAATCTACCGAGCGAAGAACCGGCTCAACCTGCTTATCGAACCATTGATGAATTGATGGCCGAAGTTGAGCAAGATGAGCAAGGGGCTTTAGACGATGATGAACTCAAGCTTGATGTAGGACTTACCGACTTCCCTGATGTTATTGGTGATATTGGCAATTTCGAAGATATCGATGCCAATTCTGAAGCCGCGGGTAAGCTTGATTTAGCCAAGATTTACATCGAGATGAACGATTCGAAAGGGGCAATTAAGCTGCTTGAAGAAGCGATTGTCGATGGCAGTGATGAGATTCGCCGCGAAGCTAAAAATTTAATTGATGCTATTTATGGTCGATAAACCAGAATAAAAGGGGGCTTAGGCCCCCTTATCATTAGGTTTGATAACGTATATACTTCTGGCCCCATTTTCAATGAGATGTAACAGATGAGAATAGCGTTAGGCATTGAATATAACGGCGCGCAGTATTTTGGTTGGCAACGCCAAAGAGATGTAAAAAGTGTTCAGGAAGAGCTTGAGAAAGCGCTGAGCATCGTTGCCAATCATCAGGTTGAAGTGCAGTGTGCTGGACGCACCGATGCAGGTGTACATGGCTCGGGGCAAGTTGTTCATTTTGACACGACTGCAACCAGAAAAATGGTGGCCTGGACGATGGGCGTTAATGCCAACATGCCAGATGACATCGCCGTTCGCTGGGCAACAGAAGTGGATGATGAATTCCACGCGCGTTTTTCTGCCACTGCTCGTCGCTATCGTTACATCATTTTTAACAGCTCATTAAGACCCGGTATTCTGGCGAATGGCGTGAGCCATTATCACGGTGATCTTAATGTGGAACGCATGCATCAAGCTGGACAATATTTGCTGGGCGAAAATGACTTTACCTCATTTCGTGCAGTACACTGTCAGTCTCGAAGTCCTTGGCGAAATGTGATGCATTTAAATGTGACTCGTCATGGGGATTATGTTGTGGTGGACATCAAAGCGAACGCTTTTGTTCATCACATGGTGCGAAACATCGTAGGTAGTCTTATAGTCGTCGGGCGTGGTGAGCAAGAGCCCGAGTGGATAGACTGGTTACTTCACGCCAAAGATAGAAAACTGGCTGGTGCAACGGCGAAAGCTGGTGGTCTATATTTAGTGGACGTGGATTATCCGAAAGAATTTGGTTTGCCTCAAGTTGCGATGGGCCCACTATTTTTACCAGACGATTTGAACTAATTCGGGTTTGAATGTCTGAGTAACCAGTGTGTGAGATATCAATACAGGAAATAGGTACAACCAGTTTTTTGTCTACACTTGGCATTTTATATGCTTTAATTCTCCACGCGTAAATTCAGAATTTTTATCTCTCGATAATCGAGAGAGAATTAAGAGAAAAGGTCTTCCATGAGTTGGCTTGAAAAGATTTTAGAGAAAAGCAACATTGTTAGTTCACGTAAAGCGTCCATTCCTGAAGGTGTATGGACTAAATGTACCTCTTGTGAACAGGTGCTTTACTATGCGGAGCTAGAACGTAATTTAGAAGTGTGCCCTAAATGTGGCCACCACATGCGAATGAAAGCCCGTCGTCGTTTAGAAGCGTTTCTAGATGAAGCAAATCGTGTCGAGTTAGCCGACGAACTCGAGCCACAAGATAAGCTTAAGTTCAAAGATTCAAAGCGTTACAAAGATCGTATCTCTGCTGCACAAAAGAGCAGTGGTGAGAAAGATGCACTGATCGTAATGAAAGGCGAACTTATCGGCTTGCCTGTGGTTGCTTGTGCGTTTGAATTCTCATTCATGGGCGGTTCGATGGGCTCTGTTGTTGGTGCGCGTTTTGTGCGTGCTGTTGAAGCAGCAATCGAGCAAAAATGTGGTCTGGTTTGTTTCTCAGCCAGTGGTGGTGCGCGTATGCAAGAAGCGCTTATGTCGCTGATGCAAATGGCGAAAACCAGTGCTGCGCTTGAACGCCTATCGGCTCAAGGTCTACCATTTATTTCGGTCATGACCGACCCAACCATGGGTGGTGTATCGGCAAGTTTGGCGATGCTAGGTGACATCAATATCGGTGAACCTAAAGCCTTGATCGGCTTTGCCGGACGTCGCGTTATCGAGCAAACTGTGCGTGAAGATTTGCCGCAAGGTTTCCAACGTAGTGAGTTCTTATTAGAACACGGTGCCATCGATATGATCGTTGATCGCCGCGAAATGCGTCAACGCGTTGCTGGCCTGTTAGCGAAAATGACCAATCACGATTCACCGGTCGTCGATTCTGTGAACAGTTCTCCAAATGAAGAGAACTACACTGTACCAGAAGCGGACGAAAAAGGTTAAAGTAGACACTAACGACAGCCCGCAGATTTCGGTTACTAGTTAGATGAGTCAAAACGTTATACCTCCCCAAGCCACATCCTCTTTAGCGGTGTGGCTTGATTATTTAAATACCATTCATTCCACCTCCATTGATCTCGGTTTAGAGCGCGTCGAACGTGTTGCTAAGCAAGCCAATTTAACCAAACCAGCACCTTTTACGATAACGGTTGCGGGAACCAACGGTAAAGGTTCAACCTGCGCTTTAATGGAAGCTATCTTGCTCGATGCTGGTTATAAAGTCGGTGTTTACAGTTCGCCTCATTTAATCCGTTATAACGAGCGTGTGCGAATCAATGGTGTCGACGCGGCGGATCAGCTACATGTTGAAGCATTTGATTTTGTTGAGCGCGCGCGCGGCGAAACCACATTAAGTTTGTTTGAGTTTGGCACTTTGGCAGCGCTACGTATTTTTCAAACCGAAAAGGTTGATGTGGTACTGCTGGAAGTGGGTCTAGGCGGGCGCCTTGATGCCACCAATGTCGTGCAGCATGATGTTTCAATTATTACCAGCTTGGCAATTGATCATGTTGATTGGTTAGGTAGCGACATTAATGTGATTGGCTATGAGAAAGCAGGGATTTTCCGTTCCGGTAAACCGGCTATTTGTGGTCAGCCTCAGGCGCCGGGTACGGTCGCCGCGCACGCAGATGATATTGGCGCCGATCTTCATCAAGTCGGTATTCAATACAACTACAAGATCGTCAATGAGACCACTTGGCAATGGAACAGTGGCCCTTATAACCTTGATGATTTACCGATTCCTCAATTACCACTACCGAATGCAGCGACCGCTTTAATGGCGCTGGGCAGTTCAGATCTCGACATCAGCGATATTAATATCGTTAATGGATTGAAAAACGCTCGGCTTGCAGGGCGAATGCAAGTGATTCAGCGTGACCCTGTGGTGCTATTTGATGTCGCGCACAACCCGCATTCGGCGCACTATTTGGCGGAAAAAATTGCTCAGCAATATCCAAACCGGACCGTGCATATGGTGATTGCCATGTTGCATGATAAAGACATCAAGTCGACGCTCGCTGAGCTTGAGCCGATTACCTCGTTTTGGTACGTGGCGTCACTTACCGGTCCGCGAGCAGCCAAAGCCAGCGAGTTGTGTGAACATTTGACCGATAATTTTATCGCGTTTGCTAAGCCTGTGACGGCATTTAAAGCCGCTTTGACAAATGCAGCCAAAGACGACGTCATAATCGTCGCCGGTTCATTCCACACTGTCGGTGAAATTCTCGAATACTGGCAGCAACAAGGAGAATAAATGGCGAGTAAGTTTCAAAATCGTTTGGTTGGGACGATTGTTTTGGTCGCGATCGGTGTGATCGTGCTACCGGATATTTTAGATGGTCAGAAAAAACATTTTCAAGAAGACTTGGCCAGCATTCCGATCAAGCCTGAACTCAAACAAGATCAAGCTTCGTTTGAAGTTTTAGAGCCTGAAGAGGACACCAGTGCGCTGCCGGATTCTCCGGTGCAAGTGACTGTTGACTCTCAACCTGAGCCACCGGTCGAGCCTAAAACGCCTACCAAGAGCGTGACAAAGCAACCTCAGGAAGCGCCTAAACCTTTGCCGGTTGAAGTCAAAGAGGTGCCAGAACGAAATGATTACCAAGATTCTGGATGGATCATTCAATTGATGGCACTGAAAAATGCTGACAACGCCAAGACCTTGGTTGAAGACTTACAAAAGCGCGGTTATCAAGCGCACACAAAATTGGAGAATGGCTTTACTCGAGTGATTATTGGTCCAGATATTTCAAAGAGTAAGCTTGAACGCCAGATTACTGAATTAGAGAAAATCACCGGTGCTCAAGGTCGATTGCTCAAATTTAAACCTCTAAACCCATAAGAAAACGTTTGCGTCAGCATTTTTTCTGTTAAAATGCGCGCAACTTAGAATGTGCAGATAAACATGAATTGGTTAGATATTGTCATTTTGAGCGTGGTCGGCCTATCGGCTTTGATCAGTTTAGTTCGCGGCTTTGCTAAAGAAGCCCTGTCATTAGTTATTTGGTTTGGGGCATTTTTTATTGCCAGCCAGTACTACGCTAAACTTGCGGTGTACTTTTCCAATATTCAAGATGACATGGTTCGCAACGGAGCCGCAATAGCAGCATTATTTGTTGCTACGTTAATCGTAGGAGCTATTGTCAATTACGTGATAGCTCAGCTTGTTCAGAAAACGGGCTTGTCTGGAACAGACAGAGTGCTGGGAATTGTCTTTGGCGCTCTAAGAGGCATTCTAATTGTCTCTGCGGCTTTGTTTTTTATGGATGCGTTTACTTCGTTTCCAGACACTGAGTGGTGGAAAGGATCGCAGTTGGTTCCGGAGTTTAGCCGAATCATTGCGCCATTCTTTGAACACTTGCAAGCAACATCTAGTTTCCTATCTGGCGCGATTTAGCGCGCCAGAAAAAATGTCGCAAATCGAGGGTTAGGACATGTGTGGTATTGTCGGAATCGTGGGCACAACGCCTGTAAACCAATCTATCTATGATGCGTTGACTGTGTTGCAGCATCGTGGCCAAGATGCTGCGGGTATTTGTACCATAGAAAGCAATCGTTTTCGTCTGCGTAAGGCGAATGGTTTAGTCAAAGATGTATTCGAGGCTAAACATATGCAACGCTTGCAAGGAACGGTCGGCATCGGTCACGTTCGTTACCCTACCGCAGGCAGTTCAAGTGCCTCAGAAGCTCAACCTTTCTACGTAAACTCACCTTTCGGTATCACCCTCGCTCATAACGGCAACCTGACCAACGCTCAAGACATTCGTCAAAAGTTGTTTGATAAAGACCGTCGTCACATCAACACTACGTCGGACTCTGAAGTATTGCTTAACGTTTTGGCCCATGAAATTGACACCGTTAAGGGCAACGTGACCGCTGAAGATGTGTTTCGCGCAGTGACTAACGTGCATCGCACCATTCGCGGCGCTTATGCTGTAAGTGCGATGATCATTGGTCACGGCATGGTCGCGTTTCGCGATCCAAACGGAATTCGTCCACTGTGTTTGGGCAAGCGTGAAGTCAACGGCTTCACCGAATACATGGTGGCATCAGAATCGGTTGCGTTGGATGCCGTTGGTTTTGATTTCATGCGTGATGTTGCGCCGGGCGAAGCGATTTATGTGACTTTTGATGGTGAGTTGTTTACTCAGCAGTGTGCGGATAAACCATCTCTAAACCCATGTATTTTTGAATTCGTTTATTTTGCTCGTCCAGACTCGTTCATCGACAAGATTTCGGTATACAGCGCGCGCGTTGAAATGGGTAAAAAGCTTGGCGAACGTATCTGCAACGAATTTTCTCATCTGGATATCGACGTGGTTATCCCAATTCCAGAAACGTCATGTGATATCGCTCTGCAGATCGCTCAAGCCATTGATAAACCGTATCGCCAAGGTTTCGTGAAAAACCGTTATGTTGGCCGTACATTTATCATGCCGGGTCAACAGCAGCGTAAGAAGTCGGTACGTCGTAAACTCAACGCTATTCGCTCTGAGTTTAAAGATAAGAACGTGTTGCTTGTGGATGATTCGATTGTTCGTGGCACCACGTCTGAGCAGATCATTGAGATGGCTCGTGACTCTGGCGCGAAGAAAGTGTTTATGGTGTCAGCAGCACCAGAAATTCGCTTCCCGAACGTGTACGGTATTGATATGCCAAGTGCCAATGAGTTGATTGCACATGGCCGCGATAGCCAAGCGATTTGTGATCAAATTGGTGCTGACGAGCTGATTTTCCAAACGTTAGATGATTTGGTTGAAGCCGTAGGTATGGGCAATACCGACATCAGCAAGTTTGAAACCTCGGTTTTCAACGGGGAATACGTAACGGGCGATATCGACCAGAAATACCTCGATTTCCTTGAGTCGCTGCGTAACGATGATTCGAAAGTGCAACGTGAGATTCAGCAAGAACTGGCGAACTTAGAGCTTTACAACGAAGGCGCTTAATTCAAGTTCGATGGCAACGAAAAAGGCTTCCCTTGGGGAAGCCTTTGTTATTTCAAGCATACTGAAAATTACAATGCAGGTCGCCTAAACTGACTAAGCATAAACATCGCTGCTGCAGACAGCACAACGGAAGGGCCTGCTGGGGTATCCCAATGCCATGACATCGCAATACCGGCCAGAACCGCAATCACACCAATAAGCGATGCAAGCATTGCCATATGCTCAGGGCTGGTGGCAAAGCGCCGTGCCGTCGCGGCGGGAATAATCAGTAAAGAGGTCATAATTAACGCGCCGACGAATTTCATACCCACCGCAATGACTAGCCCCATCAGTAGCATCAGAATCAAACGCATTAAATCGATGTTGTGTCCTTCGATCGCCGCCAGTTCTTCGTTGACGGTGGTGGACAGCAGTGGGCGCCAGAATAGGAATAAAATGATACCCACGACCAACACGCCGAGATAAATAAAGCTCAAGTCACTGGTTGAGACAGCAAGCAGATCGCCAAACAGATAACTCATCAAATCGATTCGAACATCGTCAAGAAAGCTGACCGCGACCAAACCAAGCGATAACGCGCTGTGGGCCAAAATACCCAGTAGTGTATCGGTGGCGACCACAAATTGCTTTTGTAGGCCAACCAGCAGTAAGGCTAACCCCAGACAGCATACCAAAAGCGCCAAGTAGAGATTGACGTCTAGGAGAAAACCGAGCGAAATACCAAGTAGTGAGGCGTGAGCGAGGGTATCGCCAAAGTAGGCCATTTTACGCCACACCACAAAAGAGCCAAGCGGACCGGCGATGATAGCGATTCCAATACCTGCGAGCAGGGAAGGAAGTAAAAATTCAATCATGATGATGGTGACCGTGCAGGTGGTGAGAACAAGCTTGCGCATCGCCTTGGACGGGTTGTCCGGCAAGATCGTGATGATGGTGATCGTGCTGATGATGATAGAAAGCTAACGTTTCGTTACGAGCTTGACCAAACAGTGCGATGTATTGCGGATGCTTGGTAATATCCTCTGGCGAGCCAGAGCAACAAATATGATGATGCAAACAGATCACATAGTCGGTTTTTGCCATCACTAAATGCAAGTCGTGAGACACCATAAACACCGCACAGTTAAAGCGGCGGCGAATGGTGTCAATCAAGTCATACAAATCGATTTGCCCTTGAATATCAACCCCTTGTGCTGGTTCATCTAACACCAATAAATCCGGGCGTTGCAGTAGTGCGCGCGCCAGCAATACACGCTGGTTTTCACCGCCGGACAGGCTGTGCATATTGGCTTTTTGAAGATGCTCGGCCCCCACCAGTTTCAATGCTGAGGTTAATTCTTGTGAGCTATATTTGCCAGCTAGGCGCAAAAAACGGCTTACGTTTAATGGCAGGGTTTCGTTGAGCTTGAGTTTTTGCGGCACGTAGCCGATACGCAGTCCTTTGTGTTTCGAAACTTTACCTTGGTATTGACGTTGGAGCCCCAGCAGCACTTTGACTAGGGTCGATTTACCCGCGCCATTTGGGCCAATTAACGTGGTGATTTTGCCGCGTTTGAGTTGCAAACTCACATGGTCTAAAACGGTCTTATCCGCGAATTTGACTTGAATGTCGTGAAGCTCGACTAAGGTCGACATGTATAAAACTCACTTGCCAATCGATGATGTTATAATATAACATTCGCGCCACAACAAAGCTACACCATCAGAATGAGAACCTTCATGAGACATTTGATTTTTCTATTGATTGGCGGATTATTGGCCGCTCCGAGCGTATTTGCCCAGCAAGTACTTACCAGTTTTAAGCCTATCCAGATGATTACATTGGAGCTCACTCGAGGTGTTTCTCAACCCGAAGTTCTACTTGGTGCCAATACTTCACCGCACGATTACGCGCTACGTCCATCAGATATTAAACGTCTTAATCGTGCTGATCTGATTGTTTGGTTTGGTCCAACGCTCGAGCCATTTTTGACTAAGGTGCTCGAGAAAAAGACCAATGTTTTCACTATCAGCGATATTGCTGGGTTGGATTTGTTGGAGTTTGACCACGATGAGCATCATGGTGACGAGCACGAAGACGAGCATCATCATGATCATGGTCGCTTTAATCCGCATTTTTGGATGGGACACGAGCAGACGTTGACGGTTGCAAAAGCATTAACTGCAAAGCTTATTGAGATTGACCCTGATCACCAAAGCCAATATCAGCACAATCTGAGCGATTTTACCGCCCATTTAAATCAGTCTTTTGACGATATTGAGCAAAAAATCGAGCCAGTACGTAGCCAAGGTTATTATGTGTTCCACGATGCTTATGAGTATTTTGAAAAAGACCATCAGCTAAATCACCTTGGCCACTTTACTGTTTCCCCTGAGCGTAAGCCAGGCGCTAAAACCTTAGTTTCGATTCGCCAACAATTAACCAGCAGTAACGCTAAATGTGTGTTTGCCGAGCCTCAGTTTACACCAGCGATCGTTGAATCTGTCGTGCGCGGAACTCAAGCCAAGATCGGCACCTTAGATCCGCTCGGCACCGAAGTGGCATTGGTCCCTGGTAGCTACTTTGTGTTCCTCAATAACATGGCCGACAATTTCACTGCTTGCCTTGCGCAATAATCTCTTTACTCGGGTAGCGTGTTGCTGCCCGAGCTTTTCTATGTGACCAATGCTTAAAAAGTCAGCGTACTAGCTGACAAGGACTTGTTAATCAAGTACAAATGAGGTGTTTACTTTTTTAAGTATTTCATTCTGTTTGTTATTTTTGTTATCAAGCGCTTGAGGTTTGCATTGGTGTTTCAAATCGTTTTGCTGTTGTGTGGCGCGTTATTGACTGGAACTAGCGCAGCGTCGCAAGCAGTTTTCTATCCGTTACCGACTCAAGCCAGTGGCAATATTCTGGTGGGAAATCAATTGTACCCAAGCCAAGATGGTGGTTTGTGGATACAAGATATGCAGCACCGAGTAAAGTTTTTTGATGGTGTTGAGGTACTTCCTAAAGTTGGCTCTGCGCTTAACTATTCACTCGCGCAACTGACTTATCATCAAAGCGCTTTTTGGAGTTTTGCCGGTAATGAAGTGTATCGACTTCAGCCTGCGCAAGAGCGAGAGCGTGTATTTGGCCTAACGCCAGGCAGCGACATCAATCAAATCGGTGCCTCGCAAGGTTATATTTGGGTCACCGACCAAGATGGGTTTTATGCCTATCAAATCAACAGCGGTAAGCTCACTCGTTTTGCTCTAACGCGGCTGTATCAATACAGCCAGTTAGCGTCGATTAAAATTCAAGCGGCGCAGTTTATCGATTCTCGTTGGGTGGTGGCGACCAACGCAGGCGTGTATTTGTCGGCGCAAAATGGCTTTAGTCATATTGATGCTTCAAATAAAGATAATGTCTCTTTGCTCCACTATTCAACTAAGCGGCGTGAGTTACTCATTGGTAGCGATGACGGAGCGCTGCTTGTTAATGTGGACGACCCAACTTATCAACCCGTTACGTTGTTAGCCCATGGAAACATTAGTGCGCTGGCCGAAACGCAAGACAGTTATTGGATTGGTACCGATAACGGTCTATACATTCAGCATTTTTTCCCCAATAGCCAAGAATACATTAACGGATTAGGTACCGAGCCCTTTGAACTTCAGGGCCAAAGTATTCACGCCTTGCTCGCTGACTCGCGAGGCGGTGTGTGGGTCTCGACCGAAAATGGCATTCAGTATTACTCACCCTACAGTGCGCAATTTGAGCGGCGGCCTCAGCCTATTGATGATGTGAACAAACAGCGTCTTCAAATCCGAAATTTACATTTGACTCAGGCTCAAAATGGCTATTGGCTTCACGCTCAAGGTGGGCTATACCGCTTGGCGGATAACAACCAGACTGATGCTGAGCGTGTATACCTAGGTAGCGTATTGGATTTTGTCGAGATTAACCAGAGCCTCTGGATTGCCACACCGAAAGGGATTGTGGTGATCAATGCACAAAGTGGCAAACCGGAATCAAAAGATTTACCACGCTTTATGACGACCGAATCAGTAAGCCAGCTTGAGTTCAATGCAAAACGGCAACAGTTGTGGGGAATTAGCCAGGGGGAACTTTGGCGCTATGATTTGCGCTCCGGAGAGCTGAAACGTTTTTCCAACCATTGGCTGAATAGCAGCACTATGCCGCAAAGCCATTGGCATTTGTTTGCGATGCAAAGTGGCACATTATTACTTAGTACAGGCAGTCATCTGTATGTCATTGATGGTGAAGCCGTTCATTTAGTGAGTCACGCCCAGCATGCTGGACGGATTTTTGACTTTATAGAAGTCGAGCCCAACGTGGTGTGGGGGAGTAGCGCTTATGGTGTGTTTGCTTACGATATTAAACAGCGTTTATTTCGAAATTTACCTTTGCCAGCGGAGGGCGTTTCGCCCAAATGTTTAGTGCGCAACCAAGATGGTATTTGGTTGACCTCATCGGCTGGGCTGAGCCGTTACCAAAATGATGGTTCGATTGTTGACCATTATTCGCCGCCATTTGGAGTGCTGTATAACGAATTTTTACCCTCGTCTTGTACGTCTTTAGCCAACAATAAACACGGGCTGTTACTCGGTTCTAAATATGGGTTGGTCAGTGTTAATAGCTATTCTCTGACGACCAATCTTTTGCCGTCAGAAAAAATCATAGTGAGCCAAGTGAGAGTTAACCAAGCGCTGCACAGTGTTGGTGGAAAAACTGGATTACCGATTGAGCTTGAGTATGACGATGTACTTAGCGTTCGCTTTGGGGGAATTCCAATGTTTTCCAAGCCTAAATTTGAGTATCGTTTCAATGACGAGCAACCTTGGCGGCCTGTCGTTAGCCAACAGTTGACACTAAGTCACCTTGAGGTGGGTGAGTACGAATTAATGGTTCGTCAACAGATGCCAAACAACTTGACTATTTATGCGATGAATATGGCGTTCACGGTTGCGAAGCCTTGGTATTTGGGGCGTTATGCCATCACAATTTATGTTGTGTGCTTAATGTTCGGTGCGGCCTTGTTGCTCTGGTGGCGATCGCGCCTTAGCAAACGCAACCATCGTTTTTTGCAAGCGCAAGTTGGGTTGAAAACGGAGCAGCTTCGTCATCAAGGACGAGTGTTGATCGCCAATAATCATCAGCTGCGTAAACAGTTACAGCTCAGAAGGTTAGTGTTTTCTCATGTCTTGGATGGCATGAAAAAGCGTCTTCATCGACAAGTGCTGTCGGCTTCCTCACTAAAAGATCAGCAATACTTAGTGGAACAAATCTACGCAGAGTTGGATTTATTAGAAAACGTGCGTAGTGATAAAACCGGTTCACAGGCGGTATTTGATTTAGAGGTCGTAGTTGAGTCGGCACTGGAGGTATGGCGAGAGGAGTTTGAGCGTCGAGACGTGAGTGTGTCGCTTGAAAAACCGTCCCCTCAGGCTGCACTTATTGAGGTGTTTGAATTCAATTTAGACGAAGTGTTAAGCGCTTTATTCAATAACTTGCTACGGCGTAGCTACCGTAAGCAGCACATTTCACTGAATGTGGAACTTAGAGAGCAACGGGTGGTGCTGGTTTGCTGTGACCAAGGGAAAGCGCTGGTTGAAGCGGATTTGAGTATCACCGATTGGAGCGCAGTCAAAAAGCAGGTGACGCAAAGCGGTGGGCAGCTTGCTATTTTCAGTTCCTCAGAGCGCAATTTGGTTGAACTCAGTTGGTCGAGTCATCACGTTTTTGACGAATTTGACGTCAATGAATCCGGCGAGTTGCCGCTTGATGACTCGGGCTCCCAGTTACAGTTTGAGCCGTGGCTGCAAAAGCTTGAACAACTCGTTCAAGAGCAGTTTTCTGACCCGGAATTTGGTACAACCAGTGCGGCCAAGCTGATGTTTGTCTCTGAGCGCAGCTTACAACGTCGCTTTAAGCAACTAACCGGGCGTACATTTAAAGATTATCTCAATGAAGTTCGCCTTGAACACGCCTGCCGCCAGCTACTTGAGGGAGATAAAGTCTCCGATGTCGCTTTTGCATGCGGCTTTAACGACCCTTCTTATTTTAGCCAGCGCTTCAAAGCTCAATTTGGCGCTTCTCCAACCCAGTTTATCGAGAGTCAAGAAGTCCTCTAACGCTGGGTGTCGAAGACCAGTATTTCGCATCAAGCCGTGTTGTACCTAGCGAAAAATCGCTCATTTAATCATAAGCACAAGTCCAGAGCTCAATGCGTGCCGTGCCTTTGTGCCATTCCTAGTTTGATGTTTAAACGTCGCTGAATCTGGATACAGAGAGTTTAAGGACTAAGGCTCTAAGGATTAACTGTTTAAGCAGGAGAAAAAAGGGAATGGATTCTAGCTGAAAGAAAAAATCGTGGTATAGCCGGGGGACTATACCACGGGCGCCAATGACACCTTCGCTTGCTGCCGGAGTGATGCGAAAGCACCACATCTGGAATTAAATCGTGAAAACAGGGAATGTCGTCTCCACGAAATTGACTATACGAATCGATGTTGAAAGGATGTATAAATTTAACGCCACTGTTACATGAGAAAACCGACATATTTTTAACTTACTGATATTTATTGTTTTATTTTGATTTTTATGGCTGGAATGGAATGTCTAGTTTGAAGCATTTATGACCGTAAAGTGAAATTAACAAATTTGACGTTGCGGCTTTTGACGTAAATGACGGGCTATTTTTGCAAAGTTTGATTTCAAACAAGACCTCATACTGCTGAGGGTTTTATTATTAATACGAATCCTTCTCATTAACTCTCGGAGTTCTTCAAATGAAGCTATCTCAATTGGCACCGGGCCAATCCGCTGTCATCAGTGGCTTTTCACAAATGACCAGCGATGTGCGCAAAAAGCTCATGATCATGGGAATGCTGCCTGACACCAATGTAACCGTGCTACGTAAAGCGCCATTTGGAGATCCACTGCAAGTAGAAGTGCGTGGCGTTTCGTTAGCGCTACGTTGTGCTATTGCTAATCAAATTGACGTTGAGGTGGTGTAATGCGCTATCAATTATTGACCGTCGGTAACCCAAACAGCGGTAAAACCACCTTATTTAACGGCTTAACTGGCGCTAAACAGCAAGTTGGTAACTGGGCAGGGGTGACGGTTGAGAAAAAAACTGGTCGCTATAGTCACTCTGGTGACGAGTTCTTTATTACTGATTTGCCGGGGATTTATGCATTAGACAGCGGCAATGATGCGAACAGTATCGATGAATCCATTGCCTCACGTGCGGTGCTAACACACCCCGCGGATCTCGTCATCAATGTGGTTGACGCAACTTGTTTAGAACGCAGTTTATATATGACCCTTCAACTACGAGAATTGGGCCGTCCGATGATCGTGGTACTAAACAAGATGGATGCGCTTAAGCGCGATCGCCAGATTTTGGATGTTTCAGGCTTAGAAAAAGCCTTAGGTTGCCCAGTATTGAGCCTATCGGCCAATGACCGAGCTCAGGTAAAACGTTTTAAAGAAAAACTGCACAAAACTATAGTGCAGGGCGTCGCTCTGGACGAATTGGCTCTTGATTACCATGATGAGTTCGAGTATGCGGTCACTAATTTGGCTGCGCTTTTTAAAGGACAAGTATCGAGCGCTCGCTCGCTGGCGATTCGCGCATTGGAAAATGACAGCTTAGTGTTGAATCCGTTGAATCAAGCGGATCGTCAAACCGTCCAGCAAGCTCAAGCCAATCTGAATTTAGATTTAGATCTACATGTCGCCGACGTCAAATTTACCTTTATTCACCAAGTGTTGAAAAGCGTGCGTCGCGTGCAAGGTAAAACCAGCCATAGCTTTACTGAGCGGGTTGACCGCGTGGTATTGAATAAGTGGTTTGGCGTCCCATTCTTCTTCCTAATCATGTACCTGATGTTCATGTTTGCCATCAACATTGGTAGTGCGTTTATTGATTTCTTTGACATCGGTGTCGGTGCGTTGCTGGTGGATGGCGGACATTACCTTCTCGATGATCATCTTCCAGTTTGGTTAGTAACACTGATTGCTGATGGTATTGGTGGCGGTATTCAAACGGTAGCGACATTCGTTCCGGTGATTGCTTGCTTGTACTTGTTCTTAGCGGTTTTAGAAAGTTCCGGTTATATGTCGCGGGCAGCGTTTGTGCTCGACAAAGTGATGCAGAAAATCGGCTTGCCGGGTAAAGCTTTTGTGCCTCTCGTGCTGGGTTTTGGCTGTAATGTGCCAGCGATTATGGCAACGCGTACTCTCGATCAAGAGCGTGAGCGTAAGTTGGCAGCGTCGATGGCGCCATTTATGTCTTGTGGCGCGCGTCTGCCTGTGTACGCGTTATTTGCCGCGGCGTTCTTCCCAAGCAGCGGTCAAAATGTGGTTTTTGCTCTGTATATCATCGGCATTTTAGCGGCGGTACTGACGGGGTTTGTACTTAAGAAAACTCTGTACCCGGGTTCAAGCGACAGTTTGATTATGGAGATGCCGAATTACGAATTTCCAACACTGCAAAATGTGTTGATTAAAACTTGGCAAAAACTTAAGCGCTTTGCTTTAGGCGCTGGGCGTACCATCGTTATTGTCGTGACTATTTTGAGCTTCTTTAACTCGTTAGGCATGGATGGCAGCTTTGGTAACGAAGACAGCAACAATTCAGTGTTATCACGCGCGGCACAAGTCGTGACGCCGGTATTATCGCCAATTGGTGTTGAGCAAGATAACTGGCCGGCAACGGTGGGCATTATCACTGGTATTTTTGCCAAAGAAGCGGTGGTGGGAACCTTGAATAATCTCTACGCACCAGCAGACGATGGTGAGAGCGGTGAATATGACTTATTGGGCAGCTTGAAAGAAGCAGTTATGTCGATTCCGGATAATCTTGCTGCGCTGAGCTTTTCTGACCCATTGGGTATTGAAGTCGGCGATTTGAGTGATTCACAGGTGGCAGCGGCCGATCAAGACGTGAATGAGTCTATCTTTGGTAATTTGCAGCACTATTTCTCGAGCAGTCACGCTGCGTTTGCCTATTTGCTGTTTGTGTTGCTGTATACACCGTGTGTGGCCGCGATGGGGGCTTACGTTCGAGAATTTGGCGCTAAGTATGCGCAGTTTATCGCGCTGTGGACCATGGGACTTGCCTATGCTGGCGCAACTCTCTACTACCAAGTGGCGCATTTTGGTGATCATCCTTTATCGAGCGCGATTTGGATTGCGGTGATTATCGCTTTGAGCTTGATGACCTATCACTTGATGAAGCGCAAAGGGCGCCGAGCCAGTCAAGTATTGGAGGTCAACGTTGCATGATTGTTTCCGAGCTTAAACATTATTTAGAGCAGAACCATGGCGCGAGCGCCAAAGAGTTGGCGCGTAAGTTTGCGCTTAGTGAAGATGGTGTCGATGCGATGCTGGCGATTTTGATTCGCAAAGGCTTGATTTCAAAGATGGTGGATACTAACCGCGACTCACAAGTACGCCAGGTTCGCTATGTCACCAATCAAGAGCAAGGCCTGTCTTTGACGGTCACGATGTAAAATTATCAGTACCACAAAAAAAAGCAGCCAATGGCTGCTTTTTTAATCGACACTGTTTGCAGAGAAACTGCGCTTTACTCAATACGAAATTGGGCGTTATCAGCAAGAGCTTGCCGAATTTGTTCCACTAAAGCTTGTTGAACACTCGGTTCGCGAAAGCTACCCGCAGTATTTCCCCATAGCGGTCCCGGCCACGCGATGTCATTTTTAAAGCGCGCGATATGGTGAATATGCAGTTGGGGTACCATGTTGCCCAATGCGCCCAAGTTTAGTTTGTCCGGTGCGAACGTTGCTTCGAGCGCTTGGCTGACGGCTTGAGATTCAAGCAAAAATTGCTGCTGCTCTTGCATCGGTAAGTGATGAAGCTCTTTCAAATCGGCTTTTTTGGGAACCAGAATAACCCAAGGTACGGAATTATCTTTATGCAGCAGTGCAATGCACAAAGGAAAATGTCCAATCACGCTGGTGTCAAAGGCCAGCTGGGGGTGAAGTTCAAAACTCATAATGATGCTTCCTCGAATGGATGCGCAAATGGTAAAAAGGTTGGCATTAAGCCAACCTTTTTTATCTTACAACGCTTATTACATACGCTCTAGGGTATTGATACCGAGTAGAGATAAGCCTTGCTTAATGGTTTTTGCTGTTAGTGCAGCAAGTTTAAGGCGGCTATTTTTGGTTTCATCGTTATCAGCGTTAAGAATTGGGCAAGCTTCATAGAAACTTGAGAATTGACCAGCCAGTTCAAACAAGTAAGAACACATGATGTGAGGTTGGCCTTCGCGCGCCACAGATTGAACCGCTTCTTCGAATTGCAGCAGTTTCGCGATTAGCGCTTTCTCTTTCTCTTCTGAGATAGCGATGTCACCGCTAAGTGAGTCCATCTCAATGCCTGCTTTGGCGAAAATAGAAGCAACGCGAGTATAGGCGTATTGCATGTATGGCGCGGTGTTGCCTTCAAACGCTAGCATGTTGTCCCAGTCGAACACGTAGTCTGTGGTACGGTTTTTCGATAAGTCAGCGTATTTTACTGCCGCCATCGCAACGGTTTTCGCGATGTTATGCTTTTCGCTTTGCTCTAGATCTGGGTTTTTCGATTCGATCAGCTTAATTGCGCGCTCTTCGGCTTCATCAAGCAAATCAACCAAGCGTACGGTGCCGCCAGCACGGGTCTTGAATGGACGACCATCTTTGCCGAGCATCATGCCAAAAGCGTGGTGCTCAAGCGATACGCTTTCTGGTACGTAACCGGCTTTGCGAACGATAGTCCAAGCTTGCATTAGGTGTTGATGCTGACGAGAGTCGATAAAGTACAATACGCGCTCGGCACCCAAGGTTTCGTAACGGTATTTCGCACAGGCAATATCTGTCGTGGTGTAAAGGAAGCCGCCATCGCGTTTTTGAATGATAACGCCCATTGGTTCGCCATCTTTATTTTTGTATTCATCAAGGAATACCACTTGCGCGCCATCATCTTCAACGGCAAGGCCTTTTTCTTTAAGGTCTGCTACGATGCCAGGTAGCATGCTGTTGTACATGCTTTCACCCATCACGTTGTCACGGGTGAGGGATACGTTGAGACGATCGTAGTTACGTTGGTTTTGTACCATCGTAATATCAACCAGTTTTTTCCACATTTCAGCGCAGTATTGATCGCCGCCCTGCAGTTTTACTACGTAGTTACGTGCTTTTTCAGCAAACGCTTCATCTTCGTCATACAGCTTTTTCGATTCGCGGTAAAACGCTTCAAGATCGGAGAGTTCCATCGAAACTTCGCCAGATTCTTGTTGTACACGTTCTAAGTTGGCGATCAACATACCAAACTGAGTACCCCAGTCACCGATATGGTTAGCACGTACTACTTTGTGACCTAGAAATTCCAAAGTGCGAACGACCGCGTCACCGATGATGGTTGAACGCAGGTGACCGACGTGCATCTCTTTGGCAACGTTTGGCGCAGAGTAATCAGCAACGATGGTTTTTGGGGCTTCTTGAGCAACGCCCAAACGTGAGTCTGCTAACGCTGCTTCCGCTTGTTTGGCGAGAAACTCTTCACTTAGAAAGATGTTGATAAAACCAGGGCCTGCGATTTCAGTTTTGCTAGCGATGCCATCAAGATCGAGAACGTCCAATACTTTTTGCGCAAATTCTCGAGGGTTAGTACCCAATTTTTTAGCCACGCCCATGATGCCGTTGGCTTGGTAATCACCAAATTGAGCTTTGGCCGATTGGCGAACGGCGGCAGGGCTACCTTGTGGTGCGCCAGCGGCTTCAAGAGCCTGAGATACTTTATCGTTAATAAGTGCTTGGATATTCACACGTGCATCCTTCAATTCTTGGGAATTGTATCTTTATACATTGGACATTGGTTTCGCTATGCGGATTACAGAATATTCATCTGCTTAATGTGCATGTATATTTTGATTATGTTCGTAAAATGGCGCTCATAATATCAATATTTGCAGCGGGTATACAGGGTGGAAAAAAGGAAATTTTCTACTTTTGTTTATTAACTTGTTAGTATTGCGGCTAAATCAGTGTATTGGATAGTAAATGATGACCCAAAGCCTTCGTGATACTCAGCTTTCCCCTTTGCAAATGATCACTAATCTTGCCGAATTTGAGATAAGAATTAGCGCGCTTTGCGATGTATTAGGCGTGGATTTAAGCGCTTATGTTGCCGATCATATTGCGATGCGAATTAACCAATTTGAATTGGCTGAAAAGGCGCATCATGCGTGGTTAGAATATGGGAAAATCATTTCTAGCGCAGAGATCAATGGTCGACCGATTATTGTGCTCGATTTTTCTAAGCCGCTGGTTTTTGGCCGTTGGACGGTTGAATGCTTGGAACTGCCATATCCTGCACAGGGTAAAACCTATCCAGAGCAAGGCTGGGAACATGTCGAATTTGTTGTGCCGTCGTCAGCGCAAAGCGCCGAGGCGTATTTGCAAGATGTGCTTGGTCAATTCCCAGAACTTGCCCAGCGTTGGTCTCAGCTTGGTGAACTTGGCGTGAAGGTGAAACTGTCTAGCCCGAAAGGAGAAGGGGAGCGCTTAGCTAACCCGACCGTGGCGTTTAAATACCAAGGCGTGTGCATTAAGTTTCACCCCCATTCACTCAAGACGATAGTCGCGTCAGAACAAAGTTAGCCAAGTTCCGTATCTTTCGGGCGCAATTGAAACTCTTCTATTGAGCCAATTTCATGGCCAAGGGAGAGTTTCTCGACATCCTGATGTGCCTTACCTTGCGTATGCATAATTAGTCGGTTCGCGGTGCGAGGTTTTAACTCGTTGACCACAAAGCGAATCATATCGGTACGTGTCAGTGATTTGAGTTCTTGAAGCACTTTTTCACGTTGGTCAAAGTCGCTATCTTTATTACCAATTGCGACCCATAAACGTTGAGCTCGACCTCTTAACGTGGTGTCCGGTGTGGCGATTTGATTCCATAAGCCACGCTTACTGCTGTGCCACTGGTATTCATTGAGTTCAAGCAGCACCATATAAAATGCATTCAGGAATTCATCGATCGAACTGATAAGCTCCGTTGGCGCGGCATTTGGAGATTGCACATACAACACCATACCAGGATGGCGGTTGAGTGGAAGATTCCCCGTTCCTACCATATAACCAAGTTGCTGCTTGGTTCGAATTTCATGGAAAAATGTCGCTGACATCAAGTGATTGGCGAGGGAATACAAAGCGATATCGCGAGGCTGTGTGGTTTCACACTGGTAATACACCACAATCGCAGAGTCTTCCTGTTGGCAGTCGATCTCTTTTTGGAATGTGCCACTTTCACCCAACATGATAAGCGGTCTTAGCGACTCTTCGTAAGTTTGGTTTTCCATCCGCAATGCATCTTTTAAGGTATCTCCCAACGCCACTGCATCGCTTTGTGTCCAGTCACCGTAGACAAACATTTCCACATGCAGCTCAGACAAAATATGGGTGACAAAGTCAGGCAATTGCTCAACTTGGATTTTCTCCAGTGCGGCAACTAAATCAATATACGGTGGATTGTTAGGTTGTAAAATGCCGGTCATAGCATTGAAAAGTTGTGAAATTGGACGATCTTTGGCGGAATTTCGCCAATTTCTTAATAACTGGTTTTTGATGCTATCAAAGCGTTCTTGGCTAAATTCGCGTTTGGCGAAACGGGCCAGAATCATTTTCATCAGCTCTGATTGTTTTTCACTAAACCCAGAAAGAGTTAACGTTACGCCGCCTTGGTGGGCGTACATGTTGTAACCCATGCCGGCAATTTCCGCTTGATAGGTTTCTTTGGCGAGAGAATCAAGAAACATCTCAACGCACAAACGAGTCTTGACTATGTTTTCGACATTGGCGACCGCTTGCGGGCTGTCTATGGCGACATAAACCACGCCTTTCGGCACGCGAAACTCACTATCTTGCATGTGCCACAAGGTGAAACCGGGTAATTGCTCGATAATCTGTGGTGTCTGGTGTGTTTGTTCAATCGGTTTAGGATCCAATTGGTAGCTGATATACGGATTTTGCGGCGGTAGTTCAAAAGCAAAATTATCCGTTGGCGTCAAAAACAGTGACTTTTGCTCTGCGCTAAACGGTTTAATCGAGTAGGGCGTAAAATACCATTGCGCTTGCTGATCATACTCAAAGCCTTTTGCAACGACGGTAGCGCGTAGGTTGCTCGGCGTAAAATAACCGAGCAGTTCACGAAGCTGCGCTTCTTGATAGCCAGCCATCATGTAGTCGCCATAGATGATATCTTGAGGCGCGTAGTGCTGCATGTTGACGACCAAATGACTGACTAAATCGAGCGGTCGAGTGGGTTCTTGGTAACGAAATGCCGATTCAAGTACCGCTTGTTTTTCAGTGTAACGCCACTCATCAAAGCCATGTTCTTCAATCAGATTGAGATATTGAAACACGGCTTGAATAATTTGTTCGGTATGTTCTAGCCCTTGCGGGGTTAGGGTGCAACTTACCGTGAATT
The DNA here is from genome assembly GCF_900100015.1 of Vibrio xiamenensis. Taxonomy (GTDB): domain Bacteria; phylum Pseudomonadota; class Gammaproteobacteria; order Enterobacterales; family Vibrionaceae; genus Vibrio; species Vibrio xiamenensis. Next base: position 65,124 of record NZ_FNDD01000025.1, on the reverse strand, counting down.
CTCGATAGTTGCTGCCACTCACACCACCGCCTGCTGATAGTGAGACAATCCAGCCCTGTTTCTTGAGCAGCAGCATTAAGCTGTTTTCGCCTTCATAGCCCAGCAGATGAGCGAAGTAGGACAGAGGCTTAGTCTGATAAAACTTATCCATGCCTGGAAAAGTAAACGTCATGATGAGTTTGCGAATGTCTTTGCTTGGCTCGACATACACAAATTCGCCGCAGGCATCCGCTCGTTTGAACACAGTATCGATTTGTTTGCCATGCAGGTGATTATTCTGAATCTGAGAAAACTTGTCGCTAACCCATTGTTCAAGCTCATCCAATTCTTGTGGTCCAAGCACGGTCAGCGTCATTAAATCAGCAGAGTAACAGTTGGCATGAAACGCGACGATTTCATCACGAATCGACTTACCGTCTCGATCGCCGAGGGTATCAAGGTTACCTACCGAAAATTTGGCAAAGGGGTGATCTGGGTTGACGGTTTGTTTATGCACTTGGTACAGGCGGCGAGAATCGTCTTTAAGCTTGAGCTTGTACTCCGATTCAACCGCTTGACGTTCTTTGTCCAACGCTTCTTCATTAAATAGCGGATCGGTAAAAAATTGACTAAAGCGATCTAAGCCTTTTTCAAACGCGGAAGGACTGATATCAAAGAAGAAACAGGTGTGTTCAGTACCAGTCCAAGCGTTATTCGAGCCGCCATGTTGTGTAATGAAGCTTTGAAAATCGCCCACTTTAGGGTATTTTCCCGTCCCCAAGAACAACATGTGTTCCAAGTAGTGGGCTAAACCTTGTCTTTCCATGGGGTCATCAAAGTGCCCAACATTGACGGCAAGCGCGGCCGCAGACTTCTGTGCGTCTACATTTTGAATAATCAGAGCGCGTAACCCATTTGCAAGGGTGACATAGCGATAATGATTTGAATCATTTGGACTTAGATGCACAGGGGATCTCCGCTTGGATTTTATAATGTAAGTATGACCTTGGATATCGACGACTGCAAAGGCAGTTTAGTCACAAAAGTGACTCTGTTACGACACTGTTTTATTTTCCTCGCGATATCAGTAGATTGTTAAGAAAGTCGACGTCTTTAGCAAGGTTCTTGATATAATTATTGTTAATAGTCGCTCTTCTAACGCTATAAGCTGACATAATGACAATGTCATCGACTGCACATAGACAAATTTAGGAATGAATATGAAGATCTTTATAATGCGTCACGGAGAAGCGGAACATTTTGCCTTAAGTGATGCGCAAAGAGCTTTGACTGAGCGTGGCCAATCTGACTCTATCGCGGTCGCAAGAGCATGTAACGAACAAGGCACTAAATCGTTTGACCGTGTGTTTGTGAGCTCCTACCTTAGAGCCCAGCAAACTTGGCAAGCGATAGCGCCATATTTCGATGCAAAACAAGTTGATACCAGTGACGACATTACGCCTTATGGTGATTCAGAACAAGTGTATGAGTTTCTGAAAGCGGTGTCGGAAATCGATGATATTGACTCGATTCTTGTGGTGTCTCACTTGCCTTTAGTCGGCTATCTAACGGCAGAATTTGTTGCCGATTTGGCGCCACCAATGTTCCCAACTTCCGGCCTTACCTATATTGAATTTGATGCTATTGGCGAACAAGGCAATATTGTCTGGAGCCTGCATCCTTAATCTTATCGAGCTAGCGTATGTCTGACGCCTCAGCCAAAGTTTTGACATTTATTTTGGACTAAAATTTGCATACTAGTACTAAGTCTTTCATTAATATTGAAATAACTAGTACTACGTATGAAGTTCTCTCTCCCATTTGTCGACAAACTTCCACCGATTCCTCAGCGGGCGATGCCAGCGGTAGGGGCTCCAGTGATGGTGTTAGCCACACTGGCGATGGTGATTTTGCCGATTCCGGCATTTCTGCTCGACTTATTCTTCACCTTTAACATCGCGTTAGCGATGGTAGTACTACTGGTCACGGTTTACACCCGTCGTCCTCTGGATTTTGCTGCATTTCCGACGGTACTTTTGATTGCGACCTTATTGCGTCTTGCATTGAACGTTGCGTCGACTCGCGTGGTGTTACTTTACGGCCATGAAGGTGGCGGCGCGGCAGGTAACGTGATTGAAGCGTTTGGTAACGTCGTTATCGGCGGCAACTATGCGGTCGGTTTAGTGGTGTTCTTGATCCTAATGATCATCAACTTCATGGTGGTGACCAAAGGTGCAGGGCGTATTTCCGAGGTAAGTGCTCGCTTTACCCTAGATGCATTACCCGGTAAGCAAATGGCGATTGATGCGGATTTAAACGCTGGGCTTATCGACCAAGAACAGGCGCGAACTCGCCGCCAGGAAGTCACCAAAGAAGCAGATTTCTACGGTTCAATGGATGGTGCCTCCAAATTCGTAAAAGGGGATGCCATCGCGGGTATTTTAATCCTGTTTATCAACATTATCGGCGGTTTGTCCATCGGTATGGGGCAATACGGACTTGGTTTTAGCGAAGCGATTGAAATCTATACATTACTGACCATCGGTGATGGCTTGGTTGCCCAAATTCCTTCGCTGTTACTTTCGATTGGCGCTGCGATTATGGTTACGCGCCAAAATACCGATGAGGATATGGGGCAGCAGTTGGTGTTTCAGCTGTTTGATAACCCCAAAGCACTTATGATCACTTCCGCGATTTTAGCGGTAATGGGCTTAGTGCCAGGAATGCCACATTTTGCGTTTTTGTTGCTGGCAATTTTGGCTGGTGGTGGTGCTTACTTAATTCAGCGTAAGCAGAAAAAAGTGGCTGAAGAAGCCAAATTACCTGCGGCTCCTGAAGGTGAAGTCACTGCGCCAAGAGAGCTGTCTTGGGATGACGTTCAGCCTGTCGATATCATCGGACTAGAGGTGGGCTATCGCTTGATTCCTCTGGTCGATCGAGACCAAGGTGGTGAGCTCCTTGAACGCGTAAAAGGGGTGCGCAAAAAGCTTTCTCAAGATTTCGGCTTCCTTATTCCAGCGGTACATATTCGGGATAACCTAGAGCTTACGCCAAACAGCTATCGCATTACTTTAATGGGCGTGGCGGTTGGCGAAGCAGAAATTCGCCCAGATCAGGAGTTGGCGATCAATCCGGGTCAAGTTTATGGCGTGATTGATGGTGAACCTACCATAGACCCGGCGTTTGGACTTGAAGCGATTTGGATACGTGAAGAGCAGCGTGAACATGCTCAAGCATTAGGTTATACGGTGGTTGATTCCGCAACGGTACTTGCTACTCACTTAAGTCAACTTTTGACCAACAACGCATCCCAACTGATTGGTCACGAAGAAGTCCAGAATCTGCTCGAAATGCTCAGTCGCTCGGCTCCAAAATTGGTGGAAGGCTTTGTACCTGACCAACTTGCCCTTGGGGTGGTGGTGAAAGTGTTGCAGAACCTGCTTAACGAGAGTGTGCCGATTCGAGACATTCGAACCATTATTCAAACACTTGCAGAGTACTCGAGTAAGAGTCAAGAACCTGACATCTTAACGGCTGCTGTGCGCATTTCATTGAAGCGTTTAATTGTCCAAGAAATCAATGGTATAGAACCAGAGCTTCCAGTTATTACATTAATTCCTGAGCTGGAACAGATATTGCATCAAACAATGCAAGCGTCAGGCGGAGAATCCGCAGGGATTGAACCTGGTCTTGCTGAGCGACTACAGATGTCCCTTAGCCAAGCGACACAGGAACAAGAGCTGAAAGGGGAGCCTGCAGTATTGCTGACATCTGGTGTTCTTCGCTCAACACTTGCTAAGTTTGTGAAGAATACGATTCCGTCACTTCGAGTCTTGTCTTACCAAGAGATTCCCGACGAAAAACAGATACGCATTGTTCAAGCTGTAGGTAACTGATTCTGACCACTTTGTATAACGGATATCGAATTTGAAGATTAAACGATTTTTTGCCAAAGACATGCGAGGAGCTCTTCTTCAAGTTAAAGAAGAACTTGGGGCTGATGCTGTCATCATGTCAAATAAAAAAGTGGCAGGTGGTGTTGAGATCGTCGCCGCGGTAGATGGTGATACGTCTACCGCTCGCAGTGGTGGTTATAGTTCTCAGCCACGTCACAATTCGAGCCATCAAGCCTCAAATGCACACTCTCAAAGACAACTCGCCGAAGATAGAGTCAGCCTTCAGTCATCTTCAAATCATGATTCAGGTTCATCGATGACCAAACGCTTTGCCAACATGCTTAAGCAATATAGTCATGCGAGTGAACCAGAGGTGAGCGAGAGAGAGCAACAAGAAGATTCTTTAACTGCCTTATTACGTCGTCAGGCGGAGCAACGTAGTCAAAAATCTAGCCAGATTCAGCTAAAACAAGATTCGCCACTAGCCAAATTGATTGCAGAAGACCGTCGAGTGGAGAAACAGCCTGCTCGTCTGGACCCGAGCCGCTATGAGCGTCAACGTAATGACGAACCGCGCTATGACAGTCATGAATTGGACGAAATGAAAGAAGAGATGACGTCGATTCGTCGTCTGCTCGAGCATCAAGTTTCCGGTTTAATGTGGCAGGAAGTCGAGCGTAGAGAGCCGCTTCGAGCCATGTTAATCAAACGTTTGCAACGTATGGGTGTGTCAGAGGACCTCGCTGACCAATTGGCGTGCTATATCCCTGAAGATACCGTACCGGCCAAAGCGTGGAAAGCTCTACTCGGCTTGGTTTCTGACCAAATCCCGATTTCTCGCCAAGATATTTTAAAACGTGGCGGCGTGGTTGCCCTTCTTGGCCCAACCGGCGTTGGAAAAACCACGACTATCGCCAAACTTGCGGCGCGTGCTGCGATGGAGTTTGGTTCAGACAATGTGGCACTTGTGACCACAGATACTTACCGAATTGGTGCCCATGAACAGTTGGCGATTTATGGCCGAATTATGGGTTGTCCTGTAAGAGTTGCTAAAGATTCCAAAGAGTTAGCCGATGTAATATATCAATTACGTAATCGTCGATTAGTTTTGGTCGATACGGCGGGAATGGGGCAGCGCGACGTGCGGCTCTCAGAGCAACTGGATACTTTAATGCAAGAGAGCGGTGAAATGATTCACAGCTACCTTGTTTTACCTGCGACAGCGCAACGTCAAGTGTTGCAGGAAACCATCGATCACTTTAAGCGAATTCCACTGTCAGGCTGCATTATGACTAAGCTCGATGAGTCACTTAGCCTGGGCGAATTTTTAAGTGTTGTAGTACAGAATGCGCTTCCGGTGGCCTATATCGCAAATGGACAGCGAGTCCCTGAAGATATCGTGATTGCGCAGCCGAAATACATGGTTGCAAAAGCTAATGAACTGCTGGAGAAGTCGACAGAAAACGAACCTCACTACTGGAGTAGTGAATCGGATGGATTCTAGGCGGCAAACAATTATGACAGAGAATATGATACAAGACCAAGCAAGCGGCTTACGTCGTTTAACACAGCCATCTTTGACTAAAGTTATTGCGGTAACCGGAGGTAAGGGTGGTGTGGGCAAATCTAATGTTGCATTAGGCTTAGCGATTTGTATGGCCCGCCAGGGTAAAAAAGTCATGGTGTTGGATGCCGACTTAGGACTCGCTAATGTCGACGTAATGCTCGGCATTCGACCGAAACGCAACCTAGGCCATGTGCTCGCGGGTGAGTGTGAGCTCAAAGACGCGATTGTTGAAGGTCCGCACGGAATTCGCATTATTCCAGCAACTTCGGGTACCCAAGCGATGACCGAGCTCAGCCATGCTCAACATGTTGGTTTGATTCGCGCGTTTGGTAGCTTAGAAGAAGAAATGGACGTTTTGATCGTTGATACCGCTGCGGGTATCTCTGATATGGTGATCAGTTTTTCACGTGCCGCTCAAGATGTGGTGGTGGTGGTTTGCGATGAACCGACGTCGATTACAGATGCTTACGCTTTAATTAAACTTTTGAGTAAGGATCACCAAGTACAAAGGTTTAAAATTGTTGCTAACATGGTAAGAAGTTACCGTGAAGGGCGAGAATTGTTTGCAAAGTTGACCTTAGTCACAGAGCGGTTCTTGAATGTGAGCCTTGAGCTCGTCGCCTGTATACCTTTAGATGATAAAGTTAGACAAGCAGTTAAGAAGCAAAAGATTGTCGTGGATGCTTTTCCGCGCTCTCCTGCTGCTTTAGCATTAAGTTCGTTAGCAAATAAAGCGTTGACTTGGCCAATTCCTAAAACGCCGAGTGGACATTTAGAGTTTTTTGTTGAACGTTTATTAAACCGATCCGTGATTGTAGAGGAACCGTTTGGTGAATAAGGCCCTGACCTATGACCAATATGCCAACCAGAATAGTCAACGAGCCTTCCTAGAGAAATACTCGACTCTGGTTAAGCGAATTGCTCACCATCTACTTGGTCGACTACCGCCAAGTGTTCAGGTGGAAGACCTCATACAAGCGGGAATGATTGGCCTACTTGAGGCTCAGAAAAACTACGATGGTAGTAAAGGCGCCAGTTTTGAAACCTATGCGGGGATTCGTATTCGTGGCGCTATGCTCGATGATATCCGCAAAGGCGACTGGGTTCCTCGTTCTGTGCATCGTCATAACCGTGAAATAAGCCAAGCCATTACTGCATTGGAAAACGAGCTTAATCGTGATCCAACCGATGCAGAAGTTGCGAATTTTTTAGGCATGGAGATTGGCGAATATCATACGGTGTTATCGGACATTAATTGTTCGCGTTTGGTTGGAATTGAAGATCTCGGGGTTTCCGATGATGTGATTTCCTCCCCAGATGATGAAGATGAAAACAGTCCTTTCAATGGCGTTGCTGATGAATATTTCCGCAAAGCCTTGATAAATTCGATAAAATCCTTGCCAGAACGTGAAGCTTTGGTACTTTCGCTCTATTATGATGAAGAGTTAAACTTAAAAGAAATCGGTGAAGTGATTGGAGTGAGCGAATCTCGTGTCAGCCAAATACTAAGCCAATCAATGCAGCGTCTACGCACAAAGTTAAGTGCGTGGACTAATAATGATTAATGCACTGATATCCCGTACTCAGTGGAGGCAATTTTGAATACAAACATGAAGATCCTTATTGTTGACGATTTTTCAACAATGCGTCGTATCGTTAAAAATCTACTGCGTGATTTGGGCTTCAATAATACCCAAGAAGCAGACGACGGTTTAACGGCACTGCCTATGCTTAAGAAAGGCGATTTTGACTTTGTAGTGACTGACTGGAACATGCCAGGAATGCAAGGTATTGATTTGCTGAAGCATATTCGTGCGGACGAGCAGTTAAAACACCTTCCAGTGTTGATGATTACCGCTGAAGCTAAGCGTGAGCAAATTATTGAAGCCGCTCAAGCAGGCGTAAACGGTTACATTGTTAAGCCTTTCACAGCAGCTACGCTTAAAGAAAAACTAGATAAAATTTTTGAACGTTTATAATTCTTTGGTTTTACTTTAAATATGAGACGTCAATAAGGCTGAGTCAGGATGATTTCATTAGAACAAGCAAAACAACTTGTTGAGCTGCTAGAGAAGGAAAAGCAGCAAGAAGCTAATATTCTTTTTAACACCATCCATGAGCAGACTTCAGAACGAATGCTTCAGGAAATTGGTGAGCTGACTCGTGATCTCCATGAGTCTATTAAACAATTTAGCCTCGACGACAGAATGAGCGTCATTGCCAATGATGAGATTCCTGATGCTAAGGATCGCCTTCAGTACGTCATTGACAAAACCGAAGTCGCGGCAAGCAAAACAATGGACGCAGTGGACCGTTGTATGCCGATGGCCGATAACCTTCACGAGAGCCTACTTTTAGTCCGTCCGCAATGGAATGAGTTAATGCGCGGCAAGATTGATTTGTCCGAATTTAAAGCATTATGCCATCGCATTGATGACTTACTTGGCCAAGTTGAAGGTAACAGTTCAGAACTTCGTGGTCAGCTAACCGAAATTTTGATGGCGCAAGACTTTCAAGATCTTACAGGTCAGATTATCCAAAGGGTAATTACACTTGTTAATGAGGTTGAAACAAGGCTTGTCGAAATATTGACGGTGTTTACAGCTGGTAAACGAGACGGTGCGAATAATAACAAAGCATCCATCGACCCTGAGGGACCGATTTTAAACCCTCACGAAAGAGAAGATGCGGTTTCATCACAAGACGAAGTCGATGACTTACTTTCAAGTCTTGGGTTTTAGGGGTAACGTATGAGCTACGATTTAGACGAAGATATTCTGCAGGACTTTTTGGTAGAAGCAGGGGAAATTCTTGAGCTTCTATCAGAACAATTAGTTGAACTGGAAAATAATCCGGAAGATAGAGATCTTCTCAACGCGATTTTCCGTGGTTTCCATACCGTTAAAGGTGGTGCTGGCTTTTTATCTTTAGGTGAGCTGGTTGATACATGTCATGGTGCTGAAAACGTATTCGATATTTTACGTAATGGTCAACGCCATGTGACGGCAAATCTGATGGATACCATGCTTCGTGCGCTTGATACTGTCAACGAACAGTTTCGAGCGGTACAGGAGCGCGAACCTCTAGAACCCGCCGATCCTGCGCTACTTGAAGAATTGCATCGTCTAAGTTCCCCTCAATCTGCCGATGAAGATACCGCGGCTCCCGTTGTCGAAGATGTGGTTGAAGAACCCGTCATCGAAGAACCTGTTATCGAAACGCCAGTTACCCCTTCTGAGCCTGTTACGACTTCAGCAGAATCGATCGACGATATCACCGAAGACGAATTTGAAAAGCTGCTTGATGAGCTTCATGGTTCCGGTGGTGCTCCTGGAAAGGCTGCACCTAAAGCTGCGACGCCTCCGCCTTCTGCCTCTGCAGCGTCGTCTGATGACATCACTGATGATGAGTTTGAAAAGCTGCTTGACGAATTGCACGGCTCTGGTGGTGCACCAGGTCAATCCTCAGCGGCGCCAGCTGCATCGACACCACCGCCGCCAAAAGCCGATTCTCCTAAGCAAAGTGCACCAAAATCACCGTCATCAGGGGCTGGCGACGCCGATCTTATGACGGATGAAGAGTTTGAAAAGCTGCTCGATGAACTTCATGGCTCCGGTAAAGGACCATCGGTAGAGGAACTGGAAGCGGCAACTCGCCCAGCATCGGTTACCTCTGCACCTGCAAGTTCAGCCGCGCCAAAACCAGCTCCGGCACCTGCGCCAGCAGTTAAGGCTGAAGCCCCAGTGCCAGCAAAACAAGAAGCGGCGCCTCCAGCAACAGCTAAGAAAGCGCAAGCAGCCGAAGCCACAGTCCGCGTTGATACATCGACTCTTGATACCATTATGAATATGGTTGGTGAGCTGGTTTTAGTGCGTAACCGACTGCTCAGTTTAGGCTTAAACAGCAATGACGAAGAGATGTCTAAAGCGGTTTCAAATCTTGATGTCGTGACCGCTGACTTGCAAGGCGCGGTAATGAAAACGCGCATGCAACCAATCAAAAAAGTATTTGGTCGTTTTCCTCGCGTCGTACGCGATTTAGCACGCAGCTTAAACAAAGACATCGCGTTAGAAATGCGCGGTGAAGAAACCGACTTGGACAAAAACTTGGTTGAAGCACTTGCTGACCCATTGATTCACTTGGTGCGTAACTCGGTCGACCATGGTATCGAAATGCCAGATGATCGCGCTGCCTCAGGTAAGCCAAGACAAGGTAAAGTTATTCTCTCTGCCGCTCAAGAAGGCGACCATATTCAACTGGCGATTGTTGATGATGGTAGTGGCATGGATCCCGATAAGCTGCGTAGTATCGCAGTTAAGCGTGGCATGATGGATGAAGACGCAGCAGAGCGTCTAACCGATAAAGAGTGCTTTAATCTTATTTTCATGCCGGGCTTCTCAAGCAAAGAAAAAATTTCTGACATCTCCGGCCGCGGTGTAGGTATGGATGTGGTTAAGACCGCAATCAATACCCTAAACGGTTCAATCGATATTGACTCTGAAATGGGTAAAGGGACTAAGATTACGATCAAAGTGCCTCTGACATTGGCAATTCTTCCTACTTTGATGGTTGGGGTTGCTGATTATCCATTTGCGCTGCCATTGGCGAGTGTGAATGAGATTTTCCACCTTGATTTAAGTAAGACCAACATTGTGGATGGTCAGCTGACCATCATAGTGCGTAAAAAATCCATTCCATTGTTCTATCTGCAAGATTGGCTTGCGCCACGCAAAGCCCGTAGCGAGCAGCGCAAAGGCCACGGTCATGTTGTTATTGTTCAATTGGGTAGCCAACGTGTGGGTTTTGTTGTTGATACCCTAATTGGCCAAGAAGAAGTGGTCATCAAGCCATTGGATAACTTGCTACAAGGTACACCGGGTATGGCAGGTGCAACGATTACCAGTGATGGTCATATCGCTCTAATTCTGGACGTGCCAGATTTATTGAAACGTTATGCCTCAGCTTCGCGTATTTAACTTTTTCGGAGATTAACAAGGACACCTATGGCGATCAGAGTATTAGTTGTAGACGATTCAAGCTTTTTCCGTAGAAGGGTCAGTGAAATTATCAATTCAGAGCCACGTCTTGAAGTCATGGATGTGGCAACGAATGGTAAAGAAGCGGTCGAAAAGGCTTTAACGCTCAAGCCTGATGTCATCACCATGGATATAGAAATGCCAGTCATGGACGGTATTACTGCCGTTCGCGAAATTATGGCGAAAAGTCCGATTCCGATTTTGATGTTCTCATCTCTAACCCATGAAGGTGCGAAAGCTACACTGGATGCGTTAGAAGCGGGAGCGTTGGATTTTCTACCTAAGAAATTTGAAGACATTGCGAGAAACCGTGATGAAGCGGTTGCTACGCTTCAGCAGCGCGTGATTCAGATAGCATCTAAACGTGGAATCATGCGCCGCCCGATTTCTACGCCGCGAACCACTACTTCTCAGCCAACAACGGGCTTGCGTACGAGTTCGCCGTTGAGTCGAACAGCGCGTCCTGCGCCTGTATCATCTGCGTCCACTGCACGTTTTAAGCCGACAGGTAAAAAGTATCAGCTTACCGCTATAGGTACCTCAACCGGAGGACCTGTCGCGTTACAAAAGATATTAACTAAGCTTCCGGCTAATTACCCTCATCCCATTGTTCTCATTCAGCATATGCCTGCAACGTTCACCGCTGCTTTTGCGAGCCGTTTAAACAGCTTGTGCAAGATTGAAGTCAAAGAAGCGCAAGATGGTGATATTTTGCGCCCGGGTGTCGCTTACCTGGCACCTGGCGGTAAACAAATGATGCTCGATGGTCGCCCTGGATCAGCTAAGCTACGAGTTATTGATGGGGGAGAGCGCATGAACTATAAGCCATGTGTGGATGTCACTTTTGGCAGCGCAGCAAAAATTTATGCTGACAAAGTTCTGTCCATGGTGCTGACCGGAATGGGAGCCGATGGACGTGAAGGTGCAAGAATGCTGAAAAGCGCAGGTGCCACAATTTGGGCACAAGATGAAGAAAGCTGCGTTGTTTATGGTATGCCTCAAGCTGTCGCAAAAGCAGGCATTTCTACGGAAGACTTACCTCTAGACCGTATTGCTGAGCGTATTCTCGTTGAAGTTGGTCTCGCGTAGAGGGAAATAAATGATTGTTTGGAGTGTTGCAAACCAAAAAGGTGGTGTGGGGAAGACCACAACGACAATTACTCTTGCCGGGCTTTTAAGCCAGCAGGGGAAGCGTGTGCTTTTAGTCGATACTGACCCACATGCCTCACTAACAACGTATCTGGGTTATGACTCTGACGGCGTCCCTTCCAGTCTTTTTGACTTATTCCAGCTAAAGGAATTTGACGCATCTTCTGTAACGCCGTTGATCATGGACACGGATATTGAAGGTATCGATCTGATTCCAGCCCATATGTCATTGGCGACCCTAGACCGTGTCATGGGAAATCGAAGTGGCATGGGATTGATTCTCAAACGTGCTCTATTGGCGATTCGTGATAAATACGATTATGTATTGATCGATTGTCCGCCAATTCTCGGCGTTATGATGGTCAATGCATTAGCGGCGAGCGATCGAATTCTGATTCCAGTTCAGACTGAGTTCCTAGCGATGAAAGGTTTAGAACGCATGGTGCGCACCTTAGTCATCATGCAAAAATCACGCAATAAGTCGTTTAAAGTCACTATCGTTCCAACTATGTACGATAAGCGTACGCGAGCTTCGCTTCAAACGCTGCAGCAACTGAAAAAAGATTATCCGAACAAGGTTTGGACTTCAGCGGTGCCCGTCGATACTAAGTTTCGTGACGCGAGTTTAAAGCATTTGCCTGTTTCTCATTTTGCTCCTGGAAGCCGAGGCGTATTTGCCTACAAGCAATTGCTTCTGTATCTCGAGAGGTTAGCGTTTGATGAGTCGTAGCCTGTTATCGAGCGAACAAGCTCTTGATGATTATTTCTCCGCGCTGCTGGATGATGAATTTGAAAGCGAAGTTCAACTGGCTCCACAGCCCGAGCCATTGTTACAGCCGGTCGCGGAAAGAAGTTATTACTCTGAACCGGAAGAAGAACTCGAACTTCCTAATCTAAACGACGTAGAACGCTTACTCAAACAGTTGGAGCAATCCAATCCGGTTGAGGAACTGCAGTTAGAAGAAGTTCTTGAGCAAAATACGGCTCAAATTGCGGTTGAACAGCCAACTGAAATCGCCCCAGTTGTTGAAGAAATTCAAGATTGGGATATCGAAGAATTAGACCATGAATTACCACCAAGTTCAGTCGAGGTCGCTCCTGAACCGGTAAGAGAAGAGCCAGTAGCAACGATTACTGAGCCGATAGAAGAAGAGCTTGTAAGTGTTTCTGAGCCGGTAGAGCGCGTTTATACTCAGCCAGATCTTGATTTCGAAACGCAGCGTTATGTCGAACCGGAAGTGACCACGTCAGTCGAGGTTGAAATCGAACCAGAGATAAGCACTGAGTCTGAGGTAGAGCTTCAAACACAATCGGATAGTCCACTGCAAGTGTGGCATTCGACTGAGCGAGTTCATGCATTCCAAGTGCTTTATTTTGACGTTAATTCAGTTACGTTTGCGGTTCCGTTAGATGAACTTGGCGGAATACATCAGGTCGCTGAATTGAGCCATCTCATCGGCCGTCCTAAGTGGTATCTCGGTTTGCAAAGCAGCCGAGAATCTCAAATTGATGTTGTAGATACCGCACGATGGGTGATGGCAGAGAAATTAACCGATGACGCGTACAAAGAAAATTACCAATATATTGTCATGCTTGGTGATAGTTCGTGGGGACTGGCAAGTTCCAAGTTATTGGGCACAGAAACGCTTGACCCAGAAAAAGTTCGCTGGCGCAAGACGGCGGGCAAACGTCCTTGGTTGGCCGGCATGGTGAAAGAAAAAATGTGCGCTTTGATACATGTTGAAGCATTAGTAGCTATGCTTAAAGCTGGGCTTGATGTAAAAGCATTAGATAAATGATACGTTTATGCCTAAATAGGCTTAGAGAGGAATAGGTATGTCTCAAGCGAATGAAGTGGAAGTAAGAAAAGACACGTCCAACGACGAAGTGCTTCAGTGGGTGACGTTCCAACTAGAAGAAGAAACTTATGGTATTAACGTAATGCAAGTTCGCGAAGTTCTGCGTTATACCGAAATTGCCCCAGTGCCCGGTGCTCCTGATTATGTTTTAGGGATCATTAACTTGCGCGGCAACGTTGTGACTGTCATTGATACCCGTTCTCGCTTTGGCTTGATGGAAGGTGAAATTACCGACAATACACGAATTATCGTTATTGAGTCAGAACATCAAGTGATTGGTATTCTGGTTGATAGTGTTGCAGAAGTGGTATACCTTCGCTCGTCTGAAATTGACACCACACCAAGTGTCGGAACCGATGAAAGTGCCAAATTTATTCAAGGCGTAAGTAATCGCGATGGACAGTTATTGATTCTTGTTGATCTCAATAAGCTGCTTACCGACGAAGAATGGGATGAAATGGCTCATCTGTAATGAGTATTGATGTATTGATGTCGCCTCCTGTAATAGCAGGTGGCTTGTTATTAGTTTGGCTTTTGTTTGCCATCTGGGTTTTACGAGTTAAACGCTCTCAACGCTTATCAAACGAACAGTTTCGTCAGCAAAACCGCGCGTTAGATAAAGAGTTGCAGAAATCCACTAAGCAGTTGCTCGAATTACGTTCCGTACTCGTTGGCTTAGGTCAGCAAATCAGTGAGCAGCAGGACATCATTCAACATCTTAATGATCGTATTACAGAGCTGGAACAGGCCGATGGTGATGGTCGTTTATATTCGCGAGCCAGCAAAATGGTCCAGCTTGGCGCCGATATTGATGAGTTGATCCAAGAGTGTGAATTACCCAAAGCCGAAGCCGAGCTAATGCTGTCATTGCAGAAAAAACTGGCGGGTCATGAAAAAATTCCACCGCTCTCTGGGCGACCAGAAAACAGTCGAGCGACGCGTACTAAGAAGCGATGACTCGTGATAGAAAAAGGATGCATTAGCATCCTTTTTTTGTGTGCGTTGGCTATGACTCTAAAGGGGTAAATTGCTAAGCTTTTCTTTTAGCTCACATAATGTTACTGACTTTCGGTGGGGAAAATCCCTTACTAGTATTTCGTATCAATAACGCTGTGTTACTATAACCAGATTGTTTTTCCTATAAGAATACTGATGTTACAAGTAAATAACCTAACCGCGATACGTGATGAGCGAATCTTATTTGAAGATCTATCTTTTACAGTCAGTGCTGGAGAGATTGTGCAAATCGAAGGGCGTAACGGGACGGGAAAAACAACGTTACTTCGTATCATCACGGGATTGGGTGATCAAGACGCTGGTGAAGTGCTCTGGCACCAACATTCAATCCAGCGTCAACGTGAAGATTTTCACCGCGACCTTCTGTATCTCGGCCATCATACTGGTATTAAGAAAGAACTTACCGCTTATGAAAATCTACGCTTTTACCTGTTAATGCATCAACATGGTGAGCCTTCCCGAGAGCAATTGTTTGAGGCTTTACTGAAAGTTGGCTTAGCTGGCAGAGAGGATGTGCCCGTTGCGCAGCTATCTGCTGGGCAGCAGCGTCGGGTTGCGCTGGCAAGGCTTTGGCTCAGTCACCAGACGTTATGGATTCTCGACGAGCCGTTGACAGCGATTGATAAGCAAGGCGTCAAAGTCCTTGAAGCACTGTTCTTAGCACATGCCAAACAAGGAGGTATGGTGTTACTAACCACACACCAAGATATGTTCACCAATGATTCCGTTCTGCGCAAAATTAAGCTAGGTGATTAACCATGTCGAGTATGCTGTGTATCATTCGCCGTGAGTTGCTCATCGCATTCCGTCGTCAAGCGGATGTGTTCAACCCGCTGTGGTTCTTTATTATCGTTATCACCTTATTTCCGTTAAGTATTGGACCTGATCCTAATCTTTTAACTCGCATTTCTGCTGGGATTGTTTGGGTTGCAGCGCTGCTCGCTGCACTATTGTCGTTGGAACGGCTATTTAGAGATGATTTTCAAGACGGATCATTGGAACAAATGATGCTAATGCCTGTCCCACTTTCGTTGGTGGTCATTTCTAAAGTGGTCGCACACTGGCTTCTTACCGGATTACCTTTGATTTTAATCAGCCCGCTTTTGGCGATTTTATTGTCTTTGGACTTCAACACTTGGCTAGCGGTTGTTTGTACTTTATTGATAGGAACGCCAACGCTGAGTTTTATCGGTGCTATAGGCGTGGCTCTCACGGTTGGTTTGCAAAAAGGTGGTGTATTACTCAGCCTTTTGGTACTGCCTTTGTATATTCCGATTTTAATTTTTGCGACGTCCGCAATTGATGCGGCTTCACTAAGTATGTCTTACAGTGGCCAACTCGCTATTCTGGGCGCAATGTTAGTCGGTGCGATAACATTAACACCGTTTGCAATTGCAGCGGCATTAAGAGTCAGTGTAAATTAGGAAATTCTGATAATAATTATTCCCCGATTTTTAAATAAATTATAAGCTTTTCAATCATTTTGAAGAGTGAGCAATTGAAGTAGAGTGAGATCAACAATGTGGAAATGGCTTCATCCCTATGCTAAGCCTGAAACCACCTATCAGTTATGTGGGCGGTTTCTTCCTTGGTTTTCGATACTGGCTATCGCCTTTTTAGCGGTAGGCACAGTTTGGGGGCTGGCATACGCGCCTGCAGATTACCAACAAGGCGATAGCTTTCGAATTATATATATCCACGTTCCCGCTGCGATTTGGTCAATGGGTATCTATTTATCAATGGCCATCGCCGCATTTATCGGATTAGTTTGGCAGGTGAAACTGTCAAATATGGCAGCATTAGCCATGGCTCCAATTGGCGCGGTTTACACTTTTATCGCTTTAATTACCGGCTCTGTGTGGGGCAAACCTATGTGGGGTGCGTGGTGGGTTTGGGATGCGCGTTTAACGTCTGAGCTGATTTTACTGTTTCTATACCTCGGTGTGATTGCCCTGTATCACGCATTTGATGACGCCAAAACCGCGGAAAAAGCCGCTGGTATTCTGGCAATTGTTGGGGTCGTGAACCTTCCTATCATCCACTTCTCTGTTGAGTGGTGGAATACTCTTCATCAAGGGGCAACCATCACCAAGTTTGCTAAACCATCCATTTCTTCAGACATGCTTTGGCCACTACTCATCGAAATCATCGGCTTCGCGCTTTTCTTTGCTGCAGTCGCGATGATTCGTCTACGTAACGAAATTATTCGTAAAGAGATTCATCGACCTTGGGTTGTGAGCCTCGCGACTCAATCGCATGCCGAAAAGGGAGTTAAGTAATGTATTTTGACTCGTTCGAACAGTTTCTCAATATGGGTGGTTACGCTGCGTATGTTTGGAGTGCGTTTGGCATCACCTTCATTTCGATGCTGGTGTTACTTTTGAATAGCTTACGTGCCGGCAAGCAGTTATTAAAAGATGTTAAAAACCGAGTTGAGCGCCAAGTTCGCATCGACGCAGCTAAAAAAATGGAGAATACGCTATGAATCCTAGACGTAAAAAGCGACTCACTATCGTACTCGCCATTTTATTGGGCATTGGTATCAGTGTCGGTTTAATGCTCTATGCCCTGAGCCAAAATATGGATCTCTTCTATACGCCATCTGAAATCGTCAATGGCAAACCCGATGGCAGCAAGCCTGAAGTCGGTCAGCGTTTACGTATTGGTGGTATGGTGGTTGAAGGGTCAGTCAAACGCGATCCAAAATCACTAAAAGTCTCTTTCAAGTTGAAAGACCGTGGGCCTCAAGTCACCGTGACGTATGACGGTATCTTGCCTGACTTGTTTCGCGAAGGGCAGGGGATTGTAGCGCAAGGTGTGCTGAAAGATGCAACCACAGTAGAAGCGTTTGAAGTGCTTGCTAAGCACGATGAAAATTACATGCCACCAGAGATTGCAGAAGCGATGGACAAAAACCATCAGCCAATGACCTACAGTCAGCAACAAACTCAAGGAGAGGCGCAATGATCGTTGAGATAGGCCATTTTGCTCTGATTCTCTCGCTTTCATTAGCGCTGTTATTGAGTATTTTACCGCTTTGGGGGGCCAGCCGTAATAATGTCATGCTGATGAACAGTGCTCGTCCTCTGGCTTGGGGCATGTTTTCGCTATTGGTGTTGTCATTTGCGGTTTTGCTCTGGGCGTTTTACACCAATGACTTTACTGTTCAATATGTTGCGGCTAACTCAAACAGTGCACTACCTTGGTATTATCGACTGACAGCGGTATGGGGGGCTCATGAGGGCTCGTTACTGCTTTGGGTGTTGATTCAGTCCGCGTGGACCGTGGCCGTTGCCACATTTAGTCGCGGAATGCCGCAAGAGTCAGTGGCTCGTGTACTCAGTATCATGGGGATGATAAGTGTCGGCTTTTTGCTGTTTATCATTATTACTTCAAACCCGTTTTTACGCACGTTGCCGTTTTTCCCAGTTGATGGTCGAGACCTCAATCCACTGCTTCAAGATCCTGGTTTAATCATCCACCCGCCGATGCTGTATATGGGCTATGTTGGGTTCTCGGTGGCGTTTTCGTTTGCGATCGCCTCGTTAATGACGGGTCGACTTGATACCGCATGGGCAAGATGGTCAAGACCATGGACGACCGCCGCATGGATGTTTCTCACTGTTGGTATCGTGCTTGGTTCGTGGTGGGCTTACTATGAGTTAGGTTGGGGCGGATGGTGGTTCTGGGATCCAGTCGAAAACGCTTCGTTTATGCCATGGCTTGCGGGTACGGCGTTGATGCACTCATTAGCCGTCACGGAAAAACGCGGCACATTTAAAGCCTGGACTGTTCTGCTGGCCATTTCCGCTTTTTCGCTGAGTCTGCTTGGGACCTTCTTGGTCCGTTCTGGGATTTTAGTTTCGGTGCATGCGTTTGCGTCGGATCCGGCTCGCGGTATGTTTATTCTCGCGTTTTTGGTGGTCGTGATCGGCGGTTCTTTATTGTTGTTCGCCCTCAAAGGCGCAGCCGTACGTGTGCGTGGTAATTTTGACCTGTTGTCACGCGAAAATGCGCTGCTGGCTAACAACATCCTGCTGATCGCGGCGCTGGTGGTTGTGCTCGTTGGTACCTTGTTGCCATTAGTTCATAAACAGCTCGGGCTTGGCAGCGTTTCGATTGGTGCGCCGTTCTTTAATAGCCTATTTGCTTGGTTAATGATTCCTTTCGCGTTTTTACTTGGTGTCGGTCCATTGATTCGCTGGAAGCGTGAACAGTTATCAACCCTAATCAAGCCAATGCTAGTCACCGGCGTTCTGGCGTTTGGACTCGGCGCTGCGACGCTGTTTGCACTGGCGGAGCAATTTCGCGCTATGGCATACATGGGCTGGGTGATGGCTTGGTGGATAACGCTGCTACTGGGTTACGAAATTTATCTTCGCGCCACTCATCGTCACCCTTTATGGCAAGGATTGCAAAAATTACCCCGTAGTCATTGGTCAATGGTACTCGGCCACTTTGGGCTTGCGGTTACCATTATTGGTATTGCGATGGTGCAAAACTACAGCATTGAACGTGATGTGCGTTTAGCGCCTGGTGAGCATTTTGAGCTACAAGGTTACGACCTTTATTTTGCTGGGCTACGTGATAAAGATGGCCCGAACTATGACGGTTACATCGCTGATTTTGAATTAAATCGTGCGGGTCAATTGGTGAACACTCTACATGCAGAAAAGCGTTTTTATCGCACTGCGCGCTCGATGATGACTGAAGCGGCGATTGACCGTTCTATCACACGAGATTTTTATGTTGCGATGGGTGAACAGTTGGAAGACGGCCATGCTTGGGCTGTGCGCGTGTACTACAAACCTTTTGTTCGTTGGATCTGGATGGGCGGCATCTTTATGGCAATCGGTGGCGCGTTGGCGATCAGTGACAAGCGCTACCGCTTTAGAAAAACCGCGAAGGAGGCGTTATGAACAAAAAAATCTTATTTATCCCTCTGATCGCATTTGTTGCTTTGGTCGCTGTATTTGTTACTCAGCTTAATCGCAACTCAGAAGGGGACGACCCTACTAAGCTCGAATCCGTATTGGTTGGTAAAAGTGTACCGACCTTTAAATTAGAAGATTTGGCCGAGCCAGGTAAAGAGTACGATCAGTCGATTTTTAAAGGCGAACCTTTATTGCTCAACGTTTGGGCGACTTGGTGTCCGACTTGTCATGCTGAGCACCAATACCTTAATCAACTTGCAGGGCAAGGGGTGAAGATCATTGGTCTTAACTATAAAGACCAGCGCGATAAAGCGATCAATTGGCTAAACAGTTTGGGTAATCCGTATCTGATCAGTTTGTTTGATGGCGATGGTATGTTGGGGCTCGATCTTGGTGTATATGGCGCGCCAGAAACGTTTCTTATCGATGCCAACGGCGTGATTCGCTATCGCCACGTAGGGGATGTGAATGCCACCAATTGGCAAGCCAAGCTGCAGCCGCTGTATGAGCAATTGCTTAAGGAGGCGAAAGGATGAGAATGCGATTATTCAGCTTAGTGTGTGCGCTATTATTGTCCGTCGCTGCCCATGCGGCGATCGAAGTATATGATTTCGAGACGCCTGAACAAGAAACCCAGTTTCAAGAACTGAGCAATACCTTGCGCTGTCCTAAGTGCCAAAACAATAGCATTGCCGACTCGAACGCCGCGCTGGCGCAAGACTTACGTCATAAAGTGTATGAAATGACTAAGCAGGGCAAATCCAAGCAAGACATTGTTGATTATATGACAGCACGCTACGGCGATTTCATTACCTATAATCCGCCATTCACGCTATCGACGGCGATTTTGTGGCTTGGACCACTTTTCGTTGTCGTGTTTGGCTTTGGTTTTATTGTGATACGCAGCCGTAAGTCAAAGGTTGCTCATCCAGAATCAGAACAATGGGACGGAGATAAAGAAGCCCGTTTGAAAGCGCTTCTTGAGTCGAATAATCAGCAACAGGAGACCAAGAAATGAGTTATTTTTGGTTAGCTTCTGTGGTGTTGATTGCGATTTGTGCAGTGTTTGTTTTCTTGCCAGCGTTAAAGCAGCGAGAGAACAATGATCAGTTATTGCGTGATGAGTTAAATAAAGCTTTCTACAAAGACCGTTTGGGCGAGCTAGAACTCGAAACCACAGAAGGTTTGGTTAACGATCAGCAAGATTTGATTACCGATCTCAAACAATCGCTGCTGGATGATATTCCAACTCAGCCACAAGTCAGTGAAGGCAAAAGTTTGTCGCCTTGGCTTATTTTGATTCCATCGCTACTGTTAATGACGCTGCTTTCGTATGGCTTATATGCACATTTTGGCGCGGCAAAACAAGTCGCCAATTGGCAAGGCATCACGTCACAATTGCCTGAGCTTTCACAGAAATTGATGACCAAAGATGGCGCTGTGTTAACCGATCAAGAGATGCAAGCGTTGACATTAGGCCTACGCACGCGGCTGTATTA
The DNA here is from genome assembly GCF_900100015.1 of Vibrio xiamenensis. Classification (GTDB taxonomy): domain Bacteria; phylum Pseudomonadota; class Gammaproteobacteria; order Enterobacterales; family Vibrionaceae; genus Vibrio; species Vibrio xiamenensis. The sequence continues at coordinate 44,188 of NZ_FNDD01000025.1, read as the reverse complement.
CCAGCCTAAAGATGCCACGGGTTGGATGCTGCTTGGTCGCATCGCATTAGCTAATCGCGACGCTAATACGGCGGTCGGTGCGATGCAAAAGTCTTATCAGTTAAAGCCGCAAGATGAAGATATTCAGCTTGGGTACGCACAGGCGTTAATGCTGTCTCAAGACCCTGCAGACCAAGACCTGTCACGTCAATTGCTGCAACGCTTGGCGAAGAAAGATTACGTCGATATTCGCGTCTTTTCTCTGCTTGCATTTGATGCGTATGAACGTCAAGATTTCGCCGCGGCAGTGAAATACTGGGGTGTCATGCAGCAAATGATAGGCCCTGATGATGAGCGCTATGAAATGTTGTCGCGAAGTATAGACAGCGCAAAGAAACAAATGAAACAAGCGGGTGCGCCATCGGCATCTGTTAAAGTAACCATAGCGTTAGACAAAGCCGTTAACGTTGACCCAAATGCTGTGGTGATTGTTTCGGTACATCGCGCAGATGGTTCACCAATGCCAGTTGCAGCGGCGCGTTACCCGTTATCCTCGTTCCCGATGACTGTGGAACTGGATGACAGAAACAGCATGTTAGAGAGCAGTAAGCTTTCTGACCTCGATACCTTAATGGTTCGAGTTCGACTGGACAGCGACGGTAATGTCGCGACCAAACATGGAGACTGGTTTGGTGAGAGCAAAGTCGTTAAAATTGACCAAGCTGTTAATATAATAATAAATCAGCAATATCCTTAATGGTTGTAGATTGTATTGGAAACAAAGGCTGGTTTCGTCCAGCCTTTTTTATGGAAAGTAAAACAATGAAATATCAGCCTCGGGCATGGGTGGCGCTATTGCTATGCCTTTTTATTTTTGGGTGTGCTTCAAATCCAGATGATGGAAATACTTCCGACGTGAATGACCCGTTTGAAGGTTTCAACCGGGTGATGTGGGATATCAACTACGACTACTTGGATCCTTATCTTGTTAGGCCGGTCTCTCTTGCTTATGTCGATTACACGCCAAGTCCGGTGAGAATCGGTATTGCGAACTTTCTAAGTAACCTCGATGAGCCAGCGAGCATTATCAATAACTTGGTTATGGGCAATGGCCGTAAAGCGTTAGACCACTTTAACCGTTTTTGGATTAACTCGACCTTTGGTTTGCTGGGTTTGATCGATATCGCGTCAGAGGCAGGAATCAACAAGCACGACGAAAAAACCTTTGGCGATGTGGTTGGGCACTATGGAGTGGGTGATGGTCCTTATTTGATGGTACCAGGCTATGGTCCTTGGACAGTACGTGAAAGTGCGGACTTGGTTGATGATATGTACGTCCCACTCTCATATTTGAACTTCTGGGCAGGGCTTGGTAAGTGGGCAATTGAAGGAATGGAAACCCGGGCGCAGCTTGTTTCTCAAGAAGCGATGCTAGAGAACTCTCCTGATCCTTACTCCCTGACTCGAGATGTGTATTTTCAGCGTCAAGACTACAAAGCTGGAGTCAAACACGACACGTATAACCAACAAGCAGAAGAAGAGCTGGATTCATATCTTGATGAATATTAATAAAGCCGCCTGATTGTTATGGCGTTCAGCCAATAAAAAGCCACCGCTATCTCGGTGGCTTTTTTACCATTGCAGGCCTAATTTATCGTGTATTTAAGTTATTGCGAATTTGAATGATTGCAAACCCGCAGACGATTAAAAGCGGTAGTTAGCCTGAACACCGAAAATCACGATATTGCCTGATACTGTGCCGACAAATTGGCCGCCGATAGCTTCTGCCGTATCGTCTGAGGCATAACCACGAGACTCAGTAATATCTGCGTCTTTGGTGTAGACATAGGTCGCGCCGGCATCAAGGCTAAATTGATCGGTGAGCGCGTAGGTTGCACCAAAGCTAAACCAAGTACGGTCAATTTCTGGAATGGTAATCGTCCGATTTTTATCGCTGACCGCTGACGTATCGTATGCGACGCCGGAGCGCAGCGTCAGTGCTTTATTCCACTGGTAAGTGGTACCGACGGCTAGGCGGTAACTGTCGCGCCAGTTTTCGATTTTTACCGTTTGCGAGCCGAGAGTGTCGAGGTCAGCCACCAACTTGTCAAATGAACTCCAATCGGTCCAATTGAGGCTAGAGTGAATCGCCCAGCGTTGGCTGATTTGGTGATATCCAGCGATTTCGGCTGTCGCAGGTAGAGTCAAATCCATTGAGCCAGAATCACGCCCTGTGGTACTCAGTCCAAACGCTACGCCTTCAGCGTAGCCAGCAAGCGTTAAATCCACCGCCGACTTGTAAGCCAATCCAAAGCGTGTTTGTGGCGTTGGTTGCCAAGTGGCGCCGAGTTGCCATCCCCACGCGGTGTCATCACCTTGCATGTATTTTAGCGTGGTGCCTGTCGCGAGAGTTGGTTCGGTTTGCGACGCAGAAGTGGCGCCAAATTTACCTTCACCTAAGATGTAACGCACACCAGCGCCAAAACGCCACTGCTCAGTGAGTTTGTAACCTAAGTTTAGGTTGGCTTCCATGGTTTCGACGCTTGCTTGGTCACCAAAGTGACTGGCGGCAAAGCCACTGCCAAGTTCTGTTATCATACCGTAGTTAGTACCAAACGCTGCACCGAGAAAAAGTTGATCATTAAATTGATGTGAAACATACAGGTTTGGCACGACAGCATCATTGGCATAGTCGTTTGAACGGGTGCTAATCGCGCCCGCGACAGTTCCTTGCACATCGACGTTTGGGTTGACATACACAGCGCCTGCAGAGATTTGCGTACCTTGCAGGTAGGTGAGCAAAGCTGGGTTTCGCCACTGTGCACTGGCATTATCCGCAATCGCGGCTTCACCTGCGTAAGCACGGCCAAGACCGGTCGCAGAATATTCGGCAAGTTGAAACCCTGAAGCGTGAACCAACGACGAACCCAAGGTTAGTCCTAAAGATGTAGAAATAGCGAAAATCGTTGTGGATTTTGTCATTATTTATTTATGAAATAGGCAGTTACAAAGTATGAAAGTGTAAATCTTGAATATTTACTTTAGAAAGTGAAAAACACAAACTCGCCTTTATTTAGAGTTATCATCTAAATATTGTGATTTTAAAAACGTATATTCTGCCTTTATGCTGTGGCGTAAAGAATTTAAGTGAACACTTGTAGTGTGAATTAAGGCGATGAGAGTACAGATGTATGCTCAATTGAGTAATTTTAAATACAAAAAAGGGGCCAATGGCCCCTTAATATGCGCTTTCTAGCGAGTAGAAATTAGAATGTGCGGCTGTATTGCAGACCAACTAGGATCGCATCAGCGTGTGTTGTAGCCGTTACTGAAGAAAGCTCTGTTCCTGAAATTGTAGTGCTCTCTTCAACATCAACATCTTTACCAATTAGGTAAGTAAAGCCAAAGTCGACATTAGACACAGCGTTGATGTTGTATGTGAAACCAGCTGATAGCCATTGACGGTCCGAGTCAGGTACTGAAATTGACTTCACACTGTCTTGGGCACTGGTGTCGTACATATAACCGGCACGTAGAGTCCAGTCGCTGTTTAAGTAGTAAGTACCACCGATAGCGTAGTGCCAACCATCTTGCCATTGGTATTGCTTGTCATAGCTAGTCCCTAGGGCAGCTAATGCTGACTTACTTGAATTTAGATCATCGAAATCGATTTGGTTAAAGTCGCTCCAACCGATCCACTGGATACTATAGTGAACGGCAAACTGGGTGTTATCGATTTTATGAAAGCCAGAGAATTCTGCGATGTCTGGTAATGGAAGCGTGATTTTTTGTCCATCGTCATCTTTGGCTTCAAAATCTGGGCTATGGCGGTAGGAAAGACCAAAACGGTTATTCGCATCCAGTTCATAGACTGCACCAACGTTGAAGCCAAAGCCCCAGCCATCAGCATCGTTAACGTTAATAAGATCACCAGATAAACCTGTTAGTGTTGAGATGGTTGCGCTTGGAGAACGTTTCAAGCTGCCTTGACCATAGATAGCATCAAGACCAAAACCTATGCTTAGGTGTTCATTGGCGCGGTAAGAGCCTGCTAGCCCAAAGTTAAAGCTTTTTACATCGGTAAGACCGCCGTATTCAGTAGCTGTATAACTATCTGAGAACTCAGTTTTGGTGCCGAAGTTACTGTAAGCAGTAACGCCCCAAGCAAATTTATCGTTGACTGGAACGATTAAATGGATGTTTGGCGCAACAGATGTGCCACCTACATCATCGTAATCATCTACAGCAGTAGAAGATCCAAGTGCTGTGCTATATGTCGCATCTTTGACATCGATTAATGTCGTAATACTTTCAAAACCCAACGATAGCGACATTTTATCAAATAATGCCATCGCGGCAGGGTTACGTGCCATGACAGAAGCGTTATCAGCAATAACTGCATCACCAGCAAATGCACGGCCTAAACCTGTTGCTGACTGTGCGTTTAGCTGGAAGCCTGCCGCCATAGCTTGTTGCGCGGAGAGCGCTACCGTTGCTGCTAGCAACGTTTTTTTAAACAGACGCGTCTTGTTCATTTTGCTTTTTCCTTTTTTATTGTTCCGTCTCTAATGGACGATATATCTGAGTAAAAACTCAGTTAGGGGCTGATCCTAGTGCTTAATATAAAGGATAGAAATCCGACCATCGTCTAATTTGCTGGCAAAATTACCGAAATGACGCACAACTAGCACGAAACGGTAGCAAAAATTAGTTTTTTAGAGTTAAAGCTCTAGTGGCGAGTATGAAAAGCAGCTCACCGAAATAGTGAGCTGTATTCATTTAATTCATAGGCTGAATGATAGGTAGGATTTTGGCGGTGATTTTGGATATATCTTCATTTTGCTGACCAACAATAATCAAGCTTGATTGCTTAAGCGGTTCAACGACGCCCCGCATGCCTTGTTGGTCAAATTGCGTGACTTTATCGCTTGGAAGAGGAACCAAAAACAGGGTGACCTTACCTTTCTCCCCTGCAAATACCAAATGAACAGCATTGGCTTTACCAAATCCACAGTGATTTAGGTAATACACGTGATATGGGAATTGGGCGGTCAATTTTGCTGCCAATGGTTGCATTTTGGCGTTAATTTGCACATTACTGGCTTGCTCATCAATACCTTGTACAAAAGCTTTCTCGTTTTGTACGTGAGCGATAGCCATATCAGGCAAGCTTGCATAAGCGGGTGGAATCAAGATGTTATGCCATTGCAATTGACCAATCAGTAATCCGGCGATAAATGCAATCGATGCCGCCAATGCAAACATTTTGCGTGAAAACCGGTTTGTGATGGGCAACGAATGCGTGGTTTGGGTAAATAGAATCCGGTCTGCCAAGTCTTCAGGCACATCGATTTTTAGGGCTTTCTCAAGCTGAGCATCGAGTTCTAGTACCTCTTCGGCAAATTGTGCGTTTGATTCACTGCTTTGCAGAGCCGCCAATATTTCAGCATCGCGCGCTTTAGGATCAGCCATAATGCGGCGACGAAATTCAAGATCATCCATTTTGCTGTCCTCTCTGTGGTTGGGTGGCGTCGATAAGTTCTTTGAGTTGGTTGCGGGCGCGAAATAGGCGCGTCATAACCGTGTTTTTGTTTAGGCCAAGAATCTCACCAATTTCCTCACCATTAAAACCGCCCACGATCTGGAGGAGCAACGGTTCACGATAATCGAGTTCGAGGCGCATGATCTGGTGATGAATCCACTCAGACTGGTGATGTGCGTCGTCATTGACCCTAGCCTCATGGCCAAAATCGTCGATATCGACCAGTTCGAGTTGTTTCCGTTCAAAGCGCCGCGCATTTTCTCGCCGTAGAATCGTAATCAGCCAAGCTTTTGCCGATTTTTCATCCACTAAGCTGTCTAACGATTTCCAAGCTCGCAGGCACGTTTCTTGGACCAAATCTTCTGCGATATGGTTATCTCGGCATAGCCAATAGGCATAGCGATAAAGGTCTCTATGATAAGCGCGTACTAACGCTTCATATTTATTTTGTTTTTTCATATCCGAGTTGACCGGATTGACGGTTTTTTTCTTTCGAAAAAATGTTGTGATGGCCACATAAGGCTCCGTGAGTATGTTGGTTGCCGACTGTAATGGTTGGGCTTATCACGCGGCAGTGATGCTGCATAAACTGATCAAATGTTACACTTTAGTCTAACCAGGGTTCGCCTTTAACAATCTTGTTACACCTTATGCACTAGATTGACTGCGCAGGGTACGATAATTCCACTCAAACTTGATCTAATTCAAAAAGTGGCCTCTCAGGTCAGTTATAGTACACATGTCATCTCGTTGGTTTTACCAACATGTTGAGCAAGATGACACTTCCTTTTGAAGGCTGACTTTACTTTCTCCTAATCAGGAAACTGATTATTTTCAATTGGCGTAAGTTAATTGCTTTATACACATTCCAACCACACGAGCTCGTGTGGTTTTTTTTTGCCTGTATTTTTCTCCTTTTTGACTACGTTTGTATTTGAAATCACGTTTATTTAAACGGTCGTTTGATTGCTTTAACAACTTCGTTACAATAGCTTGAGGTCAGACCTGTTGGTTTAAGGAGAAAAAATGGGTAAGCAGGAAGTCAAAACCCGCTCTGGTGAACGCATTGCCATCGTTGCTGGGTTACGTACCCCGTTCGCGCGTCAAAGTACTGCATTTCGTGATGTTCCCGCCGTTGATCTGGGAAAAATGGTCGTGAGTGAGCTGCTGGCTCGCGCAGACATTGATCCCCAGTTGATCGAGCAAGTGGTGTTTGGCCAAGTGGTACAAATGCCAGAAGCGCCGAATATCGCGCGAGAAATTGTATTGGGAACGGGTATGAACATTCACACCGATGCGTATAGCGTGACGCGAGCCTGTGCGACCAGTTTCCAGTCTGCGGTGAATGTGGCGGAAAGTATCATGGCGGGCACTATCGATATTGGTATCGCGGGTGGCGCGGATTCTTCTTCGGTATTGCCAATCGGAGTGTCAAAAAAACTCGCGGCGAACTTACTGGCGCTAAGCAAAACCAAAACTCTTGGCCAAAAACTGGCGATTTTAAAAACGTTGCGCTTGAAAGACCTTATGCCTGTGCCTCCGGCTGTCGCGGAATACTCAACGGGTTTATCTATGGGGCAGACGGCAGAGCAGATGGCCAAAAGCTACGCCATTACTCGTCAAGCGCAAGACGAACTTGCCCACCGTTCCCACTCTCTCGCGGCTAAAGCTTGGCAGCAAGGGCACCTCGCTCAAGAAGTCATGACGGCTTTTCCTGCGCCTTATAAACAGTGGATCGATCAAGACAATAATGTTCGCCAAGATTCAACGCTGGAAGGATACGCTAAGCTGCGTCCAGCGTTTGACCGCAAATATGGCACCGTCACCGCCGCCAACAGTACGCCGCTAACCGATGGCGCAGCAGCTATTCTGCTAATGCGTGAAAATCGTGCCAAGGAACTGGGTTTAGATGTGCTTGGTTATATTCGCTCTTATGCGTTCAGCGCGATTGGCGTTGAAAAAGATATGCTGATGGGGCCTTCTTATTCGACGCCAATCGCGCTTGAGCGCGCAGGTATCGAACTCAGTGATTTAACCCTGATTGATATGCATGAAGCGTTTGCAGCGCAAACTCTTGCCAACATTAAAATGTTCGCCAGCGACCAGTTTGCTCAGACGCATCTTGGCCGCAGTACAGCGATTGGCGAAATCGATATGGATAAATTTAATGTTCAGGGCGGCTCGATTGCCTACGGTCATCCTTTTGCGGCGACTGGGGCTCGAATGATCACTCAGACACTTTATGAACTTAAACGTCGTGGTGGTGGTTTGGCATTGAACACAGCCTGCGCTGCTGGTGGATTGGGCGCTGCAATGGTACTGGAGGTAGAATAATGACAACGAATACCGCTTTCACACTCACCATTGATGATAACCAAGTTGCTTGGCTGACTATCGATGTCCCAGGCGAAAAAATGAACACGCTTCAGGCCGCTTTTGCTGAGCAAATGACACAGATTTTGGCGGAGCTAAAACAATCGGCAAGCGCAGTGAAAGGGCTGATTATTCGCTCTGGCAAGCCAGATAACTTTGTTGCTGGCGCTGATGTTCGAATGCTAGATAAATGCCAAAGTGCAGCGGAAGCGAGCGAATTAGCGCGCCAAGGGCAAAGCCTGTTTCAAGCACTGGCCGACTTACCATATCCGGTTGTCGCTGCCATTCATGGTCCGTGCTTAGGCGGTGGATTGGAACTGGCTCTTGCCTGTGACTATCGTGTTTGCTCGGATGCCGATAGCACTCGTATCGGTCTGCCAGAAGTGCAACTAGGATTACTACCGGGCTCTGGAGGCACACAGCGTTTGCCACGTCTTATTGGTCTTTTACCGGCATTGGACATGATTCTAACTGGTAAACAGTTACGGGCGAAGAAGGCTTATAAGCTAGGCGTGGTGAACGACTGTGTCCCAGAAAGTATTCTTTTCGATGTGGCTAAAAGCTGGGTTGAAAAAGGCAAAAAAGCGCGTAGTGCTAAGTCATCGACCAAAGAAAAATTGCTGTCCGGAACTGGGCTAGGGCGTAAGGTTATTTTTGACCAAGCAAGCAAGAAAGCGTTTCAAAAAGCGCGCGGTAATTACCCAGCGATCGATGCCATTTTGGACGTGATACGCCATGGTTTAGAGCACGGTATGACCAAAGGGTTGAATATTGAAGCGGAGCGATTTGGTGAGCTCGTGATGACTAGCGAATCTAAAGCGCTGCGTTCAATCTTCTTTGCCACCACTGAAATGAAAAAAGAGCATGGTAGCGATGCTAAGCCAAATTCTATCGCTCAGGTTGGTGTCCTCGGCGGCGGATTGATGGGCGCAGGAATCAGTCATGTGAGCGTGGCGAAAGCGAAATTGCCCGTCAAAATAAAAGATGTCAGTAACGATGGGGCACTCAGCGCACTTCGCTATAACTATCAGCTATTTGAAAAACAGCGCAAACGTCGAATTATTACCAAAGCGCAGCAACAAGCCAAAATGTTGCAATTGTCGGGCGGCACGGATTTCAGCCGTTTTCAGCACTTGGATGTTGTGGTTGAAGCGGTGTTTGAGGATCTTGAACTTAAACAGCAAATGGTGGCGGACGTTGAACAGCATGCGAAAGCGAGCACTATCTTTGCAACCAATACATCTTCGCTGCCGATAGGCCAAATTGCGGCCAAGGCGACGCGACCAGAAAACGTGATTGGTCTGCATTACTTTAGTCCGGTTGAAAAAATGCCACTGGTTGAAGTGATTCCCCATGACAATACATCCTCAGCAACGATTTCGACCGTGGTCGCGCTGGCGAAGAAGCAGGGTAAAACTCCTATCGTAGTAAAAGATTGTGCAGGCTTTTATGTGAATCGAATTTTGGCTCCGTACATGAATGAAGCAGCGCAGGTGCTGATGGCGGGCGAGCCAATCGAACATGTTGATGGCGCTTTAGTTGATTTTGGTTTCCCGGTTGGACCGATTAGCTTGCTTGATGAAGTGGGTATCGATATCGGCTCGAAAATTATGCCGATCTTGGTCAAAGAACTTGGCGCGCGTTTCCAAGGGCCAAATGTGTTTGACAAGCTGCTAGGGGATAACCGCAAAGGACGTAAAAGTGGTAAAGGCTTTTATGTTTATAAAGGCAAGAAAAAACAGGTCGATAAAAGTGTCTACAAGCTGCTGAGCTTAAATCCGCAATCCAACTTGGACGGTAAAGCGATTGCACTGCGCTGCTTATTGCCGATGCTCAACGAAGCGGTACGTTGCTTAGATGATGGAATCATTCAAAGTCCACGAGATGGTGACATAGGCGCGATTTTTGGTATCGGTTTTCCGCCATTTTTGGGCGGTCCTTTCCGCTATATGGACAAAGTCGGTATCGTAAAAATTGTCGAGATCATGAACGAACATGCGCTTAAATACGGCGATCGTTTCGCTCCATGTGATGGCTTGCTAACTCGCGCAGGCCTAGAGCAGCGCTTCTATGACTGATGGCTGTAGTGGTTTGAAACCAAAGTCATAAAAGTGCGTTAAAGGCGAACTTGCGGTTCGCCTTTTTTATTGGCTAGCAGTATGATTGGACATATCATTTCGTAGTAAAAACAACGATTAATAGAGGGACAAATCATGGATGCATTGGATTTACTGCTCAATCGCCGTTCGGTAGGTAAGCTGTGCGCGCCAGCTCCAGAGGGCAAGGTATTAGAAAATATCATTCGCGCCGGTTTGAGAGCACCGGATCATGGCGGGCTGACTCCATGGCGATTTGTGATTTCTCAGGGCAAAGGGCTCGATAAATTAGGCAAGATTTTGTCCGACGCGGCGATTGCCGAAAATAGCGATCCCGCAGTGGTCGATAAAATGCGTCATGCGCCGTTTCGCGCCCCGATGGTGATTACGGTTATCGCCAAGGTGACTCCGCATCCTAAAGTGCCGGCGCTTGAGCAGTATTTATCTGCGGGCTGTGCCGCTCAAGCCATGCAGATGGCAGCACTCGCACAAGGTTTTCAAGGCTTTTGGCGTTCGGGCAATTTGATGTTTCATCCGCTCGTCCATCAAGCCTTCGGTTTGAGTGGTGAAGACGAAATCGTTGGATTCTTGTATCTGGGTATGCCAGAGATTGAACCAATGAAAGTGCCACAGCGTCATTTGAGCGATTTTGTTGAGTATTTATAAGCGCTTAATTAACGATTGATTTTCAGGTAAAAAAAGGGGGCTTATCAGCCCCTTTTTTGTGGTTGATGCGCAGCATCGATTAACGCTTAGTGAATGTGATAACCAATAACAAAATCGATGAAAAGACGGACTTTCTCCGGCAAATGATCTTTGTGGTTGTAGAGCATGTAGATGTCTCTAGGGTTCGCACTCCAATCGGCCAGAACTTGAACTAAGCTTCCATCTTTGATGAATTCTTGAATCATCACATCAGGCATCAGCGTAATACCTAGGCCATCAGAACAAGCACGGCGCACCACGTTCAAGGTGTTGGCTTGAAAACGGCCTTGGTCATTGTTGACCACAGTTTCACCATTACTGTTAGTCAGTTGCCATTTGAGAAGTGGGCGACCCTTCAGCAATGAATGGTGGTGCAGCTCTTCGGCGTGTTTTGGTGCTGGGCTGTTTTTCAAATACGCTGGGCTTGAAACCAGAATATCTTTTACTGAGCTGATTTTACGTGCAATTAAGCTTGAATCGCGTTGTGGGCCGACGCGAAAGATGACGTCCCATTCGGTTGGATCAAGCTGGTCTGCGTGATCACTGGTGGTGAGTTCGATGTTGATGTCAGGAAACTGGTGCATGAAAGCGTTAAACATCGGCATCATCATACGTTTGGTTAAGTTTGATGGTGCAGATATACGAATTTTACCAGCGGCTCCGCGGCATTCATCGGTAATCTCTTCAGCGGTGACCGAGAGGCGTTGCAGTAGAGGTGAACACTCCTTGAAAAAGCGCTCGCCAGCTTCAGTAAGCGAGAGCTTGCGTGCATGGCGGTTTAATAAACGAAGGTTAAGTGAATCCTCTAACGCTTGGATTCGGCGCGTAATAGTTGCCACAGGGATCAGTGTTTTACGGGATGTTGCTGTGTAGCTACCGTTTTCCACGACAAGTCTGAACAAATTGAGATCGTCTAATTTCATTAGTTGGGGGCGCGTTGTTTTATTAATTCTGAGTAATTTATATGTATATCAAATGTTGAAGCTTGAGTCACATCAACAAGTTCTCTGATTTAGGACAATTCGCATATCTTGTGCGTATCATCGAACTTAAGTGGAATATTTGTATAAACCCGTTTTCACGACTATTTTTAGTTGAGTTTATAAAATGAACCGTTAACGACAATAATAACAATAATCCCTGAAGTTAGTGAGGACATAGTGATGCATAATAAAGTATGCAAATTTCCTGAAGAGGAGCCTCTTGCCTCTGCAGCCGAGCAAAAGCTCATTATGTTGGTCGATGATGACCCCGTTTTTCGTAATATAACTAAGAATTTATTATTAGCTCAAGGTTATCAAGTCGTCGAAGCCGAAGATGGTCTGGAAGGATTAAAACGGCTGCGTGAATCGGTGCCCGATCTGGTGTTGTGCGATCTATCCATGCCTGTGCTCGATGGTTTAGAGTTTGTCGAAGAGGTAAGCTTAGAGTACCCGTCGCTGCCTTTAATTGTTGTTTCGGCGACGGAAGACATCTCCGATGTAGCCAAAGCCTTGCGTTTTGGTATCAAAGACTTTTTGCCTAAGCCAATCAGTAATCACCGTCATCTGACTAACTCAATTGAAAACACGTTGCTGGATTCGTTTGATCACCTGTCAGATCAACGCGACTTTGCCACCCAGTGGTTTCGGGTTGAGAATGGCGATGTACCAGAAGAGCAAGAATTGCATTGGCATCTTAGATATCTACAAAAAAATCCCAATGCCGCCAAAGAACTGCTTCACGCTTTATTGCCGGAAACCGATGCGTCTCAAGGGGCGTGGAGATTCAATTATCGCCTGTTGCAATCCATCGATATGATGCCGATGGTATTTGATTATGCGTGGTTGATTAACGGTCAATTGGCATTTTACTTGGTTGACTCCAATAGCCACGCCAGTGATGGTGCGCCGACCACCTTGTTGGTGAGAGCGCTTTTCCATGATTATCTTCGTCACTTGAAAAATTTTAATGCCGATTTGAAAGACATCGCTTATCTGGTCGAGAAAGGCTTATCTTGCTCTGAGCCCGCCAGTCCAGTGAATGCTCTGTTTGGTTTGGTCGATTTGTCTGCGGGCAGCATGTCGATTTTACCTGCCGGCATGGATTCCCAATGGTCTAACAGCGTTATTACCCAGCATATTGCTGCTGGTGTACCACTTGGCGAAAATTGCGTGAAAAATTTCATCACCAAAGACTTACCCATTGATAGTGGCTGCCGATTGTCATTGAGCCGTTTAGGATCGTCGAGTTTTTCGTTTGATCTATATAAAGACGTGCATTAGCGAGCGTAGATTCGCAAAATTACTTAACCTTATTAATTGTATGTATTTGCTCAGTTGGTTTTACCGTATAGTTAACATTAAACAAAAGTAATCAATATGCATTACCTTTTGTTAACTTTTATTCCTTTTGATGACCGAGCGAAGAGACAATCATGGCAGACAAAGAATTTAAAGAACCTTATAATGTGATGTACTTTCTAGGATTCATCCTTGCTTTACTGATACCAACACTTCCAGCGACTTTGACTTGGATTCGAGTGTTTAACGGTTACGCAAGCTTCTAACTACCCCTTCGGAGCTCTACATCAATATTCGCCGTTATTTTTTCAATATTGCTGGTGGGCTCAGTTTAGCCTTAGGTATTGTGGGCATCATTGTCCCTTTATTGCCAACCACACCATTTATTCTGCTCGCGAGTGCATGTTTTATGCGCGGTAGCGAGCGGTTTCATCATTGGATACATCGCCACCCAACGTTTGGACCTTTACTGACGGATTGGCAGCAGAAACGGGCATTACGTCGCTCAGTGAAACGTAAGGCGATGGTGATGATCATCGTAAGCTTCGCGTTTTCTATTTACTGCGTACCAATGGAGTGGTTAAAAATTGCGCTGTTGGTTTTCGCAATCGTTTTACTACTTTGGTTTAATCGATTACCTGTGATTGAGCACCTTGCTGACCGAGAAGAAAATCACTAAGATTGCAGGGAAGTGTGCCCACTCTCGAGTGGGCGTTTGTTTTTGTATCATGCCAAAATGCCGTATTGATTGTTTTTGATGATCATGGCCAACGCATGACCGAATGAAATCTGTCGCTGAGCCTTTTCTGCCAAAAAGCGCCAGAGACAGAAAATTGAAGTAAAAACTATGACGACTGAAACCATCTCTTTGATCAAATCAAGCATCAAAAGTATTCCTGACTATCCAAAAGCTGGCATTCTATTTCGTGATGTCACCAGCTTAATGGAAGACGCTCAAGCCTATAAAGCCACCATCGATTTGTTGGTCGATAAATATAAAGACATGGGCTTTACCAAAGTCGTTGGTACCGAGGCTCGTGGTTTCCTATTTGGCGCGCCGCTGGCTTTAGAACTTGGCTTAGGTTTTGTTCCCGTTCGTAAACCGGGCAAATTGCCACGTGAAACTGTGGCGCAAACCTACGACCTTGAGTACGGTACCGATACGCTTGAGATCCACACTGATGCGATTCAACCTGGCGATAAAGTCTTGATGGTTGACGATTTGCTGGCGACTGGCGGTACGATTGAAGCGACCACTAAACTGATTCGTCAATTGGGCGGAGAAGTGGAACACGCAGCATTTGTTATCAATTTGCCAGAAATTGGCGGCGACAAACGTCTGGAAGCTTTAGGCCTTAACGTTTACAGTATCTGTGAATTTGAAGGACATTAATCGGATATCTTCATGAGTTATTTAGCCTTAGCGCGAAAATGGCGACCGACCAAATTTAATGAAGTGGTGGGTCAAAGTCATGTTTTAACGGCTTTGGAAAATGCGCTCGCTCAGAATCGTCTTCATCACGCGTATCTATTTAGTGGTACGCGCGGTGTCGGTAAGACGACGATTGGGCGGCTGTTTGCCAAAGGCCTCAACTGTGAAACGGGCATTACATCCACGCCTTGTGGCGTATGTGATACCTGCCGTGAGATCGACCAAGGTCGTTTTGTTGACCTGTTAGAAATTGATGCGGCTTCACGGACTAAGGTTGAAGACACTCGTGAACTGCTTGATAACGTACAATACAAACCTGCGCGTGGTCGTTTTAAAGTCTATCTCATCGACGAAGTGCACATGTTGTCGCGCCACAGTTTTAACGCGTTGCTTAAAACATTGGAAGAGCCACCGGAATACGTAAAATTCTTGTTGGCTACCACCGATCCACAGAAGCTGCCGGTCACCATTCTTTCGCGTTGCTTGCAGTTCCACCTCAAACCGATTGGTGTTGATGCCATTCAGCAGCAACTGCAGTATATTCTTGAGCAAGAGGCTGTGAGCGCAGACGGCAAAGCACTGGCTATGCTGGCTCATGCAGCTGATGGCAGTATGCGAGATGCGTTGAGCTTAACAGACCAAGCGATTGCACTTGGCAATGGTCAGGTGGTTAAAGATACCGTCTCCCATATGTTGGGTACCTTAGATACGGATCAAGCGATTTACCTTCTCGAAGCGATCAGCACTAAGCAGCCAGCTTCGGTGATTCAGTGCATTGAAGGTTTGGCGCAAAATGGTGTCGAGTGGGATGGATTACTTGAGCAACTTGCGATGCAGCTCCATCGTATTGCGATGTGCCAAGCGCTGCCCGCCACATTAGATAAATCTCAACCCGACAGTGAACGAATCGCGCTGCTGGCGAATGCGATATCACCGCAAAACGTTCAGCTCTATTATCAAATTGCACTCAAAGGTCGTGAAGATTTACCGTTCGCACCGACTGAGCGTGTTGGGCTTGAGATGTGCCTGCTGAGAATGCTAGCCTTTGCTCCTGTGCAGGCTAACGTTGCCAACACTATTAGCACCCAAGCGTCAGTCGCGCCAGCGACACCACAACCAAGCTCTATGCCACAACCAAGTGCGCAGCCATCTGCGGTAGCTTCTGCACCTGTTGCGCCTCAGCCGCAAGTTTCTGCAGCGCCTACGACTCAAGCACCGATGACTCAGACATCTTCAGTCTCGGAGCCGGTAGAACAGCACATGCAGACGTATGAATCGATTCCGATGGATGCCTATGAAGAGCAAGATTCAATGCTAGGCGCGGTCGAAGAGCACGAGCCTCAAGCGCGTCAAAGTGCTGCTCAGCCAGCACCAGCACCACGAACTGGCGCTGCAGGATTGCGTCATCAGCTGCGCTCGCAACGCCAAGGTTTGCAAACCAAACCTGGAGCCGATCCAAAAAAGCCTAAAGCGGCATCTGCCAAACCCGAGTCTGTTCTCGAACGTGTAGCCAAAAAGCACGGCCGAGCGGAGCGGATGTCGCCGCAACCAATGGATCAGGCGACAGCCACCCTTAGCGATGCTAACGAACCGTATCAATGGAAACCGTCACAACCTCAAGCTGCGGTAGAGAAGCGTAAAGAGTTGACGCCAACGATGTTGAAAAGTGCTTTAGAGCATGAAAAAACACCGGAAATGACGCAAAAGTTGATCGATGAATCAATCGAGCTCAATGACTGGGCGGCGCTGATTCATAAGTTGTCGATCCCTAAACTGGTTGAGCAACTTGCTCTCAATTCTTCATATACAAAAAACGGTTCTTCAATCGTGCTGAATTTGCGTGCCAATCAGGCGCATTTGAATACCGAACGCGCTCAAAGTGAGTTACTGAGCGCCCTCAATCTTGAGCTGGGTGAAGAGTGTCACTTATCGGTTGAGATAAGCGAGCAGGGTGAAACGCCGTTAGAGCTGCGAGATAAGCTCTATCAAGCTAAGCTTGAACAAGCGTTTGACAGTTTAGAGCAAGATAGAATTGTCCAATTCATTGAGCAGCGTTTTGCCGCCGAATTGGATAGAAATAGCGTTAGACCTGTCTAACCACAACGGGGTTGAAATTATGCTGATTCGGCCCCATTAAGTTTTCATTAGCGAACAACACCAGAGAGATAAACATGTTTGGTAAA
Source organism: Vibrio xiamenensis (assembly GCF_900100015.1). GTDB lineage: Bacteria > Pseudomonadota > Gammaproteobacteria > Enterobacterales > Vibrionaceae > Vibrio > Vibrio xiamenensis. The sequence continues at coordinate 27,596 of NZ_FNDD01000025.1, read as the reverse complement.
GGCGGTATGGGCAACTTGATGAAGCAAGCCCAGCAAATGCAAGAGCGTATGCAAAAGCTTCAAGAAGAAATCGCGAATATGGAAGTGACAGGCGAGTCAGGCGCTGGACTAGTAAAAGTGACCATCACTGGTAGCCACAGCGTACGTCGAGTAGATATCGATGAAAGCTTGATGGAAGACGATAAAGAGATGCTTGAAGATCTTATCGCAGCCGCTTTTAACGATGCAGCGCGTCGTGTTGAGGAAACTCAAAAAGAAAAAATGGCTGGTGTCACTGGCGGAATGCAACTTCCACCAGGCATGAAAATGCCATTCTAAACCACTGGAAAATTTTTAATGCGTACCAGTCATATGCTGGAGCATTTGATGGAGGCCTTACGTTGTCTACCTGGGGTTGGTCCCAAGTCGGCTCAGCGTATGGCCTTTCATTTGTTACAGCGCGACAGAAAAGGCGGATTGCTTCTTGCGGAAGCTCTCAGTCAGGCAATGACCGAAATCGGCCACTGCCAAGAATGTCGAACTTTCACTGAGCAAGATGTTTGTCATATTTGCTCCAACCCTAAGCGCCAAGAGAATGGTCAGCTCTGTGTGGTTGAAAGCCCAGCAGACATTGCCGCTGTTGAAGCGACAGGGCAATACTCAGGGCGTTATTTCGTGCTGATGGGGCACCTTTCTCCACTTGATGGTATTGGACCCAGTGATATCGGCCTTGATGTGCTTGATTACCGCTTGCGCCGTGGCGATATTAAAGAAGTGATTTTGGCGACTAACCCGACCGTTGAAGGTGAGGCGACTGCTCATTACATCGGTGAGCTTTGCCGCGAGCATCATGTTGACGCCAGCCGTATTGCTCACGGTGTTCCTGTTGGCGGCGAGCTGGAATTGGTGGACGGCACCACGTTGTCTCACTCCTTGCTTGGGCGACAAAAGTTCTAAAAAAAACCGCGCCGATGCGCGGTTTTCTTTTCTCTATAAATCTAGTGCTCTCAGCGGACCGAATGTTCCCAATGGATCGAGTGTTATCGGATTACGCTAAGTTGAGAGACTTGTGCTCAGTGGCGCGTTTACCTAATAAACTGCGATAGATGATGCCACCAAGAATACCTCCAACAATTGGCGCTACCCAAAATAGCCACAGTTGTGATACTGCCCAGTCACCCACGTAGACAGCGACAGCGGTGCTACGCGCTGGATTCACTGACGTATTACTCACTGGAATGCTAATCAGGTGAATCAGTGTTAAGCACAAACCGATCGCGATAGGCGCGAAACCTTGAGGTGCGCGTTCATCGGTTGCGCCCATAATCACAATCAAGAACATCATGGTCATGACAACTTCGGTGATCACGACAGCGGATAAAGAGTATTGACCCGGTGAGTGCATGCCATAGCCGTTGGCTGCAAATCCTGAACCCATTACATCAAATCCAACCTGACCCGATGCGATAAGATAAAGGACGCCGCCAGCAATAATGCCGCCAATCACCTGAGCTACGATGTAAGGCAGAACATATTTACTTTCGAAACGACCGCCAGCCCATAAGCCCATCGTCACGGCAGGGTTTAAGTGACAGCCAGAGACATGACCAATCGCAAAGGCCATCGTTAACACGGTTAAGCCAAAAGCTAAAGAAACACCAAGTAGACCAATACCTACTTCAGGAAAACCCGCGGCCAACACCGCGCTACCACAACCACCCAACACTAACCAAAACGTGCCAAAAGCTTCTGCTAAATATTTATTCATCGCCCAATTACCTACTTTGATCAATCACGATTGGCTGAACAATAGAGGATATTGAGTCGCTTTGCGTGGTTCAAAAATGCAACACTAAGCTATGGATAAATTAAACGAAATAGCGTCTTGTTTTTGTGGCGTGAATATAGGAAAAAACTTACGTTACTTGTTCTAACTCGGTGATGTTAATCAACGCTTGCTGGTTGGTTGAGCCGCAGATATCTGGGCATGCTTTGAATTGATGGCACACTTTAGGGCGTGAAGTTTGACCAAAGAGTTTGCATAGATTGTTGTCATCGAGTTGTACGCAGCGCACGCCAGCAGGCTTGCCATTTGGCATACCAGGAATGGCGGAAGAAATGCTCGGGGCGATACAGCAAGCTCCGCAGCCTAGGCGACAATCCATAACAACAGCTTCTACATTCAACGAAAGGGTGGCGATAGTATCAAAAATTAAGCTGTGATACAGCTCAAATTTTGCCCTTGAACTTTGAGTTTGAGCAGGGTATAAACGCTGCCCAGAGTTTAACAAAGGCGCCGGACCATGAGCATTCCATTTTGGCAAAGTAAAACATTAGAGCAGATGACAGAGCAAGAGTGGGAATCACTATGTGATGGCTGCGGGAAATGCTGTTTACACAAGCTGATGGATGAAGATAGTGACGAAGTCTACTACACCAATGTCGCGTGTAGCTTGTTAGACGACCAAACTTGTTCGTGTAAAGATTACGCGAATCGCTTCGAATCTGACGAGGAGTGCCTTAAACTCACGCGCGACAAAATCGATGAGTTCAACTGGCTACCGGATACTTGCGCTTATCGCTTGTTGTCAGAAGGCGAACCACTGCCAGAATGGCACCCGTTGATCACAGGCTCGAAACATGCGATGCATGAAGCTCAGCAAAGTGTGCGTAATAAAGTCGTGTACGAGATCGACGTGATTGACTGGGAAGATCATATTCTCAATCTTCCACAATGATAAAAAGCGCCTAATTAGGCGCTTTTTTAATGCTTAATGGGTTGAGTGTTTCGCATCTATTTACGCCGAACTGAACAGTGGCTGTAGTGTTTAGTTGCTTGGTTTTTCAGTTTGGCATCTTGCACTTTTTGCATGGTTTTTAATTGTTGTTGGTGGGCAAGTTCAAGCTGCTCTAATGCCTCTGATAACGATTGTTTTAAATTAATCAGCTGACTGTGATCTGGTTGGCTATTGGTCTTGTGTTGTTCGACCTGACTTATTTGCGCTCTAATGCGAAACACCTGGCGACGTGCGTCTTGGAGATGGTTTTCTGCTTGTTGCTGGCGTGCTTGCAGTCGCTGTAAACGAAGCGTGTCATGACAAGGCGCATTAAGATTTGGCTTAGTGGTGTCGTTATAGGTAGCTGGGGAAGTCGAGCGATTAGGCTGATGGTGTTTGAGCCGCCAGGAAATGATCAGCAAAGTGACAACCGCAATGAGCAGTGGGGCGAATTGCGGCATTTTCGGCCACGGCATGACATTGTGTAATCGCAGTAGCGGTGCAGTCGTCACGAATAGCAAAATCACACCTGTGATGAAGATTCGTTTTGACGCAGAATTTTTTAGTCGCGAAAGATTTGGATATTTCAAGTACAAGACCCAGCAGTATTGAACTGTGGGTCATTATGTGCGCGGCAAATTCACGACTCAAATCAAAACTGTTGTTCTCAGCATAAAAAAAATTAATCAAAAGGGCGCGCTGAGACGGGTGATGACTTTACGTTCGATATTAGGCGATTGCCAGCAAAATGCCGCCTATGGTTGCCGCTGCGGACACAAATTGCCCCGCTGAATAAGAGGTGTCTTCCTCTTCTTTAAACTTGTCTGGGTGCTCCATACCGAGCGCACCATGAGCAAATGACTCTACTTTGTCACCGACACTGCGCTCTTTTTTGGGCTCAGCGGCTTGGCTCTCTTTTTCGATTTCTTGTAGCGCGGCGAGTAGCGCTTTGCCTTCAGCAGACAGGGTTACCTTGTTTTGCTCCAGTTTTAGCGGAGCGGCTGATGATTGCAATTCGGCTTTTTCGGGCGTTTGAGCTTTGACCTTCTGTGGTGAAAGCACGGAAGTCGAATCCATACCTACAGGGTTCATACTCATCTCCTTTTAACATCACAAATTCTGTATCGGCAGTTTGGGTCGAAACTTGGATAAAAAATCACACGTTTGTTCAAAAATTGAGTAAGCAAGAACTGCGCCCAAAGCAGGTGAGGCCTGAGATGAGAGGTATTTTTGTGAGCTGGTTATAGTTTAAGCGCTTGTTTTGTTTTGCGTATTTTTGAATAGAAGATCAATGATTGACTGGCTGAATGGAGAAATTTGATACGAAGGTAGCAAGCGGCAGTGATTGCCACTTGCGTTTTTGCGTCGAGGAGATGAAATCAGGCGAACTACTGCGCCACTTTACGGTAAACGCGCAGCATAAAATCGGCTTCGCAGGCATAGCTTTGCGCCGATTGCAGTTTTTCACGCAACTCATCACTGGCTTTCCACGCAAATGGCGTCATTTGCAGAAGATCAAATGCAGCGCCATCAGATAGTTGCATTGGATAGTGCAGGCGCTCTTGGTGCTCTAGGACAAAGCCATCTAGCGATTCAGGGGTTTCATCGTGTAGACGTACTGTGTCGTATATCTCTTCACGCAACTGGTAGAGGTGGCGACCGGCGGGCGTCACCGTAATAACTACACCATTCTCATCTAAACAGCGCTGCAGCTCAGGCGCCTTACAGGGCGCGTAAATACGTACAATGGCGTCTAAACTGGCGTCACTTAAGGGCACTCGATGGCTGGATGCGACAAAGAACTCACAATTTAAGTAGCGTTTAGCGGCATAGCGGATAGCGACTTTTGAGATATCCAATCCATACACTTGAGTGTGTGGATTTTGCGCCGCTAAACTGCGTTGAATTTGATCGGTGTAATAGCCTTCACCACAACCAATATCGAGCAAACGATGTGCACTACCGGCGAGCTTTTCTGCGGCCAGTTCTGCAACGCGTTGTTGCATAGGCTGATAATGCTGACCTTCAAGGAATCGACGCCGTGCTTGCATCATCTCTTTATTATCACCAGGGTCTTTAGAGCGCTTGTGATGCACTGGCATCAGATTGACGTAGCCTTCTTTAGCAACATCAAATTGATGGTTGTTTTCACAGCGGTAAGTTTGCTGCTGGCGCACTAACGCTTGGTGACAGAGTGGACATTGATACACGATATAGACCTCGACCCAAAATCAGGTCGAGAGTCTATCAAGAATGGCTTATGGATGCTACGTCACTGGTGACAGTAACTGGGCATCAATGGAAGAAATCGACCTGGGCTTTGAGCGCTTTGGCCTTAAGCTGTAATCCGGTCGCGCTGGCTGAGGTTTGCGCGCTAATATCACGGCTCTCTTTATTTAACTCGCTAATTGCCGCCGTGCTTGCTGCGATGTCTTGTGATACTTGCGCTTGCTGCTCACAGGTTGCGGCAATGGTTTCCGCTTGCAAAGCGATGGCCTGCACGTTGTCGGTTATCGACTCTAAAACACCGCCTGCTTGATGGGCTTTATCGAGAACATGGTTAGCGCGTTGTTGGCTTTGCTCCATCATATCGACCGCATTACCGGTTGAGGCTTTCAGCTTGTTGATGATGTTTACCACGTCCTGAACCGAGGTCTGGGTGCGATGCGCTAAAGTTCTTACTTCATCGGCAACCACGGCAAAACCGCGCCCTTGCTCACCTGCGCGCGCCGCTTCAATGGCCGCATTCAGGGCTAATAAATTGGTTTGCTCAGCCACTTCATTGATCATCTCTGTGACGGTTTGAATACTTTGGCTATCAATGCTGACTTGGTTGATGGCGAGTGCTGAGTGATCCAGTTGTGAATTAAGCTCGGCAATATCCACGCACACATCTTCAACCACACTCAAACCGGTTTGGGTTTCCTCATTAGTTTGGCGCACGTTATCAGCAATCGTTTCAACTTGCTGGGCAACAGACTGGGCGGAGGTTGCCATCTCTTCAATCGCGGTGACAACTTGTTCCACTTGCGCTTGCTGTTTTTGGGCTTGGAGTAGGTTGGTTTCCGCATCTTCAGCCATGGCGGTTGAATCGACGTCGACTTCATCGCTAGTGGCGCGGATCTCTGAAACCAACTGATTTAAGCGACTCGCCATGTGGGCGACGCCGTTTTGCAAGTTAATGATTTCGTTATTGGTTTTTTGTGAATAAGAAACAAGCTCTAGGCTCACTTCTCCTTCACTTAGACGCTGCATGTCGTGGTTCAGTCGAGTCAGTGGTTGTAACGTTTTACTCAGGTAAACCGTTAGCACTACAAAGGTCGCCACGCCAATTGAGACGGCGATCAGGGTAATCAATTTGAGCAGCTGTTGGCTGCTTTGGGTGACTTCAGAGATAAAGGTGCCGCCGAGCAATTTCCAGTTCCAGCCCGGTACGTCGGCAAAAATCAGGTATTTCTCGCCGTGATGACCTTGGTATTCAAACGAATACTCGATCATGCCTGAATGTTGTTCAAATACCGCGTTAAATGGTTTGCGTCCTTGATCATCGGTGAATTCCAGAATGGAAGGATCGGTTTCTTTATTGGTGGGATGCAGTAGATAGTGGCCTAAATTATCAGTGGCGTTATCCACCACAATGGTGTAACCCGTTTCGCCCCAATGAATGCTCGCCAGTGATGCGAACAGATCTTCGGTGGCTTGTTGCACTGGTAAGCCAATAAAAGCGAGAGCAAAGACTTCGCCTTGAGCGTTCTTAATTGGCGAATAATAAGTGATGTAGCGCTTACCAAACAGTTTAACTTGCGCGTAAAACGCTTGTCCGTTGCTGAGTTTAGAAAAACCGGGATGATCGTGACCTAAATAAGTGCCGACCACTCGCTGACCATTGGGATCTTTCAATGATGTCGAAACGCGAATATAGCGGTTGCCCTGCTTTGCGAATAAGGTAGCGACAGCGCCGGTATCATGAGTAAATTTATCTACAACACTGGTGTCACCAATTAGGCTTTTGCCCGCCAGGGTGAGATCGCGAAGAGAAACACCTTGAAAGCTAAGAGAGGAATCGCTTTGTTCAATACCTTCTAAATAACTGTGACTGAAGGTTGACTCGAGTTCTTGGGCATTTTTTAAATAGGCATCAAATTGGCCGGAAATGGTTTTCGCTAGCGCATTGATTTTTGATTGGTGCTCACTAAATGTGGCTTGCAGCATTTGTTGTGAGGCGCTGCGATAGACGAATGTGGCAATACAAGTGAACGCGATCAGCAAACACAGTGTAATAACGAGTTTGAGCTGAAAGGCGATGCTTTGATTATTATATTTTTTTATCATTTTCATTCCTAAGTAGACACTTGAGGTTATCAAGTGGATCTATGATTGGAATGCCAGATATTACAAAGGTTTATAAAACTAAAATTTGATTCTTATTAATGAATATTTGATTTTATAAAATAAACTTTAGTTTTAACTTGAGTGGCGAGTATGGCCACTCAAGTTAACGTCAAATTATGAATGTGCAATACACGTGACCAGTTGATGTTTCTCGCCAGGTGCTAGGGTTTGACCCTCTTGCAAACTTGGGCTGAATACGGTCGATTCAACGCACAACATGGTTTGATAACCATCGTCTGTCATGTCACTCATTGCGGCTGCGCCATTAGCCCAAGGATTCCACAATACCGCGCTGTTATGGCCTTGATTGCTAATCTGCAAAGTGCGCTGATGATTATGATCCTCAACGTGAATCACGGCTTCTGGTTGAGTATAAATACGATCAATTCCCGCCGTGAGCGTTAGAGTCTCGCCACCTTGACACACTTGATTACTTTGCAGTTTGTCAATGTAGCTTGGGCCTATGCCAGTGACGCTGGTGGTGTGAATGTCGGCGATATTCAAGTAAGTATGTAACGCGGCGGAGAACTGCCATGGTGTCGTATCGGTGTTTTCCATCTCTAAAGTCATTTTCAGCTCGTCACCAATTTCTACCCAGAGGCGCAGCGCGAACGCGTGTGGCCAAATAGCGCGAGTGGCTTCGCTGTCTTTCAGGCCTAAACATACAATTACGCCGTTTTCGTTTTCCCGATGTTCAACCAGCTGCCATTCACTGGTACGGGCAAATCCGTGTGATGGCGCTGCGAGACCGCCAAACCAAGGCCAACAAATCGGCACGCCACCACGCAGTGCTGCTTTGCCATCAAAAATCGCCGCTTCGCTCATCCAAATCATTTCGGATTGTTTCTGTGGTTGATAAGAGAGTAGGTGGGCGCCGTGCAAGGCAATGGCCGCGCGAGCTTTAGGGCTAATGATACGCACTATTTTAAGGGCTTGATGCTCAACGATAGTCACGCAATCGGATAGTGCAGTTACAGCGGGAAGAGAGTAAAGATCCATGGAGTTCTCCTAGGGGCAGGACCTAGGCACATATATCACCAACATTGGGCTCGCGACGTGTGCCGCGCATGACATGTGTCAGGACCGCCGAACGACTTAAATGACAGGGAAACAGATACAAAAAAGGCGACTCAAGAGCCGCCTTTTTGACAAATATCTTCGCTAAAAGCTTACATTATTTAGAGATGTGAGCAATTAGGTCTAGAACTTTGTTTGAGTAACCGATTTCGTTGTCGTACCAAGATACAACTTTAACGAATTTGTCAGTTAGTGCGATACCAGCTTTAGCATCGAATACTGAAGTGCAAGTTTCGCCGATGAAGTCTTGAGAAACAACTGCGTCTTCAGTGTAGCCTAGAACGCCTTTTAGAGCACCTTCAGAAGCTTCTTTCATCGCTGCACAGATAGCTTCGTAAGAAGCACCGTTTACTAGGTTAACAGTTAGGTCAACAACAGAAACGTTAGCAGTTGGTACGCGGAAAGCCATACCAGTTAGTTTGCCGTTTACTTCTGGAAGTACAACGCCTACAGCTTTAGCAGCACCAGTTGATGATGGGATGATGTTTTGAGAAGCACCACGACCACCGCGCCAGTCTTTAGCAGAAGGACCATCTACAGTTTTTTGAGTTGCTGTAGTTGCGTGAACTGTAGTCATAAGACCAGATTCGATACCGAAGTTGTCGTTAAGAACTTTAGCGATAGGCGCTAGACAGTTAGTAGTACAAGAAGCGTTAGAAACGATGTCTTGACCAGCGTAAGTGTCGAAGTTTACGCCGTTAACGAACATTGGAGTTGCGTCTTTAGAAGGACCAGTTAGAACAACTTTTTTCGCACCAGCAGTGATGTGCTTACGTGCAGTCTCGTCAGTTAGGAAGATACCAGTTGCTTCAGCAACAACGTCAACACCGATTGCGTCCCATTTAAGGTCTTCAGGGTTGCGCTCTGCAGTAACACGTACAGTTTTACCGTTAACGATTAGGTTACCGCCTTCAACTTCAACAGTACCGTTGAAACGGCCGTGAGTTGAGTCGTACTTAAGCATGTAAGCCATGTAGTCTACGTCGATAAGATCGTTAATACCTACAACTTCGATGTCGTTACGTTCTTGTGCTGCACGGAATACGAAACGGCCGATACGGCCAAAACCGTTAATACCTACTTTGATAGTCATTATAGTTGCTCCACAACTTAATTTCTGATTAAAGATAACTGGTAGTAAAATTACAGAACCCAGCAAAAATCTGCAACCGATAATCTGACTTAACTTGTTTAAAGTCAAAAAAAAGCGACGCTTTTTCTTCACATTCATAAGTAAGTGGTTATCTTTTGAGCTCAATGCAAGATAAACTGTACGCCAGTCTAATATAAGGGGCGAGTTAGCTCTAAAAATAGAGTAGAATCTACCCGCCCTGTTATGGGGAGAAAGTATGTGCTACATCGGGTGATGTTAGCAAGTTTTTCCCTAAAAAAGTGAATATAAAAAGTGAGAATGAGGAGAATGCCCGCGGTGGAAGGTCACGAGCATAAAGTAGTAAAGTCAGATAAAGACTGGCGTGAGCAGTTATCCGAGGAACAATATCGAGTCTGTCGACAACAAGGAACCGAAGCGCCCTATAGTGGGACTTTGTTGCACAATAAAGAAACGGGCGTGTACTCATGCACTTGCTGTCATACGCCACTTTTCTCTTCACAAGACAAATATGACTCAGGTTGTGGGTGGCCAAGTTTTGATAAGCCGATCACAGCGCAAGCGATTCGTTACTTAGAAGACCAAAGTCACGGAATGGTGAGAATTGAGATCCGGTGCGCAGTTTGCGACAGCCATCTTGGCCACGTTTTTCCAGACGGACCGCCGACTACGGGCGAACGTTTCTGTGTTAACTCTGTGTCGTTAACTTTCAACAATCCAACAAAAAACGGCGAATAATTCGCCGTCTGTTGTTAGTTCCTTTCATCCGTAGGTATGAGTTAGTAGGGAACTAAGCTCGCCTTAAAGGTGCCGGATTTTAAGGCACTTTCGACTTGGCTTGCCATATCATCAAGCTCTTCGTATTTGGTGTCGTTAAACCCATACAGCAGTTGTAGCTGCTGTTTGGGCGCCAACTGCACGCCATACTCCGCCGCAACTTGTGTCCAGATGTAAGCCGCTTCTTTGTTTTGGACGTTGTAATAGATACTGGCCAGCGATTTCACCGCTTCGACATTGACCTGCTTGCCATCGGATAACTCCAGTGAGCGAATCAGTAGCTTAATCGTCTTGGCTTTATCTCGATTGGTGTAAAAGGTTGCGAGCGCGTATTGCATCTCGGGTGTATCGAGTTTTGGCGAACCTTCCATTTGCAAGAACGCTCGCTGGGCATGAGTGTCACCCAGTTGACTCCATAGGAAATACAGCGTTTGCGGTTGTTGAGAACTTCTCAGTTCCATAACGATCCGCTCCTGTTCATTACCCGCATGGACTAGGGCATTAAAGCGTTTTTGTCTCAATTCGCTTTGGTCGATGGTTTGAATCTGCGAGGCAAGCTCAAGACATTTGCGATATTCCATCAGCAGCTTATATTCGACCACTTTATTGGCTTCGCTTGGGTTTTTCATCACATCAAAGCGGTGCCAAATCAAATCCGTCCGTGGGACGCGACATTGACCGTCATCCATATTGAGCTTTTCACAGCGCAGTGCCGGGTTGTCTTGGCAAAGCTGTTCGGTATTTTTTCTGCTTTCAAAGCAGCCACTGACGAGGAGTGTCGAAGTGGCAAGTAACAAGATTTTTATGTAGTTCATATTGAATGCTTGTGATCAGTTACACTTATTCTTTTTGCTTACCTTGACTCCATGCTGTGGCTGGTTATGTTTGAGCCAAAGCAGAAAACAAGGAAAACATCATGGATGCCGAGCAGCTAATTAACTCTATTACACCAGAAGTTTATGAGCGTCTAGTTTACGCTGTTGAAACAGGTAAGTGGCCTGAGGGTACTCCACTTTCCCAGCAGCAGCGAGATTCCTGTATGCAAGCTGTGATGTTGTATCAATCTAAGCATAATTCACAAGCTCAACATATGACAATTGGTCAAGGCGGAGAAATGGTCTTTAAGTCCAAGTCCGAACTCAAAAAACAGTTCCAACAAGATCAAGGCGACATCATGCGAGTGAATCCTAATTTGGATTAGCTTTAGTTTGATAGATAAACAAAACCCCAGCGACTTGGCTGGGGTTTTTTAACTTAGTGCGCCGCGAAAATCTGTAGGATTTTAAGTTTTGCAGTGTAGCTGTTTATTTCTTTATTAGTGCATGATTTGTTTATCAGTTCACTATTACTTTATCAGTTTATTATTGATTTATAAGCTCATTTCACCGCGCAGTACTTGCTGCATCTGCACTTTTATTTCTTCATAACTTAAGTTTTGGCTCAGCAGATAGTGCAGTTTGGCCAGCGCGGCTTCATGAGTCATATCATAACCGCTGATAACGCCGGCTTCTGCCAGTGCACAGCCTGTTGCGTAACCGCCCATATTGACTTTACCCGCTAGGCATTGGGTCAGGTTGACCACAATCACGCCTCGCTCCGACGCTTCTTGCAGATGACCAAGCAGTTCTGGATTTTGCGGCGCATTACCCACCCCGAAAGTCAGGAGAATCATCGCGTTGACAGGCTGGCGCAGTGTGTTGCGAATCACTTCGTGCGAGATGCCTGGGTACATGGTGATCACCCCGATTGGCTGCGGTGTAATGGTATGAACTTTAAATTCGCCATCCGGCTTTTTGTCCACTTCAATATCTTTACTGACTTGAATGTGAATCCCAGCTTCAAGCAAAGGTGGCAAGTTGGGGGAGGTGAACGCATTAAAACCATCAGCGTGCGATTTGGTACTGCGATTCCCACGCATCAGCTTATTGTTGAAAAACAGGGTCACTTCGTTAATCGGATAGTTGGCAGCAATGTGTAGTGCGTTAAGCAAATTGGCTTGGCCGTCAGAGCGTAGCTCTGCGAGTGGGATTTGCGAGCCAGTGACGATAACTGGTTTGCCAAGGTTCTCAAGCATAAACGATAACGCCGAGGCTGTGTATGCCATGGTATCGGTGCCGTGCAAAATAACAAAACCATCGTATTTATCGTAGTTATCACGAATATCATCGGCAATCTGCTGCCAATCGGCAGGGGTCATGTCGGAGGAATCGATCAATGGGTCGTATTCATGGATGGTGTAGTCTGGCATTTCTGGACGGTGGAATTCAGGCATGCCAGCCAATTGTTTGTCCATAAAGCCGGCGACTGGGATATAGCCATGATTCGACTTTTGCATGCCGATCGTGCCGCCAGTGTAGGCGATGTAGATGTGTTTTTTTGCCATTGTTGCTAGCCATAATTAGTAGGGGGGAACAGAAGCGGCGATTATAACTAATTCTTTGCTAAGAAAAAGGGGCTCGCCAATAGCAAGCCCCGATATCGTACCAGTTATTCAAATGAGCCTAGTTAAGCTAATGAATTATAGAACATTTACTCAACTTGGCACGGCAAGCAGAATGCATATTGTCCTTTTGGATCGTTAAACGAACTGAGCAGATTGGCATCACTGACTAATTGTTTGGCCGCAGGTTGCCAAGCGTCAGGTAGCATCGATGATACGTCTAAGCCTAAGTGAACTTTTGCCTCAGTAAATACGTCTTTGAAGAACTGTTCGGCTGGTGAAAGTGGCTCTTCAACCCAATACAGATTGTAGTTTTCCAAATTAGACAGCTGCGCTGCCGTATCTATCGCGTCATCAAAATCGCCGATTTGGTCGACTAGCCCGTGTTCAAGTGCATCTTGACCTGTCCATACGCGGCCTTGAGCGACTTTATCGACTTGGTCCACATCCATGCCGCGGTTTTGACCGACAAGGCTAATGAATCGGTAGTAGCCATGTTCAATCGCCATCTGCATCGCTTGCGAAGCGCCGTCGGTGAATCCTTGGGTGATACCAACATTGGCAAAAGGTGACGTGCCGACGCCATCGGTATTGACGCCGAGTTTGTTGAGACCTTTTTCAAACGTAGTGATAACGCTAAAGATACCGATGGAACCGGTGAGGGTGGTTGGCTGAGCAATGATGCGGTCGGCGCCCATTGAGATCCAGTAGCCGCCGGATGCCGCGAGGCTCGACATTGAAACCACCACAGGTTTGCCTGACGCTTTCAATGCGTCTATTTCGTTACGAATCACTTCTGAAGCAAATGCGCTGCCGCCTGGGCTATCGACACGCAGCACTACGGCTTTCACTTTGTCGTCTGTGCGCGCTTGGCGCAGTAAATTTGCAAGTGTGTCACCGCCAATACGACCGCGTGGCTGTTCGCCGTCCATAATGGCGCCGCTGGCAACGATTACCGCAATATCATCGTTATTGGCGTTAAATTGAGGTTTAAGTTTGGAGAGGTATTGATAGTAATCCACTCCCTTATAGCCATCTTCGCCATCACTACCAAATGCGTTGACTAACGCTTGGCGTACTTGTTGACGCGTCGCGAGTTCATCGACTAAACCCAACTTCAGAGACAACGCACCCACATCACCTTTGACTGATTTCAGCTCGGCAAGAAACTCTTCCATGCTCGGGTTGAGCACTTTGACATCAATTTGGCGGTTGGTCGCCACATCGTCACTGTATGCTCCCCACAACTGCCCAACCCAGCGAGAAGCCGATTGTTTCGCAGCATCGGACATGTCATCGCGCAAAAATGGCTCGACAGCGGATTTATAGGTGCCGACACGAAATACGTGGGTGCTGACATCCAGCTTCTCAAGCAGCGTTTTGTAGTACATCGAATAAGCTTTGTAGCCTTTAAGCAGTACAGCGCCATCTGGGGAGAGGAAAATTTTATCGGCGTAACTGGCTAGGTAATACTGGCTTTGATTGTAGAAATCGCCAGCAGCAAACACGGGCTTTCCAGAGGCTTTAAATTCATTGATTGCTTTGGCGATATAACGCAGCTTGGTTAAGCTGGTTTCGGGCATGTCTTGCAGCGTGAGCACTAAGCCTGTGATGTTGTCATCGGTTTTGGCTTGGCGAATCACATCGACAATATCAAACAAGACATTTTCTTTAGGCAGTTCGCGACCAAACAGAGAACCGGTCACCGAATCGAGCGGGTTGACGTAAGTGGATTGTTCAACAATCGGGCCGGAGAGGTCGAGTACCAGTGCTGAGGCGGTTTTCGCGACCTCAGGAGCAGGGGAGTCTGCCGAGCTATACACGAAGTAAATTGCCGCGATACTGGCAAGGAAAATCAAGTTGACCAAGGTGATTCGTATAAACGAAATGATCTTCCAAATGCCTTTAAATATCAGGCCGATAATCTTAAATATTTTTTTCATTCTAGCTCCGCGTTGGCGAATACGGTATTGAATTTTAGCAATAAAGCTAACCGCTTCAATTCGTTAGTAACTGATATCCTACTTAAACAAGTATATTCGAACAATAGGGAGTTGATCGCTGTTACAGAAATGTAAACACTTGTTTGATTTTTGTTTAACCCGACAATATTCTGGTCAGACCATAAATATAACAATAGTGGTATCTGCCATGTATCCAAACCTACTGAAACCTCTCGACCTGGGGTTTACTCAGCTTAAAAATCGAGTCTTGATGGGCTCGATGCATACCGGGCTGGAAGAAGACAAATCTGGCCTACATAAACTGGCGGCGTTTTATGAGCAACGTGTCAAAGGCGGCGTTGGTTTGATTGTCACCGGCGGTTTTTCGCCGAACCTGCGCGGGCGTTTGCATCCTTTCAGTGCCGAATTCAGTAAAATCAAGCATGCCAAAGCCCATAAAGTCGTGACCGATGCGGTGCATCGCCACGGTGGCAAAATTGCGCTGCAATTGCTCCATGCGGGCCGTTATGCCATGCATCCATTTTCGCAGAGTGCTTCCAGTATCAAAGCGCCGATCGCCCGTTTTGCGCCGAGCGAAATGAGCCCTCGTCAAATCAAAAGCACCATCGCTGACTTTGCCAACAGCGCCGCTTTAGCGCAATTAGCCGGTTATGACGGCGTGGAAGTGATGGGATCGGAAGGCTACCTGATCAACCAATTTATCTGTAAACGCACCAACGTGCGTTATGACGAGTGGGGTGGGGAGTACCAAAACCGCATTCGTTTTCCGTTGGAAATTGTCAAAGCGATTCGCGCCGCCGTAGGTGAAGAGTTCATCATCATTTTCCGTCTGTCGATGCTGGATCTGGTCGAAGAAGGCAGTACGTTTGAGGAAGTGATTGAACTTGCTAAAGCGCTTGAGGCAGCGGGAGTCACCATCATCAATACTGGTATCGGTTGGCACGAGGCGCGCATTCCGACGATTGCAACTCAAGTGCCGCGCGCCGCGTTCAGTTGGGTGAGTGAGCAAGTCAAACCGCACGTTAATGTACCTATTGTGACTTGTAATCGCATTAATACGCCCGAAGAAGCCGAGCGAATTTTGGCCAGCGGCCAAGCGGATATGGTGTCGATGGCGCGTCCGCTGCTTGCCGATCCGGCGTTTGTGCTCAAAGCCGAGCAGCAGCAATCAAAACTTATCAATACTTGTATTGGCTGTAATCAAGCCTGTCTTGATAACGTATTCAAAGGTAAGCGCGCGACCTGCTTGGTCAATCCGTACGCTTGTTATGAAACTGAGCTGACCATAGAGCCGGTCCAGGCCACAAAAACCGTTGCGGTGGTCGGCGCTGGGCCTGCTGGCCTTGCCTGCGCGACTACGCTTGCCGAGCGTGGTCATCAGGTTGATCTGTTTGAAAAGTCCGACCGAATTGGCGGTCAGTTTCGCTTGGCGATGCAGATTCCGGGCAAGGAAGAGTTTCGCGAAACCATTCGCTACTTCGCCAATCGCATAGAGCAAACGGGTGTACGGCTGCATCTTGATACGCCGGTTGATGCGTCAATGCTCAGCGAATATGACGAGGTGGTGATGGCATCAGGGGTGAAACCACGTCAAATCAAGATTGAGGGTATTGATAATCCAGATAAAGTGGTGGATTACCAAACCCTGATTAAAGATAAAACCCCTGTTGGCGAGAAAGTGGCGATCATTGGTGCGGGTGGAATTGGCGTCGATGTCGCGAGCATGCTTACTGAGCCGAGCCATCAGCAGCTGGATGATTGGTTGTATGAATGGGGGATTGATAAATCTTTGTCCCATCCCGGCGGCTTGTATCCTTACCCCGATGCCATCAGCGACAAACAAGTGTGGTTACTGCAGCGACGTAAAGGTCGCGTGGGTAAAGGGCCAGGCAAAACCACAGGCTGGATTCACAAACGTACCCTTGAAAAGCGTGGTGTGCATTTAGTCGGTGGTGTTGAGTATCAGAGCATTGATGACCAAGGGCTGAATCTTAAACTTGATGGTCAAGATGCGCATCTGGATGTGGACAAAGTGATCATCTGCGCGGGTCAAGAGTCGGTGCGCCCATTTGAACAGCAGTGGGCACAATTTGGCGACAAGTTACATGTTATCGGCGGCGCGGATTTCGCAGGCGAACTGGATGCGGTGCGCGCCATTCGTCAAGGAACGGAATTAGCGCTGAAGCTGTAATAAAAAAGGCCGTTAAAGCAACACCTTAACGGCCTCTTCAATTCACTGATTGAGTGGTGGATTACAAAATCACAGTTTTGTTTCCAGACACAAACACATGGTCATCAACCACTTTACTTAGCGCTTTGCTCAGGACGTTTTTCTCAACGTCACGGCCTGCTTGCGCCATATCTGAAGCGCTAAAGTTATGGTCTACCGGAATCACATCCTGCTTGATGATTGGACCTTCATCGAGGTCATTGGTTACAAAGTGCGCCGTTGCACCAATGATCTTTACGCCGCGATCATAGGCTTGCTGGTATGGGCGTGCACCGATAAACGCAGGTAAAAAGCTATGATGGATGTTGATGATTTTATGCGGATATTGGCCAACGAAATCGGCAGTCAACACACGCATGTATTTGGCCAGTACCAGATAGTCGGCTTGGTATTGATTGATCACCTCTAACATTTTTTGCTCATGCTCTTGGCGGTTTAGACCTTCATGAGAAACAAAGTGATAAGGAATATCAAAACGTTCAGTTAACTGACGTAAATTGTCATAGTTACCGACCACAGCGGCGACTTCCACATCCAAGCTACCATCGTAGGTTTTCATCAAAATATCGCCAAGGCAGTGCGCTTCTTTGGTCACCAGAATCACGATTTTCTTACGTGTTGAATCGACTAGGCGGCGAGTGGTGCAAGGCGGCAGAGCGGCATCGAGATCAGCAAGAAACGCTGGATCATCAAATTGCCCTTCCAGCTCCGTACGCATAAAAAATTGCCCGGTCGGGTTATCAACGAATTCGTTGTTATGAATGATGTTGAGTTTGTGCTGGTAACAGATGCTGGTGATTTTTGCGATCAGTCCAGGTGCATCAGTGCAGTGGGTGAGTAGTGTTTTCTTTTCCATGGATACGAAACTTCCGTGCGGCAATAGCTGTTATATAAATCGGCTTGTTAGGATAATGGGCTTTATTTTTAAATGACCCTAACAATTAAACTAATATCGAAAATCTTGCAACCGCTAATCTGAGTTAATCGTTTTCGCGATGAGGTTTCACCGCTTTGATACGTTAAATACACGCAGATACGTTGAATAGACGCATAGAAAGGCTTGCGAGTCGAATCCAACTAAAGGCATCGCGAGTTATGCAGAAACCTGCCATAATCGCTGCTTTGATTTTTACCAGTACGAACACCATGATCGAAAAAACGTTTTCTGCTCAAGGGGCACTTGGAAAAGCTATTCCTGGTTTTCAGCCACGCCAGGCACAAATCGATATGGCGAAAGCGGTCGCCGACGCGATAAAAAACCAAGGCCAAGTGGTGGTTGAAGCTGGTACGGGAACCGGCAAAACGTTCGCCTATTTGGTTCCGGCCTTGCTTAGCGGGCAGAAAGTGATCATCAGTACTGGTTCAAAAAACCTGCAAGAGCAGCTTTATCATCGTGACTTGCCTTTGATGACCGATGCACTGGGTTTTTACGGCAAAGTCTCACTGCTAAAAGGGCGTTCGAACTACCTGTGTCTGGACCGGTTGTCACGACAAATGGTCGAGAGTCATAATCAACAGGCTGATCCAACGCTGCTGAGCCAATTGGTTAAAGTCCGCGCTTGGACATCAGAGACCAAAACCGGCGACTTAGGCGATTGCGACGCCATCGCCGAAGACAGCCCAATCATTCCAACCATTACCTCGACCAATGACAACTGTTTAGGCAAAGACTGCCCCAGTTACACCGATTGCTACGTACTAAAAGCGCGTAAAAAAGCCTTGGATGCCGATGTGGTGGTGGTCAACCATCATCTGTTTTTGGCCGATTTGGCGATCAAAGAAACTGGCTTTGGCGAGCTGATTCCTGAAGCCGATGTATTTATCTTTGACGAAGCCCATCAGCTTCCAGATATCGCCAGTCAATATTTTGGTCAATCGGTGTCGAGTCGCCAAATTCAAGAGCTGTCTAAAGACATTGAAATCAGTTATCGCACCGAAGCGAAAGACATGCGCCAGTTACAAAAAGTGGCGGAAAAACTGGTGCAATCGGCGATGGATTTGCGGATTTTGCTCGGCGAAAGCGGTTTTCGCGGCAACTGGCGAGATGCGATGGCATCGCCAGCGATTGCGCGTGAAATCGAACGGCTACAAGAGAGCCTTGAGTTTGCGATTGATGTACTCAAATTAGCGCTCGGGCGCAGTCAATTGCTCGATGCGGCATTTGAGCGCGCAACGCTGCTCAAATCGCGAATTGACCGTGTATGCGATGTATCGATTACCGGTTACTCGTATTGGTTTGACACCACGCCGCGCCACTTTAGTCTGCATATCACGCCGCTGTCGGTGTCGGATAAATTTAACGAGCAGATGGAGCTTAAGCAGGGCGCCTGGATATTCACTTCGGCAACCTTGGCGGTGAATGGCGATTTTGGCCACTTTACCTCGCGCCTTGGCATCAAGCCTGCCAGCCAAATGTCGCTGCCAAGTCCATTTGATTACCAAAATCAGGCGCGTTTGTGTGTTCCACGCTACTTGCCAGAGCCAAACAGCCAAGGTTTAGCCGATAAATTGGTGCGTATGTTGGCGCCGATTATCGAACAAAACCAAGGGCGCTGTTTTTTCCTTTGCACTTCCCACGCCATGATGCGTGACCTTGGCGAGCGTTTTCGCCAAGTGCTGGATATTCCGGTGCTGTTGCAAGGTGAAACCAGTAAACAGCGCACCTTGACGGAATTTATGGAGCTTGGCAATGCGCTGCTGGTGGCGACCGGGGCGTTTTGGGAAGGCATCGACGTTAGAGGTGACGCCCTGAGCTGTGTTATTATCGACAAATTACCATTTACCGCACCCGATGATCCGCTGCTCAAAGCGCGTATTGAAGATTGTCGCTTGCGCGGCGGCGATCCGTTTGCTCAAGTACAATTGCCGGATGCAGTGATTACGTTAAAGCAGGGCGTAGGACGCCTGATTCGAGATAAAAAGGACTTTGGCGCACTGATTATTTGTGACAATCGCTTGGTGACCCGCGATTACGGCGGCGTATTCCTTGCCAGTTTGCCACCAATACCGCGTACTCGAGACTTGGAAAGCATTAAAGATTTCCTGCACACAATTTCTACCACTCAAGAAATTTCGACTACTCAAGAAATTTCCACAACCCAAGAACAATGAGAATGGCATGAGCGTAAAGATCCTAGCCTTAGATACTTCGACAGAAAACTGTTCTGTCGCCTTGCTAATTGATGACCGCATCTACAGTCGCAGTGAAGTGGCGCCGCGCGATCACACCAAAAAAGTGTTACCTATGGTGGATGAAGTGCTCAAAGAAGCCGGCGTTGAACTTAAACAGCTCGACGCCTTGGCATTTGGTCGCGGTCCGGGCAGTTTTACCGGAGTTCGAATTGGCATCGGTATTGCACAAGGTTTAGCATTCGGCGCGGATTTACCGATGATTGGGATATCGACCCTTAAAGCGATGGCCGAAGCGAGCCATCGCCTGCATGGCGCAACGTCGGTTGCCAGTGCGATTGATGCTCGTATGAGCGAAGTATATTGGGGACGTTTTTCTCGCGAAGCTAACGGCGAATGGCGTGAAGTCGATGCGGAATGTGTGGTTGCTCCGCAGCTGCTAGTCGAAAATAGCCAAGCGGATGATGCCACTTGGACGACAGCCGGCACCGGTTGGGCGGCTTATAAACAAGATTTAGATGCCTTGCCTTACCCACAGCAAGCGGGCGAGGTGGAATTTCCCGATGCGCAGGATATTGTCCAGTTAGCTAAACTGGAATGGGAACAAGGTCATACTGTGCCTGTTGAAGAGTCCAGCCCGGTATATCTACGTGATAATGTGACTTGGAAAAAATTGCCAGGGCGCGAATAGCGGCGACAACATTCGCGATTTGGCAACAGTTGAATTAGGAGCATCATGGTCTCAATTAATGGTTTGCCACCGGCGCAGATATCCAATGCGTCAAAAGCGAAGAAGTCTGACCGCAAGCGTAAGTCACAAAATGGCTCGTCTGTCGGCGAGCCAACCAAAGTGGCCAATGCGGTGGCGAATACGATTCGCCACGTGCAAGAAAGCGATATTCATCGTGCGCAAATTGAGTACGACTTACCTGAAGGTAGCGGTCGCAAAGCGATGGAAAAGTACATGGATGTGATGAATCAAGCGCGGAGAGAGGAACTTACTCAGCTTCTTGGCGTCGATATTTATATATAGCTCATGGCTTGAGAGGGGATATGACAGTTCGTTCTACACTGCGTGTAATGCTGGTAGTTGGCTCTTTAATGTTAACTGCAGCATGCGCATCCTTACCTGAAACATTAACAACCACCAATCCGAACGTGATAACGGATTTCAATCAATGGCAAGCTGCTCCCGGTCAAGACCAGCAAGTTCGTCTAGGCGGTGTTATCGCCAAAATCACCAATCTTAGTGACAAAACTCGCCTAGAAATTGTCAATTTACCGATCAACAGCGCGGGCAAGCCCGACCTTAACCATGAACCCGAAGGGCGATTTGTCGCGTACGTAAAAGGTTTCGTCGATCCGGTAACCTTCAGTGAAGGCCGTTTGGTGACGGTGCTTGGCGATAGCCAAGGTACTGAGCAGGGTAAGGTGGATCAATATCAGTATCAGTTCCCGGTGATGCAAGCGACGGGTTACCACTTATGGCGCGTTGAAGAGCGGGTCATCATCAATGATATCGACCCATTCTACCCATGTTACGGTTTAAATTGTCGGCTCTGGCGCCACCCAATGGGCAACAGTAGCGGGCAAGTGATTCAAGAAGTGAAATAGATGCTTCGAGAGTCAAACTATCAAGTCGGCGCACTTAACATTGCCGCATTGGAATTTGGTGAACAGAAAACGGCCGATCTCTCGGTCGTTTTTTTGCATGGTTGGTTAGACAATGCAGCCAGCTTTCAACCGCTAATGAACGTGTTAAGCCACCAGAGTGCAACCTTACATGGTTGTGCGATTGATTTTCCTGGTCATGGGCTCTCTTCGCATAAGCGACCTTTCAGTTATTACCCATTTCACGACTATATTGACGATGTTTTCCAGTTTTTGACGGTTTTATCGCCAAATAGATTGATTTTAGTGGGGCATTCGCTTGGTGCTTTAGTTGCAAGTTGCTATAGTGCCGCCTTTCCAGAACAGGTTGCCGGTTTAGTGCAAATTGAAGGAGTGGGACCGCTTGCCGAATCCCCCTCTCACACAGTGGCAAGATTACGCAAAGGCGTGATGAGCCGCCAGCGTATTCGACGCAAACCACAGCGACATTTTAGCTCACTTGAAGAGATGGTCGCGCGCCGAGCACAAACCAATGGTCTGACTGCAGCTGAGATATTACCAATTGTCGAACGTGCCGCGATGCAGCGTGAAAATGGCTGGTGCTGGCGTCATGATGTTGCGCTGCAAAGTGATTCTTTGTATCGCATGTCAGAGCAACAGGCGATGCAAATTAATCAAGCCATCGAATGTCCAATGCTCACTATTTTGGGTGACAAGGGGTTTGAGTATCTACGCACCAGCGCTTCGCAACCGCTTGCGACTGACTGCCAACTGGTGACGATTGCGGGTGGCCATCATTGCCATCTGCAGCAGCCAGAGGAAGTTTGTGAGTTAATATTTGGCTGGGTTAACAAAATTTAAACAAGTGTTTGAGTGTTTCGTGCTCAAGCATTCGGGCTGTGGTGTAATGAGCCGATTAATAATAAGCACGCAAAGTGCAATGTGGCGACCCGGTTGCCCATGACGAGGAGTATTATTGTGGAGAAACCTTGGTTATCGCGTTATCCAAGTGACGTACCTGAAATGATCAACCCAGATCAGTATCCTTCTTTGGTTGAGATGTTTGAGCAATCCGTGCATAAGTTTGCTGATCAACCCGCTTTTACGAACATGGGCACGGTCATGACCTATCGTAAGCTCGAAGAGCGCAGTCGCGCCTTTGCTGCGTATTTACAAAACGAGTTGAAATTGGAGAAAGGCGATCGCGTTGCTCTGATGATGCCAAACTTACTGCAATACCCGGTGGCGCTTTTTGGTGTGCTGCGTGCCGGTCTTATTGCGGTGAACGTCAACCCGTTATACACGCCTCGCGAGCTCGAACATCAACTTAATGATGCCAGTGCTAAAGCTATCGTCATCGTCTCTAACTTTGCCAACACCCTTGAGCAAGTTGTTGAAAACACGACGGTTAAACACGTCGTGCTAACCAGTTTGGGGCAAATGCTACCACGTGCAAAAGGCACGATTGTCGATTTCGTAGTCAAGTACATCAAAGGCATGGTGCCGAAATACGATTTGCCAGGCGCGATTTCGATGCGTAAAGCGATTCGTAAAGGCCGCAAATTGCAATATGTGAAGCCATTTATGTCTGGTGAAGACATTGCGTTTTTGCAATATACCGGCGGTACCACTGGCGTTGCAAAAGGCGCCATCCTGACTCACCGTAATATGATTGCCAACGTCCTGCAGGCCAAAGGGGCGTATGGACCGGTGTTAGCGGAAGGGCGTGAAACTGTGGTTACGGCGCTGCCGCTTTATCACGTGTTTGCGCTGACGGTGAACTGTTTACTGTTTATCGAAATGGGTGCGCGTAACTTGCTGATTACCAACCCGCGCGATATTCCTGGTTTTGTTAAAGAGCTGCAAAACAACGATTTTACCGCGATTACCGGGGTAAACACGCTGTTCAACGCACTGGTCAATAATGAAGATTTTCATGAGCTTGATTTCAGTAAGCTAAAATTATCGGTCGGTGGCGGTATGGCGGTGCAGCGCGCTGTCGCGGATGCTTGGAAAAAGACCACCGGTATTCATCTGCTTGAAGGCTATGGCTTGACAGAATGCGCGCCGCTGGTTACCGGCAATCCGTATGATCTTACCGATTACACCGGGGCGATTGGTCTGCCTGTACCATCAACCGACGTGCGTATTGTCGATGACGAAGGGAAAGTGCTTGCCAATACGGAAGTGGGTGAATTACAAGTGCGCGGCCCTCAGGTGATGCAAGGCTATTGGCAGCGCCCAGAAGCGACTCGTGAAGTCCTCGATCATGAAGGATGGTTGTCGACGGGAGACATCGTCAAGTTTGACGAGCAAGGTTTGCTGCATATTGTCGACCGTAAGAAAGACATGATTTTGGTTTCAGGTTTTAACGTTTATCCTAATGAAATAGAAGATGTGGTGGCGCTACATGGTAAGGTGCTTGAAGTTGCTGCCATTGGTCAGCCGCATGATGTGTCTGGTGAAGTGGTGAAGATTTATGTGGTCAAGCGTGACCCAAGCTTAACCAAAGATGAGCTTATCACGCATTGCCGTCAGCACTTAACCGGTTACAAAGTGCCTAAGCTGATTGAGTTTCGTGAAGATTTGCCGAAAACCAACGTCGGTAAAATCCTTAGACGGGTACTGCGTGAAGAAAATGACGCAGAGTTAAAAAAGGCAAGCTGAACAGGTGAGAAAGCTTGATTGAATAATGTTAAGATGCCGACATATCCCGTCGGCATCTTTGTTTTTGCTGACTCAGAAACAGAGAGAAATTAGTGAACTACCAAATTATTACTCAGAAATCTGAGTTAGAAACGGTGTGCCAAGCTGCACGCAGCAAAAATGCCATTGCGCTTGATACTGAATTTGTCCGCACTCGCACGTTTTATCCGCAGCTTGGGCTTATTCAGCTCTACGACGGTGAAACGGTTTCTTTGATAGACCCACTCGAAATCGATGACATGACGGCGTTTGCAGATTTACTTATCGATGACAGCGTTATCAAAGTACTGCATGCCTGTGGTGAAGATTTAGAAGTGTTTAAGCACAGCTTTGGTTGTATGCCACAGCCGATGTTAGACACTCAATTGATGGCGGCTTTTCTCGGCCAAGGGCTCTCAACGGGCTTTGCCAGCTTAGTGCATAGCTACTTAGATATTGAGTTAGATAAAAGTGAATCACGTACCGATTGGCTTGCGCGTCCTTTGACAGTGAAGCAGCTCGAATACGCGGCGGCTGACGTTTATTATTTGCTGCCAATTTTTGGTTTCTTGTTCAAGCAAGTTCGCGATGCCGGTTGGCTTGAAGCGTCTAGCCAAGAAAGCCAGCGCATGATCGAAAAACGCGATAACGCGACCGATCCTGAATTGGCGTATTTGGACATCAAAGGCGCTTGGCAGCTGAAACCGCAGCAACTGGCTATCTTGAAGCCGTTAGCCAAATGGCGCTATACAGAAGCGGTACGCCGCGATTTAGCGCTTAACTTCGTGTTCAAAGAGAATGATTTGCTGACCATTGCGCGCAAAGGGATTCAAACTAAGCCAGCGATGGATCAAGAGGGTATGGATGCTCGTGGCGTGAATCGTCACAGCGCGAAAATTATTAGCCTAGTCAAAGAAGCGAAACAGACGCCAAGTGACCAATACCCAGCCAAAATCGAGCGTTTGATGGATTTACCTGGCTATAAGCAGCTGGTTAAGGTGCTTAAAGATGAAGTGGTTAAAGTGTCGGAGCAAACTGGATTGGCGAACGAATTTCTGGCGTCGAAAAAGCAGCTCAATCAGTTTATCCACTGGGCGTGGAAATTGAATCGCGACGCCAATGCTCTGCCGGATGTGATGCAAGGCTGGCGCGCCTCTTTACTGGCTGACAAATTGTTGGCTTGTATTGATTAATTCTTTCACGAATACGAGTGCACTAAAAAGGCTTCCCACTGGGAAGCCTTTTTTACGTTGATTTGCTAAAGCGTTAGCCAGCCAGCACGTCGGTGGCGACTTTATAGCTTGGATCTTCTTTCAGGTTGATTTCCACTAGGCTGCCAGCTTTGTGCAGCAATGCGCGGCAATCTTGGCTGAGATGGCGCAGGTGCAGCGTTTTGCCAACGGCAGAGTAGCGCTCTGCCAAGGTTTCAATTGCATCAATCGCCGAGTGATCAGCAACGCGCGAGCTTGCGAAATCCACAATGACATCTTGAGGATCGTTTTGTGCGTCAAATAGCTCTAGGAAATTTGCTGCCGAGCCAAAGAAAATCGGGCCATTGATTTTGTAGACTTTCGCTCCATCTTCATCGATAGCACTGCTGGCGTAGATGTGTTTGGCGTGATCCCAGGCAAACATTAGCGCTGACGCAATCACACCAACACCGACCGCGATCGCCAAATCGGTCATTACCGTAACGACGGTGACCAATACAATCACAAAGAAATCTTGTTTCGGTACGCGGCGCGCCAGTTTAAAGGTTGCCCACTCAAACGTACCGATCACGACCATAAACATCACACCAACTAGCGCAGCCAGTGGAATCATTTCAATCCACTTGGCGGCGAACAGGATGAATACCAGCAGCATGACCGCGGCGACAATGCCGGATAAGCGACCACGACCACCTGAGTTAACGTTGATCATCGACTGACCAATCATTGCACAGCCGCCCATAGCGCCAAACATCGAACAAGTAATGTTTGCCAGACCTTGGCCGACACATTCTCGGTTAGATTGGCCGCGAGTATTAGTCATTTCATCAAGAACGGTAAGGGTAAGCAGAGACTCGATTAAGCCGATCGCTGCAAGGATAACTGCGTATGGCAGAACGATTTTTAATGTATCCCAATTCAGTGGAACATCGGGCATCGCGAAGGTCGGCAAGGTGCCAGCCAATGTCGCATCATCGTTGCCAGACATAGTACGCAGAAAATCCACCACGGTGCGAGTATCAAGGTCAAGCAGCTGTACGAGTGCGGTAACAGAAACAATTGCCACCAATGACGATGGTACTGCGGTGGTGAACTTAGGCAGAAAATGAATGATCGCCATGGTCAGCAATACCAAACCTAACATTAGCACCATTTTGTCTTGCGGTAGCCAAGTAAGAATGCCGTCGACATTAGGCATTTTGAATTGGCCAAGCTGGGCAAGAAAAATCACGATGGCTAAGCCGTTTACAAATCCGATCATAACCGGGTGTGGCACCATACGAATGAACTTTCCTAGCTTAAAGATGCCTGCGGTGATTTGCAAAATACCAGCAAGTAGTATGGTGGCAAATAGGTATTGGATGCCATATTGCGCCACGAGCGTGACCATCACTACTGCCATCGCACCGGTTGCACCGGAAATCATGCCTGGACGACCACCAAAAATCGCGGTAACTAGGCCAACAATAAACGCGGCGTACAAACCCACCATGGGATCGACACCCGCGACAAAGGCAAACGCCACGGCTTCGGGGACGAGCGCAAGGGCAACGGTTAACCCGGACAGAACGTCATTCTTGACGGAGTGCTTAGAGAACTGAGGAAATTCAAACATGTGTGTCTAATATCAACCAAGTGAGTGTTAGAGAACTGAATAAAGTTTGGCTCATCATCGCTAAAAATGTAGGCCGTTATCAGCAAAACAGGGTTTTATTACCGTTTAACGACGAAAAAGAAGATGAAGCACAAAACAGGTGTTCAGATTGAGTGGCAGAATGCTACAGAAAAGTGTGATTGACTTCAATGTTGAACTCTAAAACGTCAGAGATTTGTGAGCAGAACGTTACATAGAGATAAAAAAACAGCTCCCTTAGGAGCTGTTTTCATTGTCAGCTCTAAACCACCGCCTAGGGCGGTGGTGATTGTCCCTTGGGGCTATTGCCCGAAGGAATGCCCATGTTAGAAGTAAGTCTCTTATTCACCACAAGTAAGAGGAAACTAAAAACATGGGCGACTACAGAAGTTCATCACATGTATATTGGCGTTGTAAATACCACATAGTATGGACGCCGAAGTATAGATTTAAGATCTTGAAAGGTAATGTAGGTAAGGAGCTTTACCGCTCGATCTACATTTTGTGCAATATAAAAGATTGTGAAGTCTTGGAATTAAATATTCAGCCAGATCACGTTCACTTGGTTGTGATAGTCCCA
>NZ_FNDD01000019.1 GCF_900100015.1 Vibrio xiamenensis | reverse complement strand
CCAGTGTGGCTGATCATCCTCTCAGACCAGCTAGGGATCGTCGCCTTGGTGAGCCCTTACCTCACCAACTAGCTAATCCCACCTGGGCATATCCTGACGCGAGAGGCCCGAAGGTCCCCCTCTTTGAGCCGAAGCTATCATGCGGTATTAGCCATCGTTTCCAATGGTTATCCCCCACATCAGGGCAATTTCCCAGGCATTACTCACCCGTCCGCCGCTCGCCGCCCATAAACGCCCCCGAAGGTTTGTTTATGTCGCTGCCGCTCGACTTGCATGTGTTAGGCCTGCCGCCAGCGTTCAATCTGAGCCATGATCAAACTCTTCAATTAAAAGTTTTTTCGGCTCAATGAATACTGAACATTACATAAAGTAATGTTTGAATTGACTGTGCTCTTATTGGTTTTCACTTTTGAAAAAGTGAAACAAAACAGCTCAAGGCTGCTTCCCAATTCGAATGGTCACTTCGTATCATTGAAACCAATTTGATTCCGAAGAATCTAATTTGATTATCATCAACGAGTGCCCACACAGATTGATAGGTTTATATTGTTAAAGAGCTTGCTTTACGAAACATTGTTTCTCAAAGCGGAGGTGCATTCTAACGAGTTAATTTGAAGAGTCAAACACTTTTTCAAATTTTCTTTTTAGAAGTCTTACCCTCTGAAACACTTGCTGTTGTCTTTCGACTCCCACCGTGTCAGTGAGGGCGCATTATAGGGAGTTTCCGAACTCGCGCAACCCTTTTATTTAAATAATTTTCAAAAAACATTCGTTCGCCGAATATCTGTACGAAAGCATAAAAAAAGAGGGCAGAAATGCCCTCTTTTTGACCAAGCTGGAATTCATCTATTTAGATAAAAGCGTATGCGTCACCAAAAATACGTTCTTTCAATGCTGATTTATTTTGAGTGAACTGTTCGCGCGCTGCACCCGCCATGTCGAAACGACCTGCGATATAAATGTCAAAATCCGCCAATGATGAAAAGTCTTCATTTACCGCTTCCAGTACATTACCTACTTTTCCTTGCCAATCTGATTTCGCTTGTTCAATGACTGGCACAAAATCGATATGTGAATGGGATTGAGCAATATGGATAAGCTCATCTTTGGCATAAAGCTGTTCTTCATCACGCGCTCCCCAGTAAAGGTGGATTGGGTTTTGAATATTTTGCGCGATGCAATGATCGAGAATTGACCGCACGTAGCTAAATCCTGTTCCCCCAGCAATGAGCAACAACGAGCGCTCGCTGTCCTCTTTAAGCCAAGCTTCGCCATGGGGAGCATCAATCGTGATATCGCCTTGAGTCTCGAGCGCGGTTTTCATTGCCTCAACAACTTCAATCGCATAAGCGTTATGTTCCGCAGCCCCAATGTGCAACTCCAATTCACCCTCATGGCGACATGGACTGCTGGCAATCGAGAACGGACGTTTATCTTTCTCACCCATAACCACCATCAAATACTGACCCGCTTTAAAATCTAGTGCGGTTTCTGGATGCAGAAGGATTTGATAAGTATTGCTCGCAAGCGGCTGAATAGACTTTACTTTACATTGAACTGTCATGGTTATCCTCTTACTTACTCTGCAAAAGTAAGTACTAATTGACTTTCTGCGAAGGCCTGGCAGGGGAAAATCCAACCTTGTTGCTGCTCTTTCTCTGTGAGCATTGGCTCAAGGTGATAACTGACCACGCCTTCTATTTTACGACATAGACATGCTGCACACGCGCCAACTTGGCAACGGTGTGGAAAACGGATGTTATTGTTGAGCGCCGCTTCCAATACAGTTTGTCCTTGTGGAACTTCAAATTCGATGCCTTGTGGCACTATGGTGACAAGATGACTCATTCGATACCAAGTTGATGCCAAATACTATCGATTTTACTCACAAGCGTTGGATCTTTATGGATTGGCGTCCCCCACTCTCTTTGAACTTCACCTGGAAATTTTTTGGTGGCATCTAAACCAAGTTTCGAGCTGTTGCCTGCTTCAGATGGACACTGAACGGTATCCCTAGCAGGATCCATGCGGGTCGTAATCGCCCAAATAACATCATGCCAATCGTATGGGTTAACATCCTCATCACAGAGTACAACATACTTAACATCAGTATAAGGCGCGAGAAACGACCAAAGTTTATCTAGAACTTGCCTAGATTCGCCTGCAGACGCTTTTTGCATGGTAACAATAACAAACTGATTCGCACTGCTTGGCGCAAAGTGGATTTCGATGATATTTGCAGTTTGATGTTTAAAATCCGCGATCTCATCTTCACTTGGTCTAGCGTTAGCTTTTGTACTGACACTTGGACTCATCGCGATTTCCGCTTCCCATTTGATGGTGGCATCAATCCCCATCTTTGAGCCTAAGCCAGCAACTGGCGAGGCAAAATCGAGAGAATCGATCGGCGTATTTTCTATCATTAGAGCGTCACCAACCGGATCGGTATGCTCGGTGATGGCTTGAATGACGTCATCCCAGTGACGAGCATTAACGCTTTCATCACAGACAATCACAAACTTGGTGTACATAAACTGACGCAAGAAAGACCAACATCCCATCATCACTCGTTTGGCATGACCGGGATATTGCTTTTTCATCGTCACAACCGCCATACGATACGAACACCCTTCCGGCGGCAAATAGAAATCAGTAATTTCAGGGAACTGCTTTTGCAAGATTGGCACAAACACTTCATTTAACGCAACGCCTAGCACGGCAGGCTCATCTGGCGGACGCCCAGTATAAGTGCTGTGATAAATCGGCTTGTTACGCATCGTAATGTGAGTAATAGTGAACACACGATGGCGCTCTTTTTCGTTGTAGTAACCGGTGTGATCGCCGTAAGGCCCTTCATCAGCAAACTCATTCGGGTCGATATAACCTTCAAGCACAATCTCTGCGCTCGCCGGCACTTCCAAATCATTACTGATGGATTTTACCACCTCGGTTTTACTACCACGTAGCAGGCCAGCGAATGCGTATTCAGATAACGAATCGGGAACCGGTGTTACTGCACCAAGGATAGTGGCTGGGTCTGCGCCAAATGCCACAGATACTGGAAACGGTTTGCCGGGAAATTTCTCCATCCAATCTTGCAAATCCAAAGCACCACCACGATGGGCTAACCAACGCATAATGATTTTATTTTTAGCGATTTTTTGCTGACGATAGATACCGATATTTTGGCGCTTTTTATTTGGCCCTCGAGTGACTGTTAATCCCCAAGTCATCAGTGGCGCGACATCATCAGCCCAGCAACTCATCACTGGCACTTTATCTAAATCAACTTGCTCACCCGTCCATACAACCTCTTGGCACGGAGAATGCCGAAGTCGCTTAGCTGGCATGTTTAAGACTTTCTTAAACACAGGCAATTTATCGATGGCGTCTTTAAATCCTTTCGGTGGCTCAGGCTCTTTTAAATACGCCAGCAACTTACCGACTTCACGAAGCTCTTGAACATCTTGACGCCCCATTCCCATGGCAACACGTTCGGTGGTGCCAAACAGATTGGTTAACACTGGAATGTCGTAGCCGATTGGATTTTCAAATAACAGAGCAGGACCGCCCGCGCGTAATGTGCGGTCGCTGATTTCTGTCATTTCATAATGAGGATCAACCGGATGAGAAATGCGCTTCAACAAACCTCTTTGTTCAAGATGATCGGTGAAATCGCGTAAGTCCTTAAAACTCATAGGCCTTCTATTGACTGGTTAAACTGCAGGCAGTATATCAAAAAGCACCATCAACCGATCCCTCTTTTTGAGTATGGTTATCATTAAAGCGCTATTGTCCTATCGCGCTTAAGATAAGGCGGCTTTTCACACCTTGATTACTATTGGCAAGCTCTTCCAACCATGAATGATAACCTTGGCTTGCCAACTCTTTGGCGACATAAGGCGCATCATCGGCCAACGACATTCGAGCGATCAGAAAGGTTTTCACCTCTTCGCTCATCGGTTTGACTTGAGTGAGCGCTTTCAGTGCTGGTTCCTTTAAGCTTGGGTTACCCGTTGCTTGCATGACTTGCTTGAGCGAGAAATTATCCGCAACACGCGCGAGACGTTCTAATTCGTTAACTACGTTTTGATCAGCTCGCATACGCCACAGTAACGAGTACAGTTCTGGATCTTCACTGACTTGAGCTAGCCGAACCATCACACTTGAGGACGGCAGCCAACTGGTCACCGCTTCTTTGGTTAATTGATGATTCAGATAAGTAATCGCACTATGAGAAAGGCTGTCGACCTCACTGATGAGCAGAGCTTCTCGAGCTTGCACTTGGTAAGCAGAACCTGATAACCAATCTTTGAGTACCAAATCGTGCCGCTCCGCGGACAATTTAAAACCTAAACTCGATTGGTTTTGGTGCCAGCGTTTGAGAATTCGACTGGCAATAGAAGGGTAATTAAACGCGGGTACAGAAAACTCATAGCCGTCACCACGCTCAAGCACTTGATAGGTAGGTGCCATCGCTTGCTGTTCTTCAACAAACAACGCCATTTTTGGCGTTAGGAAAATGCTCTGCTGGTCGATTTTCTTGAGTAGCAAATAACGAGCAATCTCTTGCTGAGGTAGCGCCAAACGTTCGAGAGAAAATTTAAGCGTGTCGACCTCATCCTCGATGGCATATTGAAGAAATTGCGCGACTTTATCTTGTAGCTGCGTGTCTTTGAGCCACTGTTTGACTTCTTGCGGCTGCATTTCCGCCGCCTGAAGAGTTGGTAAACCTGTACCCAGTAGCAAGATTGACAGGAGTAGCGAAGACAACATTCCTTGTTGCATATTAACCTCCTTGTAACATTGCACCTATTTTGGGCACTGTTTGCCTAGAATGCAAACAAAAACGCCACCGCTAGGCGGTGGCGCTTCAAACTTTCGTTCGAGATCACTGACGACGCATAGCGTCAAAGAATTCATCGTTGGTTTTGGTCATAGCCAATTTGTCGATGAGGAATTCCATCGCATCGATTTCGCCCATTGGGTGAACAATCTTACGTAGAATCCACATTTTTTGTAGCTCGTCGGTTTTCGTTAATAACTCTTCGCGACGAGTACCACTGCGGTTAAAATCAATCGCAGGGAAAACGCGTTTTTCAGCAATCTTACGGTTCAGGTGCAATTCCATGTTACCTGTACCTTTAAATTCTTCGTAGATAACTTCATCCATCTTAGAGCCTGTATCCACAAGCGCTGTTGCGATGATAGTCAGGCTACCACCTTCTTCTACGTTACGAGCCGCACCGAAGAAGCGCTTAGGACGATGCAGTGCGTTCGCATCCACACCACCAGTAAGTACTTTACCTGATGAAGGAACAACAGTGTTGTATGCACGAGCCAAACGAGTGATCGAGTCCAAAAGGATAACCACGTCTTTCTTGTGTTCAACTAGACGCTTGGCTTTTTCAATCACCATTTCCGCAACTTGCACGTGGCGCGATGCTGGCTCATCAAAAGTAGAAGCAATCACTTCACCTTTAACCAGACGCTGCATCTCGGTTACTTCTTCTGGACGCTCGTCGATAAGAAGAACCATCAATTCACATTCAGGGTGGTTGTAAGCGATGCTCTGCGCAATGTTTTGCAGCAGCATGGTTTTACCCGCTTTTGGCGGCGCGACAATCAGACCACGTTGGCCTTTACCGATTGGTGATGCAAGGTCAAGAACACGAGCAGTGATGTCTTCGGTTGAACCATTACCACGCTCCATAACCATACGTTCATTCGCATGTAGAGGGGTTAAGTTTTCAAAAAGGATTTTGTTGCGGGCGTTGTCTGGTTTGTCGTGGTTAACCGTGTTGACTTTGAGAAGGGCAAAATAACGTTCACCGTCTTTTGGTGGGCGAATTTTACCAGCAATCGAGTCACCGGTGCGCAGGTTAAAACGACGAATTTGGCTTGGTGAGACATAAATGTCATCAGGACCTGCCAAATATGAGCTGTCGGCACTGCGGAGGAAACCAAAGCCGTCTTGTAGAATTTCCAGAACCCCGTCGCCAAAAATATCTTCCCCGCTCTTTGCGTGAGCTTTGAGGATCGCGAAGATAATATCTTGTTTTCTCAAACGAGCCAGATTTTCAAGGCCTAAGCTTTCGCCAAGTTTCACAAGCTCAGACACAGGTCTGTTCTTCAGTTCAGTTAGATTCATTGTGGAGGATACTTGTTTAGTCAAAATAGGATCTGTTTTCTAGTTAAGATGGATTTGGTCACAGGATCGACCAAGAAGAGGATTCTTGTTTATTTAACGTGCGATAAACTATCACTAAAAGAAAGACTAGTCTAGATTTTGTTAAGAGACAAAAGTAAAACCGCACGTGTTAATTAACGTACGGTTTTACAATTGAGACATTAAAGATTGGCGTCTAGAAACTCTTTAAGTTGAGTTTTTGATAGCGCACCAACTTTTGTCGCTGCAACACCGCCATCTTTAAATAGCAGCAATGTAGGGATACCACGAATACCAAATTTTGGTGGCGTGCCTGCATTTTGATCGATATTCAGTTTACCGATAGTGAGTTTGCCAGCGTACTCTTCGGCGATTTCGTCAAGAATTGGCGCGATCATCTTACAAGGACCACACCACTCTGCCCAAAAATCAACCAGAACCGGGCCTGCAGCGTTGATAACGTCGTTGTCAAAACCATCGTCGGTCAGCTGCAAAATATTATCACTCATCTTCAACTCCAATGTGCATTTTTTGAACTGGTTTAATGGTAACCAGCAAATAGATGCCCTATTGGAATGTATTTACTTTCGTATTGCAAGCTTAAGCTGATATTCTATAGCAATGAAAAAGACGCATATCACAGAGCAAAAGTTCGCCGACTTGGACTTACACGCCCAAGTTATTGAAGGATTGAATAAAAAAGGGTTCGAGTATTGTACCCCTATTCAAGCTAAGGCGCTGCCGGTTCTGCTCACCGGCCAAGACATTGCAGGCCAGGCCCAAACCGGGACTGGTAAAACCATCGCGTTTCTCGCTGCTACTTTCCATCATTTATTGGTCACGCCTGAACATGAAGGTCGTAAGCCAACTCAGCCACGTGCAATTATTATGGCACCAACGCGAGAGTTAGCGATTCAGATTTTCAACGATGCTGAACCCCTTGTCGCTTCAACAGGCCTAAAAGCGGCTCTCGCTTATGGTGGTGAAAGCTACGACAAACAGCTGTCGAAAATTCAACAAGGCGTCGACATTCTAATCGGCACCACGGGCCGTATTATTGATTTTTATAAGCAAAACGCTTTTAACCTCAATAACATTCAAGCTGTGGTACTGGATGAAGCCGACCGCATGTTCGACCTTGGCTTTATTAAAGACATTCGTTTCTTGTTCCGCCGTATGCCGGAAGCTAAAGATCGTTTGAACATGCTGTTCTCTGCAACGCTGTCTTACCGCGTGCAAGAGTTGGCTTTTGAACATATGAATGAACCAGAACATGTGGTGGTTGAACCGGAACAAAAAACCGGCCATCGCATTACCGAAGAACTGTTCTACCCGTCTAACGAAGACAAAATGGCGCTATTGCAAACTCTGATTGAAGAAGAGTGGCCAGATCGCGCAATCATTTTTGCCAACACCAAACACCAATGTGAATTGGTTTGGGGCCATCTTGCTGCCGACCAACATCGCGTTGGCCTATTGACTGGCGACGTACCACAGAAGAAACGCGAAAAGATTCTTGAGCAATTTACTCAAGGTGAAGTCGATATTCTGGTCGCGACCGACGTGGCTGCCCGTGGTTTGCATATACCTCAAGTAACACACGTATTTAACTACGACTTACCGGATGACTGCGAAGACTATGTTCACCGTATTGGCCGTACTGGTCGTGCTGGCGCAAGCGGCTTCTCAATCAGCTTCGCCTGCGAGCGTTATGCAATCAACTTAACTGCGATTGAAGAGTACACCGAACACTCGATTCCAGTTTCAGATTACGACCCAAGTGCACTGCTGCGCGACCTTCCTGCGCCATTGCGTTTCCGTAGCGGCAATCAGCAGCGCCGTACCAATACGGGTGGTTCTCGTTCATCGAATAACAAACGTCAGCCACAACGTCGTCCACGCCAACCGCGTAAACCGCAGAAGGATTCGTAGTCGTCTATGAGCCAAGCCGTATCTTCTCCGCTCTATGCTGCCATCGACCTCGGGTCGAACAGTTTCCATATGCTCGTTGTGCGTCATATTGATGGCAGCATTCAAACCATGGCGAAAATCAAACGCAAAGTGCGTTTAGCTGCCGGTCTTGATGAAAACAATGCCCTTAGCCAAGAAGCCATGCAGCGCGGTTGGGATTGCTTGAGCTTATTTGCAGAGCGTCTGCAAGACATTCCTAAGCAAAACATTCGCATTGTCGGTACTGCAACGCTTAGAACCGCGACCAATGTCGAGGTGTTTCTCACCAAAGCCAAGCAAATTCTCGGTTATCCAATCGAGGTTATTTCAGGCGAAGAAGAAGCGGCCACCATCTATAAAGGGGTGGCGCATACCTCTGGCGGTATCGGCCGTCGGTTGGTTGTTGATATCGGCGGAGCTAGCACCGAACTGATTATCGGTGAAGGCTTTGATGCCAAAGCGCTAACCAGCCTAAAGATGGGTTGTGTGACTTGGCTGGAACGTCATTTTAAAGACCGCCAGCTTAACGCGCATAACTTTAATCAGGCAATTCAAGCGGCTAAAGACACATTACAACCGATTCTTGAGCAGTACACTCAACTCGGTTGGGATGTATGTGTGGGAGCAAGTGGCACAGTTCAAGCTCTGCAAGAAATCATGCTGGCGCAAGGTATGGATGAAGTCATCACCCATGCCAAACTCAAACGTCTGCAAAAGCAAGCCATGCTTGCTGATCACCTTGAAGAACTTGAAATTGAAGGCCTGACGCTGGAGCGTGCGCTGGTTTTCCCAAGCGGCCTATCGATTCTAATCGCGATATTTGAATTACTGAATATCGACGCCATGACTCTGGCTGGCGGCGCCCTGCGTGAAGGTCTGTTGTATGAAATGGTCGATGAACTGCGCCAAGATGACATTCGCGCTCGCACCATTGCCAGCGTTCAAACCCGTTACCAGCTAGATAACGAGTATGGCGAACAAGTTGCGCGTCTCGCGCAGCAAATGCTGGCCAGTTGTGGTGGCAGTGAATGGATTGAAGAGCCACAAGCCGAAACCCTACTGATCTCAGCAGCCAAACTGCATGAAATCGGTTTGACGATCGACTTTAAAAAAGGTGGCGAACACAGTGCTTACTTGTTACAGCACCTTGATTTACCGGGTTTTACTCGCGCCCAGAAGCATTGTTTAGCTGAGCTCACACGTCGCTATCGTGAGCATCTCACCTCACTTCCTGAGCAACATGCTCTCTCTGGAACCAGCGCCAAGCGTTTGCTGCGTTTATTGCGCCTTGCCGTGCTGTTAACCCATCGCCGTACACCAGAGTTGGAGCCAGACATTCATCTGACCGCTAACGGTGACCAGCTAACACTAAGCATCGACACCACTTGGCTACAAGCGAATCCGTTAACGGCCGCAGAGCTTGAAATTGAAGTGCACCGCCAAAGCGACATCGGCTGGCCACTGGTGATTGGTAGCTAACCCTAAGCGGCTGATATCGGAAACTTAGGATCAAAAAAGCCGAGCTTAAGCTCGGCTTTTTTCTATCTCAATATTATTTCTCAGTCGATTAAGAACGCTGAGCCACGCCTGCAATGGTGAAAGCTGGGTTGACCTGAGTGAGCTTTTTGACCAAGTAATTGAGCAGCACACCATACATAGGCACAAACAGCCCTAGGCTAATAATCAATTTAACCCCGTAATCCACCAGCGCGATTTCGGTCCAGTGCTCGGCCATAAACGCATCTGGGCTATGGTAAAACGCGATAGCAAAAAACGCGATGGTATCAAGCGCATTACCAAATAAGGTTGAACAGGTTGGCGCAATCCACCACTGCTTAAGTTGACGCAGGCGGTTGAACACTTGAACATCCAGAATCTGACCTAGCAAATAAGCCATAAAGCTCGCCAGAGCGATACGTGCGACAAACAGATTAAACTCACCTAACTGAGCAAACCCTTGATACGCACCTTCATAAAACAATACCGATAACGCATACGACACCAACAGCGCTGGAATCATCACCAAGAAAATGATTTTACGAGCCAAAGGCGCGCCAAAAATACGTACGGTGAGGTCGGTGGCGAGAAAGATAAATGGGAAAGTAAACGCGCCCCAAGTGGTGTGTAAACCAAACAGGGTAAATGGAATTTGAACCAGGTAGTTACTTGAAGCAATAATGACTAAATGGAACAAAACCAGATAGTTAAGGGCTTTGCGCTGCTGCGCAGGAGTAAAGTTATTCATGCGATACCTTTTTAGTTTGGTTTGGGGGCGAGGGAACCCAAATCGAGCCTATTCCATGTATTTGGAACAGCCCTTACCAACAATGTATAAAGTCAGAAGCTGTATTGATATCAGCCACTAACCACGAAAAATTTCGAATCCACGATTCGAGCGGCTGGCGATTATACCGAAACCCACTCAAGCCGCAAGAGGCGAAATATTAAGCAAACGTTTAAACGCAACATTCCGCGTGATTAATTGAATCCTTGAGTAAACAACTGGGCCAAAAACGCCAGTTCTTCAACCGCTTCACCAACCGCCAATGCTTCAAACCAAACAGCTTCGCTGTAATGCTCCGCTTTGAGCATTAACTGGCAGCCTTCAAAATCAATCAACCAAGAGTGAATATCAGCATCGGTTTGTTTATCGACCGCTTGCGCCGACAATCTGCTTAGCAAATACTCGCCAAGCTTGGGAAATGAATCGTAATCAAAGCTCGGCGCATTGATCACCAACCGTCCGTGCACAGCGTCATAATGATTGAGCGAGAAATCTGCGCCGCTAGAATTAGCCATAGTGAGTCACATGTTCCTGAATTAAATCTAAAAACGCATCGGCGTATTTTTCTAATTTACGCTGGCCAACGCCGTTGACCGCCAGCATTTCGCCGTAAGACATCGGCAAAATCTCAGCCATATCGATCAAGGTCGCGTCACTGAACACCACATAAGGAGGAATGCCCTCTTCGTCGGCAATCGACTTACGCAGTTTACGCAATTTGGCAAATAGCTGTTTATCGTAGTGTTTATTCGACAGTTTATCGGATTTGGCGGCGCGGGCTGCGGTATCTAAACGCGGTACCGCCAACTCAATGCTCATATCACCGCGCAGTAGCGGGCGCGCCTCTTCGGTCAGCTGTAAGGTCGAATTGCGCGTAATGTTTTGAAACAGCAACCCTTTGTGAATCAACTGGCGGAAAATACTCACCCAGTAATCGTGGCTGTGATCGCGACCAATACCATAGGTTGAAAGCTTGTCATGGCCCTGCTCACGAATTCGAATGTTCTGCATTCCGCGCAGTACTTCCACCACATAGCCAATACCGAAACTTTGATTGACGCGATAGACACACGACAGCGCTTTTTGCGCCTCTTGAGTAGCATCAAAATGCTTAGGCGGATCCAAGCAAATATCACAGTTTCCGCAAGGTTCGTGGCGATACTCTCCAAAGTAGTTAAGCAGCACTTGGCGACGACAGGTTTGCGCTTCGGCAAACGCACTCATGGCATTGAGCTTGTGGCTTTCGACCTGTTTCTGCGGCCCTTCTGGCTTTTCATCCAACATACGTTTGAGCCAACCAATGTCCGCTGGGTCATACAGCATCATCGCTTCAGCAGGCAAGCCATCACGCCCGGCTCGGCCAGTTTCTTGGTAGTAAGATTCAATGTTGCGCGGAATATCGAAATGCACCACAAAACGCACGTTGGGTTTGTTAATCCCCATGCCAAACGCCACTGTCGCCACCACGATTTGAATATCATCGCGCTGAAACGCTTCTTGCACATAAGATCGCTCATCCATGTCTAGACCGGCGTGATAACTGGCGGCGCGAATATGGTTGTTACACAGCTTTTCGGTCAGCATTTCGACTTTTTTACGGCTGCCGCAATAGATGATGCCGCAC
Source organism: Vibrio xiamenensis (assembly GCF_900100015.1). GTDB lineage: Bacteria > Pseudomonadota > Gammaproteobacteria > Enterobacterales > Vibrionaceae > Vibrio > Vibrio xiamenensis. The sequence continues at coordinate 90,406 of NZ_FNDD01000019.1, read as the reverse complement.
TGGCCTTTTTGAGTGCCGAGAAAACGAATGATCTGCGATACCGGTTTGTGCTTTTCTACCAATGTATAACGGATATTCGGTCGGTCAAAGCTGCCAAGATGGATATCCGGTTCGCTGAGCTGCAAACGGTGCATGATGTCATTACGCGTCGCATCGTCGGCGGTCGCGGTTAACGCCATCACGGGCACATGGGGGAAATGCTGTTTGAGTTGGCCTAGTGAAGCGTATTCCGGGCGAAAATCGTGTCCCCACTGCGAAATACAGTGCGCTTCATCGACGGCAATCATTGATAGTGGCAGTTGGCTAAGACGCTCAATAAAATCGCGCATTAGAACCCGCTCTGGCGAGACATACACCAATTTCACCGCGCCACTATGAATGCGGTTATAAATGGTAATGAGGTCGTCTCGCGCAATCGTCGAGTTAATGCATTCTGCCGCCACGCCATTGGCTTTAAGTTGGTCGACTTGGTCTTTCATCAATGAAATCAGAGGCGAAATCACTAACGTTAGGCCAGAACGCACCAAGGCTGGAATCTGATAACACAGCGACTTACCGCCACCGGTTGGCATAATCACCAATGAGTCTTTGCCTTCGACCGCCGCTTCAATCACGGCTTTTTGACCTTCACGAAACGCCTGATAACCAAATACGGTTTCTAACACGCTTTGCGGCGTAAGTTCGGATTCGGGTTGCTGGGCTAACAGAGTGGAGGTCATGCAATATCTCAAACAAGCGGTAATTTAGGTCGAAACGATAATTTCGATTGAGCCGCACATTGTAGTGGGGTTTGCTGGTGAATAAAACTGCAAATTATTAGGTGAATACTTTTAGCGCTCGTATAATAAGCCCCCGCTCAACTTTCTAATGACAGAGATTTCTGATGTCAACCGACCAACAACTCCAAGCCAAACAAGGGGTATTGCTGGCTCTCGCCGCGTACACCATGTGGGGCATCGCACCGATCTATTTTAAAGCCATCGCTCATGTTCCCGCATTGGAAATTCTCGGTCACCGCATTGTGTGGTCATTCGTCTTTTTAGCCGTTTTGATTCACACTGGTAAACGCTGGCGCAGCTTCGTTGAGGTCTTTCGCAGTAAAACCAAACTCGCCTACATGCTGGTCACCTCGCTGCTTATCGGCGCTAACTGGCTGATCTTCATCTGGGCGATCAACGCTAATCATATGCTGGATGCCAGCTTGGGTTACTATATCAACCCATTGATTAACGTAGTGTTTGGCATGTTGTTCTTGGGGGAACGGCTACGAAAAATGCAATGGGTCGCGGTGTTTCTCGCCGCCTGTGGCGTACTGGTGCAATTGCTGGCGTTTGGCAGTGTGCCGATTGTTGCGTTTGCGCTAGCGATGACATTTGCCCTGTATGGATTGCTACGTAAAAAAGTCAACTTGGATGCGCAAACTGGTTTGTTTGTCGAAACCTTAGTGTTGTTACCGGTTGCAGCGGTGTATCTATTGTGGATAGCCGACACGCCAACCTCAGATATGACGACCAATATCCTAAGCTTAAATGTGCTTTTGGTTGCTGCCGGTATTGTCACTACCCTGCCATTACTGTGTTTTACTGGCGCGGCCACGCGGCTCAAGTTGTCAACTTTGGGGTTCTTTCAATATATCGGGCCAAGTTTTATGTTCGTGCTGGCAGTCTTGGTCTATGGCGAAACCTTTAGCATGGATAAAGCCCTGACGTTTGCCTTTATCTGGGGCGCGTTGGTGATTTTTAGCGCCGATGCTTACCACAATAATCGCAAATCAAAACGTGCCGCCGCCGCGCTAAGCCCAATAAAATGATCGCCGCGATAGCGTTAGCAGCGCAGTGACGTGATCGATTTTTACAAGACTTCCCGATAGGAACTGGATAAGCTTGGTTAGAAACTAACCAAGCTTTTTTTATTTATGCCACACGACAAGGTCAACTATTACGCCACGGCTCACCAAGCTCTGCACCTGATTGAAGCGGACTATCAGGCGTTTGCGTTTTCCCGTCATTATCATTTGGATTTTCATATCGGCTTGATGATCCGAGGTGAGCAAACTTTTCAGTTTCAAGGCCGCCAACATCGCGTTGGGCCCGGTGAAATGATTTTAATGCCACCCGATGAACTGCACGATGGCCGAGCAGCGCTTGATCGTGGCTATCAAGTACGGGTGTTTTCGATCGAACCTCACTGGCTCAGTGATCTGGCCGATCTTAAGCAAAATGGCGAAATAATCGACTTTAAACGCCTGATCGTCTCGGATCCGCAGCTATTTTCACAACTGGTTAACCTGCACCAATTGTTGGCGGCTGATAATTTAAGCGCATTAGCGAAAGATTGCCTACCATTTGAAGGACTTAACACGCTTTTTGATCGCTTTGGATCTCGGATTCGCAAGCCAAATTATGCGCTTGGTAGCCGTTCAATTACGACCCTAAAAGAGTACCTACTTGCCAATCTCGACCAAGCGATACGTTTACCCGAACTGGCGAAATTGTGTGATTTGAGTTTGACCCAATTTCAACGCCATTTTAAAGCCACCATGCACATTAGCCCGCATGCTTGGCTAGCAAGACTGCGCATGGAACAGAGCTTTAAATTGCTCAAAGCAGGTCAATACGGCACCGATGTTGCTCATGCAGTGGGTTTCTATGACCAAGCGCACTTTAGTAAAGCGTTCAAAAGCTGCTATGGTATCTCACCATCCCAACTCCAGCGCCGTTAACTCGCCGCGTTTAACCGATTAACCCCAGACAAAACCAGTGCGAGAAATTTACAATCGTTCGCAACCCGATTGTTCGATACTAAGCACCCTTGTTGTTTGTCTGTTTGAGAAAGTATGTACGACCTAACACCTGTCATTACTATTGCGACCATTCACTTTATTGCCTTAATGAGCCCCGGTCCCGACTTCGCGCTCGTGGTGCAAAATGCGACCCGTTACGGGCGCAATACCGGGCTTGCCATTGCGTTTGGCTTATCATGCGGCATTTTGCTGCACTCAGTGCTTAGCATCACCGGCGTGTCGTTGATCGTTCACCAACACCCGCTGCTGTTTGCTCTGATGCAGTTGATTGGCGGTGGCTATCTACTCTATCTCGGCCTTGGCGCACTCAACGCCGTGTGGCGCCTGGCGAAAAGTGATGCGCCATACACGCCTAGCGCAGCGAAAAATCAATTGCTCTCTAGCCGCCGCCAAGCGTTTTCACGCGGTTTTGCCACCAATATTCTCAACCCTAAAGCGCTGGTGTTCTTTATCAGTTTGATGTCGAGCTTAGTGCCGGCAGATATGCCAGTTGCCGTGAAGACCTTAACCATTGCGATATTGTTTGGCTTGTCACTGCTGTGGTTTTCATTTTTAGCTTGGGCTTTATCAACCGAGCGCCTTCAAACTAAGCTGCAATCCGCTACGCTATATATCGACGGCTTATGTGGACTGGTCTTTACTGGTGTCGGTGTGATGATTGTTTGGCAGGCGATTCAGGCATTTACCTCACCTTAACCAATGCTTCAAGTGTGATTCATCAGCGTAATTAATTGGCAAAACGCTAGACTCAGCGCCACTCCACTGTCAGTCTCGAAAAAGTTTGCTTTTACTCAGCTAAGTCATTGGCTAAGCAAACTTTCCATCACTTGTCTTAAACACAAGGAGAACGATATGCAGTGGAAACGCAAGCTGATGCTCACTTCAAGCTTGATGCTCTTAAGCCCTTTCACTTGGGCAGATCAAGTCACCGATAGCGTTGCGCCGGAGCAAAGCAGCGGCCTAGAACATAAAACCTTAACCAAAGCCAAGCATTGGATGGTGACCGCCGCCAACCCTATAGCAGCTCGCGCTGGTGCCAATATTCTCAAACAAGGCGGTAACGCCATTGACGCTATGGTCGCGGTGCAATTTATGCTCGGCTTAGTTGAACCGCAATCATCGGGGATCGGTGGTGGCGCGTTTATGGTTTATTGGGATGCCAAAAACCAAGATCTCACCACCTTTGATGGCCGCGAAACCGCGCCGATGGCCGTCACACCCACGCTGTTCCAAAATGACGATGGCGAGCCGCTGTCATTCTACGATGCCGTAGTCGGTGGACGCTCAGTCGGCACGCCCGGCACCGTCAAACTGATGTGGGAAACGCACCAGAAATACGGAAAACTAGCTTGGGCACGCTTGCTCGAGCCTGCGATTCAAGCCGCCGAACAGGGCTTTATCGTCAGTCCGCGCCTCGCCAGTTTGATTGCTGAAGATGGCGAACGTTTACGTCGCTATCCTGGCACTCTCCACTACTTCTTCGATAAAGATGGTCAACCCTTGCAAGCCGGTGCGCTACTGAAAAATCCGCAATATGCCCAAACCTTAACGGCGATCGCCAAGCAAGGTGCAGACGCTTTTTATCAAGGCGAGATTAGCAAAGACATTATCGATACCGTGCAAAATGCCCAAGGTAATCCGGGCGTATTGGCTCAGCGCGATATGGATAACTACGAGGTTAAACAGAGACCTGTGGTGTGTTCTAGCTATCAAAGCTATGACGTTTGCGGCATGGGGCCGCCAAGCTCCGGCGGCTTGACTGTTGGTCAGATTCTGGCGTTAACCGAGCCCTATGAACTTAACAAATGGGGGCCGAAAGATGCGCGCTCTTGGCAAGTGATTGGCGACGCATCAAGGTTAGCCTTTGCCGATCGCGGCCAGTACATGGCTGATGAAGATTTTGTCCCGATGCCAACTCAAGGCTTACTTGACGAAGGTTATCTGGCGGATCGCGCTCGGTTGATCAAAGTCGGCCAAGCGCTGAAAGACGTAAAACCCGGCAATCCACCATGGAATCATGCGCTTAAACAGAGCGCCGATGAATCCATTGAACTTCCCTGCACCAGCCATTTTAATATCGTTGATCGCGATGGCAATGTGGTCTCGATCACCACCACCATTGAAAACCAATTTGGATCACGTTTGATGGTGCGCGGCTTTTTGCTCAACAACGAACTGACCGACTTTTCATTCCGCACCCACAATAAGGGCGTACCAATTGCCAACCGAATTGAACCGGGCAAACGACCACGCTCTTCGATGGCACCGACCATCGTGATGAAAGACGATCAACCGTACCTAGCGATTGGCTCTCCGGGCGGCAGTCGCATCATAGGTTATGTTGCGCAAGCCATTATCGCGCATACCCAATGGGGAATGGATATTCAACAAGCTCTGAACATGCCACATGTTCTCAACCGTTTTGGTGATATGGACATTGAGCAAGGCACCAATGCCGAGCAGCTTGAAGCGCCACTTGTCAAAATGGGCTTCAAAGTTAACGTGCGAGATCTCAATTCTGGACTGCACGCAATTCGTATTACATCACAAGGTTTGGAAGGCGCCGCAGATCCACGCCGAGAGGGGGTGGCAATTGGTCAGTAACCCTTAGGGGGTATATGGATGATCTGCTCACCTCCGTGTGCGAGATCTCTCACACAGGGGTGAGTAAATATCGCTTTTTTACGCAGAAAATAACACTTAGCATTACGTAACATATTGATTCATAAAAACATGAACAAAGATCACTCAAATAAAAACTCATGTAATCCATTTCTTACCATTGCTGAAAACTCAGAATGCCGTAATATCAAATTCGTCGGTAGGATGCTGGCAAGGAACAGGAAATCACCACGGATTGGTTATCTTCAGGACGAAGATTCGGTTATTCAGGAAGAATGATCGGCATGGATAGCAAACTGGACATTGAACGGACGCAATAGTAACTAGGATGGTTACTAAACAGGAAGTGAAATGGACACCTCTGGACGAGGCAAGGACTCAACATCAGGATGATGTAAAGGACACCGCTCAGGGATTAAGTGATGAGAGCTAACTGGGATAGTTAGTGGACCAGGATAGGTCAAGGACACCGCTAGGAAGGCGATGAAAGGACTAAGCTGACGGATTTCAGCACACTTATCAAGGAATAGATGCAGGGAGCACCTATAGTAGCCGGATTGCTGCAAGTAAGACTATAACCCCGATGGGCGCAAGCCCTCGGGGTTTTTCTTTATCTCTTCATGGCACATGGATACCGAATCGAATTGCTCTCCCAAGCCCGACCTCATCGGCATCTAGCGAAAAAAAAGAGCGCCGAAGCACTCCTTTCATATTGATATCAGCGAGTTAAAGCTGTTCCAGTTTGGCGTAAGCGGTCACCAGCCATTTGATACCTTCACCATTAAACGCAACCTGAACACGGCTCTGCGGACCGCTACCTTCAAAGTTAATGATGGTTCCCTCGCCAAACTTAGGATGCTTCACGCGTGAGCCAAGGCTAAAGCCCGTTTCATTGAAAGTCTCTTTCACCACACTTTGACTAAAGCGACCACTGCTGGCCGGTCGGCTCACTTGCGCTTTCATACGTACTTCATCCAAACACGCTTCTGGCAATTCGCGAATAAAACGTGACGGCTTATGGTATTTGTCTTGTCCGTACAAACGGCGCATTTCTGCGTAAGTGATGTAGAGTTTTTCCATCGCTCGCGTCATGCCAACATAACAAAGGCGGCGCTCTTCTTCCAAACGCCCAGCTTCTTCTGCTGACATTTGGCTTGGGAACATGCCCTCTTCGACACCGACCATAAACACCAGCGGAAACTCCAAACCTTTCGCGCTGTGCAGCGTCATCAGTTGCACCGCATCGTCAAACTCATCCGCTTGCCCTTCACCCGCTTCTAGCGCAGCATGGGTTAAAAATGCAGTCAGCAACGACATCTCTTCCGCTTCTTCCGGTTTTTCAAACTGACGGGTCGCGGTGACCAGCTCTTCCAAGTTCTCAATGCGCGCTTTGGATTTCTCACCCTTTTCTTGCTCGTACATGGTGTACAAGCCAGATGAGTGAATCACGTGATTGGTTTGCTCATGCAGCGGTAATTCTAATGTATCGTCTTCAAGGGCATTGATCAGTTCGACAAAGCGACTGAGCGCGCCTGCGGCCCGCCCGGTGAGCACTTGTTCGCTGAGCAGAGCAATACTGGCATCCCACATAGTGCAGCCACGTTCTCGAGCGGCAAAACGAATGGTCTCCAATGTTTTATCGCCCATACCGCGAGTTGGCGTGTTAACGATACGTTCAAATGCCGCGTCGTCGTTTCGGTTCGACATCAACCGCATATAGCTGAGCGCATCACGAATTTCCTGACGTTCGAAGAAGCGCATACCTCCATAAATACGATACGGCAAGCCAGCTTGAATCAAGGCTTCTTCCAGCACCCGCGACTGGGCGTTGTTGCGATACAACATGGCGCAATCATTGAGCACGCCGCCTTTATCTTGCCACTCTTTGATTTTACTGACCGTAAAACGCGCTTCATCCAATTCGTTGTACGCCGAATACACCGAAATCAATTCGCCTTCACTGCCATCGGTCCACAGCTCTTTGCCCATACGTTCGGTGTTATTGGCAATCAAAGCGTTCGATGCATCCAAAATGGTTTTGGTCGAACGGTAGTTTTGCTCAAGACGAATAGTGTTGACGCTTGGAAACTCTTGAGTGAATTTCTCAATGTTTTCTACTTTGGCGCCGCGCCAGCCATAAATCGATTGGTCATCGTCACCGACGATCATTACATGGCTATTTGGCCCCGCCATCATACGCAGCCAAGCATATTGAATGTTGTTGGTATCTTGGAATTCGTCGACCAGAATGTGTTGGAAACGCGCCTGATAATGTTCGCGAATGTGTTTTTTATCGCGCAGTAATTCATGGGCACGCAGCAAAATTTCCGCAAAATCGACCAACCCGGCGCGATCACACGCCTCTTGATAAGCACGATAAAGCTGCAAATAGGTTTTGGTGATCGGATCGTGGTAAGCATCGATGTGCTGCGGACGTAAGCCTTCATCTTTCTTACCGTTGATCCACCACGCCGCTTGGCGAGCAGGCCACTGTTTTTCATCCAGATTCTGCGCTTTGATCAAACGGCGCAGCAAGCGTTGCTGGTCGTCGCTGTCGATGATCTGAAAATCTTCTGGCAGCTTGGCATCCAAGTAATGGGCGCGCAAAATACGGTGACAAATACCGTGGAAAGTCCCGTTCCACATTCCAGAAGCACTGCCCATCATCAGCTCTTCAATACGCCCACGCATCTCAGCCGCGGCTTTATTGGTAAAGGTGACCGACATAATCGAAAACGGCGAAGCCTGCTCAACCGACATCAGCCAAGCGATACGGTGAACCAACACGCGCGTTTTACCACTCCCCGCACCGGCAAGTACAAGTAAGTTCTCAAGCGGCGCCGCGACCGCTTGGCGTTGTTTGTCGTTAAGACCATCGAGAAGTAAGGAAGGATCGATCATGTCAGGCTACTGGTTATTTATACATAGACAGCGATTATAACCTAAACACTTGGCTGTGTTCAGAGCAAAGCCAAGAAAAAATGGATGAAAATTAATCTTTTATTATTCAGTTGTTTATCTATACATTGCAGCGAGCGATTCACCAGATTAAAGCTGCGCGAGTAAAAATCCCGATACTCCAGCTTCAAAATCCGCCGCAATTTGAGGAGGCCAAGCAAAAATGCCACTCATACGACACTTTTTACTCAAGTGGTTGCAAAAACAGCAAAATAAACTTTAGAATTAACAAAGGCCAACTTGGTTTAGATGCCAATAACCACGATTGGATTAGGTCTACGATAAGTTTCAATCTCATGGCTAATTTTTGACTCGCTATGAGCTGTACAGCTAAAGCAGCAAATAGAACATAGCAACCCTTCCCTTAAAAAAGCTGTACACCCCTCATTGCCTAGCAGGTTAATAGGCTTTTAGCCTACCATGTTCCTTTTACTAAAATCGCTGTACAGCCACTCTTTAAGCACTTGTTATAGCATTTAGAACATAGCAACCAAAAAAGACATAAACAAAGTAAAATCAATAAGTTAAGCAATAATCTTCATTTTAAAGCTAAGCACTGACATCATCAGCTGTACATAAGGCTTGTGCTAACCATTTGCAATGACTTCCCCCTTAAGCGACAAATTCGGTCATTGGACTGCGCCGTATCGAATTGCGACACACTTTTTTGCTGTACAGCTTTTACAGTAAATAGATCATAGGTAACCAAAAGCCTAAATCGCTGTACAGATAACAGGTTGCGAGCAATTAAGCAGCGCTGAGTGACGCCAATTTCACACATAAAAAAAGCCCTCCAAACGGAGGGCTTTAACGCTTAAGTTTATTAGTAATTGACTAGCTAGCAGGATTGAGCCAATTAAGCGGCGATCCCAGCATGACGAAGCAGCGCATCGATTTCCGGCTCACGGCCACGGAAGCGCTTGAACAATTCCATTGGCTCTTCACTGCCGCCCATTTCGAGAATATTGTGCAGGAAGCTTTGACCAGTTTGCTGGTTAAAAATGCCTTCTTCTTCAAAGCGTGAAAACGCATCTGAAGACAACACTTCAGCCCATAAGTAGCTGTAGTAACCAGCACTGTATCCACCAGCAAAGATGTGGCTAAAGCTGTGTGAGAAGCGGGTCCACTCTAAGCTTGGTAATACCGCCACTTTGGCTTTGACTTGAGCAAGAGTTTCCAGCACTCGCGCGCCCACTTCTGGGTCGTATTCGGTGTGGAGAGTAAAATCAAACAGACCAAACTCCAATTGGCGCAGAATAAACATCGCCGACTGGAAGTTTTTCGCCGCCAACATTTTATCTAGCATCGCTTTTGGCAATGGTTCACCAGTTTGGTAATGGCCTGAGATAAACGCCAGTGCTTGTTCTTCCCAGCACCAGTTCTCAAGGAACTGACTTGGTAATTCCACCGCGTCCCAAGGCACACCGTTAATTCCCGATACCGCGCCGGTCTCGACTTGAGTCAGCATATGGTGAATGCCGTGGCCAGTTTCGTGGAACAGAGTAACCACTTCATCGTGAGTAAACAGCGCTGGCTTATCACCAACCGGCTTGTTGAAGTTACAGGTTAGATACGCCACCGGGGTTTGCAGTTCACCTTGCGCATTGATGCGGCGTACTCGACATTCGTCCATCCACGCACCGCCACGCTTGTGTTCACGAGCGTAAAGGTCGAGATAGAAACTGCCGCGCAGCTTGTCTTGGCTATCGAAAATATCAAAGAAGCGCACTGACGGATGCCAGGTATCTACGCCTTCGCGTTCCACGACTTTCATGCCAAACACGCGGTTAAGGACTTCAAACAAGCCATTCACCACTTTTTGCTCAGGAAAGTAAGGGCGCAGCTCTTCGTCAGAAATTTCAAACAGATGCTGCTTTTGTTTTTCACTGTAATAAGCGATGTCCCAAGGGTTGAGCTCGTCAACGCCAAATTCTGCTTTGGCAAATTGGCGCAGCTCTTCCACTTCTTTTTCACCTTGCGGTTTCGCTTTGGCCGCTAAATCATTTAAAAAGCCCAGCACCTGAGCGGGCGTTTCCGCCATTTTGGTTGCCAGTGACTTTTCACTAAAACTGCTAAAACCCAACATACGTGCGATTTCATGGCGCAGTTTCAACTGCTCGTTAATGATATCGGTGTTGTCCCACTTACCAGCATTTGGTCCGCGGTCAGAGGCGCGAGTCACGTAAGCTTCGTAAAGCTCGGCGCGCAGCGCTTGGTTATCACAGTAGGTCATGACTGGCAGATACGACGGAATATCCAGAGTCAGCAAGTAACCGTCAAGCTCTTTGGCTTCTGCCGCCGCTTGAGCCGCCGCTAGCGCAGATTCAGGCATACCTGTAAGCTCTGCTTGATCGGCAATGTGCTTGGTCCAACCCATAGTCGCATCAAGCACATTATTAGAAAATTGCGAGCCCAGCTCAGACATGCGTTTGCTGATTTCGCCATAGCGCGTTTGTTGATCTTTTGGCAAGCCGATACCCGATAGCTCGAAGTCACGCAGTGAATCGGTGATGGTTTTTTGCTGAGCGCGGGTTAAACCGGCAAATTCGTCACTGGCTTTAATGGCTTTATAGGCTTCAAACAAGCCTTTATGCTGACCAACCCAAGTGCCGTATTCCGATAACAAAGGAAGGCAGCTTTCATAGGCTTCGCGCAGCTCTTCACTGTTCATCACCGAATTTAAATGGCTCACAGGAGACCACAAGCGACTTAAGTGATCGTCGACTTCTTCAATCGGTGCCACTAAGTTTTCCCAAGTGGGCGCATCATTGGCTTCAAGAACTTGCTCGATTTTGCTGCGACAGTCGCTGATCGCTTGCTCCACAGCTGGCTTGACGTGCTCTGGTTTTATCTGCGAAAACGCAGGTAAATCCGTGATGCTAAGCAGAGGGTTCGACATAGAGAATTCCTTTTGTTAACGAAAGTGATGAAGGCTTAAATCACTTATCAATCATTGCGGATATTAATTAGTAAATATAGGTAGGTTCAGCAATTTTCAATAGTGGCGTATAATTTGCCGCATTGACTGATAGTAATTGCGCCACAGGCCCATTTTTGAGAGTTCGTTTTGTTAAGTTATCGCCACAGCTTCCATGCTGGTAACCACGCTGATGTGGTTAAACATATAGTGCAGAGTTTGATTCTTGATGCGTTAAAGCAAAAAGAGACGCCTTTCGTATACCACGATACCCATTCTGGTGTCGGACGCTACGACCTGACTCACGAATGGTCAGAAAAAACCGGAGAGTACAAACAAGGTATCGCGCGCATCTGGCAACAGGCCGACATTCCAGCGGAAGTACAAAGCTATCTTGATGCGGTAGCTCAACTCAATAACGGTGACACACTTCGTTACTATCCGGGCTCACCACGCGTCGCTCGCGCTCAGATCCGTGAGCAAGATCGTATGGTGCTGACCGAGCTGCATCCCAGTGATTTTCCATTGCTAGAGCAAGAGTTTCACCGCGATCGCCAAGTCAAAATCTTTAAAGAGGATGGCTTCTCGCGCTTAAAAGCCAGCTTGCCGCCAAAAGAGCGTCGAGGCCTGGTATTGATTGATCCGCCATATGAGCTGGCGCGCGAATATCGCGATGTGGTTACCGCCATCGCCCAAAGCCATAAACGCTGGGCAACCGGTATCTACGCGATTTGGTACCCGGTGGTGAATCGCTGCGATATCGAAGACATGCTGGAAGGTTTACAAGGCTTGGGCATTCGCAAAATTTTACAAATTGAGCTGGGTGTTTCACCGGATACGACCGAGCGCGGCATGACCGCTTCCGGTATGATAGTCATCAACCCGCCTTGGAAGTTGGAAAGCCAAATGCAGACTGTGCTGCCTTTCCTTAAACAGGCGATTGCCCCGGCGACTGGTCATTTCAAAGTGGAATGGGTGGTTCCAGAGTAATGCAGCAAAAATTCACCGAGGCAGATTGAGTTCAACAGATCTGCCTCCATATCATTTTAATCACTTAGAAATAATATTCAGTGGGCCAACATCAGCGACTCAACAATTTGTCTTTGGCCTCAAATAAATGGAGAAAGTAATGGCGACTCATTTCGACTATATCTGTATCGGTGGCGGTAGCGGCGGTATTGCCTCAGCAAACCGCGCGGCGATGTACGGCGCCAAAGTCGCGCTTATTGAAGCGAAAGATCTTGGCGGTACTTGCGTCAACGTTGGTTGTGTACCGAAGAAAGTCATGTGGCACGGCGCGCAAGTCGCTGAAGCCATGAACTTATATGCCCCAGATTACGGCTTTGATGTCGAAGTAAAAGGCTTTGACTGGGCCAAAATGGTTGAGAGTCGCCAAGCTTACATTGGCCGCATTCACCAATCGTACGACCGCGTTCTGGGTAACAACAAAGTAGAAGTCATTCGTGGCTTTGCACGCTTTGTTGCAGGAGATGATGGCGATGTAAAAACCGTAGAAGTGAACGGTGAGCACTACACGGCTGACCATATTCTAATCGCCGTGGGTGGTCGTCCAACCATTCCAAACATTCCTGGCGCGGAATACGGCATCGACTCAAACGGTTTCTTTGACCTCAACGAGCAGCCAAAACGCGTTGCTGTTGTCGGCGCAGGTTACATTGCGGTTGAAATTGCCGGCGTATTGAACGCACTAGGTACCGAAACGCATCTGTTTGTTCGTAAAGAGTCACCACTGCGCAGCTTTGACCCTATGGTCATTGACACACTAGTTGAAGTGATGGAGGCCGAAGGTCCAAAACTGCACACCAACTCCGTGCCAAAAGAAGTGGTTAAAGAAGCCGATGGCAGCTTAACTCTGCACTTTGAAAATGGTCACTCGCAAAACGTCGATACCCTAATCTGGGCAATTGGCCGTCATCCGGCAACCGATGCGATTAATCTGGCTGCGACTGGCGTTGCCACCAACGATTACGGTTACATCAAAGTGGATGAATACCAGCAAACCAATGTTGAAGGCATTTACTGTGTCGGCGATATCATGGAAGGCGGTATTGAGTTAACGCCAGTGGCGGTGAAAGCTGGTCGTCAACTTTCTGAGCGTTTGTTTAACAACCAGACAAACGCCAAAATGGATTACGACTTGGTACCAACGGTGGTCTTTAGCCACCCGCCAATCGGCACTATCGGTTTGACCGAGCCGGAAGCAATCGCGAAATACGGCGAAGACAACGTTAAAGTTTACACATCGGGCTTTACCGCGATGTACACCGCAGTGACCCAACACCGTCAACCATGCAAGATGAAACTTGTCTGCGCGGGTGATGACGAGAAAGTCGTTGGCCTACACGGCATCGGTTTTGCAGTCGATGAAATGATTCAAGGCTTTGGCGTTGCCATGAAAATGGGCGCAACCAAAGCAGACTTCGACTCCGTGGTTGCCATTCACCCGACCGGTAGCGAAGAGTTCGTTACCATGCGCTAAGCAATTAGATGATATGCAAAAGGCCGGAAATACTCCGGCCTTTTTTATACAAGTGCCCCATCCTAAATAAGGTTGACAGGCGCTCAGGTCTCCAATTAATAGCTCAATCCGCTGGTTATCTCATTCATCATATAATTCTTAACCACAAAATCAGATCCTGTGGTGGTCAAGTGACCGTAATCAAAAGCAATTAAATCGCCGTCAACCTCAGCTCGACAGCTAAAGCTATTTTTGTCTGTCGCGAATCGACACAGGGATTTAAACAGGTCGATGAAAACAAACTTGTTGTTGTCTTCATGCATATGCTCTAGGTAGCTATTATTTTCAACCACTGACGGATCAAAACTGTTATCGCTAATAAATTCTTCACCATAATGCTTTTGAAAGTAAATCAGCGGAAGCGACGGCTGCCATTGAGGAAACGGCCCCATAATGATCACCTTTTTGACCCCTAAACTTTTAAGCGTATCAACAGTGTTAAGCCAATCATTTTGCTCATGAAAGCGTCGAGCTCCGAGAATCACCACTCTGGGTTTGGTTTTCACAATCGACTGGTAAGCGATGCCATTTGAGTAATCGCAGCCAATATCTGAGCGATTGGAACCATGACGTTTAATAGTAAATGACGGTAAGCAGCCAGAAGATGTTAACTGGCTAAATGGCACGTCCGGTGGCAGATTTTTTCGCAGACCAGTGGAAAGAGCTCCCATGTGCGAATCGCCCCATAAAAACACCCCACCGGTTTTCTCACTAATACACTTATCGCTCACTTGTACCTTGCCAGTGAGATGGATTTGAAGCGATGTATTGCACAAGTTGAATAGCCCTGATGGGTCCATGTCGTAGGTTAGGTATTTATCTAAAAATTTAGCTCTAAGTGAGGTTGCACCGGACCGATACGTAGAATCAATACCGTTCATATAAAGAACGGTAAATGAAAACACCGCCACACCCAGCGATAACCACAATGGCTTGACTTGGAGAATAGTCTTCCACTGTAACAGGCTTGGAAATTTAATCGATTCAACCCACCGATAGCTTACCCATCCTAATAAAATCGATAACGGCCCACCGAAAATAAACCAATAATCAATACTGAAATAGCCAAACACCACTAAAGGCCAATGCCATAGGTAAATGGAGTAAGACCATTTGCCGATGTATTGAAACACCACATTATTGGTAACCACGCTATCCTGACGGTTGGCGATCAAAATAAGGTACGCGCCTAACACTGGTAATAAAGCCAAATAGCCTGGCCATGGCGTATGGCTTGAGATCAGCGCATAGGATAAAACAATAAGCAGCAGCCCTGCCCACTCGACCCGTTTTTTTAACTTGATACTCAACGACAAAGGGTAAATGTAGGCGATACCACCGCACATCATTTCCCAAGCTCGAGTGGGAAATAAATAGTAGGCCGCTGTTGGTGAGCGCATTGTCAAAACAATACTGATCAGCAAACTGAATATGGCCCCAACAACCACTAAGCGCTTGAGGTTGGTTATCGATAAAAAGCGTTTGAGAAGTACCAGTACCAGTGGATAGAGAATATAGAACTGCCATTCAACCGACAAAGACCAAGTGTGCAATAGCCATTTGAAATGTGAATCGGCATCAAAGTACCCGGACTCATGTTTGTAAACAATGTTGGAAACAAAGAACAAGCTGGCGGTGACGTGTTTACCAACCTCTTGATATTCGATAGGAGAAAGAAAGAACCAGCCATAAATTAGTAAACATACACAAACGACGGATAATGCAGGGATAATACGATTAGCGCGCGCAACGTAAAATTTAAACAGATTAAATGCGTTTTCTTCTAAGCCACGGAATATAATTCCGGTCATCAAAAAACCAGAAATAACAAAGAAAATGTCAACGCCGGCAAAGCCACCAGGCATAAGCGTCGACTTAAAGTGGAATATAACTACAGCAATGACAGCAATAGCTCTTAATCCGTTGATATCGTATCGAAAGTTCACAATCCCTTGGCTCCGATTGGGTATAACTTCACAATGAAATTAATTCTCGGCTGAACACTGTATAGTTCTATTCTGTAGATAAACATCTACACAATCAAACGACACTACCGTTTCACGATCAAATCCTGACCAAAATTTAAATTAATATTGACACTGAGCGTTGTCAAAAATAAATAGCCAACACAAAATGGCCTAAAGTTTATTATTTATAATGCAATATTATTAAAACCAATATCATAAAAATAAACCTTAGAATTAAACAATAATTTGCTAAATATTAGCTTATTTTTAATGCTTCAAATGCCGTAAGTAAAAAATCTTGACTGGGATAGAAAATTTATTTTTAGAAACTCTAAAAAAACAGACATTTAGTTTATTTGAAAATTTTTAAATAGTTATTTTCAAACATGAATATTTAGAAAAAATAAACTGCAATTTCAACATAACCTAGGTTCTAGACCGAAATAGTGAACATGTACAATCAGTAATCGCAACCGCCATCTCATAATTGAGATGCCTTTCATCCCACATACGCCGTTTCATCTCCCTTATTCGCCCATTGCGATTATTCCTTTCCCCACTCGCTGAAAACTTTTAAATCTTTTTCCAATCTTGGTCGCCCCTTTGCTGTGCGGCACTCAGTGCATTGATGGTTATATCAATCGCTTATTGCTGACTAAAAAAACAAAAAATCGATAACAATGCTCACCGCCCGATGCCGGTCAGTGAGAAATAAAGCGTTAATCACAATGGCTAGGCTCTCTATTTACACCACTGCTTTCAAAGGCGGTGGGATCGTTCCCGTCTAGCTGTTGACCGTGATGTAACGCATTAGCAAACGCTGACATTAGACGGAGAGACAGGCATGGCCGAAAAACACATTCTGCACTTAGAAGATGTGTACAAAAGCTACGACGGAAAAACGATTTTACGTGATATCGATCTGGCGATTCGAGAGGGCGAATTTTGCTCTGTGGTCGGGCCTTCAGGATGTGGTAAAAGCACTTTGCTGCGCCTAATCCTTGGCCAAGAAGTCGCGGATTCTGGCACCATACACCTCGATGGCAAAATCATCGGTTTACCCGATGCGCGTCGCGGTGTGGTGTATCAAAAATACAGTTTGTTTCCACATTTGACGGTGCTGGAAAACGTCATGCTTGGCCCTCGCTATCTCGGTCTTGCAGACAACGCAACGCCCAATGCCAGCCAAATTCGCGAAGCGGCGCTGTATTATCTCGAGCGCGTTCGTTTAAGCCACGCCGCCAATAAGTACCCTCACGAATTGAGCGGCGGTATGCAGCAACGCGCTGCGATTGCTCAAACTTTAATTGCCCACCCCAAAATTCTGTTAATGGATGAACCGTTCGGTGCATTAGATCCCGATACTCGTGAACAGCTACAAGTGTTTTTACTTGAACTGTGGGAGTCCATGGGGCTAACCATTCTGTTTATCACTCACAGCCTAGAGGAAGCCTGCTTTGTCGGCTCCCGCTTACTGGCACTGAGCCAATACTATAACAGCGGAGACACTGTGCAAGCCCACGGGGCAACCATAGTTGAAGACCATCCGTTAGCCCGCGTCGCTCACTCGACCGAAATCAAAACCAACGTTGAGTTTCAAGAGCTTATTGCACAAGTCAAAAGCCGAGCCTTTGACCCTGACGTCAAACAGTACATTAACAACTTCAACCTCAAGCATCAGGACAGTTTCCGTACTTAATGGCTGACATCACCTCATTCACGAATTATCAAGATTAAGGATAAGCTTATGAAACGGCTCGCTTTAGCTTGCGCGCTCACTTTTCCACTCGCGGCCCAAGCGGTGGATTCCATCACTGTCACTCCAATCGAAAACCGCAACTTACCCAGTGCGCAAAATGTCCATTCTGGACCTTATAACCTGCCGTTAATTACTTGGGGCGGCGACATCGCAACCATTTCTGCCAACGGCTCCAATGCCGTAACCGACAGCCACTCGCTGTTTGGTAGCATCGGCCTGAAATTCAAACTCGAGCGCGAAGATATTTTTGAAAATCAGCTCAAAAATTACATTCAAGGTAAATCGCCGTTTTTGCGCGGCTCGATGTCGATGATCAACATGGCGGCATCAGCGGTGAATAACAACAGCCAGCTTACTCCGGTGGTGTTCTATCAGTTGACTTGGTCTTCTGGTGGCGATGCTTTGGTGGTCAAAAACAACATCAAACGAGCTTCGGATCTGTGTGGTAAAACCATCGCGATTAACTACGACGGCCCTCACCTCAACTACGCATATCGCATTTTGAGCGATGCTGGCTGTAAGATAAAAGACAACCACTTCGTCTGGACTCGCGACCTGTCCGGCACCTCACAGACGCCGTTAGAAGCTTTGCGTAGCTCGAAAGTCGATGCCGCGTTTATGATCACTCCCGATGCCCTCGCCGCATCATCCGGCGGTAACGTAGGAACGGGCTCTGAAGACAGCATCAAAGGCGCCCATATTCTGCTTTCCACCAAAACCGCCAACCGCGTGATTGCAGATGTCTACGCTGTACGTAAAGACTATTACGATCAGCACAAAGACCAGATTGAAAAATTCGTCTCGGCGATGACCAAAGCGCAACAGGCGCTTAGCAATCATCCCGACAAAAACGCTGACTATCGTAAATTGATGGCAGCGTCGGCCAAATTACTGCTCGACACGCCAGAGGCCGTAACCGAAGCCGAAGCGTTACTTGGTGATGCGACCATCGCTGGCGCCAACGGCAACATCGCGTTTTTCCAAGATGACAAAAATTTCCGTAACTTTGAGCAAGTGGTAAAAGAGTCTTCACAAGGCTTGAGAGAGTTTGGTGTGATTCGCGCGGCAGGCAAAGTGCTCAAAGCCGACATCAACTACAAATTGCTCGCAACCGGCAGTTCGACCCCAGTCAAAACCGCATTTGATAGCCAACAAGTGGCCAAAGTCGTCGAATCTCGTCAGAAGCAAGGCACCTTAGATAACAGCACCGTTTTTGAGTTTGAGGTCTACTTTAAACCTAACCAAAAAGCGTTTGACCAATCCTTGTATCAAAGCAACTTCAAACGTGTTGTTGAGCTGTCGCAAACCTATGCTGGCGCGGTCATCACTATTGAAGGTCACAGCGACCCTATGGGTTATCTGCGCAAGAAAAAAGAGCACGAATCGGCGTTTGTGCTTAATCGCATCAAACAAAGTGCTAAGAACCTCTCAATGACCCGCGCCCAGCAAGTTCGCCAAGCGATCATGGATTATGCAGCGCAAAATCACGTTCAATTGGATGAGTCGCAGTTCTCTGTGATCGGCCACGGTATTTCTAATCCAAAGACCGGCATTTGTGGCGTCGACCCTTGCGCGCCGCGCAACGAGAAAGAGTGGTTGAGCAACATGCGCGTGGTATTCCGTTTACTGCAAGTTGAAGCCGAAGAAAGTGCTTTCAGCCCGCTATAACCAAGGAGTACCAGCATGAAAAACTCTCAATTTTGTCTGTCGTTGCTGTGCATTAGTTTACTGAGCGGCTGTGGGAACGAAGAAGCGCCAGCTCCTGTGGCGAAAGTCGACCAACCTGCTCCACCGCCTTTTGAAACCAGCAATATCATCATTGATGGTCTATCTGGCAGTGAAAGCTACGCACTGCGCGGTGCTGATCAAGCTTGGCCAAACGGCCAAGCAGACACGCTGGCAACTGACCTCAATGCCAATAACTACTACGTTATTTTCGATGCCAGCGGCTCAATGGGCTCAACCGAATGTGGCGATGGCCACCGCCGCATTGCGGTCGCCAAACAAGCGATTAAACGCTTCTTTGAAACTCTGCCAAAAGACAGCAACCTGGGCTTACTTGCCTTTAGTTCCAAGGGTGTTCAGCAGCTAAGCGCGATTCAACCGGTTAATGCGTCAAGGCTGTCTAATCTCACCAGCGCGATTGTCGCCGGCGGCACCACACCGCTGGCCGACAGCATGGTGTATGCAGCGGCCAAACTCGAACAGCAAGGCCAAAAACAGTTGGGTTACGGTGAGTACAACATCGTGGTTCTGACCGATGGCGTTGCCAACGACCCTAAAGATCTGCGCGCTCAAGTGAGCAAAATTGTCGCCAACACGCCAATCAATATTCACACCATTGGCTTTTGTATCGGCAGTGACCACTCACTCAATCAACAAGGCATCATCAATTACCACCCGGCTTCCAACGCCGATGAGCTGTTGTCTGGGCTAACCGCGGTGTTAGCCGAAGCGCCGCAATATGACAGTGACCATTTTGATAATGGGAGCGCGCAATGAATAAAATTATCGCGGCAGTGATCTTCATCCTGGGCGTGATCGGATTATTTGTACTTAAAGACGTGACGGACGATCGCTCAACAGCTCACACGCTCGCCACGTCTGATGCGAAATCGATTCGTGCCAGCGTCAAAATCGGTGTCGACAGCTGGGTGGGTTACTACCCGCTGTGCAGCCGAAATTTTAAGTCGGCGCTGCGTAACGATGGTATTCGCAGCAGCTGCGAGCAACAAACCAACCTCGAAAAGCGCTTTGAACAGTTAAAAAATGGCGACCTGCAATTTGCGGTATCGAGTGTCGACGCGTATCTCGCCTTAGGTCAGAAGACTCAGTTTTCCGCCACCATCATCGCAGTGATTGATGAATCCAAAGGCGGCGACGCTTTAGTGGCTTGGGAAGATACGGTTTCCTCAATCGACGAGTTGAAAACCAACCCTAACTTGCGCGTTGCGCTGACGCCCGATAGTCCGAGTGAACATCTGGTGCGTTCATTGGCGGTGCACTTTGATGTGCAAAATTTCCAAAGCCGCGGAAAATGGTTAGTCGCCAGCGACAGCGCTGAGCAAGCCGAAGCGATGCTGGAAAATCATCAAGTCGATGCGGCGGTGCTGTGGGAGCCGAACGTCACCAAAGCGCTACAAGTTAAAGGGATTAAAAAGATTCTCGGCACCGAAGATACCGAGCATCTGATCGTCGATGTTTTGCTGGTGAATCGCGATTATGCCCAGGCGCACCCCGATATTGTTCAGCAAGTGCTGCAACGTTATTTTGAAGCGCTCGATGGTTATCGCAACGCGCCGGACAGCTTGGTTAGTGAGCTTAAGAAAAACACCGGCTTAGACACCACAGAAGTTCAAGCGATGCTCAAAGGCGTGCAGTGGGCAACATTGGCCGACAACGCCTACGACTGGTTTTCGACCACCAGCCAGCAGATCTCTAACAGTGAATATCTGATTGATGTCATCGACAGCAGTTACGACATTTTACACGCCACCAAAGTGTTAGATAAAAACCCGCTGCCGGATGAAAACCCCTACCTCATCACCAACAGTCATTTCGTTGACCAACTGTTCACTCAGCTGGTCGACCCAAAACAGAACCGTACGCAAACCGCAACCGACGTCAAGTTTGCCACGTTAAATGATGCTCAGTGGCGCTCGCTGCGTGATGTCGGCACACTCAAAGTTCGCCAGATTCCATTTGCCAGTTCTAGCGACCAGCTGTCGATGGAAGCCAAACGCACCTTGGATCAGGCAGCGCAAGACCTCAGCCACTATCCAAACTTTCGTATTTTGGTCAAAGGCCATACCGGTATTAATGGTGACAAACAAGCGAACCGTAAGCTCAGCCAAGAGCGAGCCGAAGCGGTGGTTCGTTATTTATCGATCACTCACAGCATTCAAGATGCACGTATGCAGGCGCTCGGCGTAGGTTCGGATGAGCCGCTAAGTCGTCTGCCAAACGAAAGTTATCGTGCCTACAAATATCGTCTTCCTCGAGTCGAACTGATTCTCAAAGCGAGGAATCCATAATGGCAAACCTAGCTTCGAACCCTCTCAGTGAACGCGATCTTAAACAGCGTTTACGTAAAGAGACCATCAATCACCCGCTGACGCTGTCCACCTTTGTGGTTGGCGCTTTAGCGGGTTTGGCGGCGTTTTTGTTTGCCCAATATGACGGCGTGGCATTTCTGCTGGTCGCGGCAATTTTTAGTTTGCTGGTGTGCGGCGGCTTTACTTTGTATCGCAACGTGATTGGGCGGCACAAATCGATGCTGGCACTGATTGAAAAAGTGCGCCAAGAAACCTGTTCAAGGCGGGTTCAGATTGAAACCAGTGTCCACGACGGTCTAAGCGAGTTCAAAGAGCACCAGGCGCTGCATCAGCTAGGCCAGCTCAAAGACAAGTTCAGCGCCTTCACAACCGTGCTCAATTTACAGTTTGATAGCGATGAAATGGCGCATAAACGCTATCTCACCACCGCAGAACAGCTGTATTTCAGCGCGGTCGACAACCTGCGCCGCTTTATGGTGCTGCGCCATAGCATTAATGCCATCGACGTGAAACACATTCGCCAACAGCTCAAAAACGGCGAGTCACTCGATCAATCAACCCGCGACGCACTGACTAAGCGCCTCGATATCTATCAAGATGCGCAATACGACATGCTGCACCTGCTTTCAATTAACGAACAAGCCATGACCAAACTCGATGACGTATCGAGCAACCTTGGGTCAATTCAGACTCGCGAAGGACTCGGCACCATCGGCCTTGAACATGCAATGCAAGAAATTCACACCCTCATTTCACGAGCAGAAAAATACGACATCTCAAATCAAAAAGGATAATGAATGACAACGACTACGGCTACTGAGTCTCAAAACGCACTATCGCTTCCAACCGTTGATGCGATTAAGCAAGAGATCACCACAAACAACGAATCCCGATTGGAAGGCGAAGCCAAAATGGCCGCCGATCAGTGGTTAGAAAAAATCACCACCATCGATCCCAAAGACTTAGACGCCCAGCTGCAAGTCACCACTGAGACCAAAACTCTGGGTAATGACATTGAACTGCGTTTGACGGAACAATCCAAACTGCTGCAAGCGCCGATGTCAGAGTTAATGGCCGATGCTGAGAACGGCGGCGACATCGCACTCGACTTGCTTAAGCTTGAAGACACCGCGCGCAGCATTGATCCAAATGGCTTTGATTTCACCTCGGTATCTGGTTTCCGTCGTTTTCTGGCGCGCATCGGCGTACCAACGGCGCTGCAACAATGGATTGCGAAGTACCAATCGACCGAGGCGATCATCAAAAGTATTGCTACCGGCCTTGAGCAAGGTAAAGCTAAGTTAAAACGCGATAACACCACGCTCAAAGAAGACCAGATTCGCTACCGTAAAACGTTGTTTTCTCTTGATGACTACATCAACTTTGCCGCTTACATCGACAACAATCTCGAAACGCGTATCGCGCAAATCAGTGATGAAAATCAGCTGCGTTTTCTAAAAGATGAAGTGCTCTTCCCGATGCGTCAGCGCCATCAAGACTTGTTGACCTCAAAAGCCGTTTATCAACAGGCTTGGGTGACCAGTGAGTTCATCATCAAAACCAACGAAGAGCTCATTCGCGGCGTCGACCGTGCGCTGAAACACACCATGACCGCGCTAGGTGTTGCGACATCATTAGCCATTGCCTTAGCACGTCAGAAAAAAGTGCTGGTGGCGTTGCAGTCATCTAAAGAAGTGACCGCCAAAATGATTGCCGACATTGCCGACCGTCTTGAATCACAAGGCGCGGCAGTGATGCAGCAAGCGTCTGAGCCGTACATTCAAGTTGAAGTGATGAAGTCTGCCTTTAGCAAAACTCTGCAAGCGATGGCGCACGTCAGTAACTATCGCGCCGAAGCGATCGATGCAATGAAGAGTGGCATCGACGAGTTGAAGACCATGACTTCGGAAATGGACGACAACATCAAACGTATCGAACAGGGTCAACAGACCAAAGAACAGTTTCGCGTCATTTTGAACTAAGGATCCGAGCATGAAATCTATCAAACGTTTATTGGGTTTGGGCGTGGTTGCTGCGTCAGCCTTGGCAGTGACGCCAGCACAAGCCACCGAGCACTTTAAAGTCTGTTACAGCCACTACACCGGTTGGGAACCTTACGCTTTGCTGGAATCTACCGGCATTCTCAAGCGCTGGGAGAAAAAATACGATGTTGATATCGAAGTGTCGCTGATTAACGACTACGTAGAGTCGATTAACCTTTTTACCTCAGGCGCTTACGATGCTTGTACCATGGCCAACATGGACGCGCTGACCATTCCAGCCGCAGGTGGTGTGGATTCTACTGCGCTGATTTTAGGCGATTTTTCAAATGGTAATGACGGCATCGTAATGAAAAACGGTGACAGCATTAAAGACCTCAAAGGCCGCGACATCAACTTGGTTGAGCTGTCGGTTTCGCACTACTTACTGACTCGTGCGCTGCAGCAAAACAACATGAGCGAACGCGACCTGACCATAGTCAATACCTCTGATGCCGACATCGCTTCACTGTTTGTGGCCGATAAAAATGCCGCAGCCGTCACTTGGAACCCACCACTGCAAGTGGTGCGTAATGCCAAAGGCGCCAAAATGGTGTTTGACTCAAGCCAAATTCCTGAAGAGATCATGGATATGTTGGTGGTGCGCACCGATACCAGTGATAACTTTAAAAAAGCCATCACTGGCGCTTGGTATGAACTGATGGGTCAATTGAATTCACGCTCAAAACAGGCTTCTGCGCTAGTACGTGAAATGGCCGAGAACTCTGGCGCAACCGAAGCGGAATTCCTTGCCCAACTGAAAACTACTTATATGTACTTTGATCCAGCCAAAGCAGTTGAGGTGTTTAACGCGGACAAGACTTACAAAACCATGGACTACATTCGCCAATTCTCGTTTGAGCATGGATTATTTGGTCAAGGTGCGGCTGACGCCAACTTTGTCGGTATTGAATTTCCAAACGGCAAAGTGCTGGGTGACAAGCACAACATCAAACTGCGTTTCGACCCAAGCTACATGGCGCTGGCAGCTCAGGGCAAACTCTAACGTGTTCGGCCCAGCAGCTTTGTTGGGCCGTTTTTCTTTCCAAGGAGCGATTACATGAAGCGTCCCCAATTTCTTGGCTTACATGCCCAGCCCTCCGGGCAAACTCGTTGGCTGCTGGCGGTGGTGCCCTTTTTGCTATTGATGGTGGTGTATTTCTCAGCCTCTCACATGCGCCATTTGGTGAACGAAAGCGACAAGCTGTTGCCTTCGGCGCTGCAGATGCTCGATGCCACCGGACGAATGGCTTTTCAACAAGACGTGCGCAGCGGCGACTACTTACTGCTGTCAGACTCGTTATTTTCGTTGTATCGCATTTTTGCTGGCGTATTGATGGCAACCGTCACTGCATTGATTATTGGCCTCAATATGGGTCTGTATCGCGGTTTTCGCGCGCTCAGTAACCCTTTGATCACCTTTATTGCGATGGTGCCACCGCTGTCAATTTTGCCGATTCTGTTTATCGCCTTTGGCGTCGGTGACTTTGGCAAAATTATGTTGGTGTTCATCGGTACGGCGCCGATTTTGATTCGCGACATCTGTTTGTATGTCTCAGCGCTGCCCAAAGAAACCATAGTCAAAGCCCAGACTCTGGGAGCTGGCAATCTGGCCATCACGTACCGCATCATCATGCCAATGGTGATTCCTAAGTTGGTTGACTCAGTAAGGCTAAGCCTAGGCAGCGCCTGGCTATTTGTTATCGCCGCAGAAGGCATTTCGTCCACCAACGGCTTGGGTTATCGAATCTTCTTGATGCGCCGCTATATGAATATGGAAGTCATCATTCCTTATGTGCTGATCATTACGCTACTTGGCGTGACCATCGACTTTGCGCTGCGCTACTTTATTCGCAAAGTGTACCCTTGGTACATCGAAGCCAAAAACTGATTAGCTCGGTTTACAGACATAAAAAACGCCACACATCTGTGTGGCGTTTTTTCATCGAAAAGCGTTGCGAATTATGAAGATTTCTTCATTGATGCCAGCAACATATCCATTTCGCTGATCAACTGCTCTGTCTTAGGATTGACTTCTTTCATCGCTGAAATCACTTTTTCCTGCAGATCTTCATTCAGTTTGCGCACTTCTGGATCGGCCAAGAATTTGGCACGCACTTCTGCTTGGTCGTCTTGAACTTCTTTCAAGCCAGCCATAACTTCTTTGCGGTCATCATCAGACATGCTGCTGTCAGACAGTTTGGTCTGTGCTTTAGCCAGAGCCGATTTCATCACGTTTGGATCGTAACCAATCTCGTCAGCTTTCTCTTTAAGCTGCTCATTGGTTTTGTCTGCGGCTTTGACTAAATCTGGGTCTTGTTTAAATGCCTGATCCCAAATTTTATTGAGTTCGCTTTGGATTTCACCAATGCGCTGATGTGTAGGATTAGGATTCGATTGTGCTGCTGCTTGACCATCGACTTTAGGTGAAACTTCAGCCGATGCCGGCATAGCGTAAAGAGTCGCTAGCGAAAGCGTCACACTCAGGAGTAGTTTTTTCATAGAAGCACCTTTTAATAAACATGAGTCCAACACGGGGTCATCTTCGAGTCTATAAGGTGCTCCCTTGACCAAGTCATACTGCAGTCATGGAGTGTTAATAGAATGTCAAACCGTTTGCAGTCTTTTATTTGGTACACATGATATTAAGTAAAGAGGTACCTTTGAGCTTGGTCACTTTTCCGTTAGTAAACAATCCGCGACGATCATTTCCCCAGTATGGTAAATGGATTGGCCACTTATCTTTAGCCAGCACATCGGATTTCAGCAAACGCGACCATTCCACTTCGGTCGGCAATTTCATGCCCAACTGGCGGCACACATAGACAGCATCATCGTAGTTCAAACGATTCCAGGCGAGGCCATGCTCCATATAGAACTGGTGATCGCTGTGCATAATATACGGCACCACATAATCCACATCGGCAACGCGTCCTTTCAGGCGAGTATCGATGTCTTTAGCACTGATGGCTTTTGCTGCAGGTGCTTGAGCCGTAGCAACGGGCACTGGCGTTTTGGCTGGAGCCGGTTTCGGCGCGCTTAATACTGTGGTGGTTTGGTTACTTTTCGGCGCGCTTTTCGCAGCCGGTTTCTGTTTCGCCGCAGGCTTAGCCGCTGTGACTGGCGGATTAGCAACACCAGGGATCACTTCACGAATAAACGCTTCTTTATAAGCGCGCTCAGTTCTTAGCGAAGACAGATCACGCTTAGCTTCTTGAAAATCTTTGTAAGGGCCAATCAAACAGCGAACATTATTACCTTCAGGTTTCATCCATACATCGGTCGAAATGTGTTTATACAGGGATTTAGCACGCGCTAATGATAAAGGCTTATCAAGCAAGCCACATTGAATCCAAAAGAGTGATGCATTGTTTTTCGGTTGTTGGTTACCCCATAAACCGCGACCGATTGGACAACTCTTGTCTAAAACCGGTAGTTGTTGGCTGGAGGCTTGTTTGGCATCACACAAAAAATCCTCAGC
Organism: Vibrio xiamenensis; assembly: GCF_900100015.1. Taxonomy (GTDB): domain Bacteria; phylum Pseudomonadota; class Gammaproteobacteria; order Enterobacterales; family Vibrionaceae; genus Vibrio; species Vibrio xiamenensis. Next base: position 63,266 of record NZ_FNDD01000019.1, on the reverse strand, counting down.
ACTGGTAGGTGAAGTCCAAAACGAAACAGAAAGCGCAGACAAACTGAAGAGTATCGCCCAAGGACGTGCAGATTTTACAGCCATCGTGTTATCCATATGTTTTTACTCATAATGATTTAATAGTGACATTATTGACGGTTCACTGTTGAGAAAAAAATAAATGCAAAAAAAGAGCCGTTATTGATAACGACTCTTAGTGTAGGAACATTTTTGTTAATAAATCTTAGGATGAGATCACCCTTTGTAGATTTTGGGGTTAAATACGTCGCGTAGCCAGTCACCTAAAAGGTTGATAACCAGAACCAAGGTCACAAGCACTATGCCTGGGAACACAGTAATCCACCAAGAACCTGAGAAGATGTAGTTAAAGCCAATGCTGATAAGCGAGCCTAGTGAAGGCTGATCAACCGGCAAACCCAGACCGAGGAAGGAAAGTGCCGCTTCCGACATGATGGCGTTTGCCACCTGAACAGTAGAGATAACCAAAATCGGTGATAAACAGTTTGGCAAGATGTGGCGGAACATAATGCGTGGCGACTTAAAGCCCATCACGCGCGCTGCTTCCACATACTCTTTTTTCTTCTCAGCTAATACCGAAGCACGAATGGTACGCGCGTATTGCGGCCACTCAGCAATGCCGATGATCACCACCAACATCACAACCGCATATTGGCTGTAAAACTCGCTACCAAAGCTGGCTTTAAAAATTGCCGATACAATGATCGCCACCATCATGGTTGAGAACGACAGCTGGACATCAGCAAAGCGCATCAAAAAGCTGTCCACGCGACCACCGAAGTAACCAGCGGACAAACCAATCATGATCCCCAAGAACAGCTGCAGAGCAACCGCCAAAAAGCCGATAGTGAGTGATAGGCGCGAACCGTAAAAGATCGTCGATAAAATGTCGCGGCCTTGGTCATCAGTACCGAGTACGAAACTCGCATCACCACCGTCAAGCCAAGCTGGCGGTAATTCGGAGTTCATAATATCAATGGACGATAAATCGTATGGGTTAGTCGGCGCAATCCATGGCGACAGCAAAGCGATAATGGCAAACACCAGAAAAACCACAAAGCTGAACATCGCCACTTTATCGCGGCGGAAATAGTAAAGAAAATCTGAAGATTTAAAGCGTTCCCAACGAGAAGGAACTTGAACCGATTGAGTCATGATTACGCTCCTTTTCCTGTTAGGTTCACAGTTGGGTTAATCAACCCGTACAGCAAGTCAACGATAGTGTTGGTAACGACGAAAATCAGGCCCACGAAAATAACGTAAGCGGTGATGAGCGGCGTATCGACGCGGTTGATTGCTTCAAGGAAAAGGAAGCCGGTTCCCGGCCATTGGAAAACGGTTTCGGTCAAAATCGTGTAGGCAACCATAGTCCCGATTTGTACCCCGCCGACAGTCAGCACTGGCAACATGGTATTTTTCAATGCGTGTTGGTAGTAAACCTTTTTCAGCGGCAGACCTTTGGCTTGCGCGAATTTAATGTACTCCGAGCTCAAGACTTCCAACATTTCAGAACGCACCAAACGAATGAACAGTGGCAACATGATTGAAGCAAGTGATACGCAAGGCAGAATCAAGTGTGCAAGACCATCAAGGGTAAAATAACCAGACTCCCAGCCAAGGAGATTGGCGGTTTCCCCACGCCCATAAGATGGCAGCCAACCTAATTCAATTGAGAATACGTACATCAGCATGATCGCGGTTAGGAACACAGGAATCGAAATCCCGATACTACTGCCGGCCATGATAATTTTAGTGAAGATGCTTTTGGGCCTGATCGCTGAATAGACGCCAAGCGGAATCGAGCAAACGATGATGATAAGGCTTGCGCCAAACACCAACTCAAGCGTGGCAACCAGTTTTTCTAAAATGACATCAACGGCTGGACGCTTGAAGAAATAAGAAGTGCCTAAATCACCGTGAACTGCGGCAGTGATAAAGCGTGTGTATTTTGTAATGAAGGGATCGTTGAGGCCGAGTTCATCACGCAGCGCTTGACGCTCTGCTTCTGAAACCGACTGACCGACAAGCTCACGCAACGGGTCACCCAGGTTATCCTGAATGGCGAACGCCACTAAACTGATCACAAACATCACTATCAGTGCCTGAAACAGGCGCTTGACCAGAAACGAAAACATTCCTTGCCCCTTAACTTTCCATGAAGAATCTGCGATACACCCAAAGGTGCGAAACTATTCAGCCTTAAAAATTGCGCCTAACTCGACTGAACAAAAGTGAGTACGCCAAATGATGAAAACACGCCTTCCATGCAGTCCGCACAGAAGGCGTGGCATAACTTATTGCAACTTATCCTTACTTCTCATCAACCACTAGGTCGCCGAAGTATGGGAAGTTCATTGCGTTTACGATTGGTTTGATGTGCAGAGTAGACTTCGCACCCCAAGCGAGATTTTGCCAATGTAGAGGAACAAACGCCGCTTCGTTGTACAGAGTCGCTTCAACTTTTTGTAGCATCTGTGCACGTTTCGCAGGATCAGTTTCTAGGTTTGAATCTTCAACCAGCTTATCGACTTCTGGGTTTGAGTAGTGACCACAGTTGTACTGACCTTTACCTGTCTCTTCGTTACGAGTCATGGTTAGGAATTCAGAGAAGTTCGCTGAATCTTCAGTATCTGAGTGCCAGCCAATCATCAGCATGTCTGCTGCACATTTATCAAACTCAGGCCAGTATTGCGCTTTTGGCATGGTTTTTAGGTCAACTTTGATGCCGATTTTTGACAGCATAGCAGCCGCCGCTTGCGCGATTTTCGCATCGTTAACATAACGGTTGTTTGGCGCGATCATCGTTAGCGTAAAGCCTTTCTCGTAACCCGCTTCTTTCATCAGCTCTTTGGCTTTTTTCAGATCGTAGCGTGGCACTAGGTCTGCGTTGTAACCCGCGTAACCTGCAGGGCTTTGTTGGCCCGCTGCGGTTGCAAAACCTTTCATGATCTTGTCAACAATACCTTTGTTGTTGATTGCGTATACGATAGCTTGACGCACACGTACATCTTTTAGCGCTGGGTTTGAATCTTGGTTCATTTGGAACTCGATGATACGAGTACCTGGTAGCGTCACAAGGTCAACACCTTTTGCAGACTCAACACGTTTGTGATCGTTCGGTGCAACCGGTGCAATCATATCAACGTCGCCAGAAAGTAGCGCCGCTACGCGAGTAGCGTCTTCTTTGATTGGCACAAGTGTTAGGTGGTCAACGTTACCTTTTGAATCTTTGTCCCAGTAATCTTTAAAGCGTTCAAACTCAACTTTTACGCCTTGTTCACGTGAAGTCACGATAAATGGACCAGTACCTGAAACGTGAGTAGAAGCGTATGAGTTACCGTGTTTCACGATAGCCGCTTTCTCAGTACCGTCAGCGGCTTTACCTGAGTAGAACTTGCTGTCCATTGGGAAAATGTAAGTTGCTGTTTGTAGAACCAGTGGGTAAGCACCTTTTGATACGAGATCAACGGTGTAATCATCCACTTTAACCATTTCTGAATATGGTTCGAAGATCGCTTTAAAGTCTGGCGAGTCTTTAAGACGTTTGAAAGTCCAAACGACGTCATCCGCAGTCAGTTCGTTACCAGAATGGAATTTCACCCCTTTACGCAAGTGGAAACGGAAGGTTTTATCATCCTTACGCTCCCAGCTTTTTGCTAGGCGTGGTTCAAAATCCAAATCTTGGGTGTAACGAACTAGAGGATCAAACACCATGTGAGACATTTGCAGTGTGCCGCCAGATAGCTGCTCATGTGGATCAAGAGAAACTGGGTCAGCGTCATAAGCAACAGTGATATCCGCAGCCGCTGCTGCGAAGCTCAAACCAGCTGCCATTAAAGCCACTGCTATCTTGCTTTTCATGGTTTTCATTGCATAACTCCTTATGCGGGAATCCAATCCCTAGTTGTTGTATTTGCTTCTGTTTATTAATTCAGGCAAGCCTGACAATGTGACGGCCTTTTTAAGTTAAGCCGTTTTTACATCTTCTCTTAAGCCTGTAAATTCAGGCATTAAAGAAATCAATTTCTTACTGTACTCATGTTGTGGGTGATTGAACAACTGCTCCGTCGGTGCAACTTCAAGCAATTTACCCATTTTCATCACCCCGACGCGATCGCACATCTGGCGAATCACAGGTAAATCGTGGCTGATAAACAACATGGTCAAGTTGAGCTCATCTTGCAAATCCTTAAGCAAATTAAGAATTTGCGCCTGTACCGACACATCCAGTGCCGAAGTTGGCTCATCACAAATCAGTAAGCGAGGACGCGTTGCAAGAGCACGCGCAATCGAAATACGTTGGCGTTGACCGCCAGAAAACTCATGAGGATATTTGACGCCAGCCATACGGCCTAAACCGACGTGATCCAACAGATCGTTGACGATCTGACGCGTTTCGGCTTCATTTTTCGTCAACTTATGAAAACGAATTGGCTCCGCGATGATGTCGAAAATTTTCATTCGCGGGTTCATCGAGGTATACGGGTTCTGGAACACCATCTGCATTTGACGACGAATCGGACGGCGTTGCTTCTCCGAGGTCATCGCAGTTAAATCAATCCCTTCAAAGGTTACTTTACCTTCATTTGGCTGATATAAACCGGCAATCACTCGAGCGATGGTCGACTTGCCTGAACCCGATTCACCCACCAGACCAAAGGTTTCACCTTCAAACACTTCAAAGCTGACATCGTCAGACGCCTGAACGTATTCGCGGCGACTTTCAAACAGTGAATCTTTGGTGGTAAAGCGCAAATTTACGTGCTCTACGTTGAGTAATGGACCCGTGTAAACCCGCTGGTCTTGGCTTTGCCCCAACCAGTGGTTTTTGACATCTAGCGGCTTATGCTCTTGCGCTTCTTCGATATAATTCACCAAAGGAAAACGGTCAAGTTTGGTGTCAGAGCGCGGCACAGCGGAAATCAAACTGTGGGTATACGGATGTTCTGGCGTGCCAAGCACTTTTGCCGTCGGGCCAAATTCCACCAAGTCGCCGCGATACATAACCGCCACTTTGTCGGTGACGTTCGATACCACGCCCATATCGTGAGTCACCAGCATACAACCGACATTGTGCTCAATACACAAGTCACGAATCAGCTGCAGGATTTGGTCTTGAATTGATACATCCAGTGCGGTGGTGGGCTCATCGGCGATGATAAGGTCAGGTTCGCCAGCTAAAGCGATCGCAATCACCACACGCTGACGCATACCGCCAGAAAATTGGTGGGGATACTGCTTAAGACGGTTTTCTGGCTGAGGAATACCAACTTGGTTCATCAGCGATAACGCACGCTTATAAGCCTCTTCATCCGAGACTTTCATATTGGCGTGAATGGTTTCTTTAAGTTGATGCTCAACCGTGAACAGCGGGTTCAAGGATGTCATTGGGTCTTGGAAAATAAACCCAATTTTTGAACCACGGATTTGGCGCATCTCTTGTGCAGAGAGGCCAGAAATTTTTTCACCATCAAGGAATACTTCCCCGCCCGCAATTCGACCCGGAGGACTCAAAAGATCGCTCACGGCATTACCAACGGTGGATTTCCCTGCGCCCGACTCACCAACAACGCCAACGATTTCGCCACGTTCGATACTGAAAGAGAGCGATTTAACCGCGGCGTGAACGCCATGGCGTGATGGGTATTCAATGCGAAGGTTTTTGACTTCTAAAAGTGACATTACCAGACCTCTACAACTGCGGCACTTTTGCCCTGTCTGAAAGTTGAATCCATTCGTACCAGCATAAAACTCTGGCAATCTACTAGCCCATCAATCTGGCAAATATTTCACTAAAAAGCAACAAACAGAGTATAAAAAGTCGAGTTCAAGCAGATATAAAGCAGCATATTCGAATCACAATGCTCAAATAGTGAATAAAACATCACAAGCACCTTTTTATGGCATGTCGCACAATATCCATGTGCAAAAGCATCACAGCAACATAAGCTGAGTTTTTATTTTTCCTATTCAGAATAAAAACCCATAGAAAATTTAAATTCCAAAATTAACAACTATAAAACAAATGAGCAAATGTAAAGCAATTCATTGAAATTAAAAACCAAAAACAAAGCCAAATTCCAGCATAAAACTCTAAATTAATAAATTAAACTTATAGATTACAAAAGGTAGCGGTTTTTATTTGCTACGGTGGTAAATGCACCATAAAGCGAGGGATTAGTTCAAAATTAATGAATTAAAACTCAATATATCGACATATTTTTGCAATAAACAGCACGAAAATACCGTCTGTAATGTGCCAAAACAGCCGATTATTCGGCTTTGAGCATGATCTCTCCACTAAGGTTTACAGCAGATACTCGATGATCCTTTTACTTCATACTACATTGGAAATATACAAGTAACTAACTGTTTATAATATAGAAAAATAGTTCACAACCAGACCAACCTAGCCACCAAACACCGTGGCATAACCAAGTTCGCTAACCGCAAAAGCCATTTGCTGAATAAAAGAATCAATGGTTCAAAATACGTAATGAATGGCAAACCAATACTTGGGTAATCGATGGGCGATAAGGAAGGATTTGACGCGGGCGGCCAGCTGAGGCTTTCGTATAGTGGTCGGTGAAGAGGAATTTGACGCGGCTGGGCTTCCAGCCCCCGACCCACAGTCATCACTCGCCTAAAACCGATTCCCAAACGATAAGCATAAAAAAGCCCCGTCATTACTGACGCGGGCGGCGAGCTGAGGCTTTCGTATAGTGGTCGGTGAAAAGGGATTCGACGCGGCTGGGCTTCCAGCCCCCGACCCACAGTCATCACTAACCTGAAACCTATTCCCAAACGATAAGCATAAAAAAAGCCCCGTCATTACTGACGCGGCCGGCGAGCTGAGGCTTTCGTAGAGTGGTCGGTGAAGAGGGATTCGACGCGGCTGGGCTTCCGGCCCCCGACCCAAAGTCTTCACTCGCCTGAAACCGATTCCCAAACGATAAGCATAAAAAAAGCCCCGTCATTACTGACGAGGCTTTCGTATAGTGGTCGGTGAAGAGGGATTCGAACCCCCGACCCTCTGGTCCCAAACCAGATGCGCTACCAAGCTGCGCTATTCACCGACTTAATTTCGCTTTGTATTGCAAAGCAGGGAGTTAACACTACCTAAAGAATGGGGTGGCTAACGAGGCTTGAACTCGCGACAACCGGAATCACAATCCGGGACTCTACCAACTGAGCTATAGCCACCATAATTCATTACAACATTTAAGTTGTTATTCTTTCGTATTTTAACGGAAGAATCAAAAAGTGGTCGGTGAAGAGGGATTCGAACCCCCGACCCTCTGGTCCCAAACCAGATGCGCTACCAAGCTGCGCTATTCACCGAACTAAATCTTTTGACTGGAACATCGCTCAGAGGGTCACCCTCTGGTCCGCTTATTCCAAAATCGGGATGCGCCATCAAACCACGCTATTCACCGATTTAATTTCGCCTCGAACAAGTTCAAAGCAGGGAACCGAAGTTACCTAAATAATGGGGTGGCTAACGAGACTTGAACTCGCGACAACCGGAATCACAATCCGGGGCTCTACCGACTGAGCTATAGCCACCACTGTTTTCCTACCGATAAAGCCTTCCGGATGAATTGGCACGCCCGAAAGGATTCGAACCTTCGACCTTTGGCTCCGGAGGCCAACGCTCTATCCAACTGAGCTACGGGCGCATGCCCTATCGGCGGAGTGGAATAATACGTAGATCCCAATTCATCGTCTAGTACTTTTTCAACTTTTTTTTGTCGTTTGACGCCTTTTTGGGCAATTAACGCGTGTAAACAACCAATTTCTCATGTGACCTACCCCTTGTAGAGAATAACTTGTTGTTTATGAGCATAAGTTAACGGGATATAATCACCCATTATTTACATTGATTTAACAGTTGATCTAACTGCTGATCAGTTCCGATACTCTAATAATGAAGATAAGCCCCAACTTATCTATATCTATAGCAATGGAAGTGAGCTTAATGTCTATGTTTCGATCAATCTTGTACGTCGCTCTCGCGTCACTGAGTTTTTCTTCAGTGGCCGCCACGATCACCCAGCAGCAGTATGATGATATCGCTGAACGAATTAAACCAGTGGGTGATGTTTATTTGGCGGGTAGCGAACCTGTTGCCGCTAAAGCGCCGAGCGGCCCTCGCGATGGAGCAACAGTTTACGGTACTTTCTGTATTGCTTGTCACGGCTCTGGAGTCAGTGGCGCGCCAATCAAAGGCAATGCGGATAACTGGGCGCCGCGCATTGCTAAAGGCAAAGATGTCCTTAAAGATCACGCTATCAATGGCTTCAATGCCATGCCACCACGCGGCACCTGTATGGACTGCTCAGATGATGAAATCGTCGCGGCCATCGACCATATGATTGAAGGTTTGTAGTACCCGTTATAGCCATTCAGACAATAAAAAGCTGGCGTAGAGTCGCCAGCTTTTTTGTTTTTCGCAGCGCTAATGATTATTTCTTATTGAACATGGCGCGGATATTCGCAATATGCGCTTGGCCTTTAGCCATACGCTCTTCCTGCGTCACCGGTTTCTTGGTCTGTTCCCACTCCACATCATCAAAAGGCAATTCGTCCAAAAAACGACTTTGCGTTGGCTTGATAAGCTCGCCAAACTGGCGGCGCTCTTTACACATCGTAAAAGTGAGTTCCCGCTGGGCACGAGTAATCCCCACATACATCAAGCGGCGTTCTTCTTCGACATTATCTTCATCAATGCTGGTTTGGTGCGGCAAAATGCCCTCTTCCGCGCCCATCAGATATACGTAAGGAAATTCAAGACCTTTGGACGCGTGTAGCGTCATTAACTGCACTGCATCGGTATCATCGTCTTCTTCACCGCGCTCCATCATGTCACGCAGCGTGAGACGCTGAACCACCTCTTTGAGGGTCTTCTCTTCCTGGTCGTAGTTATCGCCTTCCAAGTCAGCGACGATCCATGAATACAAGTCCGAAACGTTCTTCATGCGCATTTCCGCCGCTTTCGGACTTGAAGAGGTTTCGTACAGCCAATCTTCATAATGGATATCACGCACTAACGAGCGCACCGCCGAAACGGTATCGCCTCGCTCAGCTTCATCACTCACTTTAACTAACCACTGAGTGAATCGGCGCAGGTTTTCTAACCCGCGTCCACCTAGCGTTTGCTCAAGACCCATTTCAAAACTTGCCTCAAATAGGCTTTTGCCACGCATATTGGCGTAACTGCCCAATTTTTCTAAGGTAACAGGGCCGATTTCACGGCGCGGCGTATTCACAATACGCAAAAATGCATTGTCGTCATCTGGATTCACCAGAATACGCAAATAGGCCATGATGTCTTTGATTTCGGCGCGGGCGAAAAACGATGTTCCACCCGACAACTTGTACGGCACACGGTTTTGCATCAAGGATTTTTCAATCAAGCGCGACTGATGGTTACCACGGTACAAAACCGCATAATCGCGATATTCGGTGCGATTTAAAAACTTATGTGCAATAAGTTCGCCGGTAATTCGCTCTGCTTCATGCTCTTCGTTTTTGGCGAGCAAAACTTTGAGTTTTTCACCGTCGGGAATTTCAGAAAACAGCGATTTTTCATACACGTGCGGGTTATTGGCAATCAAAATGTTGGCCGCACGTAGAATTCGGCTGGTTGAGCGGTAATTTTGCTCAAGCTTAATTAAACGCAGGCCAGGATAATCTTGGCCAAGCAAAATCAAGTTTTGCGGCTTGGCGCCACGCCAGGAATAGATAGACTGGTCGTCATCACCCACTACGGTCAGACGTTCGCGTTGCCCAACCAACAGCTTAACCAGTTCATACTGACTGGTGTTGGTATCTTGGTATTCATCCACCAGCAGATAGCGAATGCGATTTTGCCAACGCTCGCGTACCTCTTGGTTGGTCTTGAGCAGTTGCACTGGCATCAAAATCAAGTCGTCAAAGTCGAGCGCGTTGTATGCTCGCATCTGGTTTTGGTACATCTCAAAACAAAACGCGAACAATTGCTGCTGTTCGCCCTGAGCATACGCTTTGGCTTGCTCGGGGCTAAACATATCGTTTTTCCAGTTAGAAATGGTACTCAATAACTGACGCAATAGGTCTTTATCACCGTCCAGTTGCTTCTCGGTTAGCTCTTTGAGTAGCGCCATTTGGTCTTGATCGTCAAACAGTGAAAACCCCGCTTTCAAACCAAGCGCTTTATATTCACGTTTGATGATATTCAAACCTAGGGTGTGAAAGGTTGAGACCATCAAACCTTTGGATTCGGCTTTGCCAAGCGTCTGGCCGACACGCTCTTTCATCTCGCGCGCCGCTTTATTGGTAAATGTCACGGCTGCGATATTTCGCGCTTTATAGCCACATTGTTGTACCAGATAGGCGATCTTATTCGTGATCACGCGGGTTTTTCCTGAACCGGCACCAGCCAGTACTAGGCAAGGCCCGGATACATATTTTACCGCTTCGTCTTGGCTGGGGTTTAACTTCATTTCAGTCACAATCCTTTTATTCAGGCTGCTAATGATAATCCCCTCGCTACTCGATTCCAATCGCGAATCGAGATAAACATCACTTTTACTGCACAAGTGGATTGCAAAAATTTTGGACTAGGTTTATAAATGAATGAACATTCATTCATTTATATTTTTATGTCGAAACCGTTAAGCCCAGAAAAATACACTCAAATTATAGAAGCGGCCGAAAAACTGATTGCTGAAGTCGGATTTGGCGGTCTTTCTATGCAAAAAGTCGCCAATCGCGCTGGTATCGCGGCTGGCACTATCTATCGCTACTTTACGGACAAAGAGCATTTACTCCGGCAAGTTCGCAAACACGTCGCTCATCGTATTGCCGATGCAATACAGCATGGCCTTGACGCTGACATGTCAATTAAACAAAAGCACCGTACTATATGCCTCAACATTTGGAACCTGAATGAGTCCAATACCTCCGTCATTAGTAATCGTGCTCAATATGAATCACTTCCAACGCTTGGAGATAAGTCTATTCAATCGCTAGAAAAGCAATTGTTTAGCCAGGTTCATCAAATACTTGATCAGGGAAAGCAACAAGGGTTTATCAAACCGCTCGACAACGAGACCTTAATGCACCTTAGTTTTTCACCCATCGTGATGATGTTAACTAAGCAGCGCCAAGGCATTCTTTCAATACAAGACAGCATAGACGACATCATCAACGCAAGTTGGGATGCCATCATTACTCATTAAAATCTGGAGTTTGTGTCACGATGAAAAAGTGGACCTTTCTGATGTTACTTATCGCGGTGCTTCTGTTTGGCAGCGTGATTGGTTTCAATATGTTTAAGCAAAAGAAAATTGCCGAATACCTCGCCAATATGCCGGAGCAAAGTTTTCCGGTCACTGAGGTGACGGCGAAATCGGTCGACTGGGTACCGGTGATTGAAGCGATCGGTTTTATCGAACCGAACCAAGGGGTAATGATCGCCAACGAAACCAGCGGCGTGATTGATAAAATCTCATTTGAATCCGGAACCCAAGTCCGTAAAGGCCAGCCGTTAGTTGCTCTGGATACTTCAGTCGAGCGCGCCAACTTAAAGAGCTCACAAGCTCGCCTGCCGGCTGCCGAAGCGAAATTCAAACGCTATCAAGGTCTGTATAAGAAAGGTTCGCTGTCCAAAGAAGACTTTGACGATGCAGAAGCGAGCTTTTTGTCCCTTCAGGCTGATATTGAAAGCTTGAAAGCTGCGATTAGTCGCCGTGAAATCAATGCCCCATTTGCGGGTATGATCGGTATTCGTAATGTCTACCTTGGTCAATATCTGCAAGCCGGTACCGACATTGTTCGCCTTGAAGACACCAGCGTGATGCGCATTCGCTTTACCGTGCCACAGACCGAAATCTCGCGTATTCATATCGCCCAAGAAGTGGACATCAAAGTTGATGCCTACCCTAACCGTTCGTTTAAAGGCAGCATTTCTGCGATTGAACCCGCAGTCAATGCGCAAAGTGGTCTGATTCAAGTTCAAGCCAATATTCCAAACAGCGATGGCAAATTACGCAGTGGTATGTTTGCCCGCACCAACATTATTTTGCCGAAATTGACCGATCAAATCGTGCTGCCGCAAACATCGATTACCTTTACCCTTTACGGCGACAGCGTATACGTAATCACCAACAAAGATGGTGAAGAGCGTGTCGAACAGCGCGTTGTCAAAGTGGGTGAACGTAATAAAGATATCGTGCACGTACTGGATGGCGTAAAAGATGGTGACCGTGTGGTGACCACAGGTCAAGTTCGCTTGAGTAACGGCGTGAAAGTGCATGTGGTAGAAAGCGAGGCGACCGTGACGCCAGCTGAAACACCGATGCTGTAACTGGAGGCACTATGCGCTTTACAGATGTGTTTATCAAACGTCCGGTATTGGCGATTTCGATCAGCTTTTTGATCGCTCTGCTTGGCTTGCAAGCGGTGTTCAAAATGCAAGTGCGCGAATACCCGGATATGACCAATACCGAGATCACGGTGACCACCAGCTACTATGGTGCCAGCGCGGATCTGGTGCAAGGGTTCATCACTCAACCGCTTGAACAAGCCATTGCTCAAGCCGATAACATCGACTTCATGACCTCGCAGTCGGTGCTTGGTCGCTCAACCATTAAAGCGACCATGAAACTCAACACCGATCCAAACGGTGCGCTTGCCGATGTACTGGCAAAAACCAACTCGGTACGTTCGCAATTACCAAAAGAAGCGGACGATCCGACGGTGACGATGTCAACCGGTTCAACCACCGCGGTGATGTATATTGGCTTTACCAGTAACGAACTCGATTCGAGCCAAATTGGCGACTACATCGTACGTGTTATCAACCCGCAGATGTACGCGGTCAACGGCATTTCATCGATTGATGTCTACGGTGGTACCCAATACGCCCTGCGCGTATGGTTGGACCCAGCCAAAATGGCCGCGTTTAATCTTACCGCAACCGATGTGATGAGCGTGTTGAGTGCCAACAACTATCAATCGGCAACCGGTCAGGCTACTGGTGAATTCGTGCTCTACAACGGCAGTGCAGATACTCAAGTATCGACACCGGAAGAGCTACGTAATCTAGTCATCAAAACCGAAGATAGCGGCAACATTACGCGCCTAAGTGACATCGCCAAAGTTACGCTAGCGAAGAGCCATGATACTTACCGCGCCACCGCTAACGGCGCCGAAGCCGTGGTACTTGCGGTTAACGCTGCGCCAAGCGCCAACCCAATCAACATTGCTCACGATGTTCTAGAGCTATTGCCAGATTTACAACGCAATATGCCAAGCAACATTCACATGAACGTCATGTATGACTCAACAGTTGCGATCAACGAATCGATTCACGAAGTTATCAAGACGATTGTGGAAGCGGCATTGATCGTACTGGTGGTCATTACCCTATTCCTTGGCTCAATTCGCGCAGTGATCATTCCGATTGTGACCATTCCACTGTCCTTAATTGGTGTGGCGATGGTCATGCAAGCTATGGGCTTCTCTTGGAACTTAATGACCCTACTGGCAATGGTACTCGCCATCGGTCTGGTGGTGGACGATGCGATCGTTGTTTTGGAAAACGTCGACCGTCATATTAAAGAAGGCGAAACACCATTTCGCGCCGCAATCATAGGTACGCGAGAAATTGCCATTCCGGTTATTTCAATGACTCTGACCCTTGGCGCGGTGTACGCACCGATTGCCTTAATGGGCGGCGTCACCGGTTCACTATTTAAAGAATTCGCCCTGACTCTTGCTGGCGCGGTGTTTGTTTCTGGGATTATCGCCCTGACGCTATCTCCGATGATGTGTTCAAAAATGCTCAAGGAAACGTTAACGCCAAATCGTTTTGAAAAAGGCGTCCATAACTTTCTTGATCGTATGACCAACCGCTACGAGCGTATGCTCAATGCAGTCATGAAGCGTCGCCCGGTTATCGTCGCATTTGGCGTGATTGTGTTCGTCAGTTTACCTGTGATGTTCAAATTCATTCCAAGCGAACTGGCGCCAGCGGAAGATAAAGGCGTGGTGATGATGATGGGTACTGGCGCCTCCAACGCCAACCTTGATTATCTCGCCAACACCATGAACGACGTCAACACAATCCTCAGCCAGCAAGATGAAGTGAAATATGCGCAGGCATTTACCGGGGTTCCAAACTCAAACCAAGCATTTGGTATCGCCTCATTGGTGCCGTGGAGCCAACGTGAAGCCAGCCAAAAGGAGATCACCAAACGCGTCGGTAACTTAGTTAAAGATATCCCGGGCATGGCAATCACGGCATTCCAAATGCCTGAGCTTCCAGGTGCAGGTTCCGGCCTGCCGCTGCAATTTGTCATTACCACTCCAAATAACTTTGAAAGCTTATTTACTGTGGCGAGCGACATTTTGACTGAAGTGACTAAGAACCCGATTTTTGTCTACTCCAACCTCGATCTGAACTTTGACTCGGCGACGATGAAAATCAACATCGACAAAGACAAAGCCGGCGCTTATGGCGTGACTATGCAGGATATCGGCATTACCCTCAGCACCATGATGGCCGATGGCTACGTTAACCGAATTGACCTTAATGGCCGCTCATACGAAGTTATTCCGCAAGTGGAACGTAAGTGGCGCTTAAACCCTGAGTCGATGAATCAGTATTATGTGCGCTCAGCCAATGGCAACGCAGTGCCACTCGGTAGTTTAGTGCATATTGATGTCATCGCTGAGCCTCGCTCACTGCCACACTTTAACCAGCTCAACTCAGCGACCATAGGCGCGGTTCCAGCACCGGGCACCACCATGGGCACAGCGGTCGATTGGTTTGAGAATATTGCCGCCACCAAACTGCCAAAAGGTTACAACCATGATTACATGGGTGAATCACGCCAATTTGTCACTGAAGGCAGTGCGTTATATGCCACCTTTGGCTTAGCACTGGCGATCATCTTCTTGGTATTGGCGATTCAATTTGAGTCGCTACGCGATCCATTGGTAATTTTGGTTTCAGTACCTCTTGCGGTGTGCGGTGCGTTAATCTCGCTCGCTTGGGGCGCTGCCTCAATGAACATCTACTCGCAAGTGGGGTTGATTACCTTAATCGGTCTGATTACCAAGCACGGTATTTTGATCTGTGAGGTAGCCAAAGAAGAGCAGTTACAAAATAAACTCAGCCGAATTGAAGCGGTCACCGAAGCGGCGAAAGTTCGACTGCGCCCAATCTTGATGACCACCGCGGCAATGATTGCCGGCTTGATTCCATTGATGTATGCCACAGGCGCAGGTGCAGCGCAGCGCTTTAGTATTGGTGTGGTTATCGTATCGGGTCTGTCGATCGGTACACTGTTCACACTGTTTGTGTTACCGGTTATCTACAGCTATCTGGCAGAAAAACATCAGCCTCTGCCTGAGTTTATTGAAGACCAGGAGCGCGCAGCACGCACGCGAGCAGAACTTAGCGAGCACGGTGTGAATCCGCATCACGAATAACGCTCAATTCAAGTTAAGCACTCACTCTGAAAAGGCCCCATTGGGGCCTTTTGTCTATCTGTGCGCTTTTTTGCATCCTAAAGGGCGACTTTCTTTACTCAATTACATAGAATGTGGATAAATTTAAAGGAGTTTACGCCACTATGTTTGACCCAAAAAAACTCGAGCAAATTGCCAAACAAATCCATGACTCAATGCCACAACCGGTCAAAGACCTCGGCAGCGACGTTGACCAAAAAGTCCGTCAAGTCATTCAAGGCCAGCTCAACAAACTCGACGTCGTCAGCCGCGAAGAGTTTGACGTACAAACCCAGGTTCTGCTGCGCACTCGCCAAAAGCTGACCGAGATGGAAAAGAAACTGGCAGATATCGAAGCCAAGCTTGGTGATAAAGCGGCTGAATAAGCCAGTTCTCGCGAAGACGGCACTAAAAATAACGCCCAAAGAAAAAGCCTTACTGATGCAGTAAGGCTTTTTTAATGTTGTGTTTAAGTATTTATTTTTTGACCTCTGAGAGGTTCTTATTTGCTCGGCTGGCGCTCACATTTAGATGAGCGCCGCTGCGCATTAGCCACCAACTGCGATGTGTTTCATGTCAGTCATGTAGCCGCGTAGTTCTTCACCAATGTATTCCACTGGGTGGTTACGAATGGTTTCGTTCACTTCGATAAGACGCGCGTTATCAACTTGGTTTGAGCTCTCGCCTAGACCTTTACCAATAACGTCTGTGCTAACGGCAGGCATGAACTTCTCACGCAGTAGCGGTGTTGCTACGTTAGCAAATAGGTAGTTACCATATTCAGCCGTATCTGAGATAACCACGTTCATTTCGTATAGACGCTTACGCGCAACAGTGTTGGCGATAAGTGGTAATTCGTGTAGTGATTCGTAGTAAGCTGACTCATCGATGATGCCTGATGCAGTCATAGCTTCAAACGCAAGCTCAACCCCAGCGCGAACCATAGCAATCATCAAAATACCGTTATCAAAGTACTCTTGTTCAGAAATTTCAACGCTGCTTTCAGGGTAGTTTTCAAACGCAGTTTGACCTGTTTCTTCACGCCATTTGAATAGGTTAACGTCATCGTTCGCCCAGTCAGCCATCATGGTGCTTGAGAATTCACCTTCAATGATGTCGTCCATGTGCTTGTTGTACAGTGGGCGCATCAGATCTTTTAGCTCTTCAGACAGTTCAAATGCTTTGATTTTCGCTGGGTTTGATAGGCGATCCATCATGTGCGTGATGCCACCAAACTTCAGAGCTTCAGTGATGGTTTCCCAACCGTATTGCAGCAATTTACCTGCGTAGCCAGCATCAATACCTTCAGCAACCATCTTCTCGTAACAAACGATAGAACCGGCTTGTAGCATGCCACAAAGGATAGTTTGCTCGCCCATCAAGTCTGATTTAACTTCAGCAACGAATGAAGACTCTAGACAGCCAGCACGGTGACCACCTGTTGCCGCCGCCCATGCTTTAGCGATATCCCAACCTTCGCCTTTTGGATCGTTTTCTGGGTGAACCGCGATTAGAGTTGGAACCCCGAAACCACGTTTGTATTCTTCACGAACTTCGGTACCTGGACATTTCGGCGCAACCATCACAACAGTGATGTCTTTACGCACTTGCATACCTTCTTCAACGATATTGAAGCCGTGTGAGTAACCTAGCGCGGCGCCTTCTTTCATTAGAGGCATAACCGTTGCAACCACGTTGCTGTGTTGTTTGTCAGGAGTCAGGTTCATCACTAGGTCAGCTTGAGGAATCAGCTCTTCATAACTACCTACCACAAAGCCGTTATCTTTCGCATTCTTAAACGATTGACGTTGCTCGTCGATCGCTGCTTGACGCAATGCGTAAGACACATCAAGACCTGAGTCACGCATGTTTAGACCTTGGTTTAGACCTTGAGCACCACAGCCAACGATGACCACTTTTTTGCCTTTGAGGTAATCAGCTTCGGTCGCAAATTCACTGCGATCCATAAAGCGGCAGCGGCCAAGTTGGTCAAGCTTCTCGCGAAGATTTAGCGTATTGAAATAGTTAGCCATGGTAGGGCTCTCCTTTGTAATTCGTCCGTTAAGGTCGGCTTGCTCGCCGAATGAAGTCATACTAAAACAAGCAGCTAGTTGCTTAAAGTGATATATTCACAATTAGTTTTTGCAAAAAATGCAACGTAAGGAAATGTGATGAATATAAAAAGCCTGCAGATGTTTGTTCACCTTTGCGATAGTAACAACTTCAGTAAAACCGCTTCTGCGATGCACATCAGCCCTTCAGCATTAAGTCGCCAAATCCAAAAGTTGGAACAAGACTGCGGCCAAGTGTTGTTTCTGCGTGACAACCGCAGCGTCGAATTGACCCCTGCAGGCCAAAAACTTCTGCCGGTGGCGCTAAAAATTCTCACCGAGTGGCAGCAATACCATTCAGAAGCCCAAAACCGTAGCGATGATTTAAAAGGTGAAATTCGTATTTTCTGTTCGGTGACCGCCAGTTACAGCCACCTCCCCCAGTTATTGTCGACCTTTCGCTTGCAGCATCCGTTTATTGAATTCAAGCTCTCGACTGGCGACCCGGCGCGCGCCATCGAGCGAATTCTTAGCGACCAAGCCGACATCGCGATTTCGGCTTATCCGGATCAACTGCCATCTCGAGTCGCATTTGAAACCATCAGCGAAATTCCGCTTTCAGTGATTGCTCCGGTCGGTGGCAACAGTTTTGCTGAACCACTAAATTTGGAAAATCCAGATTGGAAAACCCTGCCGTTTATCATTCCGCAGCACGGTACAGCACGCGACCGAGCCAATAGCTGGTTTAAAACGATGAAAATCAAAAAGCCGAATATTTATGCTCAGGTTTCCGGCCATGAAGCAATCATCAGCATGGTGGCTTTGGGGTGTGGTATTGGCATCGCTCCGGATGTGGTGATCAATAACAGCCCAGTACGCGATAAAATTCAGCGCCTTAAAGTTGCGCCGATCGAACCATTTAAACTTGGGGTGTGCTGCAAACGTTCACAGTTAGATAACCCTTTGGTCAGTGCGCTGTGGAAAGTAGCAGAAACCAAATACATCACGCCTTAAACCGCGATCAAAAAAGCCGCTCAACGAAGCGGCTTTTGGATTGTCAATCGCGTTTGATGTCTTAGATAACGCGCGAGAACTGTTGCTGACGCGCTTTTTTACGCAAGTATTTGTCAAAGCACATACAGATATTGCGAATCAGCAGGCGACCTTTTAAAGTGACGCGAATGCTTTTCGCATCAACTTCGACCAACCCATCAGCGATGAAGTTTTTCAATAGCGCTAAATCTTCAGCAAAATAGCGATCAAAGCTGATATTAAATTGCTGCTCAATTTTGCTTTTATCTAAGGTGAAATTACAGATCAGCTGTTTAATCACTTCACGGCGTAGCAAATCATCACTATCCAACACCAGCCCTTTCCACAGCGCGTGGCGCTGCTCATTGACTTGTTGGTAGTAAAGCTTGAGCTCTTTTTGATTTTGGCCGTACGCATCGCCGACCATGGAGATCGCCGACACACCAAAACCGACTAAATCGCAGCTGCCATGGGTAGTGTAACCTTGGAAATTGCGATGCAGTACCCCTTCACGCTGCGCCACAGCTAGCTCATCTTCTGGTAACGCAAAATGGTCCATACCGATAAACTGATAACCGGCGCCGGTTAACGTTTCAATCGTATGCTGAAGAATCGCCATTTTTTCATCCGCACTTGGCAGATCTTGCTCTTTTATTTTGCGCTGCGCGGCGAACAATTGCGGCATATGCGCGTAATTAAACACTGATAAACGACCCGGCTGCATTTTCAGCACTTGCTGCAAGGTTTGTGCAAAGCTTGCTTTGGTTTGTTTTGGCAGGCCGTAAATCAAATCCAGGTTGGTGGAGCGAAAACCCAGTTGCTTGGCCTTTTCCACCAAAGCAATGATAAAGCTTTCGTCTTGGTCACGGTTGACCAACTTTTGCACTTCTTTATTGAAGTCTTGTACGCCGATGCTAAGGCGGTTAAACCCTTCGCTGCGTAAGTGCTCCAGCACTTCAAGCGTGATTTCTCTTGGATCAACCTCGATACTGATTTCGCAGTCCGGAGCAAATTCAAATTCGGCGCGAGCCACCGCCATAATGCGGCTGATTTGAGCATTCGATAGGAAAGTTGGCGTACCGCCACCAAAATGCAATTGATGTACAGGACGGCCTTGCAATAACGATGCGCGAGTCCGAATTTCGAGCTCCAACACATCCAAATACTCATCGGCTTTATGCGAGTGACGCGTGACGACCTTATTACAGCCACAGTAATAGCAAAGCTTGTGACAGAACGGAATGTGAATGTACAGCGACAGCGGCCTTTCCGGATACTGGGTACACGCCATATCAAGATCAGAAATGGTAAACACTTCATGAAATTCTAAAGCCGTTGGATATGAGGTATATCGTGGCCCTGAATAATTGTATTTATCCAGAACCGCTTGATCCCATTCCACTTGTTGGCTGACGGCGACTTGCTGCGACATGATGCTTTTCCGTAGTGACTAAAGGCCAAATAAGGTGACAGATTATTTTGCCACACCAATTGAAACTTCGGCTGCTGGCAAATTCGGTTTTATCAATAAAAATTCAGAATTGATAAGCGGATCACTCCTTGACTAAAAGAAGTGATCGCTGTGTCTAAATCAACTGAATGTTGATTTGATTGTTTAAAGGTTGGACACGCTGCTGCAGCGCTTTCAGCTCATCAATAATCGCATCATTCAAACGGGTTTCCGCTTTGTGACGCATTAAATTGTGTTGCATACGCTCTTTTTTCACCATGTTTTGGCGCTCTTCACCGCGAGGCATATCTTTCACGATATGGTACAGCTCAGAGGTTGCTGGAAACTCTTGGTCAAAATCGACTCGGTCTTCACCTTGCACATAGTCCATGATGTTGTAGACACGAATGCTAATCTCAGACAAGTCACATTGACCTTGAATCCCCGCCAAACACAAAGTGTTAACGCTATCAAAAATGTTGGCATTACGTTTTTGAATCGCCAGCGTTTGATGCTGTTGCTGCAACTGCTTTTGCTTTTTGAGCTGAAGCAGAAGGTAACCCGCGTATGAGGCTAATCCGAGAATAATGATTCCACCTGCAATGGCTAATAAGGTTACATTCATCGTGCTGCTCTATCCTTTAAAATCGTTTAGATCGAGATCTTCGAACTGCGAAAGTAGTTCGTCTTCAGACGCGGCTTTTTTCTTCGCCTTAGTTTTTGGAACGCTGATTTCTTCAGCTTCTAGCTCGTCTTCTTGCTGATCATCATCTTCTTCGTAAATGCCCAACTGTTTCATCAGTTTTTCAATACGATCCAGTTTTTCATCAACCAGTTTTTGCAAGCCAGCGCCCAAGCTTTCACCGTTATCTAAACGCTCTAGCAGAACATTCAACTGCGCATCATTTTCCAACATTTCCAGCTCTTTTTCTGCTGAAAGCATACGCTGTTGTTTGGTTTGCTTTTTAGGCGCATCGACCACAAGCTCGATTTTCTTCTTACTGCCTAAACGCGGGTCGCGCTGCTGAGTTTTCTGGCGAGTGACTTCTTGCTTACTTTCAGAGTTACGGCTACCGGTTTTTAAACCTTTACGCTTTTTCAGCTTCTTACGTTCACGGCCTTCAACATCATCGTTTTTGCGGTTGTGTTTACGCGCAAAAACCAAATCACCATTGATACCGGTTTTGGTTTTCTTTTCTCTAGACATTACTGGGGTTTCCTCAGCAAAATTACATCGTTGCCTATAAATTCAAGTTCGAGCTTATCTCGCTCTGCCAGATACTGAAAGGTTGCGCGACTAAAAAACACCACGTGCGTCGGGTCGTTTTTGTAGTGCCAGCTCGCAAACGCATCTACGTCGATAACCATTTTGGTCATCAGACCAATCCAGCCACCGGGCCTAACTAAATTTAACCATTGCTGCCAAATCTGAGCGGGATCGTACAGATGTTCGATCACTTCAGTGGCGGTCATAAAATCGTACTGTCTCTGCAATACCTGAGTATCAGGAAAATAGTAGAGATCGTATAACGATACGTCGTGTCCCTGCTCCTGCAACATCAATGACAATGTTGGGCCTGGGCCACAACCGAAATCTAACCCTTGCGAATGCGGCGTAATGCGTTGATTTAATGGCGTTGCAACACGCGCCAAAAATCGACGATAGCCGGTATCATTTGGGTCGTTCTCATGCAGATCATAGTGCGCTTTTTCATCGCTGGCGACTAAGCGTTGGTTGGGATCAACAAACACTAATTCACACCGATCACACTGCCAATATGCTCGCTGTTTATCTTCAAAATACGGATAGCTGTTAGCGCTATGACATAAAGGACAATGTTGCATGACGAGATCCTCTCTTAAGGATGCGCAACATACCAGAAATGAGAGGCAGAGTGGAGTCCTATTGAGCGATTTCTCGCCAGTTTAGAAAAAAATGCTTTGATGCCGAATGGCGAAACGCAGAAAATAAAAAAAGCGATAGGGTTACTATCGCTTTTCGTGCCAATAATTGGCGAAAACTGGTCACTAAAAGTGCGCCAACATTCCTTTTGTTTTTGGTGCTTTCCTTGCGAAAAATCGTTTTCCATCATCCTGATGAATTTTGGCTTTCCGTCTTACTTTCCTGTGTAACAGGGCTTGTCCTTAAACCTGATCCTTTACTCTGTCCAAACCATCAGACAAATTGACCATCCGTGTCCAGTAAACATCCTGCTTACTGAATCCAACTTAAGAACATCTTAAGTTATTCCTTGGTAGCCTTCGTGGCTAAATCCTTGTTTCAGCGTCCTGCTGATGGGATTACTTTAGCGCTTTGCTTATTTGACACAATTGGTGAATTTAAAAAATTTAGTACAAAAAACCACCACCATTGTAACCAATTGAAAATATTTATAATTTATTTAAATGGCGAGAGAAATTTATTTCAACAATGGCAGATCTCTTACAAAGTCATCAGCAAGTAGCGCGTAGTGTGAAAAAAACCACCGTGACAGCCATCACATTGTAATTCATAGCAAAACGCCCCAGCAGTTGCTGAGGCGTTGATAAAATCAATCGACACTATCGATGTCAGTGTTAATGAAGCCCACCCACATACTGAGACAGAATTTCAATATCGTTATCGGTGAGTTTTTTTGCAACATCACGCATCATGGCGTTCATGTCATTACTGCGTGTATCGTCGCGAAATTTCTCAAGTTGGGATTTAATGTATTCAGCATGTTGACCGGAAATTTTTGGAAAACCGGATAGTTCGGTACCATTACCACGCGGACCATGACAGGCGATACACGCAGTCAAACCACGCTCGGCGTCACCTGCGGTGTACAAGGCTTTACCTTGCGCAACGATAGCTTCGGGAGTGTTGTTATTTGAGATCGGCAACGATGCGAAATAAGCTGATAAATCAGCCATATCTTGGTCTGATAATGGCATCGCCATTGCACTCATCACGGGGTCGAAACGACCTTGCTTACCGCTCGTCGTCATACCGAGTTTTAAGTCTTGTAACTGCTTTTCTAAATATTTAGCATGTTGCCCGGCAAGTTTGGGATAGGTGGGCATGATTCCGTTACCATCAGCTCCGTGGCAGGCAACGCAGGTTTGGGATTTTGCTTTACCAGCTTCAATGCTGCCCTGGGCCCACACTGAACAGCTGGCTAAAAGACTCACAATTAGCGCTAATTTATTCATGACATTCCATTTATAATTATCAAGCTTCCAGTACCCCTTGGGGGCACGACTCATGGTACAATAGACGACCTTATGCCGAGCACGGTTATTTTACACACTTTCACAAAGAAGTAATCAATCGACTACACAAAGTCGAGATGGAGTTAACACAGTGAACGCAAAAATTAATTACCAGAACACCCATTTCATCACCAGTGCACCTGACATTCGTCATCTGCCTGAAGATGAAGGCATTGAGATTGCGTTTGCTGGACGTTCCAATGCTGGCAAATCAAGTTCGCTAAATACCTTAACTAACCAAAGAAGTTTAGCAAAAACCAGTAAAACGCCAGGTCGTACTCAATTGATTAACTTATTTAAAGTCACCGATGGCTGCCATATCGTCGATTTACCGGGATATGGATTTGCTCAGGTACCAATTGAAATGAAGAAGAAGTGGCAGAAGTCGCTGGGTGAATACTTGCAAAAACGCGAGTGCCTAAGAGGCCTTGTGGTGTTAATGGATATTCGCCATCCAATGAAAGACCTCGATCAGCAGCTTATCTACTGGGCCGTTGATAGCGGTATTCCGGTACAAGTTCTGCTGACCAAAGCAGACAAACTCAAAAGCGGTGCTCGTAAAGCTCAACTACTCAAAATTCGTGAATCCGCACTCGCATTTGGCGGCGATGTTAAAGTCGATGCGTTTTCAAGCTTGAAAGGCCTTGGCGTAGATGTTCTGCGACGTAAACTTGATGAGTGGTTCGCCCCAGCTTTTGCAATCGATGCTACTGAAGATGACCTCACCGATGAATCTAGTGATGAGCAAGATCAGCAACAAGCTTAACAGAGAATAAACAGCAAAAAGCCCGCGTATATATCGCGGGCTTTTTTTGTCTTCGAACTTGAATCACCAACCATATTCTTGCCTGGCTAAGCCGAAAAATAAAAACCCCATCACGAGGATGGGGAAAACACGGGAGAGAAGTTTATGGAGGTTGTTATCATTATGTTGAAAGCTTTTGCCACCCTGCCCGGTTTTGCAAATTTCGTTGTTCCAACGTGCTACATAGCTCTCATAAAATGTTATTAACCAATTAATTTATAAAATCTTATTCGGCACAAAAGCCCACTAAACGCATGAAGCTCATTTACTTAGATGAAATAATCACACGATGAATGAATTAAAATTACGAAATAGTTGCGAGTTACAATTCGCTAACGGAAATGAAATGAGAAATAGCAAAAACTGAGAGATGTGCGACAAATGGCAGTGTAGAGATAAACATCAAAGATTAAGATATTTATAACACACTAATAAATAACGATAATTTTCTTTGGCACAATAAAAAACGCCCCAGCCAAAAACTGGCTGGGGCGGCTGAATCAGCCTAATCCAATAACGTGAAACAAAAGGTCTGAAAGATAGAACATCTTACCTCTGTACCCTACAACGAATAATGTACAACAAATGGTCAGAAATAGGAAATGTTTTTGTAGTTTTTTTTCATGAATTTTTTCTTAAACAACACAAAGACCTTGTTCACATTAGCTTTTTTCGGCGAAAAAAAAGCCAGCGTTTGTGCGCTGGCTCATGCTTTCTTAACGATTTTGATTAAAAAATGTCTAGTGGGCCTGTTCCCAGTTATCCCCGTGTCCTGCTTCAGCCACAAGTGGCACAGCAAGTTCAGCTGCAGATTCCATCAATTCTTGTACTTTACTTTCAATTTCGTCTAACGCTGACTCTTGGACTTCAAACACCAATTCATCGTGTACTTGCATCAATAGTTTCACGCGGCCATCGCCGTGATCCTGAATCCAACGGTCCACCAATAGCATCGCCTTCTTGATGATATCTGCAGCCGTGCCTTGCATTGGCGCGTTGATCGCCGCACGCTCAGCCGCTTTGCGGCGCATACCGTTGCGTGATTTGATTTCAGGTAAGTGCAGACGGCGACCAAAGATGGTCTCAACATAGCCCTGCTCGGCGGCAGCACTGCGAGTGTCTTCCATATATTGCATCACACCAGGATAACGCTCGAAGTAAGTATCCATATACTGCTGCGCTTCGCCACGCGGGATTCCAAGTTGCTTGGCCAATCCAAATGCACTCATGCCGTAAATTAAGCCAAAGTTTACCGCTTTGGCTCGGCGACGCTGTTCGCTGGTCACTTGATCGATGGTCGTACCAAGAATCTCTGCCGCCGTTGCTGCGTGAATGTCTTTACCTTGTTGGAACGCTTCAAGTAACGCTTTATCACCCGACAAATGCGCCATAATGCGCAATTCAATTTGCGAGTAGTCCACCGCCATGATTTTGTAACCCGTCGGCGCAATAAATGCCTGACGAATACGGCGTCCTTCTTCATTACGAATTGGAATGTTCTGCAAGTTTGGATCGGTCGACGATAAACGCCCAGTCGCGGTAACGGCTTGATGGTATGAAGTATGAACGCGTCCGGTTTGTGGATTGATCATTTTAGGCAGCTTGTCAGTGTAAGTTGATTTCAACTTCGCCAAGCCACGATATTCCAAGATCAATTTCGGCAGCGGATAATCTAATGCCAACTCCTGCAAAACTTCTTCGTTGGTCGAAGGCGTTCCCGACGGCGTCTTTTTAACCACTGGCAAGGCCATTTTTTCAAACAAAATGGTTTGCAGTTGTTTTGGTGAGCTGAGGTTAAATTCTTCACCCGCAACTTCGTAGGCTTTCTGTTCTAACTCATCAAGGCGAGCCGCAATCTCCTGTGATTGCGCACCAAGCATCATGTCGTCAATCAGCACGCCCGTACGTTCAATACGTGAAATCACGGGGATCAGTGGCACTTCAATTTGCTCGTAAATCGCTTTCAGTTTGGCGTCACTTTCGATATTCGCCATCAAGCGATGGTGTAAACGCAGCGTCACGTCGGCATCTTCCGCAGCATATGGCGCGGCTTCATCCAGTGCGATTTGGTTAAACGTCAGCTGGTTTTTACCTTTACCCGCCACTTGTTCAAACGAAATGCAGCTGTGCTGTAGAAAACGCAGTGCCAAGCTGTCCATATCATGTTTGCCGCCAACGCTGTTGTAAACGTAAGAAGCGAGCATAGTATCGTGCTTAATACCTTTCATTTCGATTCCGTAACGCGCAAGCACGCTGGCATCGTATTTAAGGTTTTGGCCTACTTTGGCTTGATTATCATCTTCTAAAATCGGTTTGAGCTGCTCTAATACCCAATCGCGGTCAAGTTGCTCGGGCGCATCCAAGTAATCATGCGCAACAGGCACGTATGCCGCTTTACCTTCTTCGGTAGCAAACGACACACCAATCAAATTCGCTACCATGTAGTTGAGGCTATCAGTTTCAGTATCGAACGCGAACACTTCACTCGCTTTGAGCGCATCCAACCAACGGCCAAAACTTTCTTGATCCAAAATCGTTTCATATTGACTGCGATCGATGTTAACCGCAGAGCTATCAACATCAGATGACGAAACACTGATGCCCGCTTTTTCTGCCGATTCAATCACCGGGCTATTGCCTTCCAGCAATTCATTTAACCAAGATTTAAACGACAGCTGGCTGTATAGCTCGACCAACTTGTCTTTATTGGGTTCGCATTTGGTTAAAGACTGCGGCGTTTCCTCAAGCTCGACATCCAGTTTGATGGTCGCTAACTCATAAGAAAGATAGGCTTCTTCACGGTTATCTTCGAGCTTCTTCGCCATGGTTTTCGAACCACGGAAACCAAGCGCCGCAATATCGTCTAGACGCTGATACAGCTCGTCCAAACCACCAATACCTTGAAGCAAAGCGGTCGCGGTTTTATCCCCAACGCCAGGCACGCCCGGAATGTTATCCACTTTATCGCCCATTAGCGCGAGGTAATCGATGATAAGCTCTGGCGGAATACCAAACTTTTCAATCACGCCTTCTCTGTCCATCACCACGTTGGTCATGGTGTTAATCAAAGTCACGTGCTCATCAACTAGTTGGGCCATGTCTTTATCACCGGTACTGATAAGCACTGGCATGCCCGCTTGTGAGGCTTGTGATGCCAAGGTGCCAATCACATCATCGGCTTCGACACCAGGTACACAGATAAGTGGCAAGCCCATCGCGCGAATCACATCATGTAACGGCTCAATTTGGCAGCGCAGGTCATCGGGCATCGGTGGACGATTCGCTTTGTACTCAGCGTACATCTCATCGCGGAATGTCTTACCCTTCGCATCAAAAACCACAGCGATACGCTCGGAAGAGAACTGACGCATCATACTGCGCAGCATGTTCACCACGCCATAAACCGCGTTAGTCGGAATTTCACCATTGCTCATGGTGCCTGGGTAAGCGTGGAAAGCGCGATAAAGATAAGAAGAACCATCAATAAGAATAAGAGGATTATCCGGAATATTGGCCATAGTCGTAGCTACCAAAACAAAATGCTTAAAAAGATGGGCTTAGCATGCCATGACTGCTGCCATGAATCCATTTTAAGTCTCTGAATTGAGTAAATGATTGCGAAGTGAAGTAAAACGTCTCGTTCGTGAACTGTGGATAACTCTGTTTATATTATTTATCCACTGCAAAAATACGTGTTGCGCAACAGAGAAAATATCGTTTTAACTAACTGAAAATAAAGGATTAAATATTCGATCGATCCTAAAACTCACGATCAAAGATTGATCCTTAGCTGTGGAAAAGACTATTGATGCCCTTTTACTCATCTCACAAACGAGAGTTTAGAATGGCCTAAACGAAAAAAAGCGACACCCGAAGATGTCGCCTAGCATAAAGGGGTCAAAGCGATTCTGATGAATACGTCCGCCTCGCCAAAAAGCTATAAATTACACTGGAAGCAATGTGAGCAATGTCGTGTCAAAAAGAATTGGGGTCGCCCTACATTCGTCGCATTCACCCGAGGAGAGAGTAATGTCCGTGACGTCTGTTGAACTGCTCTAATTCCCTAAGACGAGAGTAATAATAATTATTCTCATTTAGTTGGTCAACATCTAAATGAGAAAAAATATCATTTATTTTGATCTGCTAGGCAAAAAGCGCTTTTCTAAAATAGATTCTAGACTCGAGGGTATTAGGTTTTTCTTCATATTTTTCAATCAGATAACCATTTCTAATTAGTAATCTCAACATCGCCGGAAATTGGTTACGCGACTTAACCGTAATCGTTTGAAAATTATGATCTCGAGCCCATTTTTCTTGTGCTTCAAGCAGAGCTTGCGCCACACCTTTTCCCCTTGCCTCAGAGCTCACACCACCAAACCAGCTATAAAAGGTATCGCCGTCGATTTGATAACCGATTTTAAATCCAAGCAGTTCACCGCCCTGCTCCGCGATTTGGATATAGTGTGTTTTGCCAGCCAAGCGAGCACTCAATGACGCTTCAGTTTCTTTACTCACAAATTCGTCGATCTTAGTCACGATCGACACCACTTCAGCCAAACTGCCTTGTCGAATGATCACAATTAACACTCCAATTTAGCCATAAAAAAGGCCGACCGAAGTCAGCCTATCCACTCACATAGCGATTTATTCACTTGGTGTTGATTTCAGATTGTTCGCAACTTTTGCGCCGTCCTGCGCGAGCCACTCTGCAACTTGCTTACTGAAGTAAGTCAAGATGCCATCGGCGCCAGCACGTTTAAAGCACAGCAGTGATTCCATCACGACTTCTTTCTCATTCAACCAACCATTAGCAAACGCCGCTTTATGCATCGCATATTCACCGGAAACTTGGTAAGCAAATGTCGGCACTTGCAGCTCAGATTTCACTCGGCGCACAACGTCTAAGTAAGGCATGCCCGGTTTTACCATCACCATATCAGCGCCTTCAGCGACATCCATTGCCACTTCATGCAAGGCTTCATCACTGTTGGCAGGATCCATTTGGTAGTTTTTCTTGTTGCCACCTTTGAGGTTACTTGATGAACCGACCGCATCACGAAATGGGCCATAGTAGCTCGACGCATACTTAGCAGAATACGCCATGATCTGAGTGTTAATAAAACCGGCCTCTTCTAGCGCTTGGCGAATTTTACCAATTCGTCCATCCATCATATCTGACGGGGCAACCACATCAGCACCTGCAGCAGCGTGAGACAGCGCCTGTTTGATCAAAACTTCGGTGGTTTCATCATTTAGCACATACCCTTCATCGTCGATGATGCCATCTTGGCCGTGGGTGGTGTAAGGATCGAGAGCAACATCAGTGATCACGCCCATTTCTGGCACATGCTCTTTGAGCGCTTTTACGGCGCGCTGCACCAAACCTTCTGGGCTAAACGCCTCACTGGCACACAGACTTTTTGCATCTTGAGTCACAACGGGAAACAGAGCGATGGCAGGAACACCTAAACTGGCAAGGTATTGCGCTTCCTCAAGCATCAAATCAATCGACAAACGCTCAATACCAGGCATAGAGTCAATCGCTTCGCGGCGATCTTTGCCCATCAAAATAAACATTGGATAAATGAGGTCACTTGCAGATAACTGGTTTTCTGCAGTTAATCGGCGACTGAAATCATGTTTACGAACTCGGCGCATACGGCGCTCGGGAAATTGCCCTTGGATAGAAACAGACACTCTGCTCTCCTTTTCACTCGTGACAGACTGTGGAAATGATATCATTTTCACTTCTCTACACCATATCTGATACGTCAAAACCACGAAATCTTTGCTGCCACCCTAGGGATTGGATGCACCGAATAGCGATTTATGTTTAGATAGCGGCAACGTTAGCCAAAGGATATTTACCATGATCGATACCCATGCCCACATCTACGCCAGCGAGTTTGATCACGACCGCGTTCAAGTCGTTGAACGCGCTTTAGCACAAGGCATTGATCGTATTCTACTGCCTAATATCGACTTAGAGTCTATTCAGCCAATGCTGGATACCGAAGCAGCTTACCCTAATGTTTGTCGCTCAATGATGGGCTTGCACCCTTGCTATGTTAACGCTGATGTCGACAGCACGTTAGCCACCATACACAGCTGGTTTGAACGCCATGACTTTATCGCCGTGGGTGAAATTGGTATCGACTTATACTGGGATAAAACGTTTCGCGCCGAACAAGAGCGTGCGTTTGTCACTCAACTCAATTGGGCGAAAGAACTCGAACTGCCCGTGGTTATCCATACTCGCGATTCGATTGAAGAAACCTTAAGCCTGCTCAAGCAGGAGCAAAATGGCGCGTTGCGCGGCGTATTCCACTGCTTTGGTGGTAGTGTCGAAGAAGCTCAAGCGATCAACGATCTCGGTTTCCACTTGGGCCTTGGCGGTGTATCGACGTTTAAAAATGGCGGTATGGATAAAGTGATTCCACACTTGAATATGGACTACGTGATTCTCGAAACTGACTGCCCGTATTTGGCGCCAGTACCGCACCGCGGTAAGCGTAACGAACCAGCCTATACTCAGCTTGTCGCCAAGCGTATAGCTGAACTGCGTGAGCTTGATATCAATGCCGTCGATGAACTAACGACTCACAACGCCAAGCAACTATTTGGCCTGTAATAAACGCGGTTTAAATCCCAAGGCAATAGTTTAGAACTGACAATAAAAAAGGTTGGCCAATGCCAACCTTTTTTATTTCTTTCGCCGATTACTCTTGCTCTTGTTGCTCATCGTCCCGTTCTTCATCGCGAGTATAGAAGCGAGCAAAGAACAAACCA
Organism: Vibrio xiamenensis; assembly: GCF_900100015.1. Classification (GTDB taxonomy): domain Bacteria; phylum Pseudomonadota; class Gammaproteobacteria; order Enterobacterales; family Vibrionaceae; genus Vibrio; species Vibrio xiamenensis. The sequence continues at coordinate 32,368 of NZ_FNDD01000019.1, read as the reverse complement.
ATTTCAAACAGAATACACATCGGAATCGCAAGCAGCGTTTGTGAAATCATATCGGGCGGCGTGAGTAACATCCCGACCACAAATGCGCCCACAACGATATACGGACGCTTGGCTCTCAAACTTTCAACGTCGGTAGCACCCGTCCAGCACAATAAAATAATCGCCACAGGCACTTCAAACGCAATACCAAACGCTAAGAACAGCGCCAATACAAAATCCAGATAGCTGGCGATATCAGTAGCAAACTCGACACCGCCGAGTGAAATGGTGGTGAAAAAGCCAAACACCAGCGGAAAAACCACGTAGTAAGCAAACGCAACACCGCAGTAAAACAGCAGCGAGCTTGAGAACATCAGCGGCATCACTAAACGACGTTCATGTTTATACAAACCTGGCGCCACAAATGCCCATACTTGATAAAGGATGTAAGGCACGGCAACAAACACCGAGGCAATTAACGTCAATTTCAGCGGAGTAAAGAACGGTGATGCAACATCGGTCGCGATCATCGTCGCACCTGCCGGCAATTTGTCGACCAACGGCTTGGAAACAAATTCGTAAATATTGTTGGAGAAATACACCAATCCAACAAACACCACTATTACCGCAAGAATAGCGCGCAATAAGCGGTTTCTTAGCTCAAGTAAATGGCTAATCAAAGGTTGTGTCTGCTCTACCGAAGACATAGCAAGCCTCATCTACAAAGACAAAAAGAGCAGCACGCAAAGTGCTACTCTCGTATGGAAGGTTACTCGGCTTTTTTATCTGCCGATGTGGACTCGTGGTCTGAAGCGGTTGCTTGCGAATCTGCTTGAACGTCACCTTGCGGCTGAGCTTGGTCTTGCGCATAAGGACGTTGAACGTCTTGGGCAGCTTTTTTTAGCTCATCGACGGAAGACTTAAGCTCTGGATCAAGATTGTCCATGCCCATTTTTTCCGCTTTACGCAAGTTTTCTTGCAGCTCTTGAATTTTCAACTCATGTGAAATTTCATCTTTCACATTGTTGGCCATACTTTTCGCCGCGCCAATAAATTTAGAGACGCTGCGTATTGCATGAGGCAACCGCTCTGGTCCTAAAACCACCAGCCCCACCACAGAGATCAATACCAGTTCCCAAAAACCGATATCAAACACTGTTATACCTGCTCTTTATCTTTTTCTTTTGTGCTATCGGCAGAAGCTGATTGGCTTTGCTCGATGTTCTTTTGCTCAAAATCTGCGTCTTTCTTGTCGGCTGGCGTTTCATCATTCATGGCTTTTTTGAAGCCTTTCACTGCACTGCCTAGGTCGCCACCAATGTTGCGAAGTTTCTTGGTACCGAATAACAGTACAACGATGACAGCAACAATCAGAAGTTGCCAAATACTAATACCACCCATTTCAATTTTCCTCGGGTCTTATTTCTACAATTCAAAACTTATCGTTTAACGACGATAAGCTCGCCAACTCAGTAACCAACATACCGCACCTATCGCTACAGCGCCATATGCCAATCGTTGATCGGCGCTAGTTAACAAAATAGTTGAACACACTATTAAAGTTGCACCAACGCCAAACAGAAACCGCCCCGTCGCTTGCTGACGTTTGCTGTCTCGATAACCTTGGTAAAGCGCGTCAATACGCTGATTCATTACTTTACCCTGTTTTAAGCTATCGTAGAGTAGTTCTGGCAATTCCGGTAATTTTTCTGCCCAAAACGGTGCGCGATCTTTGACTGCATTAATCACCGCTTGCGGGCCCACTTGATTCATCATCCATTTTTCAAGAAACGGTTTGGCCGTTTCCCATAAATCCAACTGCGGATATAACTGACGCCCTAAGCCTTCTACATACAGAAGTGTTTTCTGTAGTAGCACTAATTGTGGCTGCACTTCCATATTAAAGCGACGCGCGGTATTAAATAAGTTTAATAGCACATGGCCAAAGGAAATCTCACATAGCGGCTTAGCAAAAATCGGTTCACAGACAATTCGAATCGCAAATTCAAATTCATCAATGTTGGTTTCACGTGGAACCCATCCTGACTCAACGTGTAATTCTGCCACACGACGGTAATCACGATTGAAAAAGGCAAGAAAGTTTTCCGCTAAATAACGTTTATCTTCGCTATTTAAAGTGCCAACAATGCCGCAATCCAAACCAATCCACTGCGGATTGTCAGGATGTTCAGGATTGACGAACACATTTCCTGGGTGCATGTCAGCATGGAAGAAACTATCGCGAAACACTTGAGTGAAGAACACGCTCACGCCCCGCTCTGCCAATAACTTCATGTTAGTGCCATTGGCGTTTAGGCTATCGAGGTCCGAAACCTGAATGCCGTATATTCGCTCAGAAACCATGACAGTTTCATTACTAAACTCGGTAATGATTTCAGGAACATAAAGCTCCTCGCTGGCTTCGAAATTGCGTCGTAGCTGAATGGCATTTGCGGCTTCGCGACGTAAATCGAGCTCATCGAGCAAGGTTTTTTCGTATTCGCGAACCACTTCGACTGGCTTGAGGCGCCGCGCTTCCGGGAGCGTCTTAGCAACAATCCGCGCCATGCGATACATGAGTTTAAGATCAGCATCAATGACCGGGCGAATATCAGGGCGAATCACTTTCAATACGATTTCACGCCCTGATGATTTCAGCTTGGCGGTATGAACTTGCGCGATCGATGCTGAAGCCAAAGGCGTAATATCAAAATCATCAAACCAAGTATCTAAACTGCCGCCCAGCGCTTTTTCCATTTGCTCGCGCGCCAGTTGTCCATCAAAAGGCGCAACTTTATCCTGCAATAGCGCAAGTTGGTCGGCAATGTGCACAGGAAACAGGTCGCGGCGAGTCGACATCATTTGACCGAACTTGATCCACACTGGACCAAGTTCTTGCAAGGCAAGGCGTAAGCGCTCGCCAAGCGGTTTGTCAGCATGACGATTCTTTAGCCAAAATAGAGATTTACGAGCCAATAATGGCGCTTTGGTTAACTGATGTTGTTGAGGAACAAGTTCATCAAGACCGTATTCAAGTTGAACTTTGATAATTCGATACAGACGTTTTAGCTCAGCTAGCGTCATAGCGTCTCCAGTAATTGATTGAAACGCTCTTCAATACGTGCCGCATGGCTTTTTAGCTCATCCACTTGGTCACAAAAATGTGCCACTTCCAGAGCCGAAGGAGCAAGTTGCCACTCTTCTGTGACAATTTGCCCGAGGTGATCTTGCTGCTTCGCTGCACACTGTTTTACTTGGCTAAACATCTGTTTGGCACCACTCACCACAGTGTGAGCAACCACATCTCCAGTCACACGCGACAACCACTCTTCGAGATCAGGTTTGCAGTCGGTCATCAGCTGAGCAAATTTCTGCGCCAACTGAATATCACCGTCTAAGACCACTTTATCTTGCTTGATCAGCTTAGTGATATTGGCTTGCTCGCGTAGCTGCGGCAATACCGACAAATTGAGTGACAGATAGCAGTTAGGCTCGCCTTCGTACTGCGCCAGTACATCAATTTGTTGGCTGAAAATAAACGTTAGCGTCTTGTTCAACTCTTTAAGATGAACTTGAATCACTTGCCCTTTCATACGCGCTAAACGGCGCACTAATTCTGGGTCATCTTTGATTAGCGTATTGAGCGAGACTTCAATTCCCGCTGTCATCAAGGCGTCTAATGGCATAGTTTTCCCTAGAATTTATAGCCGCGGTGCAGCGCCACAATACCACCTGTCAGATTGTAATAACTGGTGTTATCAAAACCGGCTTCGTCCATCATGCCTTTGAGGGTTTCTTGATCAGGGTGCATGCGAATCGATTCCGCTAGGTAACGATAGCTTTCCGAATCGTTAGCAACCAATTGGCCCATTTTCGGTAACAGATGGAATGAGTAGGCATCGTAAATTTTAGAAAGCGGCTCAAAAATTGGCTTAGAAAACTCTAATACCAATAGGCGACCGCCGGGTTTCAATACACGAAACATCGAACGCAGCGCAGCATCTTTATCGGTGACATTACGCAGACAGAAACTGATGGTAATAATATCGAAGTAGTCGTCAGGAAATGGCAGTTCTTCAGCGTTGGCTTGCACGTAATGCACGTTACCGACAATACCGCTATCACGCAGTTTATCGCGACCAACATTAAGCATTGAATTGTTAATGTCGGCGAGAACAACATGGCCCGCGTCGCCAACAATACGTGAGAATTTAGCGGTTAGATCGCCAGTACCACCACCTAAATCAAGAACTTTCTGCCCTGGGCGTGCGCCACTGCAATCAATCGTAAAGCGCTTCCAAAGTCTGTGAATACCGCCTGACATCAAGTCATTCATGATGTCGTATTTGGCCGCGACTGAGTGGAACACTTCGGCGACTTTCGCCACTTTCTCTTCTTTTGCTACCGTTGAAAACCCGAAATGGGTGGTAGTTGAGTTATCTTGATCTGCTTGTGATTGCACGCTTGTATCCGTCATTATGGTTCCTCTTAGGCAGCGCAAAACGAACGATTGATAGAAATCTTTATGCTGCGGGCAATTAGTTTACTTTATCCTCTGCGTGATGTCTTTCTACTAAAGAATCATTTTCAGTCAAAGGTGAATTTTGTGCCAACTCAGTCAGATTGGCAGAAATCGGGCGTTTTACTTCCACACCAAGTTGCTTAAAACTCTCGGCTTGGCGAATCGCATTGCCTCTCCCCGTGGCTAACTTATTCATTGCGCCTTGGTAACTTTGATTGGCTCTGTCTAACGCACCGCCCAAGTTTTCCATATCCTCAACAAACAACCTCAGTTTGTCGTACAGCTTACTCGCCCGTTCAGCGATGAGTTTGGCGTTTTGGCTTTGACGCTCATTACGCCATAAATTATCAATGGTACGCAGTGCTACCAACAAAGTCGTGGGGCTAACCAAAATAATATTGCTGTCCATCGCATCTTTAACCAAGCTCGGGTCAGCTTGAATCGCGACCTGAAACGCCGGCTCAACCGGAATGAACATCAGAACATAATCTAGGCTTTGAATGCCTTTTAACTGATGGTAATCCTTGAGACTTAAGCCTTTGATGTGCGCGCGCAGCGCAACCAGATGATCGCCTAAAGCGCGATCACGCTCGGTATCGGTTTCGGCGTTGAAGTAACGCTCGTATGCCACCAGCGCCATTTTTGAATCGATGACGACTTGTTTGTCTTGAGGTAAGTGAACGATCACATCCGGTTGGTAACGCTTTCCGGCTTCGTTTTGCAAACTCACTTGCGTCTGATATTCATGACCTTCACGAAGCCCTGATTCCGCCAGCACTCGCGCAAGTACCACTTCACCCCAGTTACCTTGCTGCTTGTTGTCACCTTTAAGCGCTTGAGTCAGATTCACCGCTTCATTGGTCATTTGTTCGTTCAAGCGTTGCAAGTTTTTCAGCTCGTGCACCAGTGTGTGGCGCTCTTTAGCTTCCTGATTGAAGTTATCGTTAACTTGCTTTTTAAACCCTTCAAGTTGCTCTTTTAGCGGCCCAAGTAATCCTTCGAGACTTTGGCGGTTTTGCTGATCGACTTTGGCGGTTTTCACTTCAAACAGTTGATTAGCTAGATGTTCGAACTGCTGCTTCAGCCGTTCCTCGGCTTGCTCAAGCAACTTGAGTTTTTCTTGATTGGCTTTACTTTCTTCTTGATGGCGCGCTTCTTGTTCGCGGCGTTCGGCTTGCAACTGAGATTTCTGCTCGCGCAGTGAATTCACTTCGTCTGCATATTGCTGACGCTCTTGCTTGACCGCTTCGAAGTACCGCAATTTCTCAAGTACCGCCATAAGCTTACCGTGAGATTGTTTCAGCTCATACGCAGCTTTATCACGCTCAGAATCGAGCTCGTCTAACTCCTGTTGCGACTGACTGAGCTCCTTTTGCAACTGCTGGGTTTGGCTATCGAACAATTGCTGCTGGGCCTGTAACTGTTGTTCAAGCAATTGCAGCTGAAAACGCATCTTCTGCTTAATCCACCATCCCACGCCTAAACCACCCAAAGCCAAACCGCCAACAGCGCTAAGTAATAGGTTTTGATGTTCAATAATCCACTGCATAATCTGAGAGTTACCTTAAATAAAACCGTCAAGTTAAATGGTATTTCGATACTGGATAAATGTCCAGTTTGTCGCTCATAGATCCCAGAGTAGACTGGCGTGATGATTAAAGCACGTAATGTGCCCGCTTCTATTATCCACGAAAGGAATCACAATGAATGAGCGTCGAGCGCTAGGCTTTGGCATAGCTGCGGTTTTGTTATGGTCAACAGTTGCGACCGCATTTAAGCTCACTTTGGCAGAGTTTACGCCTATCCAAATGCTTACTGTTGCCAGCTTAGTTTCAGCGTTAGTGCTACTGTTGATTTGCGCACTGCAAGGAAATCTTGCGGCCATCTCGGCAACCTTCACCGCCAACCCCAAATATTATCTGTTGCTAGGGTTAATCAATCCGCTCGCCTATTACATGATTCTGTTTAAAGCCTATGACCTGCTACCAGCGTCACAGGCGCAAGCGATCAATTACAGTTGGGCTATCACGCTAACCTTAATGGCGGCCTTTTTCCTAGGGCAAAAAATTCGTAAACAGGATTGGATTGCCTGCGTATTAAGTTATTTGGGAGTGGTGGTTATCGCCACCAAAGGCCAAGTGCTTGAAATGCGCTTTGATAGCCCGCTTGGCGTCGGTTTGGCTTTGCTCTCAACCTTGTTGTGGGCAGGATATTGGATTCTCAACACCAAAAACAAAGCCGATCCAATTGTAGGAGTATTACTCGGATTTCTGGTTGCGCTGCCTTTTGCCATCGCGTTGAGTTGGTGGGAAGGCGCGCCTTGGCAAACCATTAGCTTCAAAGGTTGGGCTAGCGTGGTTTACGTCGGGCTATTTGAAATGGGTGTGACCTTTGTACTTTGGTTATCGGCGTTAAAGCTAACGTCTAACACCGCACGGATCAGCAATCTGATTTTTGCTTCGCCGTTTATTTCATTGATTCTGCTTTCGACCATTATTGGTGAAAAGATTCATCCGACGACTTTAATTGGTCTGATTTTGATTATCGGCGGTTTAGTCATTCAGCAGCTCAAATTGAACAAACGCCAAGTCGAAGTGCAAAAAAGTTAGCTGGCTTAAAAAAGCTGGTACGCCAGTTCGCTACCTTGGCCACGCACATTATCAATCACCGCCACCATATCGTCTGGAATATGCAGCGCTTTGGCGGCGGGATGATTATCCAAATACGCTTGTTTTTGTTCCTCACCAAGCATCGAATCCCAGTGATGATGAATATCGCGCGCAAGATACAGCACACATGCGATACGTTTCGACTCGACCGCGCGCCCGGGGTGATTAACATTGGCAATGGCATCAACCATCTCACTGGGAAATTTCCAACTTTCTGCCAGCACCGCGCCAAGCTGCTGAGCATCGGTATTTAGCACTGCATGTTGCGCTTTAATCGTGCTTTCGCCCTCTTCCACACGGCGCATAATCTCCTGCGCTTTGTCTGGCACCAGAGAATGAATCATGAGTTCACCGATGTTATGCAACACTCCGGTAGTAAACACTTCATTGCCATCGAGTTGACTTCGCTTGGCTAACGCACTGGCAATTGTGGCGATTTCAAAGGTATCAGCCCAGTAATCTTTAATATTGAGTGTATCGAGCTTGGGAAACGTGGTGGCGAGAATGGAAGAAGAGACAAGGGTACGAATCGCACCGGCGCCGACTCGAATGATGGCATCGTTAATATTGGAGACTCCTTTCACACCGCCAAACTGAGCTGAGTTGGCCATTCGCAAAACTCGCGCGGAAATGACTTGGTCCATGGACATTTTTCTCGCCAGTTCGCTGAAGTTGATCGTATCGCGATTGACCATTTCGAGCAGTTCTTGCATGACGCTTTCGATTCGAGGCAATTCGTTAATTCGAGAAATCAACATTTCGTGGCTCATCCAACTCGCTCCTTATCCTTATTCCTCCATTTAATATAGGACAGAAATATCGCCGCGGAGCGAGTTGAATAGCACTTTTATACGATGAAAAATTTCAGTAGCTTAACCACAAATGATTTGGCTCAGCCCTTAAAATCAGCAGCTTGAGATACAATATTGCTCAGCAAAGCCGCCGCATTACGTAGCACATTCTCATTGAAATCAAACTTATCGTTGTGATGCCCCGCTGCAAGCTCAGTACCAAAGATCATGTAGGATGCTTGCCCGCCATGCGGCTTCACGCGCTCCATAAAATAGGTTGCATCTTCAGAGCCTGAAGCGCCAGGCAACTGGGCATGAACCTGTTTAAAACACTCCAACTGCTTGGCTTTACCAACCAAGAACTGAACCCAACTCGGTTAACCAACTGATGTTTCACATGAAACATTGTACGATATCTATACAGAGCGATTAAGGCTGAGAGCTCGCAGCTTTTGGCTGATGTGCTTTGGCCTTCATTCGTTCTAGATAAGCGTCCATGGCTTTTTGTCGGTCATAAGTGAAGGTTCGATTCAGTTTATCCCATGGGATTGGGTCTAACGTTACCCCTTCAGCTTGTGCTCGCTGCTGAATATCTTCTTGGTAGCTTTCAATATATACATCCGCACCAAAACCATTGATATCTTTATCTTGTTCCGTAGCCGGAGTGAGTTCTTCTATAAAGGTGAATCTATCACATCCCCCTTGCCAGACCTTGGCTTGACCATTGGGTAATAAGCCAAAATAGAGAGTATTTTCGTAACAGGCAACGTTCGGGCTATATGGACGAGCTGTTTGCACCAATGCTCGCTGCTTAACCGAATCAGGAATATCAAATTTAGTGGCAAAAAAACGTTGGTTATAAAGCGATACCCAGTAAATATAAATACTATCGGGAAGTTTTTTTACTTCGCCTATTTGGTGAATCCGGGCTAAATCCGTCAGCAGTGGTAAACCAAAACCATCATAGTCCGGTATCATGTTCCTTATGCCTGTCAGTTTGGTTGCCCCAAAAAAACCTAAAAATGTATGCATTAAGACCGTTCGGTCCTCTTTTTCATAAACACCATAAGACTCAGACACTTTTACTGGATAAAAGCTGGGGCTAATGATAGCAATGCTCCATTCATAATAGTCTTGCGGGTACTCAGGGGCATGACTAAAGGCGAACGACTGTTGACAGTAACAAGTGGTCGCGATTGCAACGCAGATACGCCATAACTTATACATCTTCATTTGTTGTCCCTGCTTGTCCTTGTTTTTAAGCCTGTTTCAGTATCTTGCCTAATTGGCTTACGACAGTTAAACGCCGCTCGATAAAACTGAGGTTTCCCTTCATCATTCGGCCTCATACCAATCGAATCAAACGCTGAGTGATGAATAAGATTATTACGCATGAGTTGCTTTAAAAATGTCAATGAAGCCAACTCTGAATAGACTTTGCCTTGCTTAGCTAAACTTAGAACTCGTTCTGCAAATGCACCAAAGTCCATATTTCCTATAACATCTTGAACAGAGAAATAAGATACGTCTTTATCGGTCCAAACATTGTCTGACTCATTAGTAAATACAACACCATAATATTGCGCTAAACCAAACATTAAACGCAGATAAAGTCGAGATAAGTCACCTTCAACAATTCGGCGCAACCTTAACTCGGCAATCATTTCTATCTGCCGCCCAATTCGCCGCTCTTTAATTACCGTAACATAGTTCCTTTCTGGCTCGAAGACTGGCCAACCATTGGCCTTTTCTCTCAACCTTCGCTGGTTTAAACGTTTAATCAGAAACTTAGTGGTCATAGACTTTTGGAATATGGAGTCCTCATTGATGATTTGAGATGCGCGCGCAATGAGCTTATTTTCCAGTAATGGCAGCAAATATCCCTCATTATTAAATACGGTGCGTGAATGGTAACCACCACCTAAATCCGAGTGAGCGCCAGGTACTGTGTATTCATGAAACTTTCGACCACTTCCAGTATTGAGCTTGTTTAACGAAAAATCGTAACGATATTCAGTCGTCGAGTTAGCGACGATATGTACGACATTGTCGACAAAAGTATCATCAATCCATAACCGCACATCACCGTTATTGGTGTTGTGCGTTGAAAGATCGATCTCATCGTTTGCAACGCCAGCAACCACTGATGCAACAGTATCAAAAATACCAACAAAGCCCGCGCGCCAATAGTCACGCTGCCAGTTGAATCCAGTTGCGATAAGGAGAGTATTGCGATCCAACGACGCTTTGAGAGCCTTCGCTAACGCGCTCGATTCTCCATCACTAATGATATTAACCAAATGACGGCCAGCCGCCGCCCCGCGACTAAAACCAAACACATCGAAAACCACCTCGCCAATACCATCGAGAAAAGGTAATGCTGCACTCTGGAGATAGTTTAAAGAGGAGTTCAACCGCTTATGAATTTGCTCAATCGCGTGGTCGACTTTCGCAATAATCCCATAGGGACCAACACCTAAACCCAGTCCTAACAGGTTATCTGCACCACCGACTTCTTGTTCTGAATTATCAGTACCAATTCCAGTTATATATAATTTTGTTCTGAGTTCGTTGGTGTTATACAAGCAGTCGGTGTCATTCTGATAATCCTTATAGAGTTGATATAACTTTTCTATGTTGGTTAATTCATTGGCCGCACTATCTTGATAAGCTTTTACCGGAGGTAAAAAACACTCCTCAGGCAAATCTTTAATTAACACCTCACTTGGCGAGATATTTTTCTGTCGAGCAACTTGCTGGCAGGCAAGCTGATACTTTTGCTGCCAAACGTTACTGTAGCTATCTAACTGCCTCTTTCCCCAACGCGCTTTGTAACTATTATTCGCGGTGCCATCGAAAAACACGCCAATATGTAAGCTAATATAATTAAAACCTTGAATACGAATAAGATAACTATTACCCGTTTCAAGAACGATATCATCAGCTTGTCCTGCGTGATGCCTTTGCGCTAGCGATTGGTTTGGGGTTAATTCGACAAAGTCCCCAGCAGTGGCAGTCAATAACTTTACTTGTGAGGCGCGTTTTCCAAGCTGATTTTCATCTAGCCACGCTTGAACGGGATCGTCAGCGCTTAAGTTAGGTTTGCGTTTTTCTACACATTCAAACCAACTTTGATTTTCAAAGCTTAATGCGATCTGCCCTGCCGCAAGTCCTTGAACATAAATTGGACTTCTTGCAGCCCGTACCGGGTAAACTTTTCCGTTGGCATCCGTTAACTTGCCAACCACGGAATCGAGCGGCTGATTAAATTCATCGACGATTCGAATCTCAATCCATTGGATTGGTTCGCTTGTCACCGAATCTATAGGCTCAGTTTGCCCTTGCCAAAATAGACTGTGCTCTGGTGGTGAGCCCGCTTGATCGTCTGATGCTTGATTCGGCTTCTCGGTTAAATCAAGCAAATGCCCTTTCGCATCGTATTCACTGACGGCTTGCTCGTAAGTGTAAGGGCTGGTTCGCCAATGCATCGAATGCTTCGGCGGAAATGGATGGCTCATACGTTCACTCATAGATCTTTAATCATTAAGTTGCATAAGCAAAACTTAGACCAAATAAAATATTCATATATTTCAAACAATTAAAAATCAGCCTGTTTGAAAATAACCATTTATTAGTAGATTCACTAAAAAATTGGCAAGTTTGCTAATTTTTTGTTCGACATATCAGAACGCACAAACCATCTACCGGCTTTGATTTCTATCGCTAACGTGTTTCCTTAAGTGTTCCTTAATTTTTGTTGGTTAATCTAAGCTAATTGAGCCGAACCGCTCCAAAGGATTGGCTTTTCATTTGTGGATTAAGGAACAAACTGACCATGCAGACAATAAAACATGCCTTCAAGCAATTGTTTGATGCAATACCCACACTCGAACGCACCTTACATGCGTTGGTGATTGTTTGGGTGGCATTACAAATTATTTCATCGTCCTATATGCACATTCATCATCTGCAAGATTGGCAAAACGCGAATCTGATAAGCCAAGTGCACGTGTATGGTGGTCTAATGCTCGGGGTGATTTCAGTGTTGTTTACAATTAAAACGATCGCTCGACGAGGCTTTGCAGATCTGTTTCCTTGGCTGAAAGGAGATTTTTCCGTCATCATAGTAGACTTAAAAACATTAATGACATTTCGTCTACCCATTGCCAAGCCTCGCGGCCTAGCCGCCGCGATTGAGGGGTTAGGTTTAAGCGCCTTACTTATCGCAGTCGCGACTGGCGCAATGTGGTTTATCAGCGTGCAGAGTCACACTGAAATTTCGGGATTACTAGGCCTGCATAAATCCAGCGTTGGGCTGATTGAAACCTACTTTTATGGTCACGGCTTGTTTGCCATTCTTCATCTGCTACAAATCATACGCTGTAGCCCACATGGCATTAAACAATAATCGGCCACGGGAGCCGATGGCTCCCGTGATAAAAAATAAAAGGAATGGTTAGTTAACTTGGTAAAAATCAAGCATCACACCATCTTGAGTTCGCCGCCCAGAGCACACAAAAATGCTTTCCGTTAACCAACTCAGTTCAGGAGTATCAACCTCAAAACTTGGCACCGCTTTAAAGTAGATATCCTGTGGTTCTAACTCGCTGAAGAAGCTCATATCATCGCTGAATAACATCGCTCGGTAAGCCTCAGGAACCGTTCTAATACCGTTATTTTCAATATATACAGTGCCGTTGGATAACTTGAGAGCATAGCGAGCAGATAAGCGACAAATCCCATTTGGATCAATAATTTGGCTATCTATCCCACCAGGTAAAACCTCTCCTTCAATCGATCCACAAACACTGCCGCTTTGAATCGGAATAAGTTGGCGTTTACCTGTCGTTGGACTATTTGACACCACAATTGGTGAGGCAACTTGAATATCAACGGAGAAACTCAATGTCAATCTAGGTTCCATAAACCACCTTTATGCATTAGAAAATTCAAACAGTTTCTCAAATCATTCGCACAAGAACAAGATTTATAAATTAAGCAGCCGTTGGCTTATAATGTTTGCCACGACAACAAAGTTAATGTGTCGTGGCAATAACGCTAAACCCACTGACCAGCAGCAAAACCTGAGCTCCAGCACCATTGGAAGTTGTAACCACCGAGCCATCCGGTCACGTCCATCACCTCTCCCACAAAATACAAACCTGGAACCTGTTTGCACTCCATCGTCTTTGAAGATAATGAATCGGTATCGACACCGCCCAAAGTAACTTCCGCGGTTCGGTAACCTTCAGTGCCATTTGGCGCAACATTCCACTGCTCAAGATGCTGGGCGATGGCGCTAAGCTGTTTGTCATTAAACTGTTTAAGTGGCTTATCGATAAGCTCTTTGCGCTCGATAAGAACTTCGACTAAGCGCTTCGGCAGTACTTTCGCAAGGGTGTTCTTTAAACTCTGATTAGGGTGTTTTTCCCTTGAACGAGTCAGTAATTCGCTCACATCCGCTTCTGGAACCAAATTGATGGTAACGGCTTGCCCGGCTCGCCAGAACGAGGAAATTTGCAGCACTGCGGGGCCTGACAATCCGCGATGAGTAAAGAGTAATGCCTCTTTAAACACGGTGCCATTTTGAGCGGTAATTTCACTCGGGATCGCAATACCTGAAAGCTCTGCGAAATCTTCTTTATCTTGTTTGTGCAGAGTAAAAGGTACTAAGCCGGCACTGGTTGGTAGTACTGGCAAACCAAATTGTTCAGCGACTTTATAACCAAACGGCGTAGCGCCAAGTTTTGGCATAGAAAGACCACCGGTTGCAATGACCAATGAAGAACACTCAATTGATTGAAAATTACCCTGTAATACAAAGCCTTGCTCTGTTTTTTCAATCGACACAATTTGTTGTTGATAACGCAGTTCAACATTATTAGTGAGTGCGCACTCACTTAGTAACATGCTGACGATGTCCTTAGCTGAATCGAGGCAAAACAGTTGGCCGTGGTCGCGCTCTTCAAATTCAATACCATACTTACTGACCAATGAGATGAAATCCCAGTTGGTATATTGCGATAAAGCTGATTTTACGAAGTGTGGGTTTTGACATAAGTAGTTATTCGCTGAAACATCGTAGTTAGTGAAGTTGCAACGCCCGCCACCTGAAATCAAAATTTTCCGACCCGGTTTTTTGGCGTGATCAACCACCAGCACTCGCCTGCCTCGCTTTCCTGCCTCGGCAGCGCACATTAAACCAGCGGCGCCAGCACCGATGATGATTACATCAAATTTTTCACTCATGACTACTCATCCACGCCAATAAGAAATGCCAATAAAAAAGGATGTGCATCAGCACATCCTTAGCAAATTACGCGCATTTTAACGGCAAATGGAACACTTGCCAACGGGTGGTTATAAAACCAAAGACGCCAGCAAGGTTACTCCTAAAAGTGAAATAGAAAGGATGAATAACTCTCTAACCCGATCACACTTACCAGTAAACACCGGATCATGGTGATGGTGATACTCTTTGCTTTTTAAATAATGATATAAGCGAACCTGCTTGGTCACATTGCCATGGGTTGTAAAGAAGCCTCCACCATCAACTTGCTGATACAGCAAAGGGTGTGCTTCTCGCATGATATAAATTAACGAGCGTAGAGCTGTGAAATATCTGACCATATTCACAACCGTTACGACCATTAGCGCAAATAAAATCGTATCTCCACTGATCATCTTCTCCTCCCTACATCGTTCTATCAATGCTCAAGAGAAACCGACAACCTACGCGTATTTCTCGCTGATATTATTCAGCAGGAGCATCCATGACAGACGATGAGCTTTCTTTTGCCATCGTTGCTAGATCCTTGTCGATAAAGAACAGCGCTTTGCCATCTTCGCCGACCAGTTCTAGCTTGTCTAAAATCCCTTTAAACAACTTCTCTTCTTCGTGCTGCTCCGCAACGTACCACTGCAAGAAGTTGAAGGTTGAGTAATCCTGAGTTGTGAAAGCGACATGAGCGAGCTTATTGATCTTTTCGGTAATCATTTGCTCATGTTGGAAAGTTTCTCTGAACACTTCACCTAAACTTTGGTATTCATGCTTTGGCGCTTCAATCGCACCGAGAATTGGCATCGCACCGGTTTCACTTACGTAAGTAAATAAGCGCTGCATATGCTCCATCTCTTCTGCTGCGTGAACACGTAAAAATTCGGCGGCGCCTTCAAAACCTTTATCTTCACACCAAGCACTCATCTGTAAGTATAGATTGGATGAAAAAAATTCGAGATTAATTTGATCATTGAGCTGATCTACCATGGCTTGTGCAAGCATTTTGTCACTCCTAAAAATACGCTATGTGCTTGTTGTTACTGTAACAGAGTTTCACTCTAACACTTTGCACAAGGAATGTGGATCTGGGATCATGGCGGCAAATTTCCTTGTAGGTCAGTGCTAATCTGTAACGATTCACCTACAAGGAGATAGCACTATGAGTTATCAACACATATTAGTCGCCATTGATCTTTCAGAAGATAGCAAAACCCTCATCGATAAAGCTGTGGCACTCGCCAAAGCCGTTAAGGCGGACGTGTCGTTTATTCATATCGATGTCAATTACGCAGAGCTTTATACCGGGTTGGTGGATATCAATTTGGCAGAAACACAATCGCAGTCGATTGAAACGTCTCAAGAGCAGCTACAGAAACTAGCCAAATACGCCCAATACCCGATCAAACATACTCTGGTTTCAAGCGGTGACTTAGGAAATGAGCTGTGCGATAGCATTGAAGAGTTCAACGTCGACTTAGTGGTGTGTGGTCACCATCAAGATTTCTGGAGTAAGTTGTTATCGTCAACACGCCAATTAATGAATCGAACTCCCGTTGATCTACTGGTCGTGCCGATTAAAGACTGACCCAAATTTGAAACTCAGGTAGACTGCCATTACAAATAGATATTAATAAAATTTAACTTATTCATTATGGCGTATTTATCTGCAGTAACCCTTCTATGGGCATTTTCATTCAGCTTGATCGGCGTATACCTTGCTGGTCAAGTTGATTCCTGGTTCTCGGTACTGATGCGAGTCGCTCTGGCAAGTATCGTGTTCCTTCCCTTCTTAAAATTCCGCGGCGTGAGTAAAGCACTGATCGGCAAACTCATGGTTGTTGGCGGCTTGCAACTTGGATTGATGTATTGTTTCTACTATCAGTCATTTTTGCTGTTGTCCGTACCAGAAGTGCTGCTGTTCACCGTGTTTACCCCGATTTACGTCACCTTGGTTTATGACCTCCTTAAAGGCCGCTTTTCCGCCTGGTATCTGGTGACGGCTGTTATTGCGGTAATCGGCGCAGCAGTGATTAAATTTGCAGGTATTAACCAAGACTTCCTCGTGGGTTTCTTGGTCGTCCAAGGCGCCAACATCTGCTTTGCCATTGGCCAAGTCGGATACAAATACATTATGGAAAACGAGCAAATCGACCTGCCACAACATTCCATTTTTGGCTATTTCTATCTCGGTGCGCTATGTGTCGCTTTGGTCGCTTTTGCTCTACTTGGCAACATTGAAAAGCTACCAACCACCGGCACTCAATGGGGTATCTTGATTTATCTTGGTTTGATCGCGTCTGGATTGGGTTATTTTGCGTGGAACAAAGGCGCGACTGCCGTAAATGCCGGTGCACTGGCGGTGATGAATAATGCGCTGGTTCCAGCTGGGCTTATCGTGAATATCGTCATTTGGAATCGCGATGTAGATATCCCCCGCTTAGTCGCCGGCGGCGCAATTATTCTGTTGTCTCTATGGATCAACGAAACTTGGGTTAAAAACAAAGTTGAACGTCAGTTTAAGCACTCGTAAGCTTTGAACTCACCTAAAAAAGCCCGCGATATCAATCGCGGGCTTTTTTTATATTCAATACTGACTGCTCGCAACATTAGTGCATGGCGAGATTTGCCTGATCTAACTGCGGAGCGTAGCGATTCAAACGCTTATCGACCTTAGCGAGCTTTGCTTCAAGTTTACGGTGTTTTTTGAGTAACTTACGTTGGGCTTTGAGCATTTTCTTAAGCTTCTTGTCGCGCTTTTTGACCTGCTTCAACGCCTTTTTAGTAACATTTTTCTCAACGCTAACCTGCGACTTCGGCGCCAATGACACCATGTCGACAATCGGCTTACGCGCTTGTTCAGGGATTAAGCATGGCTTACACAAGGATGATTTGTCATTGGCACTGCGCGCGCAAGAACTGCAAACAAACTTTGGCTGAGCGACTAATTGATGGATCTGTCCTAACCCGGCACGAATATCGCGGTGGTTCATTTTGCACAGACGTTTACTCATACATCACCAAACTAGAAATAATAACTATTCTTAGTTAGGTATATCCCAGCCATCCCCCAGACGCAAGTACAAAATACGCTTAAACCCCTGACCTCTTTACCCCTTAACCGTTCATCGCCTGATTAACATAAACGTCAAAGCGGTTCTTTTTGGTTTCAATTGCCATACTCGGTTTGTGTTCGTCCAACCAATTAGCATAGTCTGGGCGTTTAACGACTACCCTTTTGGTGGCCAATTTCAAAGCAGGTTGCAGCAATTGATCGGCATCTAAATCAGCGCCAACCAGAGATTGAAACACCCGCATCTCTTTTTTTACCAACGCCGATTTCTTTTTGTTTTCCGGGTGTGGATACATTGGATCAAGATACACAACATCAGGACGCGTAAAGGCAGAATCATCCGCAAGGCTGGCTAAGGCATCATGGCTCGATGCGTGCAACAGCGACATTCGCTCGCTAACCCACAGACCGATTTCACTATCCTGCTTAGCTCGTTCAAGCCCGTCATCTAACAGCGCTGCGACTACCGGATTGCGCTCCACCATTTGTACTTTGCAGCCTAAAGACGCAAGCACAAAGGCATCACGACCAAGACCTGCGGTTCCATCAAGCACATTCGGCAAAGCCCCTTTGTTGAGCCCAACAGCTTTGGCGATCGCTTGTCCTTTACCACCACCAAATTTACGGCGATGCGCCACCGAGCCACCAACTAAGTCAACATAAATGGCGCCCAGCTTAGGTTCATCAAGCTTACGCAGTTCTAAGCGTGTATGTGTCTGCACCAATGCAAAAAGCGAATCCTGGCTATGGCTAAGCCCCCAACGGCTAGTACGTTTGGCAAATTCTTCGGCCAGTTCAGAACATTCACATATGAGTTGTAACTGCAAAAAGGTGCACTCCCTAAAAACAAAAAAGCATTCAATGATGATTGGCAAAGTGTACCGGATTTCAAAGCTCAAAGCCTAACGATTCTCAACTAACTAAGATAACGACTATGGGTTCTGTTTATTGTGCGCCCAAGCTAGACAAGCGTATTCGAATGTGATGAATTAAGCCCAGATGTCAGGCTCAGTGTTGAAGCGCTAGAGCGTAAATAAATGGAAATTCATGCAAGCTCCAAGTACCAAACTCGATGATTTAGACCGCGCCATTTTAAAAACTCTGATGGATGATGCGCGTAAGCCTTATGCTGAAATGGCTAAGCAATTTAACGTTAGCCCAGCGACGATTCATGTTCGTATCGAAAAAATGCGTGCGGCGGATGTGATTCAAGGAACCGAAGTAATCGTGGATACCAAAAAGTTGGGTTACGACGTGTGTTGCTTTATTGGTATCAATCTTAACGCCGCGCGTGATTATCATTCGGCACTCGAAAAACTCAATGCCTTGGAAGAAGTGGTCGAAGCCTACTACACCACCGGCGCGTATAACATTTTTGTGAAGTTGATGTGCCGTTCAATTGAAGAGTTGCAGTACGTACTGATCGACAAACTGCAAGCCATCGATGAAGTTCAGTCGACGGAAACGCTTATCTCGCTGCAAAACCCAATTAACCGCAACGTTAATCCTTAAATAAAAAAACGACTCCCAGATTTCTCTGCGAGCCGTCTTCTTTTAACACTTAAAGTTTATCGTTGAGCGAGATAAGCTTTAAGCTCATCAGCAGAAATCCCCTGCTCAGCAATTTGCTTCGCCATGATTTCTACTTGTTCATCTTTGCGTGCTTCGATGACTTGCTGGAATTGGAACACGATGTCACGAAGCATATGTAGTGGAACATGTTTCGCTGCACTGCGGATGCGCTCACCACTTTGATTGCCCAGTTCATTAAGCAATTTGCTAAACATAATCTTTTCTGGAGACTCTTCTAATTGTTCCAGAACACGAGCCATCTCGTAAGTTGTCATTGACATTATTGTTACGTATCCACTGAAAGGCGTTACAAAATTTTAGGGGTCAAATATACATCGTTTTCATCAGGGGTAAAAGCGCTTGGAAAATTTCACACTTCAATTTTATGCCAGCCTCGTCCCACTGATGACAACAGTATAATAATAGCAGGTGTTAAAATAAGCATATGGATTGAGATCATGAATGTCGGTTCTAACCCTAAACGCTGAACTAAGCTAACCACCAACCCTGCTCCACTCATTTGAAATAAGCCAAGCAATGCCGCGGCGGTGCCTGCCTTATCACCAAATGGCGCGAGAGCTTTACCCGCTGCAGCACCTAAAATCCAAGCAAAACTAAGTGATGAAACAAAAATTGGTAGCATAAACATCATCGGCGTTAACTGACTCGAAACCACCAGCATCAATACACCAGCAATCACCATACACAGCAAACCGACCACTAAAGTTTTATGTACACCAAATTTATCCATAAATTTCGGCGCAGTTAAGCAAGCGATAATATTAACCACCGCATTAATGCCAAACCATGCTGCGAATTCATTCATGCTGACACCCATTTGCTGCATTAGCACAATAGGCGCTGATGTGACGTAGGCTAAAATCACCGCCATCGATAGCATACAAAGGCTAGCGTGAAACAAGAACATCGGATTTTTCAGCACTGACCAATAGCGGTTGGCGTGAAAGACTTTACCGCTCTGTGGGCTTGGATTGGTTTCTTTCATTCCTATCCAAAGCGCACCACCAACCACTAAGGCATATAACGCCATAAAGCTGAAATTAGCTCGCCAATCGAAGGTTTGCGTTAACCAGCTACCCAAAATCGGCGCTAGTGCCGGAATAAAGCATATTGCGCCATTAAGATAACTGATCATTTTGCCACTTTTTTCAGGGCCAAATGTATCGCGAACTGTTGCAAAAGCAGCTACCGATGTTGCGCATGCACCTATGCCTTGAAGCAAGCGCGCCAATAACATCCATTCAATCGTTTGAGCGCCCCACGCCAACAAGGCGCTGATCAAATAGATGACGATACCTACCAATGCAACAGTTCGACGACCGTATTTGTCTGCAAGGGGCCCCGCCACCAACTGGCCAATACCCATTGCAAACAGAAATAGAGAAATAGTGTCCTGGGCTAACGTGTGTTCCACGTGAAACGACTCTGCGATTTGCGGTAAAGCAGGAAGATAAATATCTATCGCAAGCGGACTAAACAGAACCAACAAAATAAGTAACATAAACTGGCGTTTTTCGGCGCCATAAGCAGGAGTTGATTTCACAAAAACCATCGACGTAGCATTGAAACAGGTCTCATTCTATGCGAGCTTTCGTTATGACCATAAATGATATGTGCTCATTTATGATATTCCATATGAGAATGTTGCTATGCCTATCGAAAAACTCTCGCGAATAGACTTAAATCTCTTGGTATGTTTAAAAGTCCTCATTGAAGAACTCAATGTCACGCGTGCCGCTCAACGTTTATACCTGAGTCAATCTGCGGTGAGCAAGTCTTTGGCTAAACTAAGAACGCAATTTGATGATCCGTTATTCACACGCCACTCTTATGGTCTTAAACCAACCCCAAGAGCCTTGTACCTAAAACCCAAGCTCGACGTTTTAATCCATCACCTTGAACATATCTCCGAACCTGAGGTCTTTGATCCTCAAACCAGTGATTACCGATTTGAAATCGCTTCGGTCGAGAGTGTTTACCCTTTGATTATGCCTCACTTCCTCGAAGATATTTTTCGCTTGGCGCCAAATGTGACGCTTAGTACTCACGTGTGGAGCGACCAAACCTTTAAGCAAATTCAATCTGGGCAGCTGGATTTTGGATTAACGGGTAAGGATATTGAAAGCAGTGAATCCCAACATACGATGATCACACCGGATGACATCTGTGAAATGGAAATCTATCGCGATACCCATATGTGTATGATGCGCGCTGGACACCACGCACTAACTCAAGAATGGAACTTAGAAACGTTTTTGAAACTTCGCCACGTCCAAGTTCGCTGCGATGGCAGCGAACGTTGGTTACTTGACTACCGGCTAGCGGATATGGGTAGAAAGCGCAATATCGCGATTACTGTGCCTGATTTTAATAGCGCTGCAAGCTTGTGTAATCACACCGATTTTATATTCACTGCCCCGCGTCATTTTGTGCAATTAACCGCGAAGCAGTTAGGTATGGAGATTCGACCTCTGCCACTTGAATGTCCGCCAATGGCGTATACCTTATTTTGGCACCGCGACCGAGCAAAAGATCCAGCCCTACACTGGCTTAAGAATATGATTGAGGACAAAACCAAACCGCTCAGATAATTTGCAGGGTTCAAGCAAAAGGAGTAGCTTATCCCTCCATGTCGGCCCGGGGTACGACATCCTAATCATTCCATTAAGGACGAATAACAATTAAGGAATCACAGATGCACGATATTATTGCACAGCGCGTTAACGCGATTCGCCAATGGCTCGAAACGCAACAACTAGACGCTGTTATGGTGCCGCATGAAGATGAATTTCTTGGCGAGTACGTACCTGCTCATAATGAACGTTTACATTGGTTGACTGGTTTTACCGGCTCTGCGGGTGTCGCTGTCATCAGCCGAGACAAAGCCGCTATTTTTGTCGATGGTCGTTATACCGTACAAGTAACTAAAGAAGTGCCCAACGAGTTATTTGAATACCGTCATCTCGTCAACGAGCCTGCCCTGGACTGGGTAAAAACCAATGTAACCAAACACGGCAAAATTGCTATCGATCCACGCATGCACAGCGGCGCGTGGCTAAATTTGGCACAAAGTAAGTTAGCCGCTAGCCACCAGCTAGAGATCCTAACTAGCAATCCAGTTGATGAATTGTGGAGTGATCGCCCCGCAGCTGTGGTTTCAGAAATGCGCCTGATGGATCTCGATAGCGTTGGTCAAAGTAGCGCGAGTAAGCGAGAAGAAATCGCAACGCTACTTAGCCAAGATGATGTGGATAGCGCGGTACTCACCTCGCTAGATTCGATCGCTTGGCTACTGAATATTCGTGGTCTTGATGTCTCACGCCTACCTGTATTGCTATCCCACGCCATCATTCACAACACCGGTGACGTAGAGTTCTTTATTGAATTAAATCGCGTCGTCGATGGCTTCAAACAACACGTTGGTGAAGGTGTTTCTGTCTATGCGCCAAGTGAGTTGCAAGCACGCCTTGAAACATTAAGTGCAAAACGAGTTCTACTTGATCCAAACACCAGTAACGCTTGGTTCAGTCTAACACTACAAAATGCCGGCGCTGAGATCATTGCCCAAGCCGATCCTTGCCTACTACCTAAAGCAGCGAAAAACGCGGTTGAAGTTGCGGGCATGAAAGCGTGTCACGTTCGTGATGGCGCAGCAATGGTTAAATTCCTGCACTGGTTGGACGAACAAGTTGCAGCGGGTCATTTTCATGACGAAGCCGTTATTTCTGACACACTACAAGCGTTTCGCGAGCAAGATCCAACCTTAATGGATTTGAGTTTTGACACTATCTCAGCAACGGGCAGCAATGCCGCGATGTGTCACTACAACCACGAGAACCAACCAGCTCCGGGCCAGTTACCTAATAACTCGTTATACTTGGTTGACTCAGGCGGTCAGTACCTTGACGGTACAACAGATATCACTCGCACCATTGCGATTGGCCAACCAAGCCCAGAAATGATTCATCAGTTCACGTTAGTGCTAAAAGGTCATATCGCATTAGCTCGCGCCCGTTTTCCGCAAGGTACAACGGGTCCACAGCTGGACGCTCTTGCTCGTCAATTCTTATGGGCTGAAGGCTTTGACTATGACCATGGCACTGGCCATGGCGTCGGCCATTTCCTTAGCGTTCATGAAGGTCCACAAAGTATTTCAAAACGTCAGAATGCCGTTGCTTTGCTACCCGGTATGGTGCTTTCTAACGAACCTGGATATTACCGCGCTGGCGGATTTGGTATTCGCATTGAGAACTTAGAGCTGGTCGTTGAACTTCCAAGCCAAGGCGATTTGCCAACGCTGGCATTTGAATCACTCACTCGTTGCCCGATTGATAAACGTAATATCGATGTCAACATGCTCACACGCCCTGAACTTGCTTGGTTGAATGACTACCATCAGAAAGTTTGGCAAGCGGTAAGTCCGCTCGTTGACGGCGATGTGAAAGCTTGGCTTGAGCAAGCAACATCGCCGCTTTGACATAGCTGATAAATTGATTCTGACACTGTTAAAACCAAAGGCCTCCTCGCGGTGGCCTTTTTTATTTAAGTGAGCAATATGTTTCACGTGAAACATTCAACCGGAATACCCTCTTTGCCAATCTTGCCAAACCGGAGCAAAACCTTGTCTGCGAAGCAGAGCTTCTATTTCACTTGGGGTACGCTCGTCACTGATAGCAAACTGCTCCAACTCAACATCGGCTAGCGCATAACCGCCAGGTTGAGTTTTTGAACCTGCCGATATTGAAGTAATGCCTAATGGCAAAAGATTATCACGAAATGTTGCAGACTCGCGCGTTGATAAAGACAGCTCAACGTGTGAGTTCAGCAAACGAAAAGCGCAGACCAACTGCACAAGCTGCTTATCACTCATCAAAGATTTGGGTTGAATTCCTCCTGCACAAGGCCGAAGGCGCGGAAACGAAATTGAATATCGACTCCGCCAATAACGAGTTTCTAAATAACTCAAATGAGCGGCAGTGTAGAAACAATCCACGCGCCAATCATCAAGTCCAATCAAAGCACCTATTCCTATCTTATCGATATCAGCTTGCGCTAAACGATCGGGAGTGAGCAGTCGAAACTCAAAGTCAGTTTTGTTGCCACGCAAATGATGCTGAGCATACGTGTGTGAGTTGTAGGTTTCTTGGTAAACCATCACCGCATCCAAACCCAATAGACGAAGTTCTTGATACTCATGTGTCTCCAGTGGTTGAACTTCCATTGCCACATAATTGAAGTGTTGCTTAACCAAAGGTAATACGCGACGAAAATAATCGATTCCCACTTTGGTCTGATGCTCACCGGTAACCAATAACACGCTATCAAATTTCATGCGCTTAATCGCTGCGATTTCCTGTTCGATTTCAAACTCACCCAATGTACGGCGCTTAAGTCGGTTATCGATACTAAAACCACAATAGGTACATGAGTTCGAACACAAGTTGGAAAGATAAAGCGGAATGTACAAAGCCATGGTAAAGCCAAAACGTTGCCTGGTCAGTTGATACGACATCTGCGCCATCTGCTTAATATAGGGTTCTGCAGCGGGAGAAATTAACGCCTTGAAATCTTCTAAGTCACGCGAAGATGTCGCTAAAGCACGCTCAACGTCAGCGGAGGTTTTCGCGTAAATAGACAGTTTAATATCGTCCCATTCTAAACCGCGATAAATATCCATAAATGACATAGTTACCTTCCCTATAGATCGTCAAGGAATTCAGTCAATGGACTAGACGCCATAGCGGATTGCGTGGTCAACGCTATTCCAGATTCATAAGCCACCCTTCCCGCTTCAACCGCCAAACGAAATGCTCGAGCGATACTGGCTGGATGTTTCGCTGTTGCGATAGCCGTATTTACCAGTACCGCATCAGCACCCATCTCCATCGCCAGAGCGGCATCCGATGGCGCACCAATTCCCGCATCTACCACCACAGGTACATTAGCCTGTTCGATAATAACGCGTAGAAACTCGCGAGCAACCAAACCTTGATTACTACCAATGGGTGCGGCCAATGGCATAACCGCCGCACAGCCAACTTGCTCTAGACGCTTGCACAACACCGGGTCGGCATGACAATAAGGCAACACTACAAAACCCGACTTCACGAGTTGCTCTGCAGCTAACAAAGTCTCGATTGGGTCAGCGAAAAGGTATTTGGGGTCGGGATGAATTTCCAATTTAATCCAGTTGGTACCAAGTGCTTCGCGTGCTAATTCGGCGGCAAAAATCGCATCTTTTGCGTTCTTAGCACCAGAGGTATTCGGCAGCAATTTAATTCCCGATTCCATAAGAGGCGCCAGAATGTCATCAGATTGGCTTATCAAGTCAACGCGCTTCAACGCCATGGTTGCCATTTGAGATCCACTTGCTTGAAGGGCTTGAATCATTACCTTTGAAGAACTGAACTTGCCAGTTCCAGTAAACAACCGCGACTCAAATTTCTGTCCAGCAATCGTTAACATATCCATTTACCCTCCCGCCACGACTTGAAATAACGACAGTGCATCATCTTGATGAACCAGGTGTGCTGACCATTCGCTTCGCGGCACAATAATATTATTGACCGCCGCAACATAGCCTTGATTTAAGTGTGGAGCAATTCGCTCAATTACCCGCTCGACAGAATCACCCACAGCTACATCCAATGGTTGTCCGTTGAATAAAATAGTAACTTTGGTGTTTGGATTCATGACTCGCACCTCGAACGTAAGGCGGTATTCTGAGCAGAATTTGCCCCTGTTTCTACGAGCATTTGAGGTTGGCAAACCGAGCAGTTCGAATCGTGTTTTAACTCAAACTGACTCCAACGCAGTGCTGTGCCATCAAAACAATGCAGAACTCCGCACTCTGTTAAGAACGCATTACAAGCAAGATATTGAATCGCCGCTAAGGCTTGATAATTTCCCAAACACCCCACCACCGGGCCAATAATTCCAAGTTGCTGACAACCGGACACAGTTGGTGAATGATCACCTGAATCAGGAACCAAACAATTAACGCAACCATAATTTCTGCTCGATGGATGAGAAAAATCAAAGATGGCAAACTGCCCTTGCCAACCGGTCGCAGAGGCAAAAATTAGCGGCTTAGCGTATCGATAACAAACTCGGTTAAGCTGCTGACGAGTGGCGAAGTTATCACTACAGTCCAAAATAACATCTGCCAAACACACCTCAAGTTCAAGTTGCTTGTCGTCCATTCTTCGGTGTACACAACGGATTTGGCAATTCTGATTGAGTGAATGTAGTTGCTGATGGAGTGCCTCTGTTTTTGCGTACCCAACGTCTGATTGGCGATAGCTAACCTGACGCTGCAGATTACTCATCTCAACCCGATCATTATCAACCAATACCAATTTGCCAATACCCGCCGCAGCCAAATACAAACATGCAACGCTGCCTAAACCGCCCAAACCGATAACCAATACATGGGCATTTTTCAGATTAATCTGTCCCTGTTCTCCAATCTCAGCTAAGCCAATTTGACGTTGGTAACGGACAAACTCCTGATCACTCAGCATCGCAATACTCCTTTTGCAAAACGATATCTTTATCCATGATTTGCTCGAATTGGCTGACTATAGAAGAGCAATTCTTGGCTTGTGTCATTGCCCTTACCACGGCAATACTGTTTACGCCGCAGCGTAGAACCTCAGCCGCGTTATCCAAATCAATACCACCAATGGCGACCGTTGGAACGAAACGCTCAGGGGTATTCAAGGACGACATCATCGAATAGACTAGTTGTTGATAGAGGCCAAGGCGAACTAAGCCTTGTGGTTTTGAGGGCATTTGTTTGGTTGAGGTTGGAAAGATATGCCCAAGCGCAATGTAGCTTGGTGATATTTGAATGCTTCGTAGCAACTCAAAATAACCATGAGTGGATACCCCTAACCTAATACCGGCCTGCTGAATCTGTTCTAAGTCTGTGGTATTGAGGTCGTCTTGCCCCAGGTGAACGCCGTAAGCATGATGCTTAATAGCCAGTTGCCAATAGTCATTGATAAACACCTGAACCAAGTATTGATTACCCAGTCGAACCGCTTCGATAATCTGAGCTTCGAGGTCAGATTGATGTTGATTCTTGATACGTAACTGAACCGTTTTCACCCCAAGTTTCAGGCAACGCTCAAGCCAATCGACACTATCAACCACTGGGTAAAGTCTAAACTTCTCTGCGTCAATCAGAAGGAAGTCACTGTGATTACAATTTGGTAGCCAGCCTGTGAGTTTGCGATCCTTTACTTCGACTTTAGGAAAGTCATCGATATGAATAGGCCATGTTTCACGTGAAACATTATCCATGCCGCGAGCAATAACAATTGCATCCTCGAGTAAAAAGTCCAATGCGAGTAACGTAATCAACCAACAGAAATGAGCTTGTGAATCGGCTAATGAAGTAAGATTAAATATCGCGTTACACGACTGCGGTAACGACCATGTATCGTAAAACTTCTCGTTGTCGAAGAGATTGATAGCGACTGATGTCTTGATGCGCTTGTCTATGTCATTAGCGTTATCGTGACGATAGCGAATAAACAAGTCGATAGCTTGATGATTATGATTCCCGCCAACGTACTCAAACAGATCGGTGGTAATAGATAACACATCATCTCGATTTTTAACCACAAACCAAGGCTGACGAGAAACACTAAGACGGACGTTGTCGATATCAAATCCATAACGATTGGCGAGTAGCAAACAACGCTGTACTCGCTCCGTTAAATGCACCAAGTGCTCGGGAAAGTAGATATTCAAAGCTATTCCTCCGCACAATCATTTAACGCAGACGCTGGGTGATATAACTCAGAACCTGACTGCAAAAATTGCTTCGATTTTTGACGCATACCTTCGAGCGGGTCATCGAGCAATTGCACTGAGATATTCGCATCTGATGTGAACTGCTGCTTGTCGCGTGCGTACTCTCTCACCTCCTGTGAGATTTTCATTGAACAAAATTTAGGGCCGCACATAGAGCAAAAATGGGCAACTTTTCCGGATTCTTGCGGTAGTGTTTGATCGTGAAATTCGCGTGCAGTGTCAGGGTCAAGCGACAAATTAAACTGATCTCGCCAGCGAAATTCAAAGCGTGCTTTTGATAATGCATTATCGCGAACTTGCGCACCTGGGTGGCCTTTCGCCAAATCGGCAGCATGAGCAGCGAGCTTATAAGTAATCAATCCGGTTTTAACGTCCTGCTTATCCGGCAAGCCAAGATGTTCTTTTGGGGTCACGTAACACAGCATTGCGCAGCCGTACCAGCCAATCAGAGCAGCACCAATTCCTGAAGTGATATGGTCATAGCCCGGTGCAATATCGGTTGTAAGAGGGCCCAAGGTGTAAAATGGCGCTTGGTGACAGTGTTCTAACTGCTGGTCCATATTCTCCTTAATCATATGCATAGGAATATGACCGGGGCCTTCGATAATGACTTGAACATCGTATTCCCAAGCGATCTTAGTCAACTCGCCTAAGGTTCGTAACTCAGCAAACTGAGCTTCATCATTAGCGTCCGCTATTGAGCCCGGGCGTAATCCATCACCAAGCGATAGTGCGACGTCGTATTGAGCACAAATCTGACAAATTTCACGAAAATGAGTATAGAGAAAGCTCTCTTGATGATGTGCTAAACACCATTTTGCAATGATAGAACCACCGCGAGAGACGATGCCAGTAACACGCTTGGCCGTCATCGGAATATAACGCAGCAACACTCCGCTGTGGATGGTGAAGTAATCGACACCTTGTTCGGCCTGTTCGATCAAAGTATCGCGCATCACCTCCCAATTAAGATTCTCAGCGATACCATTTACTTTCTCTAATGCTTGATACATAGGGACCGTGCCAATCGGCACAGGACTATTGCGCAAAATCCATTCTCGCGTTTCATGAATATTGCGCCCAGTGGAGAGATCCATAACCGTGTCTCCACCCCACTTGGTTGCCCAAATCAGCTTTTCGACCTCTTCTTCTATCGAAGAAGAAACGGAAGAATTACCGATATTAGCATTCACTTTAACGAGAAAATTGCGCCCAATAATCATCGGCTCACTTTCTGGATGATTGATATTGGAAGGAATAATCGCTCGCCCTTGGGCGACTTCTTGACGCACAAATTCAGCGGTTATTTGCTTAGGTAGATGCGCACCAAAGCTAACGCCTGGATGCTGCTGATTAAGCACTTCATCGCTATATTGAGCTCGTCCCATATTCTCGCGAATAGCAATAAACTCCATTTCAGGAGTAATGATTCCTTGCCTCGCGTAATGCAGTTGAGTGACACACTTACCCGGTTTCGCCTTTCTCACTACCGGTAGATTGCCATAGCGTAGCTCGTCTAACGTATCATCTGCTAGGCGCTGTTGAGCATAATGGGAACTCACTTGGGCAAGTGTCTGGCTGTCATTACGAGCTTCTATCCAAGTTTGGCGCAACTTGGGCAAGCCTTGATACAGATTGATACTGTGATTAGGGTCGGTATAAACACCGGAAGTGTCGTAAACACGGATAGGTAGATTGGGCTCAAAGCGAGGTTCTTGCTTAGTGCCACCGACTAAAGTATCGGACAAAGCGATTTCTCGCATTGGCACTTGGATATCCTCACTACTTCCCTGCAAATAAACTTTTTTAGAATTTGGGTAAGTTTGGACGCTTAAATTATCAATAAATTGCTTGGCATTTAGCCTAGATTGCTTTCGACTCGACATAGCATTTTTCCTATTTTGGGGATGAAATGCTTGACGGATAGATGCAACAAGAGTGAATAGATGCAAAATGCATCTTGATCTAAGGAAAGGAGAATCAGGATGTATTCCTAATGCTAATCTCTTCTCTTGTTCCCTTCGCTGGTACTAACCAGATCAGGTTCAACGGATCCCGAATAAACGGTCTCAGCCTTTTTGGCACTCCGACAAGTAAAATCGATTATAAGCAGATGTTTTGGCGAAACCAAGTCGTTAACGAAAAAACTACCCTTTAGTTAACATTTGAAACCCTACCCAAGCAGCAGAGATACTTAAAACGACGTTAAGTACGACGTTAAGACCCATTTTTAACAGTGCGCCTTGCTGCATCAAAATAACGTTATCCATTGAGAAAGTAGAAAATGTTGTTAGCGCACCAAGAAAGCCTAAGCCGATAACTTGGCGCCAAGGTTCAACCGCAAGCAACTCCTTCTGAAACATTGCCATTAGAAGTCCCATAATGAACGAACCAACGATATTCACAGTCAAGGTTCCGTAGGGAAAACCACGCCCGAGCAAAAGAATACAAAGTTCAGAGATCAAATAACGCGAACACGCACCTACCGCCCCACCTAAAGCTATGAAGCCCAAAATTGAAAATTGTCCCATGAAAATTCCTTACAACGAGTCGTTGATCTAATTTTGATTAAAATATGTGCTAACTTACCTTTAAAATAATCAGGGTAAATCCTTTAAAAAATGAAACAAATTGAAAAGTTACAGGAGTCACGCAACCTGGATATATCCCATCAATCCGGTCTTAAGATGCTCGATCACATGACAATGGTACATCCAGCGACCTGGGTTGTCGGCAACAAACGCAACTTTAGCACTGCCATTTTTACCCAGTAATACGGTATCGGTATGGAAAGGATTCTCGAGAGGTTTGCCATCTAATTCCAAAACTGTGAAGGTATGACCGTGCAGATGGATTGGGTGATGATATTGAGTGACGTTCTTCAAGTTAAAAATGTAGCTCTGGCCCAATCGCAATTTAGCCAACGGCTCAGGTATATTATCCGCACTCATTCCCTCCCAAGCTCGCTTGTTCATCAACCAGAATGAAGGCTGCGCTTTACCTGATTTATCCGCTGGTGTTACAGCTCCCTGCCACTCAAAAACAAAATCGATTTGCTCAGCATTTGCAATGTCTGGTGCGGGAATCGGGTTAAGCGGTAGCTGAGGTAAAGAGCGAGAACTCGCAAAATTTGATGGCTGAGATTGATATTCACAAAGGGGAAACGGGAATTTACCTTTCATATAACGAACATAAACGCTCTCCCCGGCTTTAGGTGCGACAAAACTGATATCAAGCCTCATACCTGGGCCTATTTTATGCTCAGCCAGCTTATAGGGGCTTTTAACAGGATTGCCATCAATGGCAATGACCCAAGCTTCGACACCTTCGATACGAATAGGATAAGTCAGCGTGTTATCAACGTTGGCGATACGTAAGCGCGTCGTACCATTAGCATGGATCGAATATGTTGGATTATGTTGTCCATTGACCGTCCCCCACTCTCCGGGAGTACCCATTCGCGCGCTTAAACGAGGGATCATGAGATCTTTCCACGCTCCATGGTGATCTAAATGCCAATGTTTGATCGCGATCTCTTTTTCCTGATCGAATTTTACCGGATCGGATTCTTCAACAACGATCAAGCCAACTAACCCTTTACCAAGTTGGACGACGCTATTCATATGCGGATGGTACCAAAATGTACCCGCATCTGGTGGAGTGAACTCATAAACGAAAGTTTGACCCGGTTGAATCGGTGGCTGACTTAAAAAAGGCACTCCATCCATTTCAATTGGAATTCTTAATCCATGCCAGTGAATCGTCGTTGGCTCTGATAACCTATTGGTAAATCGTATTGTGACCTTCTCGCCTTGCCGACAGCGTATCGTTGGCGCCGGTATAAGCCCATTGAAGCCAAGTACTTGAGAAGTATACCCAGGCACCAATTCTGCCGTTGCAGGCTGCGCTGTAAGGTCATAAACAAGCTGCCCATCTGACTTACGACTTCGCTGCATTGTACAAGCTGGTAGCGCAGATAACGCCGCAAGAGCAAAAGATGTTTGTATAAATTGGCGACGAGAATAGTTCATCCTTTAACAATCCAATGGCAATAAGTGTAGGAATTGTAACCAAAGCTCAAGAATAATTCTCAATTTTGTTTTAACGATAGAAGACAGCAAGCCTATGAGGGTTACATCGAAGAACTTATAATCCTCAAATAGGATAAATGTCTGAGGCTTTGTAAATATGGCAGGGGTGTGGGTCGGTACGCCGACGATTCGACCGAGCTGACGCTCCAGTTGCCAACACGCGCCGATTTTTGATATTGGCGGAATCCGCTACTCTACCAATTATAACTACGACACAAATACCCAAGTTACAGACGTAAAAAAACCCAGTATTTAGACGGGGACGCCTAGTCTGAGGCTTCTTATATATGGCAATGATGGACTGGATCGGCGCACCGAAGATTCGATGGGACTTGCCTACAAGCTCCCAACACGCGACGACTTTTGGTATTAGCGGAATCCGCTGCTCTGATAATTGGAACTGCATCCACAAATACCCAAGCTATAGATGTAAAAAAGCCCCAGCATTACTGCTGAGGCTTCTTAAATATGGCAGGGGTGGAGAGATTCGAACTCCCAACACGCGGATTTGGAATCCGCTGCTCTGCCAATTGGAGCTACACCCCTGTAG
>NZ_FNDD01000043.1 GCF_900100015.1 Vibrio xiamenensis | reverse complement strand
TTGTGATAGTCCCACCGAAAGTATCGATATCGACTTTAATGGGGATATTGAAAGGGCGTTCAGCTATCCGATTGTTTAATAAATTCCCGTATATTAGAAAGAAATTATGGGGTAATCATTTTTGGGCGAGAGGGTACTTTGTTGATACAGTCGGTGTAAATGAAGAGATCATCAGGCGGTATGTCAGGCATCAAGACAAGAAAGATCAAGAATATGAGGCACAGTTAGAGTTGAAAATGAACTAACAGCGAAGGAATGCCCCCTTTTAGGGGGCTGTAAACCAAAGCCGCCTTCTAAGAAGGCGGATTTTTACTGATAAGTGCTATGCACTTAGAAGCTGGTTTTTGACATTCCAGCGCTGGCTTGATTAGTCGCGAATTGACTACCTGCACCGCGTGAGTTGTAACGCTCAGTGCGGAACTCAGCGGCTACGATAGTAATTTCTTTTAATTCATTACTACCCGGCGCTTTTGTCATTGCTGATGCTGCGTGGCCTTTAAATGCTTTGCTAGGCTTAGCTTCTGATTTATCAGCTACCGTTGCTACAACTGGTGCTGGTGCCTGTGGCGCCTCAACCATTGCTTCTTGGGTTTCTGCAACCGCTGCTTCTACAATAGGTGCTTCTATAGCGACCTCTTCAGCAACCACTTCTTCTACAGCAACTGACTGAGCTTCTACCTTGGCAACATTGTTTGCCTTGACAGCATCGTCAGCTTTTACGGCTTGAACGATTGGCGCTGGTTTATCGCCTGCGAGCAATGCTGGTTCAGATTGCTGCAACTCAGGCTCTGCGTGGTAGTCTTCGGTCACAGCAGGAGCGGTGATGACTTCCTCAACGATGCGTTCTGGTTGTGCAGGTTTGATTGAAGCTGCTTCAACTTTGATTGCTTGGCTCGGAATGATGACTTTACCCATCGCCATTTCAGGACAAGCGACACCGCCAATTACGCGTGTTTCAAGTACTTCTTGAGCCGGTTTTTTGTCGACTTTCTTCGCTAGGTCATAACGTGGCATCACTTTACCCATTGCCATCTCAGGAGAGGCAACCCCACCTTTACGTAGGCGGAATGGGTTAGGGCGACGATCACGACCGCGACGGCGGCGTTGACCACTAGCACGTAAGTGACGAGGTGAGCGACGGTTGCGACGTTGTTTGCCATTTTCTTGGTTAGCATCGACATTTGCGTCTTGCTCAACAACCGCTTCAATTTGCTGTTCTTGTTCAACCTGAACGGCTGCTGCAAGCTCTTCTTGGGCCGCTTGCTCTGCTAATTGTTCTTGGTTTTGAACGCGAACTTGCTTGGTCAGTTTGCGTTTTTGACGACGCTCTTTAACTTTCGCGGTTTTCTCTTCAGCTTTTGGCGCTGCCTTCGGCTTGTCAGTAACATGAGCTTCAGCGGCTAGCTTCAAACCTTCCTCAGCGACTTTGCTTGCTTTCGCATCTTCGTTGCGTTTGTTGTTGCGACGATCTTGCGGTTTCTTACGAGCTTGCTGCTTGGTGCGGTTGTCTGCGTTGTTATTATCGCTTGGCGCTTCGTCACGTGGCGATTTCTTCGCTTTATCGCGATTGGTTTCACCGCGTTTCGCGTTGTCGCGATTACCATTAGTGCGACGTTGCTGATCATTACGGCCACGACGATTACGGTTATTACGATTGTTGCGATTCTGGTTGTCTTGTGCTTGAGTTTCTTCAGGCTCTTGCGCTGGTTTATCTTGAGCGGTTTCAGCTTCAGATGAACCGAATAGGCTACCAAGTGCTTTAACAAAGCGGCCAAATAGACCTGGAGTCGACGGCTGTTCTGCAGGCGCAGGCGCTTCTGCCACTGGGGCAGGTTTTGGCGTAGGCGCTGGTGTGGGCGCAGATTGCGCCGGCGCTGCGAAGCCCTTAAGCACTGGTTCTTCAATGCGTTTTGGTCGCATTTCGGTATCAGAGCTTTCACGGCCTTCCGCTTCTTTCATCTCATCAAGCTTTTTCGGTAGCAAGTATGAAAGGAGATCGAATTCTTCACCTTCTCGAACACGAATCACTTCAAAATGCGGTGTTTCCATGTCTGAGTTTGGTACAACGGTGATTTTAACTTCTTGAATGCGTTCAATATGATTAACTGAGCGACGTTTCTCATTCAATAGGTAAGAAGCGATAGGCACAGGGACAACCGCCAGCACTTGTGCGGTGTTGTCTTTTAGTGCTTCTTCTTCAATCAAACGCAGTACTGATAGCGCTAAAGATTCGTTGTCGCGAACCACGCCCGTACCTGAACAGCGAGGACAGATATGGTGGCTCGCTTCCGCTAGAGATGGGCTCAAGCGTTGACGAGACATTTCTAGCAGACCAAAGCGTGAGATACGGCCGATCTGAACACGAGCACGGTCAAGACGTACAGCATCACGCAGACGGTTTTCGACTTCACGTTGGTGGCGTACTGGCGTCATATCGATAAAGTCGATAACGACCAGACCGCCTAAGTCGCGCAAACGTAACTGACGTGCAATTTCGTCTGCTGCTTCTAAGTTGGTGTTCAGAGCGGTTTCTTCGATGTCACCACCTTTCGTCGCACGTGCTGAGTTGATATCAATTGATGTCAACGCTTCTGTCGGGTCGATAACAATCGAGCCACCAGAAGGCAAGCGTACTTCGCGTTGGAAAGCGGATTCAATCTGGCTTTCGATTTGGTAGTGACTAAAGAGTGGCACTTCGCCTTCGTATTTTTTCACACGGTTGACGAAATCAGGGCGCACCAAACGAATATGCTCAAGAGCACGTTCATAGATGGTATTGCTATCAATCAGGATTTCACCGATATCACGACGCAAGTAGTCACGGATCGCACGAACGATAACGTTACTCTCTTGGTGAATCAGGAATGGTGCTGGATTGGAATCTGATGCTTGCTTGATCGCGCCCCAGTGGTTCAGCAGAACATTTAAGTCCCATTCAAGCTCTTCTGCACTTTTACCAACCCCTGCTGTACGGACGATTAAGCCCATACCTTGAGGCAGTTCCAGTGTGCTCAATGCAGCTTTCAATTGTGTTCTTTCGTCACCTTCGATACGGCGAGAAATACCGCCAGCTCGAGGGTTGTTTGGCATAAGAACTAAGTAGCTACCAGCGAGAGAGATAAAGGTGGTTAAGGCTGCGCCTTTGCTGCCACGCTCTTCTTTTTCGACTTGAACAATGACTTCTTGACCTTCGCTTAGCACCTCTTTGATGCTTGGACGACCTTGATATGTATAACCTTGAGGGAAGTATTCACGGGCAATTTCTTTAAGAGGAAGGAAACCATGTCGTTCAGCACCATAATCAACAAATGCAGCTTCTAGACTTGGTTCAATGCGAGTGATACGTCCCTTGTAAATATTCGCTTTCTTTGATTCGTGACCTGGGCTTTCGATATCAAGATCGAACAGCTTTTGGCCATCAACCAAAGCAACACGCAACTCTTCTTTTTGAGTCGCGTTAATCAACATTCTTTTCATTTAAAATCTCGTTATATTTCTTCGTTTTATGTCTTTGTTGCTTGGTTCGTCTTCACGGTGCCAGATCCCATGGCTTTATCGGTACAGCCTCCCGGCTGGAGGGATGCTCTTGGGGCACTTCAGTCTTCACAAGCGAAACGTTTGCTTGTGAACCGCGATAGGCGGAAAATACTCTTAAGCATGATATGACGATGAGTAGGGCAACAAACGACTGACGGTTAAAAATGTCTTACGCCATATGCGGCACTTTAACTGTCAGCAAATTACTCAATTTTTGCTCAAAAATGCTGGGCTTTTTTATAATTGCAAGCAAAGCATCCATTGCAGCTGTGAACTATAGCAGTACGCGGTAGAGTCAGCAATCTGCATTATCATGGTTCTTAAAAAAAAGTCATTTTTTGTAACTTTAAGTCGCTGTTTTTTTGAAAATTTTGTAAGAAAATACTGCTTTACTATCTATGCTGGTGAAAATGTGTTCGTATCGAATGATAGCTCACATCAAAAATAGAAAACCGCCATGATTGAACCAACAAAATGTGAAATCGCGCAGCAGTGAGTGATAGAATATCGCCATGAGTGAAATAAGAACCCAAGTCCAGTTCGTCGATATCGACGATGATATGGCTGGCCAACGAGTTGACAACTTTCTGCGCAACCAGTTGAAAAGTATACCTAAGAGTATGATTTACCGAATTCTCCGTAAAGGCGAAGTGAGGGTAAATAAGAAACGCGTGAAAGCAGAGTACAAGCTAGAAGCTGGGGATGTGGTACGAATTCCGCCAGTGACGGTGACAGAAAAGCCACAAGACGAAGCCCCGAGTACCAAGCTCAACAAAGTAGCCGAACTTGAAGATAAAATCATCTACGAAGATGAACATCTGCTGATTTTAAACAAACCTTCAGGCACCGCTGTTCATGGCGGTAGTGGTTTGAAATTTGGCGCGATTGAAGCACTGCGTGCGCTAAGACCGAATGCGCGTTTTTTGGAGTTGGTGCACCGCATCGATCGTGATACATCCGGAATTTTATTGGTCGCGAAGAAGCGTTCGGCTCTGCGTCATCTGCAGGCTCAGTTTCGAGAAAAGACCGTGAACAAATATTACTTTGCTCTCGTGATGGGTAAGTGGAAGCCTAGCTGTAAAGTGATTAACGCGCCGCTGCTGAAAAATGAAGTCAACAGCATTGTGCGAGTAAATCCACAAGGCAAGCCTTCAGAAACACGTTTTAAGATTCTTGAGTCGTTTGAGCAAGCGACACTGATCCAGGCAAGTCCGATTACGGGGCGAACTCACCAAATTCGCGTTCACACTCAATATGCGGGTCATCCAATTGCTTGGGATGACCGTTATGGCGATCGCCGCTTTGATGCGTACACATCAAAGGTAGGATTGGATAGATTGTTTCTTCATGCAGCCAACATTCGTTTTATTCACCCCAAAACTGAGCAGTGGATGGACGTGAATGCGCCGATGGAAGAGAAATTACAGCGCGTGCTGGATGGGCTTCGACGCGTGTAGTTGAATGGCCTGCGATATCGCAGGCCGCTTTATTCAAGCTCAACAATATTTTCAAAACTCAACAATGCCAAGTCTCGTTAAGCGTTCAAATAACGTTAACGCCCTGGGCTTTCAATAGCTCAATTAAGTCAATCAACGGCAGCCCAACCAGTGTATTGGGATCTTTGCCTTCTAAACGCTCAAACAGCGCAATTCCCAAGCCTTCACTTTTAAAACTGCCAGCGCAGTTGAGTGGCTGTTCTTTATCAACATAATTCTCAATCATGCTGGTTGATAGCGATTTAAAATGGACAGTAAACGTATCGAGCACTGTGGTGGTTTGCTGACTGTCGCTGTTATGCAGTGCTAATCCAGTATAGAAAGTGATGCTTTTACCGCTTTGGCGCTGTAATTGAGCGATAGCTTTAGAACGGCTATGTGGCTTACCAATTATTTCACCGTCGATGACGCACACTTGATCACTGCCGATGATCAATTGGTGAGGTGCATTGGCGCAGGATTGGGCTTTTTTTTGTGCCAGACGCATGACCAAATCCTGTGGCGATTCATTACTGTATGGGGTTTCGTCGCAATCAGGTTCGGCGGTGACAAAAGGCAGTGCCAATTTTTCCAGTAAGCTTTTTCGAAAAGGAGACGTGGAGGCTAAAACAAGTTGGTAATTTGCCATTTTCTATTACAATCGTGAAAGGTTTTGCTAAGAATAAACGAATATTTTGGCATAAGACCAGTTCTGGCTTTTAAAAGGAAAAAAACTCCAAGTTTTTGTCCTTTTTCTTTGACTCAAATAGATTTGGAAGATAGAATTCGCGCCCTATGCAAAAGGTAAAAATACCGCGAACGGTTGATCCTGGCCGTGCTGCGCAAAAGCGTCTTGATTATGATGGTATCATTCAAGCGAGCTTGCTTAAGCGTTTACAGGACTCAGTCGAAGGCGTTAAACGCGACGCTCAAGTGTCATTGTCATTTGGGTTAGATGAACAGCAACTCGTTGTTATCTCTGGTAAAGCTAACATCGAAGTTGAATTAGAATGTCAACGCTGTAACGAAACTTTCGCACATGAGTGCGATGTCCAATTTACTTACACGCCGAATAAAGGCGCCAAAAGTGAAGAGGAAGCACCGGAAGAGTACGATTTGGTAGATCTGAACGAGTACGGTGAAGTGGATTTAATACAGTTGATTGAAGACGAGTTCATTCTAAACTTACCCCAAGTTGCAATGCATGATGAAGCGGATTGTAGCGTTGATTCAGATAACATGGTGTTTGGCGAACTTCCTGAAGAAGTTGTGGAAGAGAAACCGAATCCATTCGATGTTTTAAAAAGCTTAAAGAAGTAATTCGTTAAGCATTAGATAGGAGTAGGGTCCATGGCCGTACAACAAAACCGTAAAACACGTTCTAAGCGTGGTATGCGTCGTTCACACGATGCGCTAACTACAGCAGCTCTATCTGTTGATGCAACGTCAGGTGAAACTCACCTACGTCACAACGTGACTGCTGAAGGTTACTACCGCGGCAAGAAGGTTATCAACAAGTAAGGTTGACCTTTGCAAAATATAACCGTTGCACTTGATGCAATGGGCGGGGACTTCGGTCCTCGCGTCACAGTGCCTGCCGCCGTGCAGGCACTGTCGCATTTCCCAGAGCTCAAAGTGATCCTCATAGGTGATCGGAACTCGATCACATCTCAGTTGTCCTACCTTGGTCATCAGCCTAATGCTCGTTTGAGCATCATTCATACTGACCGAGTGATTTCAAATACAGAAAAACCCTCTCTCGCGTTAAGAAAAAGTGCTGGTAGTTCAATGGGTACCGCCATAGAACTGGTCGCTGACAGCAAAGCCGATGCTTGCGTTAGTGGCGGAAATACCGGTGCGTTAATGGCTTTATCCCGTTTCCGACTAAAATTACTTCCAGGAATTGAACGTCCTGCGTTGGTGTCTGCATTACCGACAGCAAGTGGACGTAAAACGTGGATGCTGGATCTTGGGGCCAATGTCTCAAGTGATGCAGATTCTTTGTTTCAATTTGCCGTAATGGGCAGTGCGTTGGTCGAAGAGATTATTGGCCATGCACCACGCGTCGCAATTCTGAATATTGGTGCCGAAGAGATAAAAGGTAACGATCTTGTGAAGCGCTGTGCAGAGATGCTAAGCCAAACCCACGAAGTGAATTTTATCGGGTATATAGAGGGGAATCAGTTACTTCACGACGCAGCGGATGTTGTTGTCTGTGATGGCTTTGTTGGCAATGTGTGCCTAAAGACGTGTGAAGGAACTGCCCAACTTTTCATCGATAAGATGAAAGAGAGGATGATGGCCTCCTCGATAAAGGGCTGGATTGCAAGAAAATTGTTTTCTGGATTATTTAATGAACTAAAAACACTGAACCCCGACCAGTATAACGGCGCAAGTTTGCTAGGATTGCGCGGCATCGTCATTAAAAGCCACGGAAGTGCTGATGTAGAGGCTGTCGTCAATGCCATTGGCGAAGCCATACACGAGGTCAAACGACAGGTACCCAGCCGTATAAGCGATCGTTTGGAAGCGGTTTTACTCGAGAGGCATTATTAGTCTTCATGTATAGCAAAATTTTAGGTACTGGCAGCTACCTGCCATCTCAAGTGCGTACGAATGCAGACTTAGAGAAAATGGTAGATACGAGCGATGAGTGGATCGTTACCCGTACTGGTATCAAAGAGCGTCGTATTGCAGCTGAAAACGAAACCGTAGCCGATATGGCTGCATTCGCGGCGGAAAATGCAATCGAAATGGCGGGCATAAATAAGGAAGACATCGATCTTATTATTGTTGCCACCACCAGTGGTAGCCACTCTTTTCCTTCTTCTGCTTGCCAAGTTCAAGCCAAACTTGGTGTCCAAGGTTGTCCTGCCTTTGATTTGGCTGCGGCATGTTCAGGATTTATTTACGGGCTATCGGTTGCCGATCAGCACATTAAATCGGGCATGTGCAAACACGTACTTGTCATTGGTTCAGATTCTTTGTCAAAAACTTGTGACCCAACAGACCGCTCGACTATCATCTTATTCGGTGATGCGGCAGGTGCTGTGGTATTAGGTCCAAGCGAAGAGCCGGGCATTTTATCTACGCACGTGTATGCAGATGGTCGATTTGGCGAATTATTAAGCCTTGAGCAACCTCATCGCGGTCAAGATGCCGATAAGTGGCTGCATATGGCGGGCAACGAAGTATTTAAAGTTGCAGTGACTCAGTTGTCTAAACTGGTAAAAGACACTTTAGATGCCAACGGTATGCATAAGTCTGAGCTCGATTGGCTGGTTCCTCATCAGGCGAATTATCGCATTATTTCTGCGACAGCGAAGAAGCTTTCGATGTCGTTGGATCAAGTTGTGATCACTCTAGATAGACATGGCAACACGTCTGCTGCCACTGTTCCGACAGCGCTTGATGAAGCGGTGCGAGATGGCCGTATTCAACGCGGACAAATGCTGCTTCTTGAAGCCTTCGGTGGTGGTTTTACTTGGGGCTCAGCACTGGTTAAGTTCTAGGTAACCCAAAGAATTCATAAACTTAAGATGCACAAAAAGGTGCATCTTATTCTTTCTGACTCTGTCTATAGGAAAAAGAAATGAGCAAGTTTGCTATCGTATTTCCAGGTCAAGGTTCACAAGCTGTTGGTATGCTTGCTGAGCTTGGCGAACAGTATGATGTAGTAAAACAAACCTTCGCGGAAGCGTCTGACGCATTAGGCTATGACCTATGGGCTTTGGTTCAAAATGGCCCAGCAGAAGATCTTAATCAGACATTCCGTACTCAACCAGCACTTTTGGCGTCTTCGGTTGCTATCTGGCGTGTTTGGCAATCTCTTGGTTTGGCTCAGCCTGAGAACCTAGCTGGTCACAGTTTAGGGGAATACTCAGCGTTGGTTTGCGCTGGCGTTATCGACTTCAAACAAGCGATCAAACTGGTTGAACTGCGTGGTCAATTGATGCAAGAAGCCGTACCAGCAGGTACTGGCGCTATGTACGCGATCATCGGTCTTGATGATGACGCGATTGCCAAAGCGTGTGAAGAAGCGGCGCAAGGCGATGTGGTTTCTCCAGTAAACTTCAACTCGCCAGGCCAAGTGGTTATCGCGGGTAGTAAAGATGCGGTTGAACGTGCAGGTGCTTTGTGTAAAGAAGCGGGCGCGAAACGTGCGTTGCCTTTACCTGTCTCCGTTCCTTCTCACTGCGCTTTGATGAAACCTGCGGCTGACAAGCTTGCCGTTGCGCTTGAAGCGATTGAGTTCAATACTCCAGCACTTCCAGTTATTAATAACGTCGACGTTGCTGCAGAAACGGATCCTGCAAAAATCAAAGATGCGCTGGTTCGTCAGCTATACAGCCCAGTTCGCTGGACTGAAAGCGTGCAGAAGATGAGCGACCAAGGTGTGGAATCTCTGCTTGAGTTTGGCCCTGGTAAAGTTCTGACCGGTTTAACCAAGCGTATCGTGAAGACATTAAGCGGTGCAGCTGTAAACGACGTGGCTTCGTTAGAAGCGGCGAAGTAAGAAAGGGAAAGTAAATGAAGAATCTTGAAGGCAAAATCGCTCTTGTTACTGGCGCAAGCCGTGGCATTGGCCGTTCTATTGCTGAATTGTTGGTCGAGCGCGGTGCAACCGTAATCGGTACAGCAACGTCAGAAAACGGCGCAGCAGCGATCAGCGAGTATCTTGGTGCAAACGGAAAAGGCCTCGCTTTGAACGTTACTGAGATCGATTCTGTGGAATCAGTGTTGAAAACTATTAACGATGAGTTTGGCGCCATCGACATTCTCGTTAATAATGCAGGCATCACTCGCGATAACCTATTGATGCGAATGAAAGATGAAGAGTGGACCGATATCATCGATACCAACCTAAC
Organism: Vibrio xiamenensis; assembly: GCF_900100015.1. Lineage (GTDB taxonomy): Bacteria > Pseudomonadota > Gammaproteobacteria > Enterobacterales > Vibrionaceae > Vibrio > Vibrio xiamenensis. The sequence goes on along the minus strand of NZ_FNDD01000043.1, from coordinate 26,884 downwards.
ATCTATCTTCCGTTTATCTAAAGCTGTGTTGCGTGGCATGATGAAAAAACGTAACGGTCGCATAATCAATGTTGGTTCTGTGGTCGGTACTATGGGTAACGCGGGTCAAACTAACTACGCTGCAGCGAAAGCGGGTGTAATTGGTTTTACTAAATCAATGGCGCGAGAAGTCGCTTCTCGTGGTGTAACAGTGAACACTGTTGCTCCTGGTTTCATTGAAACGGATATGACCAAAGCGTTAAATGACGAGCAGCGTGCAGCTACTTTGTCTCAAGTCCCAGCTGGTCGTTTAGGCGACCCACGTGAAATCGCATCCGCTGTTGCGTTTTTAGCGTCACCAGAGGCGGCATACATCACTGGTGAAACTTTGCATGTCAATGGTGGCATGTATATGGTCTAATGCTCAAAGTTGGTAGAATTTTGGTTGTTTCTCTTTGGGTATTTTCGCCTATAGTATGTGGAGATGGCCAATGTTTTGCGCAACATTTGTGCATGATTTAAGTCAAAAATGTATTGAATTTCGGTAAAAATCGCGAATTTGTGGTTTGACCAGCAAGGACCCCCTTGCAACTTTCAATAGTTCGAATAAACTACGGAAACATCGCATAGAGCGAAATCTGTAAAGGAAAAGAAAAATGAGCAACATCGAAGAACGCGTAAAGAAAATCATTGTTGAACAGCTAGGTGTAGACGAAGCAGAAGTTAAAAACGAAGCTTCATTTGTTGATGATCTAGGTGCTGATTCTCTAGACACTGTTGAACTAGTAATGGCTCTAGAAGAAGAATTCGACACTGAGATTCCAGACGAAGAAGCTGAGAAAATCACTACTGTTCAAGCTGCAATTGATTACGTAAACAGCGCTCAGTAATATCTCTCCCAGGCGGCCTTCTGGCCGCCTGTGTTTTATCTTCTATACCTCTCATAGAACAACTTCAATTCCGGAGAATAGAATCGTGTCCAAGCGTCGTGTTGTTGTCACTGGCATGGGTATGTTGTCACCGGTAGGCAACACTGTAGAATCCTCTTGGAAAGCCCTGCTAGCCGGTCAAAGTGGTATCGTGAATATCGAGCATTTTGACACTACCAATTTCTCAACTCGTTTCGCAGGTCTAGTGAAAGACTTTAACTGCGAAGAGTACATGTCTAAAAAAGATGCACGTAAAATGGATTTGTTTATCCAATACGGCATCGCAGCGGGTATTCAAGCGCTAGATGACTCTGGCCTCGAAGTTAACGAAGCGAACGCCGCGCGTGTTGGTGTCGCTATTGGCTCTGGTATCGGCGGTCTAGATTTGATCGAAAACGGTCACAAAGCGCTCGTCGAAAAAGGCCCACGTAAAGTTAGCCCATTTTTTGTTCCATCAACCATCGTAAACATGGTTGCTGGTAACCTTTCCATTATGCGTGGTCTACGCGGTCCAAACATCGCGATTTCAACTGCGTGTACGACGGGCCTTCATAACATTGGTCATGCGGCACGCATGATTGCCTATGGCGATTGTGATGCTATGGTTGCTGGTGGTGCTGAGAAAGCATCTACGCCACTTGGCATGGCTGGTTTTGGCGCGGCAAAAGCACTTTCGACTCGTAACGATGAGCCGCAAAAAGCGTCTCGCCCGTGGGATAAAGACCGTGACGGTTTTGTTCTCGGTGATGGTGCTGGCGTTATCGTGCTTGAAGAGTACGAACATGCTAAAGCACGCGGTGCGAAAATCTACGCTGAACTGGTTGGTTTCGGTATGTCTGGTGATGCTTACCACATGACGTCACCAAGCGAAGATGGTTCAGGTGGTGCGCTTGCAATGGAAGCAGCACTACGCGATGCTGGCCTAACGGGCGAGCAAATCGGTTATGTCAACGCACACGGCACGTCTACGCCTGCTGGTGATGTTGCAGAAGTTAAGGGTATTAAACGTGCTCTTGGCGAAGCTGGCGCGAAGCAAGTATTGGTTTCTTCAACCAAATCAATGACCGGTCACCTTCTTGGTGCTGCAGGTTCGGTTGAATCGATCATCACCATTATGTCTTTGGTTGACCAAATGGTTCCACCAACCATTAACCTGGATAACCCAGAAGACGATCTCGATATTGATCTGGTACCAAACACAGCACGTAAAGTAGAAGGCATGGAGTACGCTCTATGTAACTCATTTGGCTTTGGTGGTACTAACGGTTCGTTAATCTTTAAAAAGATTTAACTGGGTCGCGATCATTTCGTGTTAAAACGGCTTAGTGCTCTCAGCATTGAGCCGTTTTTGTATCTAAGGAGTGCTAAGTGTATTGGGTAAACGGACAGAAATGCGAGACGGTCGAGCTAGATGATCGTTCATTTCAATATGGGGATGGGTGTTTCACCACCATTTTGACCAAACATGGCGAGCCAATATGCTGGCCTTATCATGTTGAACGCATGACGGAGTGCCTCAAACGCTTAGCGATTCCAAACCCTGATTGGTATCAGGTGAAAGCTTGGCTACAACAGGCGGCTTTTAGTGATTCTGTCGCAGGGATCAAAATTCATATCAGTCGTGGTCGAGGAGGAAGGGGATACAGCCCTACTCAAGCCCACTCCGCTAATGTTACAATCAGCGCTTTTGCGTATCCGAATCATTACAAAGTATTAGCTGAAAGTGGCGTTACGCTTGGTGTTTGTCAGCAAAAGCTAGGCCTCAATCCACTGCTTGCTGGCCTAAAGCATAATAACCGCTTAGAACAAGTTCTGCTCAAAGCAGAGATGGATCAGCAAGGGTATATCGATGGTGTTGCTTTAGATATCACAGGCAACGTTATTGAAACTACGATGGCGAACTTGTTTTGGCGCCAAGGATTGCAGTGGTTTACCCCGAGTCTTGAACAAGCGGGGGTCGCTGGCACTATGCGCCGCAGCGTGCTTGAAGTACTCGATAGCCAAGGCATTAAAGTCGACATTGGGCATTTTTCATTGGCGCATCTGAGGCAAAGTGACGAGGTATTGATGACCAACGCGATTTTAGGTGTCGCGCCCGTGGTGGCTATTACTGACTTACATTATTCGATCGGAACACAAACCAGACGTCTTCAGGAGCATTTTAAGTCGTGCTAAAAAAACTTATCGCACTCGGATTGATTGCTATTGTCTTATGTATCGGTGCCTATGTTTACGTGACTCACCAAGTCGCCAATTATATTGCTCAGCCGTTAAAGCTCGAACATCCCCAACTTTTTACCGTTAAACAAGGCACCAGTTTAAATCGTGTGCTGGCGCAACTCGAAAGCGAAAACCTCATTGCTCGCCAGATGTATGCCAAGCTGCTGCGTTTTCAATATTCAAACCTGACTCAGATTAAAGCCGGTACCTATCAGCTGACGCCTGAGATGGATCTGCAAAACGCGCTTACCATCTTTATCTCAGGCAAAGAGCATCAATTTGCTATCACCTTTGTTGAGGGAAGCCAGTTTAAAGAGTGGCGCATGGCGCTAAAGAGCGCTGAACACCTTAAGCATGTTACTGACGACATGAGCGAACAGCAGATTGCCGAGGCGCTCAATATCGACAAATCAGTACTTGAAGGATTGTTCTTAGCCGAAACTTACCACTACACCTTGGGTACGTCGGATCTTGATATTCTCAAACGCGCTCACGCTAAATTGACCAGCGTACTTGATAAAGCGTGGGAAACCAAAAAGCCCGATTTACCACTGAAAACCCCATATGAGGCACTGATCCTCGCGTCTATCATCGAGAAGGAGACCGCGGTAGAATCAGAGCGCAGCCGAGTGGCTTCAGTGTTTACCAATCGCCTTAAACGTCATATGCGTTTGCAAACTGACCCAACGGTGATCTACGGGATGGGAGATGCCTACGACGGTAACATTCGTAAGCAAGATTTACGCAAGCCAACACCGTATAACACATACGTGATAAACGGCTTGCCACCGACGCCGATCGCGATGCCGGGTAGCGCTTCAATTCAAGCGGCTTTAAACCCAGAGCAAAGTCATTATCTGTATTTTGTGGCGAGCGGCAATGGCGGCCATGTTTTTTCCAAAACTCTGGCAGAACATAACCGCGCCGTGCGAGCCTATTTGAAAGTATTAAGAAGTCAAAGATGAAACCAGCAAAATTTATCGTTATCGAAGGATTAGAAGGGGCGGGGAAGAGTACCGCCATCGCTGCGGTATTGGCCACACTTCGAGAGCATGGCATTGATAACATCACTCATACTCGCGAGCCGGGCGGCACTGTATTGGCCGAGAAAATGCGCGCTTTAGTGAAAGAAGAACACGCAGGTGAAGAACTTCAGGACATGAGTGAGCTATTACTTATGTATGCCGCGCGTGTGCAGTTAGTTGAGACGGTTATTAAACCAGCACTAAACGCTGGAGCTTGGGTGGTAGGCGATCGCCACGATATGTCATCACAAGCGTATCAGGGGGGAGGGCGACAAATTTCCACCGAGACTATGGCGGCACTAAAATCCACCATTCTTGGCGGCTTCAAACCGGATTTAACCCTCTATCTGGATATTGACCCACGTATTGGCCTTGAACGCGCTCGCGGGCGTGGAGAGCTGGATCGCATCGAAAAGATGGACATCAGCTTCTTTGAGCGCACTCGCGAACGATATCTAGAATTAGCCGCGCAAGATTCAAGCGTGATAACCATTAACGCAGCTCAAACCATCGAGCAAGTCTCAGCGGATATTCAAGCTGCGTTGAATCAATGGCTGGAGCACGCTTAATGTCGACAGAACTCTATCCTTGGCTGAAGCCGTTATGGCAGCAATGGCAATCCAATTTGGAAACCAAGCGGTTTTCAAACGCGAGCCTATTATTGGCCGAGGATGGTATGGGGGCAGAGCAAATTGTCGAGCGTGTGACTCAAGCGCTGATGTGCACTAACTTTGACAGCGAACCTTGTGGTTTTTGCCATAGCTGCCAATTGATGCGCTCGCAGACTCACCCGGATTTTCATGTTATTGCGCCGGAAAAAGCGGGCAAGACGATTACCGTTGATCAAATTCGTGAGTGTAATCGTTTGGCACAAGAGTCATCCCAGCTGTCAGGCATGCGTGTCATGGTTATTTCGCCCGCGAATGCTATGAATGAATCGGCGTCTAACGCGCTGCTGAAAACGCTCGAAACGCCGAGTGAACGCTGTATCTTTATTTTAGTGGCGAATCAAGCCCAACAATTGCTACCAACTATTGTCAGTCGTTGTCAGCAGTGGCGTGTTACGCCGCCTCAAGCAGAGCAGTTAACGGCTTGGCTTAGCAAGGTATGCCCAAAGCCCATTCCGGATTTCGCACCCCATATTAATGGTTTGTCACCGTTAAAGACTCAGCAGTTTGTTGAGCAGGGCGATGATAAGCTTTATCAGGGAATAGAGCAGCAGTTAATCGCTTTGTGTGGTGGCGATTCAGGTCAGCTTATTGAGCTTGCTAAGCAACTTGTGAGCGACGATAACCAACGTTTGATCTGGCTTTGGTATCTGCTCAATGACGCGCAAAAAGTGCATTTCGGGCTTGAACAGCCGCATCACACACCGGGCGCTCACGCACTGGCAGAGCGAAGCGGCTACGACTTACTCTATACTCAAACTCAAAAGTTACAGTATTTGATTGGTGACTTAAAGCAGCATACTGGTCTTAATAAAGAGCTGCTGATTATTAACTGGTTAACTCATTTTGTAGGTGAAACATGTATGTAGACTCACATTGCCACCTTGATAAGCTTGATTATCAAGAGCTACACACAGGAATTGATGACGTTATCGCGAAAGCCAAAGCGGCAAATGTCACCGAATTACTCTCTGTAGGCGTAACTCTGGATAGTTTTCCTGCTATGTTGGAGATGATTGAGCCGTACGACAATGTCTACGCTTCATGTGGTGTCCATCCGTTGGACGTCAAAAGTGATTTTGCGCTGGATACCTTGCATCAATACGCTAAGCATTCCAAAGTGGTTGCGATTGGTGAAACAGGGCTTGATTATCACTATGAGCCAGAAACTGCAGAGCTGCAAAAATTGCGCTTTGAACAGCAAGTCGCGCTCGGTGTCGAACTCAACAAGCCACTGATTATCCATACTCGTAACGCTCGGCAGGATACCTTGGCTATTTTACGCGAGGGGCAGGCGCAAAAGTGTGGCGGTGTTATTCACTGTTTCACCGAAGATCTGGCCTTTGCTGAAGCTGCGATGGAACTGGGTTTTTACATTTCGATTTCGGGTATCGTAACTTTTAAACAAGCCACAGAACTTAAAGAGGTGGTCAAAGCGCTTCCTCTTGAGCGGCTTTTGATTGAAACGGATTCACCGTATTTAGCTCCAGTGCCACATCGAGGTAAACAGAACCAACCCGCTTATGTTGTCGAAGTTGCTGCCTATATTGCACAGCTTAAAGGGCTAGGTATGAAAGAAGTTGCTGAAAAGACAACACAAAACTTCCAAAAACTTTTTTTACGGTGAAAATTAAATTTCTCGCAAAAAGAAGGCAACATGCCTTCTTTTTTTTATTTCAATGAGGTTGAGCACATAGTTTGAGCTAGGTCTTATCAGCTTTTTGTATCCGTGACTAAAATTAGCACAAATGATAATTATGTTAAAAAAATAACATTCGACTCTATTTTGTTTACCCACCGAAATTAATCAAGCTCGATTAAAAGTCTTTAAAAAACAGCCTGTTGTAGTGTTGAAATCCTTTTCATTAATGAGAAGGGATTGTGATCTGTATATTAGTTTGGAACTTATTTTTCTAAGTCGCTAGAAAGTTTGTCGAGCATCAAGATATATTTAGAGCCGGAAAATATACTCTTACAAGTAGTTACATTTTCTATAGGTGCTAACCTAAAGGCCATGGGGGTGTGCCGTTAGTGCCCATACAATTCTAATAACTTTATCAGGAGCATAAATCTATGAAAGGTTTCTTTAGTAAACTTTCACAAGCTATCATGCTACCGATCGCGCTTTTGCCCGCTGCCGGTATCATGTTGGGGATTGGGGGTAGTTTTACTAACCCAACCATGATCGAAGCCTATAACATTGGCATCTTACAAGATGGCACTGCTCTAAACAGCTTCCTACAAATTATGACCGCCGCTGGTGGTATCGTTTTCGCTAACCTTCCGGTTATGTTCGCTCTTGCGATCGCGGTTGGTTTTGCACGCGCGGAAAAAGGTGCGGCTGCGCTTGCTGCTCTAATTTCTTATCTTGTAATGAACGTTGCGATTGCTAAAACATTGGTGGTTGGCGGCATGCTTGATGCTGAAACCAACACTGTTGTCCTGATGGGCGAGCACTACGCAGGGGTTCTTGCTGATATCCTAGGTATTTCAAATACGCTAAGTATGGGTGTGTTTGGTGGTTTGATTGCAGGTGCTATCACTGTTGCTCTGCACAACAAATACCATGACGTACGTCTACCAGACTATCTAGGTTTCTTCGGCGGTGCGCGTTTCGTACCTATTATCAGTGCGTTCGCTGCATTGTTCTACGGCATCATCCTAACCTTTATCTGGCCATACTTCGGTGCTGCGTTCGGCTTCATCGGTAATGCTCTAGGTGAAATGACAGCTTCTGGTAACGGTTACTTTGCATCGTTCATCTTTGGTATCATTGAACGTTCACTTATTCCTGTTGGTCTGCACCACGTATTCTACTTGCCACTATGGCAAACAGAGATCGGTGGTACTGCACAAATCGCAGGCGAGCTAATCAAGGGTACGCAAAACATCTTCTTTGCTTCTCTAGCATCAGGTGACTTCTCTCACTTCACGTCTACTAACTTTATGACTGGTAAATTCCCATTCATGATGTTCGGTCTTCCAGCAGCGGCATACGCGATGTACACGCTAGCGGATGCTGAAAATAAACGTGCTGCGGGTGGTCTATTGTTCTCTGTTGCATTGACTGCATTCCTAACAGGTATTACAGAACCAATCGAATTTACTTTCTTGTTCTTGTCTCCTGCACTTTACTACGCACTTCACGTGCCACTAGCAGGTATCTCATTCTTGCTAATGGATATCCTAAACGTGAAAGTAGGTATGACCTTTAGTGGTGGTTTCATCGACTTCAGCTTGTTCGGTATGCTTCCTGGTCTAACTGGTGTTAATAACCACTGGTACTTCATTCCTGTAGTTGGTGTGGTTTACGCGTTTGTTTACTTCTTCCTATTCCGTTGGTACATCCTTAAATTCGATGTTAAAACTCCAGGTCGTAAAGGCAGCGCAGTAGCGGTTGTTTCTAAGAAAGATTACCACGCTTCAAAAGCAGGCGGCGGTGACGACGCTAAAGCGGTAGCGATGATTGAAGCTCTAGGCGGCGAAGCAAACATCGTTGACGTAGATGCATGTATCACTCGTCTACGTATCACTGTTAAAGATTCTAGTATCGTTAAAGGTAACGACTACTGGACTCAAGAGCTGGGCGCTCGTGGTTTGGTGAAAGTGGGTGACACTGGTATCCAAGCAATCTACGGTGCTGAAGCGGCAGGTTACAAAGCTCAGATCAACGCCAAACTTGGTAAGTAATGAGTATTAAGGAAAAATTTAAACGTACTGGGGCATTTGTCATAGATTTATCTATCGCCAAAATGTTTACCCAAGTGCTAGTGAGCGGTGTGATGGCTTTCCTGAGCATCGCTTTCAAAAGCGGTGGCGTTGAGAAGTCGGTGGCTTTCAACGACACACTTGCGCTGCCACTGCTTCTCGCGCTGTACGTTTTTATTTTGCTGCTTTTTATTGGTATCTACGTAGGTTATCACTGGGTCTGTTACCGCTTTGTAGGTAACTCGTTGGCTCGATATTTTTTAGGTATGAAGGTTCGCTCGGTTGAAAGTGATAGCGAATTGAGTTTAAACCATTATTTGATGCGTGAGTTTTACAAAATTTGTCTAACGTTGTGCACCATAGGTTTATATGCCGCTTATAGCGCAGCTCAGTATTACACTTTCTCTCGTTCTCCATACCATGATAAGAAAATGGCGACGACAGTGACGCTAGCTTGATAGCTAACTGACTGAGATACAAAATGATTAAAAAAGCCGACATCCATAGGGTGTCGGCTTTTTGTTTATTGGTTGCTATCGTTATTTTGTATGTAACTTACATTTGGTTGACATAACAGGGCGTAATGACCATTAAAGTGACCTCACACAAACGTTAAGCAACAAAATAAAGGTAAGGAACCATGAAAAGCTTAAAAACTGCTGGAATCGTCTTGGTATCTCTTAGCGCATTTGCGAGCGGTGCAAACGCGGCGCAAGATTCTTCTCTTGCAGTCGGTTTGGCTGTCGATCAACAGTTGAGTGCAGTGGTAGAACTCAACAACACAATGCGTTTTATTGTTGGTAATGATGGCGCAGCGTTTGACTATCTATTTGCTCAAGGCGACTTAAATACTCAATATCCGCTGACTTGGTATGTCGGTGGCGGCGCCTGGGCGGAATGGGACGATGACTTTGGTGCTCGTTTACCGTTAGGTATCAATTGGAGCTTGCCAAACAACTGGGAAGCGTATGGACAGATTCAGCCAGAGCTTCAACTCAGCGATGATGTTGAATTACAAATCGGTGCCGCAGCAGGTATTAAATACCGTTTCTAACGGGTATTGAAAGCATGAAAAAGCCGACACTTGAGTGTCGGCTTTTTGGTATTGTGGATGCGTTATTTACTCATTGCACGCTTGATGCAGATGGCAGCGCCGCCCCAGGTAATGCCTAGGCCGATAATCATCATAATAATCGCACTGGTTGTCATAACTTAGTACTCCTTACGGCTAGTGACGTTGATAATCACACCAAAGATGAATAGTACAGCGATCATGACCCAACCTAGAGTGAGATTGTAGCCACCGTAACCTTCGGTAAGTAGGGTGTGAATTTTGGTTGATAGAATGATAGCTAGAATCACTGGCGTGATAACTAACAAACAAACGTCGAACCAACGGCTGATACGAAAATCTGAAATTGCGTTTACGTATTCACGAACTTCAGGCACTTTCTTCAGCATCCAAGCCATCAGTAGAATTTCAACAAAGCCGCCAGCGACGATACCAATGTTGTTGGCAAAGTGGTCGACGAGGTCAAGTAGCAGTAGGCCGCCGTTGGTTGCAAATGCCATAGACACAACAAAACCAACACCAATCACAATGTTTGCTGCTTTCTTACGGCTCCATTTCATTTTGTCGATAACCGCTGAGGTTACCGCTTCCATAATGGAGATGTGGGAGCTTAGACCTGCAACCACGAGAGCAAAGAAGAACAGTGGGCCAAGAATATAAGGTGCAGGCAGTAGATTGATAGCGGCAGGTAGCGTAACAAACGCCAAACCAACACCTGCTGAAACTACGTCAGTCAGCTCTTTGCCTTGCTCTTGTGCCATGTAACCCAACACAGAGAAAATCATGATGCCAGATAAAATCGAGAAACCACAGTTCAACAATACGGTCATAAACGCGTTGTTAGTGATGTCTGATTTTTCTGGTAAGTAGCTCGAGTAAGCCAACATGATGGCAAAACCGATACTTAGGGTGAAGAAGATCTGTCCGTAAGCTGCCGCCCAAACTTTGACATCCCAAATTTTGCTAAAGTCAGGTTCAAACATGTAGTTCACACCGTCCAGTGCACCAGGTAGGAACACCATACGTGCGATCAGCAAAATGACCATCACAAATAGGACTGGCATCATGATTTTTGATGCGCGCTCAATACCGGCTTTTACACCACCAACGATGGCTGCATAAGTGATTGCCCACGCAATCAACATAGCACCAGCAATTTTCCATTGAATGCTACCTAGACTGGTTGGCGAGTTGTCACCACCAAGTTGTAGGTATTCACCAAAGAAGAAAGCGTTGGTATCTGTGCCCCAGCTTTGGCTGAACGACATTGAAAAATAAGAGATAGCCCAGCCGATAACCGCTACGTAGTAAACGGCGATAACGGCGGCAACGCCCACTTGGAACCAGCCTAGCCACTCAAATTTTTGATGGATTCTGCTGAGTGTTTTCGGCGCGGAACCACGATATTTCTGGCCCATGCTGAACTCTAGAATCATGAAAGGTATACCGGCCGTGATCATGGCAAAAAGGTAAGGAATAAAAAATGCTCCGCCGCCATTCTCGTATGCCATGTATGGGAAACGCCAAATGTTTCCTAAACCGATTGCAGATCCTACTGCGGCTAGAATAAATCCAGCTCGGGATCCCCATTGTTCTCGCTTCATTGTTAACTCCTTACAACTCCCTGAGGTATGAAGCTTTTCTTTAATCATCGTGACTAAAGCTCAAATAGGCTGTTATACCTAAGTAACTGTAAAGTGTGGCTAAATGTCACATTCTCTAAGTTAAGAGCTATATTTGGTTTATTATTTTGATTGATTAAGGAAAACTCAGAATTTTATTCTTAATTATACGATGTGTGTTTGCGAAAACTGAAATTTTCAGCTGCGCGTAAGAGGAGACTACCGATTAATCACTTGTAAAGCAATAGATTGTAAAATATGCCTAGCATGATGTTTTTGGTTATATCATTTGATGTTTGTTTTATTTTTGGTGTTAATTCCTGTTATTTTTTTATATTCCGGTTTATATGATTACTTAAAACTATATGTATAGAAGAATATTTATGGTTAAAACTAAGTGTCTATGACTGATTAATGTGCAGTTACTAGGTTTTGATGTGCTAGAAGTGGTTATTTAATGAGCATGATGTTCTATTCGTCAGTCCATCTCTGTGATTTGTAAAGGTGAGCTCATAGAGTTTCCAAGCCATCCTTGAAAACTCATTCTTTGTAGTGCTATATATGTATGCACCTATAACACTATGGCAACTAACGAGAAATAGGTTTACATTAAGCATGGTTATTGTTGGTTGTACTCAATGAGAGGTATTTATGGAACGCAATTTAAAACACGCACTAATGATTGTTGTCGCTTGTTATGTAGTATTTTTTGGCTATGGTTTCATTGCGATTGGCTCTTAATCTGGTCGCTGCGCAATGAACAATAGCGGTGTTATTACTCACGCTGCCACTTCGCTCGACTTAGATAAGTTTCAAAAATACATCGGAGGTAAGCACGCTCTTGTTGCCCAAGGCGGGGGACAGAGAGGTATTTTTACTTCCGGTGTGCTTGATGCCTTTCTACTTTCTAATTTTGATCCTTTCCATGAGTTCTACGGCACATCCGCCGGAGCCTTAAATTTATGCGCTTACCTATGCCGTCAAAGTGGGCTAGGGCGGGCTTTTATTACCGAACTCACCACTGATCCACAATTCTTTCACCTTTTTAGTTATATTCGTCGTAAGCAATACCTTGATTTAGATTGGGCGTTAAACCAGATCTGTGAATACCCGTATAAACTTGATATTGATATGGGGCGCAGGGCTCTTGGTAAGCGTAAAGCGATGGCGGCGGTGACGGATAATGCGACCATGCTTGATCAATATTTGCCAATGCTTGGTGATGATTGGATGAAAGTGCTGATTGCATCTTGCGCGATTCCGCGTCTTTATCATGAGCCTGTTGAGGTCGGTGGCCGCTTATATGTCGATGGTGGGGTGTCGGCATCGATTCCGGTTCAAGAAGCTTGGCGCCAAGGCGCGCGTTGTATCGTGGTGATTCGCACCGAAAGCGAAACGCTCGATCAAGAGAAGCAGTTGGCGTCATTGGAAACAGCGGAAGTTGAGCGCTTTCGCGAGCTTGAGTGGTTCCGAGAGTCATTTAGCTCCATTCAAGAGCAGTGGCAGCAAAAGTTCACCAAATGGAAATCTGGCTGGAATGGTTTTCTGATCCAACAACTCGATCGTTCGCGCGAGCAGAAAAAGAATCAAGGCTTGGTCGAGCCAATCAATGGTGGGCGCTGGCTGTTTGGCGCCGATGATATTTATCGCGTTAGCCACTTATTGGGCGACAAATTTGACGCCGGTTTGGCCGATATGCTGATGGTGCATTATCAAACATATTCGCTAACAGAAGAGTTTTTGAGTGAGCCACCTGATGATTGTTTTGTGGTCCAGATTCGCCCAGAACAGCCGCTTAAATCGACGTCGCTACTGAGTAAAAAAGAAGATTTGTTCCACGACTATGAGCTTGGCTTAGCGGCGGGGTATCGGTTTGTTGATACTTATTCATCACTCAAGTCTCGATGATATCTGTGAATGATAAAAAGGGCTGCGCGGCAGCCCTTTTTAGATTCAAGCATCGATGATTCGGTTTAGGTTTACATCACAGGTAAAATGCGAATGCAGTTGGTTGAGCCTTCTACATCCATAATGTCGCCTTGAGTGATGATCACCATATCGCCGTACTCCAGCAACTTCAGGCTCTGCAAGGTTTTAATCGCAGCATTCGCCACTTCAATCCCAGTTTCGTCTTTGCCATCAAAATAAATCGGTGTCACGCCGCGAAATAGGGCGCAGCGATTGAGTGCAGTATCATTTTTTGATAGCGCAAAGATGGGCAAGAAAGAGTTGAGGCGCGAAGTCATAACCGCTGTGCGACCTGATTCGGTTAAGTTAATGATCGCTTTAATCCCTTCCATATGGTTTGCCGCATAAATCGCGGCCATAGAGGTTGCCTCTTCCGAGGTTTCAAAGGTGGTGTTGATGCGGTAAGTCTGCTGGTCGTACTCCATGGTCTTTTCGGCGCCAATACACACATCCGCCATGTAGCGCACAGTTTCAACCGGATATTTGCCCGCAGCGGTTTCACCTGAAAGCATGACCGCATCGGTGCCATCAAGCACCGCATTGGCTACATCCATCACTTCGGCTCGTGTCGGCATTGGGTTTTCCATCATGGATTCCATCATTTGCGTTGCCACAATCACGATTCGGTTGAGATCTTTGGCGCGGCGAATCAGCTTTTTCTGTACCCCGATAAGCTCAGCATCGCCAATCTCAACGCCTAAATCACCGCGAGCGACCATAATGGCATCGGAAGCACGAATGATATCGTCGATGTTTTCGCTACTTGCAACGGTCTCTGCACGCTCGACTTTGGCGACTAATTTGGTTTCGAGCCCTGCATCACGCGCGAGTCGGCGTGCATAATTCATGTCTGCGCCATTACGAGGGAAGGATACGGCTAGGAAGTCGACCTTGAGCTCGGCAGCCAGCAAAATGTCGCGCTTATCTTTTTCGGTAAGGGCATCAGCAGAAAGGCCACCGCCTTTTTTATTGATGCCTTTATTGTTGGACAGCTTGCCACCGACCAAGACTTGAGTATGAACTTTATTACCATCGACTTGGCTGACTTGCAGTTGAATACGCCCGTCATCAAGTAGCAGAATATCGCCAGCCCCAACATCTTGCGGCAAATTTTTGTAGTCAAGACCGACTGCATCTTGGTTGCCTAAACCGGCTTCCAGTTCACTGTCTAGAGTAAAGGTGTCGCCAACGTTTAAGGTTATTTTACCGTCTTGAAAGGTTGAGATACGAATTTTGGGACCTTGCAGGTCGCCTAAAATGGCGACATGAATACCGAGTCTTGCAGCGATATTGCGTACTTGAATCACGCGTGCACGGTGGTCATCGGCGCTACCGTGAGAGAAGTTCATTCGCACCACGTTGGCACCAGCGGCTATTATGGATTCGAGAATGCCTTCGCCATCGGTTGATGGACCGAGAGTCGTGACAATCTTGGTTTTTCTTAAAGCAGAAATCATAGAGCGGGATCCTTATTATTGGTGTTTGTTAAGTATACGCAGCCTCAAAGGTTTTGCTGATGCACCGAGCATAAAATTCAATTCTGTATCAATAAAAATGGAATACAATTTCATTATCACTATGTCTTTGTTTTTCGCTGTCATTTGACCCAACGCTCAATCCTGAATCTTTCTGCGTGATGCTTGTCACGGCAATTTATCAAATCACTTCACAATTAGTTCGCAAAGTAAAAAAATTGCGGAGTTGTCGTTTTTTGGAGTGTTCTATGTACATGGCTCAACCTGGTCATATCGACCATATCAAGCAGGTCAATGCTGGCCGTGTATATAAGCTGATTGACCAAAAAGGCCCTATCTCTCGTATCGACCTGTCTAAACAGAGCGAACTTGCGCCCGCCAGTATCACCAAAATTACGCGTGAGCTGATTGAAGCACATCTGATCCATGAAACAACGGTGCAGGAAGCACTAACTCGTGGTCGCCCTGCGGTTGGTCTGCAAGTCAATAATGAAGGTTGGCAGTTCTTATCCATGCGTCTTGGGCGTGGGTATTTAACTATCGCTTTGCATGAGCTTGGTGGTGATGTATTGATCGACACCAAAATCGATATTCACGAAATCGATCAGGATGATGTGCTAGCAAGGCTGCTGCACGAAATCGACGAGTTCTTTCAAACCTATGCCGATCAACTCGATCGCGTTACCAGTATTGCGGTGACTTTACCGGGTTTAGTCAATTCAGAGCAGGGTGTGGTGCTGCAAATGCCGCACTATAACGTGCATAATTTACCGCTTGGTGAAGAAATTTTTAAAGCGACGGGTCTTCCGGTATTTATCGCCAACGATACGCGAGCATGGGCGTTGGCGGAAAAACTGTTTGGTCATTCACAAGATAACGACAACTCAGTACTGATTTCGATTCACCATGGATTAGGTGCAGGTATTATTCTTGATGGTCGAGTGTTGCAAGGGCGTCACGGTAATATTGGTGAGCTTGGACATATCCAAATTGACCCGAATGGTAAGCAGTGCCATTGTGGTAATCGTGGTTGCTTAGAAACGGTTGCGAGTTCTCAAGCCATACGGGATGAAGTCACCGATCGTATCACCAACGGCGAAGCGTCGGTTCTGGCTGAGATTGAAGAAATTTCGGTTGAAGATATCTGCGAGGCGGCGATCAATGGGGATGCGCTGGCGATTGATGTCATTGAAAAGCTTGGTCATTACTTAGGTTCGGCGATTGCCATTGTGATTAATTTATTTAACCCAGAAAAAATTCTTATCGGCGGGGTGATTAACCAAGCCAAGAACATTCTCTATCCGGCGGTTCAGCGCTGCATTGAAACGCAAAGTCTGCCCGTTTATCACCAAGATCTTGAGCTGGTGGAATCACGTTTTTATAAGCAAGCGACCATGACTGGTGCGGCGCTCATCAAACAGGCCTTGTATGATGGCCAGTTATTGATGAAAGTTGTCGAGGGGTAATACCTCTCGTTTTCTGTTTTCCCTCCTTATTTGAGCATTTCACGTTATAATCATAAAAATAAACGAAATGTGTAGTTCTGTGTCTAAAAAATACCCCTTTCGCTTGTGTGATTATCTGCGATTGGGCACTCTTGGCTAAGATCCACATTTCACTGCCAGTAACGCTACCCATTTATCAGTGTGAGTACGATGCTGTTTTATCACTAGGACTAGTTGAGAAGATTTATGTCTGGAGTCTTAAATACCGTCGACCAAAGAACCAATCTTGTTGGTGAAAACCGGCTTGAGCTGCTGTTATTTAGCTTAAACAGCATGCAGCTTTTTGCGATCAACGTTTTTAAAGTTAGAGAAGTCATCAAAGTACCGCCGATGACCAAAATGCCAGGCTCTCATCACAATATTTCTGGTGTGGCGTCGTTGCGCGGACAGTCTGTCCCTGTGATTGATTTGCGTGCTGCGATTGGCTTTCCACCATCGCGCATAGAAAACCAAGAGCAAAACCTGATCATAACTGAGTACAACCGTACCGTGCAGGGATTTTTAGTCGGTCAAGTACGCAATATTATCAATACCGCTTGGACAGAAATTCAACCGCCACCAAAAACTGCCGGACGTTCAAACTACCTCACTGCGATCACCCAGGTTAAAGAAGGGGACAAAAAGTCGATCGTCGAAATCATTGACGTTGAAAAGGTGCTGGCTGAGATCGTGCACTACGATATTTCGATCTCCGAAGAAGTGTTGGATGAGCAGCTGCTCGGTGAAATGCATGGTCGTAAAGTCTTGATTGTCGATGATTCTTCGACCGCTCGCGGCCAAGTGCGTGGTACGCTGTCACAGCTTGGTTTGGAAATTATTGAATGCCGCGACGGTAAAGAAGCGCTGACTTTACTTAAGTCTTGGTGCGATGCTGGTCGAGACGTCAATAAAGAGCTGCTGCAGGTGATTACCGATGCGGAAATGCCAGAGATGGACGGTTATAAACTGACCCATGAAATTCGCAGTGATCCGCGCATGAAAGATCTGCACATTACGCTAAACACCTCATTAAGTGGCAGTTTCAACGAAGCCATGGTTAAGAAAGTCGGCTGTGACCGCTTTATTTCTAAGTTCCAGCCTGACTTACTGGTTGAGGTCGCTCAAGAGCGCTTGCGCCAAGTGTTAGGCGAAGATTAAGTCCTTCTTCTACGCCTTAAGATGTATTCAAAAGCCAGCCAGTGCTGGCTTTTTTGCGTTCGTGGTTTGCGTAGAAGTAGGGGGTTAATGAAAATCGCGGGAGTGTGTTTGTAGCCCTTGCAGCTCTGGAGTTAAGTCAATCAACTGCCCGGCAATGATATGAGTGACTTCTCCTTCTACTTCCAAGACGCCTTTGACTATCAGGACTTTGGCGCTGAGAAATGGCTGTTTTTGCGCGCGGGCGGTTGCGCTCCATACCACCACATTAATGTTGCCAGTATCATCTTCTAAGGTCAGAAATGTAACCCCGGCAGCACTTCCTGGTGACTGACGACCAGTGACCACGCCTACCACCGTAACCAGTGAGCGATGAGGCTTATCACCCAGCATGGCTTTACGAGTGAATTTGCCGAGCTTTCCTGCTTGTTCCAATAGTGTCACCGGATGATTATTCAGTGATAGCCCTGTGGCGGCGTAATCTTCAAGCAGAGTTTGCACCGCTGAAGGCTTGTGGTTTAAGCGCGCTTCTTCCTCATTATGATGTTTAAATAGCGGTAAATCCGAGAGTGAATCCATCATCGCCCAGCGAGTTTGAAAGCGGTCGTGAGTCAGTTGATGCATGGCGTTGGCAGAAGCCAGTTTTTCTAGCTCTTGGCGCTGCAGGCCTAAGTGCTTTAATTGGTTTGGGTGTTGAAAACCGCCATTTGGTCTTTGTTGAATGAGTGTAAGAGCGGACGTTGGTGATAATCCTTTGACCAAGCGCAGGCCAAGGCGTATTGCATCGCGTCCGTGCTCTCGGATGACTTGATGATCGTATTGGGAGTGATTGACACACACGGGCAAAACGCGAATGCCATGACGTTTGGCATCTTGAATCAGTTGTGACGCGCTATAAAACCCCATCGGCAGGCTGTTGAGTAGGGCGGTATAAAACACTGGCGGGTAGTAGTATTTAAGCCAAGCTGAACAATACGCCAGCACCGCAAATGACGCGGAGTGACTTTCCGGAAAACCATATTCACCAAAGCCACAAATTTGATCGTAGAGCCGCTCGGCAAATTGCTGTTCATAGCCTCGTTCGCGCATGCCAGTAATAAGCTTGTCGCGAAACTTAGCCAGTTGGCCGGTTTTCTTCCACGATGCCATTGCGCGGCGCAGTTGGTCTGCTTCGCCGCCGCTAAACCCAGCAGCGACCATGGCCAACTTGATGACTTGTTCTTGAAAAATAGGCACGCCCATAGTGCGAGACAGCACTTCTCTCACGTCTTCGGATGGGTAATCTTCAGGCTCTTCACCACTGCGGCGTTTCAAAAACGGATGCACCATGTCACCCTGAATTGGCCCGGGGCGAACAATCGCAATTTGAATCACCAAGTCATAGTAATTACGTGGTTTGAGGCGAGGTAACATACTCATTTGTGCACGTGACTCAATTTGAAATACACCAACGGTATCGGCGCGTTGAATCATGTTATACACCTCAGGATCGTCTTGTAGACGGGTGATGTCAGCAATCGACAGACGCCGTTTATCAAGACGTTCAATATCGTGAAAACATTTGCGAATGGCACTGAGCATGCCAAGTGCCAGAACATCGACTTTCAGCAGCCCTAAGCTTTCTAAGTCGTCTTTATCCCATTGAATCACAGTACGTTCTGCCATCGCGGCGTTTTCAACGGGCACCAGTTCATATAAAGGGCCGGAAGAAATCACAAAACCGCCGACGTGCTGAGACAGATGGCGAGGAAAACCAATAAGTTCATTCACCAGCGCGATAAATTGCTCCCCTTTGAGCGAATTCGGTTCAAGCCCTAATTCGACAATCTGCGCCTGCCAGCCGATGCCTTTATCGCGGCGATTGACGTTTTTGATGAAGTAGTCGAGCTGAGTTTCCTCAATGCCAAGCGCTTTACCAATATCGCGCACTGCACTTTTAAAGCGATAGGAGATCACGGTCGCGGCTAAAGCGGCGCGTTCACGGCCATATTTCTGGTAGATGTATTGAATCACCTCTTCACGGCGTTCGTGCTCAAAGTCAACGTCGATATCGGGCGGCTCATCGCGCTCTTTACTGATAAAGCGTTCAAACAGCACCGAGATTTGCCTTGGGTCAACGGCAGTGATTTCAAGGCAGTAACACACCACTGAGTTGGCCGCAGAGCCGCGGCCTTGATAAAGAATATGCTGACGCTTAGCAAACATGACGATGTCATGAATGGTGAGAAAATAAAATGCGTAGTTAAGCTCGTCAATCAGCTGCAGCTCTTTTGCGATGGTCGCTTCGATATCTTCTGGAACTCCATCAGCAAAGCGTCGCTGCTTACCTTTTTCCACCAACTGGCGCAAATAGCTCATCGGTGTGTGGTTGGGCGGCAGCAGTTCGCTTGGGTATTGGTAGCTCAGCTCATTCAGTTCAAAGCTGCAGCGCTTGGCGATGCGTACACTTTCAGCTAGCCACTCGGGGTCAAACAGTTTCTCTAATTTGTTTAGGCTGCGCAGGCTGCGTTCACTGTTGGTGAGAAGATGTGGACCTAGCGTTTCGATAGCTTGACCATGCTTAATGGCGGTCAGCGCATGTTGCAGTGGTAAACGTGTTGCAGTGTGCATCAATACGCCGCCGCACGCGGTTATGGGTAAATCAAGCTGCGCAGCAAGGTTTTTGCAGTGCGCGATATGACTGTGCTCACCGGCAGTTAAATGGCGCTCAATACCCACCCATAGCCGTTCAGAGTGATGCTGCTTAAGCCAGTTTCCCCATTTATGATCACTTTCTAGCTGGCTGGGTAACCAGATGACCAGGCCGTGTTTTAACGACATCACATCCCATTCGCTTAACTGGTAGTGTCCCTTTTCGCTGCGCCTTCTGGCGTTAGTGATGATTCGGCATAGCTCACGGTAGGCATCAATCGTTGGGCACAGCACCACAAAGCGGCACTGATTGTTGAGTGTAAATACACTGCCAATAATCAGTTTGGTGGTCAGTTGGTGGTTTTTGATTGCAGTATAAGCGCGAACGACGCCTGCGACGGAGCACTCATCGGTAATTGCCAGAGAGTGGTAGCGCAAAAAATCGGCTTGCAGGATCAGCTCTTCAGCGTGAGAGGCGCCACTGAGAAAGGAGAAATTGGTTTGGCAAAAAAGTTCGGCGTACTGCATAACGGTGATTGAATACTTAACTGAATTGACCGTGTACAAACCACTGTTTTTGTGGCGTTCGATAAACCCACAGCCATTGCCCCGTTTCATTATGGGCGATGAAGTAATCGCGAGTGATGGGCTCGCCATCCCACCATCCGGTCAGCAGTCGCTCTGGGCCATGCACTAACTGCATTTTGCGGTTAAAAGGCATGTCTGAAAATGGCAATGGATGTGGATAGATAAACGTCGGGCGCAGCGGTGTCTGCGTGTCGAGTTCGGGCAGTTTTGTCGTTGGATCGCACAGTTGATTGGCCTTTTCGGGGCGAGGGTCGTGAGAGTAGGCGACTTTGCGAACCCGCTGCTGGCCCAGCTTGGCTTGTAGTAGGCTGATTAACTCAAGAGGCGTTTGTTGACCTTTAATGCCATCAAAGATATCCGGGTTGGCGGCTTCTTTTTGCGCGCTGCGCACTACACTCAGGGTCAGCTCTTGTACGGGCGCATCCAGCTTGAGCGACTCGAGGGTTAACTGGCAGAGTTTTTGCCATTTATCCGCTTGATAATCGCCACTTGCGGAGGTGAAAGTAATCGAGTTAATGCTTTTATCTCTTTGATGTAGCGTGAGTTTTAATTCGTAAGCCACTTGGTCGCGAAGACGTAAAAAACCATCAAGCTTTTTGAGTAGGCCATACAAGGGCTTTTCCAGCCATTGAATATTTTCAATATCAAACAGCAGCACTAAGTGGTGCTGAAATTGCGCCGGAGGATGGTAAGTCTCAAGCGGGTGTTTAAATTGCCCCATTAAGCGACCCACATAGTTGACCAAATCGATATCAAAGCGGCGCGCGATATCGGGTAGCGGCAAAGCAAGGAGGTCGTTTAAGGTTTGTATACCAACGCGTTCCAGCTTTTCAATATGCTTAACACTGAGCTCGGTTGCGGCCAGTGAGCGGGGATGCAAGTGTTTCTCCAGTTCGAGTTTATTCTCGGTGATAATGCCATGACCCGATTTCGCCAACAGCATGGCGCAGTAAGGTGAGAAACCTGTGGAACAGAGGTAGCGCAGTTTGAGCTGTTTTAAATGCGTGCTTAACGCCTGCCAATAAGATTCAAGCCCGCCATACAGCGTCAGCATATCGCTGACTTTGAGCATGATTCCTTGCGGTGCAAAGACGCTGATATCGGATGTGACCGCATACAACCACTGCGCAATATCGAGGAGTGCTTGTTGTTCCACTTTTGCATCGTAGGGATGCACCTGTAGATCGTGACACATGGCGGCCGCACTACCGAGCCCCGCACCTACTGCTAAACCTTGCTGCTCAGCAATGGGATTGAGCTGAATTAAACGGTGGGTGCGTGGATCGACAATCGCCAGCGGCGCATCGTGATACTCACAAAACAAGCTATCCAGCTGCAGAGCCGGAAAATGCAGATAGAGCCACAGCGTCATGGTTAACCCTGCTGAACTCGAGGAAATGGCACCACGACAGAATCGCGAGGTTTCAGCGCCAGATCTGGCCACTCTCTTTGCATATCAATGCTGAATCGCCCATGTTGCCAGCCCCCTTTGCGTTTGTTGATCTCAAGTTGCAAACCTTGTTCACTAGGGTGTAGCGCCAAACTTAAACTGACAGGCAGAGAAAGCTGGTGGGCCTGCGGTTGGCGAAACAGGAATTGTAAACACTGGCCAGTTTCGCTCGCGACTTGCAAACGCCGAGCTTGATGGACTTGCAGATCATGAGCCCACAATAAGACATGACTGCAAGCGCCGCTTTTTGCGCATTGCTCCGCTGCCCAAAGTGCATGTTGCTCATTCTGTGGTTCAATGACGATGATTTGATTGACCGAGATTCCGGCGGCCGCGAGTTGTTGAATCGATAACATTCCGGGTGGTTGAATGAACACCATCAGCCGAGCTGCGTGAGCCTCGGTTGAGGCCGCTCGACTCGCTGCGCTCAGTTGTGGGAGTAATAAGCGCAGCTCACCAATACCTGGTGATGACTGGATTTCAACCACGCCGTGACGTGGAAATCCGCCGTTAAGCTTGGCGTCTAAGTGCTCAAAACCGCTGGTCACCATTTCATGTTCACAACGGGTGTTTGAGCCTTGCCATAGCCACTGCTTCTGCTTTAAGTGTTCAACCAATTCAGACATAATAAATACCAAAATACTGTATTTATATACAGTATAATCATTCGTAATGCGGCTGCAAGTTCTCTGAGTGTGTGGCGATAAAAAAACGCCTTGCTTATCGGGCAAGGCGTTGATTTATATAATTAACAATAGAAAATTATTTTTTCGGTTGGGCATCGATACACTGGCCGTGAACCGTTTGGCTTTCCGGAGCCATGAGGTACACATACAGTGGAATAATGTCTGCGGGGGTTTTTAGTGTGTTCGGGTCTTCTGCTGGAAAGGCGCTGGCGCGCATGCCAGTGCGAGTACCACCAGGATTGATGGCGTTGACGCGCACGGCAGTGTCACTCAGCTCATCCGCCAACACTTGCATCATGCCTTCAGTGGCAAATTTTGAAATCGCGTAGCTACCCCAAAATGCACGACCTATATGGCCAACCGTTGACGAGGTAAACACCACGCGACCCTGGGGAGCCTTTTTGATAAGAGGTAGCAGCGCTTGAGTCATTAAAAATTGCGCTTTCACGTTAACTTGCATGACATCATCAAAAGCTTGTTCTTCAATTTGGTCGAGTGGACTTAATACGCCAAGCAGCCCCGCGTTATGCAGCACGCCATCTAAACGTCCAAACTGACCTTCAATGGTTTCTGCCATATCCAGATAGTGTTGCTTAGTTGCGCCAAGCATATCCAAAGGAATGATGGCTGGCTGTGGAAACCCCGCAGCGACGATGTCATCGTAGGTTTGTTCAAGTTTTTTGACCGTACGGCCAAGTAAAATCACGGTCGCGCCGTGCTTTGCGTAGTCAAAAGCAGCTTGTTTACCAATGCCATCACCAGCGCCGGTGACTAAAACCACTTTGTTGTTTAACGTGTCGGCGGAAACGGAATAATCCATGTGTACGTCCTTAATGTCGGGCTCAAGTGTGCTGAAGTTTCGTCAGTGAGGTAATCAAGGCTTTCTCAATAACCCATTGTGGAATAAGGTTATATTCGTAAAGTGGGAATAGTGATGAGGTTCTGAATATCACCTCTTGCGCCTGCTTGAGTTTATGTTCTACTTTAAGTCTTCGTGACAAGATGGTTACAATACACCAAATCGCAAATTAGGGGATAACAGATTGGAATTTTTGTTGGATTATGGCCTGTTTCTGGCCAAGATTGTGACTGTTGTGGTAGCGCTGGTCGCGATTCTTGTGATTGTTAAAGCGGTCGGTAATCGCAGCGGCGCGGCGAAAGGTTCGTTAGAAGTGACTAACTTGACCGAGCAGCACAAGCACACCGTTGAGCATTTAGAGCATCATTTGCACGATGATGTGTATTTGAAAGCGCGCCATAAAGCGGAAAAGAAACAAGAGAAAAACGATAATAAACAGCGTGATAAGCAGATCAAAAAAGCCGCCAAAGAGGGCGATTTAGACGCTTCACGTGATCCGCATCTGTTTGTTTTGGATTTTAAAGGCAGCATCGACGCTAAAGAGGTGACCTCACTGCGTGAAGAAGTCACTGCGATTTTGGCAGTAGCCCGTGATGGTGATGAAGTGCTGCTGCGTTTGGAATCTGGCGGTGGCATGGTTCACGGTTACGGTTTGGCGTCATCGCAACTGGATCGTCTGAAAGCAGCTGGTCTGCCGCTGACGATTGCGGTTGATAAAGTTGCAGCCAGCGGCGGTTATATGATGGCGTGTATCGCCGATAAAATTGTTTCGGCGCCGTTTGCGATCGTCGGCTCGATTGGCGTGATTGCGCAGTTGCCAAACTTTCACAAGCTGCTTAAAAAGCACGATATCGAGTTTGAACAGCTTACCGCAGGGGAGTTTAAACGCACCCTGACCATGTTTGGTGAAAACACCGATAAAGCACGTGAAAAGTTCAAAACCGAATTGGAAGAAACCCACGGCTTGTTTAAAGACTTTATTCGAGAGCATCGCCCTGAACTGGATTTAGACAATGTCGCAACCGGTGAGCATTGGTTTGGTACTCAAGCCAAAGCGCTGGGTTTAGTCGATGAAATTAAAACCTCTGACGATATTGTGGTTGAGGCATGCAAAGACAAAACTGTGTTGGCGATCCACTACGTTGAGAAGAAAAAGCTTACCCATAAATTGGCCGGTGTGGCGGGTGAAGCCGCTGACAGTGTGCTGATGAAACTGATCAGTCGCGGTCAGCGCCCGATTATGTAAGTGCCTTGAAACTTGGGTTGATGCCCAAATATGGTAAAACGCCTGAGCTTGCTCAGGCGTTTTTGTTGGTGTTGGATTGGCGCTGATGTGCCATCAACCGTTCTAGCAGCGCCAATGCTAAGCCACTGAGCGCGCCGGCTAAGTGGGATTCAATCGCCACTCTGGCGTGAATCATAGCGCTGGTGGTTTCTGATGCACCAAATAGATGTTCCCACACTATTTTGGCGATCAATCCGGTCACGAGCAGCCAACTGCTTCGTCGCCCTGATAACGCTTCGAGCAGCGCAAAATAACCAAATAGGCCGTGCAGCGCGCCAGAAAGACCGACATAAATGTTCATCGAAGTGGCTAAGTTGCCAATGCCAACCGCTAGGCTTGCGACAAGCAGCGCTCGCAGTAGCGCCTGAGTCTTTGGTCTGAAAATTGAGCTAATGACCCAAAGGCCAAGCAGGTTCATGGCGAGATGCGCAAAGTTGGTGTGCGTGAAGTTTCCTGTTAGGATTCGCCACCACTGGCCAGCCAAAATATCGCCGCGCTGCCACTGGCTTAAACTGTGTAGAGGCTCAAATTGCAAGCCCAAGCACAAGGCACTGATAACGACTAACAGTAGGTAAAGATTCACAGTATGTCTCGGTATTGTTCTCAATGTGGCAAGTCACGCAAAGCGTGTATCTGCGCGTGGATAACCAGCCTAACACCGAATGTTGAGCTGGTCATCCTTCAACATACCAGCGAGCAACATCGCCCGATGGGGACGGCGCGTATTTTAAGCTTGTCGCTGAGCAACTGTCGCTGTTTGGTGGGGGAAGATTTTTCCAATCACAGTGGACTCAATCAACTGCTGAGTGAACCCAATGTTCGCCACTATGTGTTGTACCCGAACGCGCATTCGCAAAGTGTCAGTGAGCTTCTCGCCAGTGGCGAGGATAACCAAACCGCGGGCCACAATGCTAAAACTCACCAGTTCAAAATCCGCGTTTTACTGTTAGATGGCACATGGAAAAAAGCCTACAAAATGTGGCAGTTGGCGAGCAACCTTCATCACTTGCCAAGTTTGCATTTACCAGAGGATCTCAAAGGCGACTATCGAATTCGTAAAGCGCCGAGTGACAACAGTTTATCAACGGTTGAGGCGGGCTATCATCTGCTTCGGCTACTTGAACCTGCGCAGGATTTCTCACCGCTGATTCACACCTTTGAACGGATGATTGATTTTCAAATTGCCAATATGCCGCCAGGCGTCTACCAAAAAAATTATTCGGCGAAATAGATTTGGCGACACAAAGTTTGGAAAGTGAGCCGCTGCCCAAAGCCGCCGGTTTGATTAGCTTTAATCTAGCTCATTGATTCTTAAGCGCTATACTCAATTTGAGCAGGTGGGTTGCGATTTTAAACGCGAGATGCCTATAATGTGCGCTATCGGTTTTGCCGATGCTTCGTATAACCCCATTAATACGGTATGGGGGTCTCTACCTGGAGCCGTAAATTCCAGATTACGAAGAGTTAAGTGCACAGCGCTTTTCTCTTTGTATGTTTGTTATTGTTTGCGGTAGAGAAAAGCGCTTGTCCAAATCATTCATGGAGAGGAGACAAGCGTGAACCACACTTCTTTTATTCAACAGCTTCCTAAAGTCGAACTGCATCTGCATATCGAAGGGACACTTGAGCCAGAAATGATGTTTGAACTGGCTCAGCGTAATCAAGTCGCATTGCCTTATGATTCACCGCAAGCGGTGAAAGAGGCGTATCAATTCCACAATTTGCAATCTTTCCTGGATATCTATTATCAAGGAGCCAATGTGTTGCTGCATGAACAGGATTTTTACGACCTGACTTGGGCTTATTTGTTGCGTTGCCAGCAAGATAACGTCATTCACACCGAAATTTTCTTTGACCCGCAAACCCACACCGAGCGTGGCATCGCCTTTGATACGGTGATCAACGGTATTTATCGTGCACTGCAGGACGGCGAAAAACAGCTCGGGATCAGTAGCCAGATCATCATGTGCTTTTTGCGTCACTTAGATGAAGAAAGTGCTTTCACGACGCTTGAAATGGCGCTGGTGCATAAAGATAAAATCGTTGGGGTTGGGTTGGATTCTTCGGAAAAAGGCCACCC
>NZ_FNDD01000070.1 GCF_900100015.1 Vibrio xiamenensis | reverse complement strand
GAGAGATGGCTGAGTGGTTGAAAGCACCGGTCTTGAAAACCGGCATACGTTAATAGCGTATCTAGGGTTCAAATCCCTATCTCTCCGCCACTATTTAGAAAAGCCCGCTAAGATTAGCGGGCTTTTTGCATTTCTAAGGTTTTAAATTTCCGACTTAAACCTTCGCGGCCTCAGTGGTTGCTTACTGCTATTTAGATGCGAGTGGTTTTTTCATACTCACGCTCTGTTGTGAGGTGGCTTGTGTCCAGCCCGGATGCTTAATGTTCATGACATAAGTCAGCACGTAATAAACCCCAGCGCCAATCGCCATTGAAACAATCACCCCAAGGTTTGCTGTGGCAAATACGCTATGACGTGTTTCTTCGGTCAGTAAAAATCCGACCAAATGGGCGATGTACGGATCACCGGAGGTGATCAAACCTGCGCCAACTACCGCCGCAAGACCGAGTGAAAGCAGCGCTGTCCAGCGTCCACTGCAACCCCCATTACCTGCTTGATTGGCCATACTAGTATCCCAACCTAAGTCGCGTTGACGTTTAAAATCGACCAGTTGAATAGCGCCCATCGGGCCAATAACCACGGCAATCGAGGCCAAAAATGATTGGAATGTGGCCAGAAACGAGTCAGAGATAAACATCAAATAAAAAGCGCCAAAACCGATAATCAAAGCGTTGATCGCGGTAGTGACGGCGCGGCTGGCCGGAATTCCAAGTGCCAATAACGCGAGCCCTGAGCTGTAGACGCCGGTAATCGCCGCCGAAAGCAATGAAATAATGATCACGATTGAAAAGGGCACATAGAACCAAAATGGTAATAAATCCGTGAGCGCTTCAATTGGTGCACTGGAGGCAGCGGCGCTAAGTGTTGGATTGCTATCGGCCAAAAATACCCCTAAGACCAGTAAAATGCTCACTGGTAGCGAGATGCCAGATGTTGTCCAAAAAATTACTTTCGATGCCGGAGTGTTGCTTGGTAAGTAGCGGGCAAAATCACCACCGTAGTTAAGAAAGCCAAGGCCGACCATGGTCATCGCCATCACCACACCGCCAATATAGGTGAAGAAACTGCCTGAACTGGCGTGGCCAAGTTCGCTCCAGTGGATATGTGGAAGGATTAAAGCAATAAAAATTAGGCTCATAAATCCGGTTAACCACGCGATGTATTTTTCCACTTTCATGATCAATTGATGGCCGTAAATCGCCACCGACATGGTGATCGCAAGGCTTAAAATAAACCAGCCAACGATGCAGCTAATGGTTGGTTTGCCATCGGCTAAGGCAAATGCGCTTGGCCACAGTTTGGCGAACAGATAGGCGCCAGTGGTGGATGCAAGCGTAATGATAGTGATTTTCCAGCCCATGTTTGAGATGTAGGCAAATAGAGTCGGGAATTTATTACCGTGATAACCAAAGCAGAAACGCGTTTGGGTTAGCGTCGGTAAGCCGGTTCTTGGCCCGCCAACGGCCAATATTCCGACCAGAAAGCTGGATACCAAATAGCCGATGATACCGGCAGAAATTGCTTGAAATACGCTCAAGCCAAGGGAGTAGACATAGATGCCATAAGTTAAGCCGAGTATTGATACGTTCCAAGAAAACCAAATTGGAAATAGCCCGGCGGCGCTGCCGTAACGCTCGGCGCTACTTACCGCGTTCACGCCATTGGATTCGACTTTTATCGCCCCGCCTGACGATGTGTTTTGAACAGACTGTGTCATTACAATTATCCTCCTGATAAATTACGCCGCATTCATTGCAGCGGTGGCAAGTGCCAGTTCAATCATTTGATTTAGGGTGGTTTCGCGCTCGCTGGCACTGGTTTGTTCGCCGCTAAAGCTATTGACGCTGGCCGTCAGAATGCTTAACGCTCGCGCTCGGTATTGCGCCGCGATGGTGTAGAGCGCGCTGGTTTCCATTTCCACCGCTAATATGTTCATTTTGCGCAGTGCCGGCAGCATGTCCTGTGGTTTGTCGTACAACAAATCGTTGGAGAAAGTGTTGCCGAAATGCGCTTTGATTTGATGATCTTGCGCGGCTTGCCAACAGCTGCGCAGCAAGTCAAAGTCGGGCACAGCGGCATAATCATAACCCGCAAAACGTTGGCGGTTGACCGCTGAAGAGGTACCAGCACCGGTGGCAACGATGACATCACGCATATTGACTGATTCATCCACTGCGCCGCAGGTGCCGACGCGAATCAAATTCTTCACCCCAAACTCATTGATCAGTTCATGGACATAAATGGAGATGGATGGAATCCCCATACCATGAGCCATGACAGAGATGCGTTTGTCCTGATACCAACCGGTATAACCATACATGTTGCGCACATCGCAGATGCGCTTGGCGTCAGTTAAATAGGTATTAGCAATATGCTGGGCCCGTAACGGGTCACCAGGCATGATCACTGTGTCGGCGAAATCACCGTTTTCGGCGTTAATATGTGGGGTCACGACGGCATCTCCTAATGCAAGCAGTTTGTTCCACCATAGAAAGAGCGCATGATTAAAAAAAAGGCAAATGTCCGACTGCACATAACCAAGATCACAAAAATGAGCGCGACTTGTTAAAACTGAGTTACATGAGTGTTTTAGCGCAGTGTCGAGAGACTTTTTTGAACTGATTCACATTTATTGACGGATTTCTCTGTTAAAAAATTTACTCTTAAGCATCGAAACCAAGCCTCATTGACGCAAAGCAATGCGTTAATGATACGTAAAAGAGGCGCTGAAATAGCCATAATGCTTTGGTTTTACAATCCATTTTCTGCGTTTATTGATTGAGGAACGGACTCAATGGAGACCATTCAACACATCGCTGAGCACGGTTATCAAACCTTATGTCGCTTGATTGACTCAATGTCACTTAAGCAAAAGACTTTTGAACCCTGTGAGTATATTTTGCAACAAGGGGAGCCCATAACTTGCTTGTATTGGATAATACTCGGCGAATACACCATGCATTACAGTGCCGAAAACGGCAAAACATTTAGCCTCGGCCAGCGTTTTGTCAGTAACTGCATTATTGGTGAATTGGAATATTTAACCCATACGCCAAGCCAGTTTTCTGTGGTGGCTAATGAGCGTATGGACGTCAAAGTGATTCCTTTGATGGTCATGAATCAGATTCTGAGTACCCACGCCGAAGTCGGTGTTTGGCTAAGTCAGTTACTTTCGAAAAGCTATCAAACGGGTATGGCTCGTACCATGGAGCGTTTTCTTCAGCCGCTAGTGTTCAACATTGCTGCAGATATTTACCAGCGTTATCAGCAAAACCAGCCTTTGGTCGATTTTGGACAGGTATTTCGCGAGGCGGAGCGTTTTGGTTGCTCAGAACGCGCTTATCGCCGCGCGATAACTCAGTTGATAGAAGAGGATTATATTCACAAACAGGCGGACGGGTATTTTATCCATGATGTCAGCAAGTTTAATCGCTTGCTCAAACTTGCTGCGCCGCATTGTGTGTAATGTGGCGTTGTCATTGCCATCGATATCAAAAAGCCCACTAAAGTGCAATGTAGATCAGATAAGGAGCGGTTGACCGATCTTTCTGATAAGAGACAATCGGAGACCTGTTTATAGGTCTTCGATTTTTTATGTCTATCCA
>NZ_FNDD01000024.1 GCF_900100015.1 Vibrio xiamenensis | reverse complement strand
GGGTAATCATTTTTGGGCGAGAGGGTACTTTGTTGACACAGTCGGTGTAAATGAAGAGATCATCAGGCGGTATGTCAGGCATCAAGACAAGAAAGATCAAGAATATGAGGCACAGTTAGAGTTGAAAATGAACTAACAGCGAAGGAATGCCCCCTTTTAGGGGGCTGTAAACCAAAGCCGCCTTCTAAGAAGGCGGATTTTTACTGGTCAGGAATAAATAGGTTTTATCACCAGTTACAGCATATCGCAGGCTTTATTCACGGCTTGGATCAGATGTTCGACATCTTGCAAATTGTTATATAAACCAAATGAAACTCGAACCGTACCTTTGATGTTTAACGCATCCATCAATGGGTGGGCACAGTGGTTACCAGCGCGAACTGCGATATGTTGCTGGTCGAGTAAGGTCGCTATATCTTGATGATGGACGCCATCAATGGTGAAACTGAGTAGGGAAGCATTGGGCTGGTAACCAATGATATTGATTTCAGCCAACTGGCTTAACCCTTGGTAGGCGGCTTGTTGCAATCCGTGAATGTGCGTTTCGATATCGTTTTGGTTGAAGCCTTGATACCACTCGATGGCCGTAGCTAGCGCAATCGCGCCGGCAATATTCGGAGTACCAGCCTCAAATTTTCCAGGCAGTTCAGCAAACGTTGTGCCATTGAAGCTGACTTTGTCTACCATCTTGCCACCGCCGTGCCAAGGAGGCATGGCCTCAAGTAACGGTTGTTTGGCATACAGCACACCGATTCCAGTTGGTGCATACAATTTATGCCCTGAAAAAACATAAAAATCAGCGTTAAGAGCTTGAACGTCGACAGGTTCATGCACAATGCCTTGTGCGCCATCAATCACCACCACTGCGCCCAATTGATGGGCCTTGTCGATAAGCGTTTCAATGGGTTGACGAGTACCTGTGACGTTAGTGATATGCGCGATAGCAACGATCTTGGTGTTTGCGCTTAACTGTTGCTCATAAGCGTCTAAGTCCAGTTGGCACTCTGGCGTCATCGGGATTTTCACCACTTTCGCACCAGTTTGCTCGGCGACTAACTGCCAAGGAACGATATTGGCGTGGTGCTCCATTTCACCGACCAAGATTTCATCACCGGGTTGTAAAGTGCTACGCGCATAACTCTGTGCGATTAAATTCAGCGCTTCAGTTGCGCCTCGCGTCCAAATGATTTCTTTACTCGAATTGGCGCCGATAAAGTCGGCGACGCATTGTCTCGCTTGTTCAAAACGTCCTGTGGCAGACGAGGTTAAACTGTGCGACCCTCGGTGTACGTTGGCATTGTGGTTGCGATAGTAATCCACGATGGCGTCGATAACGATTTGCGGTTTCTGAGTGGTTGCTGCGCTGTCTAAATATATAAGCGTGTTATTGCCTTCGGCATCGCTTAAAGCGGGGAATTGGGCGCGGACAGCAGAAATATCAAACATTATTCAGCGCCACCTAATTTATGATAGTGAAGCGTTGGCAGCGTGACCATCGGCTCTGCAACTGACCAGGCATGAGCTTTGCCCGAAAAGTGAATAATAATTTCCATGGCAAATTCCAAGGCTGTGCCGGGGCCTTGGCTAGTGATTAGGTTGTGGTTGATGTCAATTGTGACGCGTTTATCGCGCCATAATAAGCTTGGAATCGCATCGCGAAAGCTTGGGTGGCCAGTCATGAGAGCATTGGGATAGAGCTGGTGATGTTGAAGAACCAATGCAGGTGCTGCGCAAATTGCCGCGACTAACTTACCGTCATACATTTGCTGGCGTAGCATTTCAATCAATACCGTGCTGTCGCGAAACGTCTCTGCGCCGCCCACACCTCCAGGAAGCACAATGGCGTCAAACTCGTCATCGGCGATGTCGACTAACGTGCAGTCGGCAGTCAGGGTCACGCCACGTGATGCTTTAAGGGTAAGTTTGCCGTCAAAATCTGCACTGGCGACGACCACATCGTAACCTGCGCGTACCATCATATCGATGATGGTGACGGCTTCCATTTCTTCGCTGCCTGCTGCGATAGGTACAAGTATTTTCTTAGTCATGATTGCGTCCAACTGTTTCGATGTGTTTGATGGCGTCATAGAGCTTTTGGTTTACTGGTGTCTTTAGGTTATGAAGCTTCGCCACTGAGAGTAAATGACCTGTTATATAGTCTATCTCGCTTCGCCGCTGGTGGTGAATATCTTGATGCATAGATGAGTAGTTCTGTGCGGTTTTGTCGATGACCTGATACACCTGAGCCAACAACTGACTTTCGTCGACGTCAAAACCTTGCAGTGTCATCACTGACGCTACTTCTGAGACTAAATCTGTGAGCTGCTGTTTGAATGAAGGTGCAGCCAACTCACCATTCTTGATATTGTGTAGTGCTGTCAGTGGGTTTATTGCACAGTTGATGGCCAGTTTATTCCACAGCGCCAATTGTATATTGTCATTCCAGCCACACTCGGGCAGGGCATGTGCCAATACTTGGCTTAAAAATTGGCACTGTTCACCTAAAGGATTTAAAGATCCAATTTGGGTGTGACCTTTTCCAGTATGGCAAGTTTGTTGGTCGCTTAGCTTATAAGCGCCATGCGTGGTCTTGGCAACCAGTAGTGGGTTGGTCGAGAAATGCTTAATCAGAAAGTCACTCGTGCCCATGCCGTTATGCATTACGGCAATCATAGTCTCTGGGTTGATTTCACGGCGAATGGGCAGTAGAGCTTGCTCAACTTGCCATGCTTTAACGGTTACCAGAATTAAGTCGGCTTGCTGCAGCATACGAGGTTGGTTATTTGCCAGTTCAATGGCGGGAGATTCATCTAAGCGCAGCTTAAAATATGAGTGAGGCTTTGTGGACCATACACTCACGCGATGCCCTGCCTGATGAAGATGATAAGCCCATAAGGAGCCGATGGCGCCCGGCCCAATGACCACGATATTCACGATGCACTCTCAGTCAATGCCAAAGTGTGAAAGGATAATGAGTGATTTTTATAAAGCAAATAAAAATGGCGCCCCAAGGCGCCATTTTTGTCTATACCGTCGCTGAGACAGATTAGAACTTGTAGGTTACAGCGATGTAGTGACCGAAACCAGTAGTGTCACCTGTGTAACTACCGTCTTCTAGGCCATATATGTTTTTGAATGCTTTAAGACCGTAACCAACCGCGTAACGATCAGAGTGCCAGTAAAGACCGTTAAACATAGCACCACCAGTTGCAGAGGTTGCGCCCAGTTCAGATTTCATGCCAAATTGCCAATCGATGTAGCCTTGGTAAGAGATGAATGAACCATTTTCAAAGAAATGCAGTGGTTTGAACCAGTTAGTGGCTAGGTGACCACCATTCCAGTCATGTTCGTTACCATCATATGTAGCGTATAAGTTTAGACCGATTTTACCCAGCCATGGCACTTCAACGTCAGAACCTAGACCAATTTTTTGATTGTTTACTGCGTACTGATCTGCTGTACGAGATACGCCGTCCCACTCAATAAGAGACGCTACGTAAAGCTCTTTAACTGGACCGAAAGAAAGATCTTTGCCAGTAAGAGCATCTAGAGACATACGAGGTGCAAATTTCATAAAGATTTTGCTGCTAGCATCATCTTTCTGACTATTAGAGCTTGTAGTTAAGTTGAAGACATCAACGTAACCGTATAGATCAAAAATCCCAGATCGGCCGCCAAATTCCATCTCTAGATAATCGTGGTTTGAACCGTCGCCATCTGGGCTAGGAAGTTCGTTAAATGCACCCATTAGGTTGAACTGCATCCACTTATAATCGTTTTTGTGGATATCACCATCAGTGTAATCGGCTGCCATTGCTGGCGCTGACATGGCTGCTAGCATGCTTAGAGTTAAAAGTGATTTACGCATAAGGAGTTCTCTATGTTTGTAAAAAGTGAAAGATGAATCACCGTTCTTGTTCACTCGTTTCTTGTTGCCGAGTTGTTATGTAGCGAATAATAGCGATAAAAATCCCAATTTGAACCCCGAATGTATGTAAACGAGATAAAAATGAGTGATATAGATCTCACTATTAAACAAAGCTTATGTCTCGGTTCTTTTGTTTCATGTTTTTGCATTAGTTTTGTTAGCGAAATCGATTGCGTAATCGCTTAAATTGGATTTTATGTCCATCAAATAATCAACAGAAAGGGTAATTGATCGATTAAAGATAAAACGGCGTACTAAAGAAGGTAAATAATGCGAGGTAAGTTGGATGTCTGAAGTAATGTTGTTTCCTTTGGGGTCGGTTATTTTTCCTGAAGGCAAGATGCGATTGCGAATTTTTGAACCAAGGTACAAAAGGTTGGTTACGCAAGCCAGTCAAGGCGACAACACGTTCGGCATTTGTTTGTTTGAACGCCAAAGCCAAGACACTAGCGTACTTTCAGCCATTGGTACTCAGGTGCGTATTGTTGATTTTGAGACGCTCGATGATGGGTTGCTTGGGATTACAGTGGTGGGGATGAAACGTTTTTTAATTCGTCGAGTTCGTCAAGAGCACGATGGATTACGTATCGCCAAAGTCGAATGGTTGCCTGAATGGCCGCAAGTTTCGATATCCAGCGAGTTTCAGCATTTAGCGGATAACCTGCAGCGTCTTTACTCTGAGTTCCCTGAAATTGGTTCGCTCTACGATCAGCGCTTTTTCGACGATGGCTGTTGGGTTAGTCAACGCTGGTTAGAATTGCTGCCTCTTCGAAAAAAACAGTTTGATTTCTTAACCCAACAATCAGACTGCCAAACGGCACTGTCATTTTTGGATCAGGCAATAGAGTGTGAAAAAAAACTATAATGACAGTGATCGTCTCAACATTCTGCGCGTAAAATAGACTGGAGCAGGAATTTCCCGTATCGAGGGTACAAGGACACTGCAATGGTAAATAAAGAGCCGCAAACATTTAGTCGCCAAGATTGGTGTTTGTGTATGGAACAAGTTAAACAGCAAGATAAACAAGCATTCGCGCTTATCTTTCGTTACTTTTCACCGCGACTAAAACAATTCGCGCTAAAACATGTGGGTAATGAGCAAGTTGCTATGGAGCTGGTACAAGAAACGCTGGCGATGGTGTGGCAAAAAGCTCGTCTGTTTGATGGCAAAAAAAGTGCGTTATCGACTTGGATTTACACCATTGCTCGGAACTTGTGTTTTGATTTGATGCGCAAGCAGAAAGGTCGAGACCCTCATGTTCTTGCCGACGACATTTGGCCCAGTGATTACACTCCACCCGATATGGTCGAACACTACTCCCCAGAGCAAGACCGGCTCAAACAGCAAGTGATTCAATTCCTCGATTTACTTCCAGAGGCGCAAAGAAAAGTGGTGCAAGCGGTATATATTGAAGAAATTCCTCATCAACAAGTGGCCGACATGTTTGATATTCCGCTCGGTACGGTGAAATCACGCCTGCGTTTAGCCGTTGAGAAATTACGTAACAGTATGGAGGAGGACAGATCATGAGTTATCACCCAGACGAGGCGCTGCTTAAGCATTACGCTCTTGGTGAAGTTGATGCTACCCAAGGGTTGGCGCTGGCTGTGCATCTGGAGTCTTGTCCTCGTTGTCGACATAAGGTAGCAACCTATGAGAGAGCGCTTGGTGACGCGTTTTTAACTCAAAGTGGTGATGTCCAAGTGACCGCTCCGCTGGCCGATGATGTTCTGGATACAATGTTTGATAGCATCGTTGCACTACCCCAGCACGAGGAATCCACGGTTAAGTTAGCGGCAAAGCCGAAAAAAGTTTGCGTCAACAATCGTACCTTTATTCTTCCTAAGGCTTTGGCAGCGTTTCATGATCGAATCGGACCTTGGCGCAGTTATGGCGGTAAAGTTTTCAGTGCTGTGGTGGATTTAGACGAACCATCTCGGGTTAATTTAATGTACATGGCGCCCGGAGTCACGGTGCCCCAGCACACCCACAAGGGATTGGAGTCGACCTTGGTGTTACATGGCGGTTTTAGTGATGAAGATGGTCATTATGAGGTCGGTGATTTTTTACTTAAGGATGCTTCGGTAAAACACAGCCCGGCGACAGCGAGTGAAGAAGATTGCCTATGTTTAAGTGTGCTAACCGAACCTATGCTCTTCACCCAAGGGGTTGCAAGGCTATTTAATATGTTTGGTAAGGGCTTGTATCCATAACCTCGAACTTAAACGAACTTAAAGAAACTTAAAGTAAAAAGGGCTGTTGATGACACAGCCCTTTGTTATTTTCATGGTTAGCTTGAGCGCATTAGATGATTAATCGTGATGTTGACTGGCTTTTTCGAGTAATCGTGTGAAGTAATGACGCAGCGAATACAGCATCAGTAAACTTGGAATCACCATCAGCGCGGTCAGAATAAAGAACAGCGACCAGTTGTTGAGTAAATCGGCGAGTTCTCCACTGAATGATGCGAGTACGGTGCGGCTAAAGTTCCCCAACGAAGCCAGCAGTGCATATTGCGTTGCAGAAAAGGCTTGCCCGGTGAGCACGGTCAAGAATGATACGAATGCAACCGTTGAGAATGCGGTGGTAAAGTTATCGACGAAGATAGTTGCAACATACAGTGGTTCGCTCGGACCCACTTGGGCTATCCATGCAAACATCAAATTGCTGGCCGCCATTGCGGTGCCGCCAACTAATAAGCCCCTCACGATACCAAATCGAACATTTACCATGCTGCCAAGGAAGGTGAATAGCATGGTGACTCCCCAACCCATGAGTTTGGAGTAGTAGCCAATCTGTTCATTGCTAAAGCCAATTTCTTTGTAAAACGTAATCGACATACGGCCTAAAAAGGCCTCGCCAATTTTAAACAGAAATACAAACAGCAACAGCGTTAACGCAACGCGC
Source organism: Vibrio xiamenensis (assembly GCF_900100015.1). GTDB lineage: Bacteria > Pseudomonadota > Gammaproteobacteria > Enterobacterales > Vibrionaceae > Vibrio > Vibrio xiamenensis. Next base: position 80,677 of record NZ_FNDD01000024.1, on the reverse strand, counting down.
GTACCGTTACGGCGAAAGAAATCAATAAAGGGTTCTAACAAGGTTACTGTTAGCCAAGACACGACTCGGTTACCGACCACATTCTGGTGGCGTTGCTCGGCTTCAGATTGCAATTCATCACGCAAAGTGACCGGTTCGCCAACCAGCAGAGTAAACAGCATTAAGATGACAACCACGAATGCCATTCCATAATAAACGCCATTCCAACCGATTTGGTCAGCATTTATAAAGGCAAGATATCCCGGCAATGAATAGCCTGTCCACCATCCTATGACCGCCATCGCCGATGCTTGGGGCAGTTTCTGAGATTGGCTGCGTGGAAAACTATCAATACGAAATGCATCAATGGCGATGTCTTGAGTGGCCGATGCGGTGGCGATTGCCAGCGCCACCATTGAGGCGTAAATCAAGTTATTGGCCGGATTAATTCCAGCAATGACGATGGTGCAGGCCAAAATGACTGCTTGGCATAAGAAAATCCAGCTGCGACGTTGACCAAGCAAGCGATGCAAAACGGGTAGCTTTACGCGGTCAACCAAAGGTGCCCAAAGAAAGTTAATGCTGTACACCGCAAAGACGCTACCGAAGTAGCCAATGGCGCTGCGACTCAAGCCGGCGTCAGTTAACCATCCGGACATATTCGACCCGATGAGCACCCAAGGAAAACCACTGGAGCAGCCGAGCATTAGAACCCACAGCAAGCGTCTATCTAAGTAGCTGCGAAAGGTATCACCCCATGAGGGATGTGAAGAGTTTGACGACATGAAAGCCCTTTAAATCAAGAAGGCTCTACATGATGTAGAGCCTTGTAGCTTATTCAACAACGCTGACCTTAGTGATCACAATTGGTTCGACGGGAACGTCTCGCATTCCTCGTTTAGCTGTGGTTGGTTTGGTGGCCATCGACTCAATCACGTCAAAGCCTTGCGTCACTTGACCAAATACGGCATAACCGGGTGGACGCTGCTTGTAATCAAGGAAGTTGTTATCAACCAGGTTGATATAAAATTGACGCGTAGCCGAGTTAGGATCATTGGTACGAGCCATTGCGATGGTGGCTGTTTTGTTGCTCAAGCCATTCGATGCTTCGTTTTTAATCGGCGCGTAAGTGGGTAGACGATTCATTTGCTCGTCAAAGCCGCCACCTTGAGCCATAAAACCTGCGATAACGCGGTGAAATTGACTGCCGACATAGCTGCCATCTTCCACGTACTTCATAAAGTTAGCGACGCTAATTGGTGCTTTTTCTTGGTTAAGTTCAACAGTAAACGCACCCAAGTTGGTTTCAATGTTTACTTTTGGCCCTGCGAATGCGCAAGTACTGGCAAGGCTAAGCGCTAAGGCTGCGATTTTCCACATTAGAAACGGTCCTTCATGTAGTTTTGCAGCTCGCTGTCGCTGGCAATCTCTTTAAGCACTAAATTCATCACGTCATTAAGCACTGCTTGAATGTCATCGTTGGATGCGCTGAGCATTCCAGAGCGTTTTGCGCTGCCATTGTAGGTTTTGACTAGCTTGCCTTTTGGCGTTTCTGCTGTCACTTCAAGCACAAGATTCGCGTCCATTTGGTTTTCCATCACGGAATGCTTAACCGAAACCAGTGCTTCTTGAACTTCAACTTGAATGTTGTTTTCACTATTAACTGTGTTTTTGAAACCTTGAGACTCAAATTGTTCTAGCAGAGCGTTTTCCAGCGCGATGCGAACATTTTGCTTGGAATGAATCGGCTCAATGTTTGAGCGACCGCTGTCAACTAAAGCGACGTATTGCGCAGCACGAACATCTTTGCTAGTCAAAGTGAAGGTTTTACCTTGAGCGATGGTGTTCATGCTCAGTTGAGGTTGAAGTTTTAAGCTCAACTGTTCTTGTTGCGGTGCTGAACAAGCGGTCAATAAAGCGATTGACGCTGCCAGAACGAATTTTTTCATACTAGTTTCCTTTCAACTTTCTCAATCTAAAGATGAGTGTAATTTGCTATAGCGAATAATAGTGAATTATTTAGTCGCTTGTAAAATAACAAATTTCTTATTGACTGCGATTTGACGTAGATTGGCTTTTCCAAACAGACGAGCCAGTTTGTTATCGTATCCGAGGTGACGGTTACCGATCACCATTAACTTACCTTTTGGCTTGAGAACTTGCTTGGCATCACAGAACATTTGCCAAGCAATGTGATCGGTTACAGCAAGCTGCTGATGAAAAGGTGGGTTACACACAATCAAGTCGGCACTGCTAGAGTCAAATCCGTCGAGACAGTTATTGACTCGGCCTTCAAAATCAAACTCATCCCCTAATGCGCTTTTGATGTTCAGCGTCGCCGACGCAATCGCCATATGGCTTTCATCGACCCCAATGATGCTCGCATAGGGGTTGAGTTGCCCCAGTTTTATCGACAATACGCCATTGCCACAGCCTAGGTCGATGATTTGTTTGCTGGTCGGATCTTGTGGTAGATGAGGCAGAATAAAGCGCGCACCTTGATCGAGATTTTCCCCGGAATAAACATTAGGCAAATTTTTCAGCCAATAGTTCTCTCCGTCCACAGGCCATTCTACGTACGGGTTTGATTCGACGGGTGTAGCGTCAGCGACGGAAAAGACTAATCGGTGCTTTTTCTGCGCCAAAGAGGTGTGCGTTTTGCCAAGATGTTTTTCAAACAGCTTCAATGTCGAGGTATGAATTTCACGGGCTTTATTGACGGAAATCACCGGAATGTCTGCGTTGAGCTGCTGACGGATGCTGTCCAACAGCCAAGTTAAGTGGCGGTTGCTTTTGGGAATTTTGACCAACACGGCTGCGGCGTCCGATGGGACGGGATCCATAGTAGTTAACAGACGAACTTGATGACATTGGTTGCGTGCTAAGTTCGCCAGTGTCGCTTGCTGAGCGATGTACGAGTCGCTCAGCATGGATACTTGGTAACGCTCTGAAAACCAACAAGACAGAGCGCCGAAACTGTCGTTGATGATCACTAGGTGTGAATTGGCCGGTAAATTGAGCTTTTCGACGTGCTCTATCAGGTATTCATCGCCAGCATCCCACGCTTGTAACGTTTCATTTTGACGCTCGGGGTAGCGTAGAAGTTGCAGTTGACGATTGTTTTGCAAAAGCTCAGTTTTCATTTTTGTAATCATATATCGGTAAACGAACTGCGCCTATTGTCGCAAATGGTTAAGTAAGTGCAAACCAAAACCTTTTGCTAAGTAATTTGCCGCGCTAGACTATCGGTCTAAATTACCTCAACTAAGATGGAATGATTGACTATGCTTCAACAAGTCATCGAGCAGAAGCTGCAGGCCGAATTTAAGCCGGTGCATATGAATGTACTCAACGAAAGCTATATGCATAATGTGCCGCCCGGCTCGGAAAGCCACTTCAAAGTGATTATTGTTTCGAATGCATTTGAAGGCAGCCGTTTGATAGCAAGGCATCGCGCCGTAAATCAAGTGCTGGCGGATGAGCTAGCGGGTGGTGTTCATGCGTTATCGATTCATACCTATACCGAACAGGAATGGTTGACTGAAAACCAACAAGCACCAGCGAGTCCGATGTGTATGGGTGGGGGTAAAAAACAGCCGTGAATACGTTGAGTAATTTAACAGTATCTAAACAAATGACCGTTTGATGACTTTTTCATCAAACTATTTTGTAGGTAAATTGTTGCTTGAAAATGTCGCAATTCTAAACAAATATCTTTGTGCGATAGTTCAAAGTTATGGCGTTTACCTAACCTTTTAAATACGTAACTTCTGAAATATAACCACTATTCCTTATATTGGACATGGCATCAACTTCCGAAAAAATGCTACACTATCGCACCTGATAAATCTCGCTAAAAATTAGTGACGGGATTTTTACTAGGATGTTGCGATTTTGGTGTTTTGACGACAGCAAAACCGGACACTCATGTCGTGTCTTAAAGTTACGCAATTAAAAAAATCTTTTTCCCGATAAAGTAGTGCAAGTGCGTATGATTACAATAAAGAAGGGACTGGATCTTCCTATCGCAGGAACTCCTTCCCAGGTGATTAATGATGGTAAAACCATCAAAAAAGTCGCCTTGCTTGGCGAAGAGTACGTTGGCATGCGTCCTACGATGCATGTTCGCGTAGGTGATGAAGTAAAGAAAGCTCAAATTCTTTTTGAAGATAAGAAGAACCCAGGCGTGAAATTTACTTCGCCAGCGAATGGCAAAGTGATCGAAATTAACCGTGGTGCGAAGCGTGTACTTCAATCTGTTGTGATTGAAGTTAGCGGTGAAGAACAGGTAACGTTCGATAAGTTTGAAGCGAATCAATTGGCAAGTCTTGACCGTGAAGCGGTGAAAACTCAACTGATTGAATCTGGTCTTTGGACTGCTTTGCGTACTCGACCGTTTAGCAAGGTTCCAGCAATTGATTCTTCAACCCAAGCAATTTTCGTTACCGCGATTGACACCAATCCTCTGGCTGCAAATCCAGAAGTGGTTATCAATGAGCAATCCGATGCTTTCATTGCGGGTTTGGATATTCTGTCTGCCCTAACTAGTGGTAAAGTTTTCGTCTGTAAATCAGGTGCAAGCTTACCGCGCTCAAGCCAGTCAAATGTCGAAGAGCATGTATTCAATGGTCCTCACCCAGCAGGTCTTGCGGGTACGCACATGCACTTCCTCTATCCGGTTAATGCTGAAAACGTCGCTTGGAGTATCAACTACCAAGACGTGATTGCTTTTGGCAAACTTTTCACCACCGGTGAACTGTTCACTGACCGTGTCGTCTCTTTGGCCGGCCCTGTAGTAAACAATCCTCGTCTCGTTCGTACCGTTATCGGTGCCAACCTAGATGAACTGACGGATAACGAATTGATGCAAGGCGAAGTTCGTGTGATTTCTGGTTCGGTATTAACCGGTACTCACGCAACAGGTCCTCATGCCTATTTAGGTCGTTACCATCAGCAAGTTTCGGTTCTGCGCGAAGGTCGTGAGAAAGAGTTTCTTGGCTGGGCTATGCCTGGTAAGAACAAATTCTCTGTGACTCGTTCATTCCTTGGTCATATGTTTAAAGGTCAGTTGTTCAACATGACCACTTCGACCAATGGTAGTGACCGCTCAATGGTGCCAATTGGTAACTACGAGCGCGTGATGCCTCTTGATATTGAACCTACATTGCTACTACGTGACTTATGTGCTGGCGATTCAGACAGCGCGCAACGTCTAGGCGTTTTAGAGCTAGACGAAGATGACGTAGCACTATGTACCTTTGTGTGTCCAGGTAAGTACGAATACGGCATTTTGCTACGTGAATGCTTGGATAAGATCGAGAAGGAAGGGTAATTTCATGGGCCTTAAGAAGTTTCTTGAAGATGTCGAGCATCATTTTGAACCAGGCGGCAAACACGAAAAGTGGTTTGCTCTGTATGAAGCTGTTGCGACAGTATTCTACACTCCTGGCTTGGTAACAAAGAAAAGCTCACACGTTCGTGATAGCGTCGATTTGAAACGCATCATGATCATGGTTTGGTTGGCCGTTTTCCCAGCCATGTTTTGGGGTATGTACAATGCTGGTGGTCAAGCCATTGCAGCTTTGGTTCATATCCACACCAGCGCCGCATTGCCTCAAGTTATTGATGGCAACTGGCACTACTGGCTAACCGAAGCGATTGGCGGAACCATTTCTGCTGACGCAGGGTGGGGCAGTAAGATGCTACTTGGTGCAACTTATTTCCTACCTATCTACGCCACAGTATTTATTGTGGGTGGTTTCTGGGAAGTGTTGTTCTGTATGGTGCGTAAGCATGAAGTGAATGAAGGTTTCTTCGTAACTTCAATCTTGTTTGCGTTGATCGTTCCGCCGACTCTACCGCTATGGCAAGCCGCTTTAGGTATTACTTTTGGTGTGGTTGTAGCTAAAGAGATCTTTGGTGGTACTGGTCGTAACTTCCTAAACCCTGCTTTGGCAGGCCGTGCGTTCTTGTTCTTCGCATACCCAGCGCAAATTTCTGGTGATGTTGTTTGGACAGCGGCTGACGGTTTCTCAGGTGCAACAGCTCTGAGCCAATGGGCGCAAGGTGGTAACGGTGCTTTGATCAACAACGTGACTGGCTCGCCAATCACTTGGATGGATGCCTTCCTAGGTAACATTCCAGGTTCTATTGGTGAAGTATCAACGTTGGCATTGCTAATTGGTGCGGCGCTAATCGTGTACATGGGTATTGCGTCTTGGCGCATTATCGCAGGTGTGATGATCGGTATGATCGTCGTTTCAACCCTGTTCAATGTGATTGGCTCTGATACTAACCCAATGTTTAACATGCCATGGCACTGGCACCTAGTTCTAGGTGGCTTCGCGTTCGGTATGTTCTTCATGGCAACAGACCCTGTATCGGCTTCGTTTACGAATACCGGTAAATGGTGGTATGGCATTTTGATTGGTGGCATGTGTGTCATGATTCGTGTTGTGAACCCAGCTTACCCAGAGGGTATGATGCTGGCGATTCTATTCTCGAACCTATTTGCACCACTGTTCGACCATATTGTCATTGAGAAGAACATCAAACGGAGACTATCACGCTATGGCAAGTAATAACGATAGCATTAAAAAGACGCTGTTTGTTGTTATCGCTTTGAGCTTGGTTTGCTCAATCATCGTGTCAACAGCGGCGGTTGGCCTGCGTAGTAAGCAAGTCACCAATGCAGCATTGGATAAACAATCGAAGATTTTGGAAGTGTCTGGTGTCGATATGGCACAAGGCTCTGTACCAGAACTTTACAAGCAATTCATTGAGCCTAAGCTTGTCGATTTCTCGACCGGTAAATTGGTTGATGCAACGGCTGAAGGCGTATCTGCCGCTGATTACGATCAACGTGCAGCATCAAAAACGCCAAGTGAATCAACCAAGCTAAACGCAGAGCAAGATCCAGCGAAAATCATTAACCGTGCTAACTACGGTTTGGTTTACCTAGTGAAACAAGGTGACGACGTTAGCCGTTTAATCTTGCCAATTCACGGTAATGGTCTGTGGTCTATGATGTACGCTTTCGTTGCAGTTGAAACCGACGGCAATACCGTTGACGGCATCATCTACTACGAGCAAGGCGAAACTCCAGGACTTGGCGGCGAAGTTGAGAACCCGAAATGGCGCTCTCAGTTCGTTGGCAAGAAGCTATATGACGACAATCACAAGCCTGCAATCAAAGTGGTTAAAGGTGGCGCTCCTGAAGGCTCTGAACACGGTGTTGACGCACTATCTGGCGCAACATTGACAAGTAACGGCGTGCAGCACCAATTTGATTTCTGGTTAGGTGATTTGGGTTATGGCCCATTCCTAGCACACGTTAGTGACGGAGGTCTGAACTAATGTCTAGTGCAAAAAGTCTTAAAAAGAGCCTTTTAGCGCCAGTATTGGACAACAACCCAATCGCGCTTCAAGTTCTTGGTGTTTGTTCTGCATTGGCAGTAACAACCAAACTGGAAACTGCGTTTGTTATGACGCTAGCAGTAATGTTTGTTACTGCATTGTCTAACTTCTTCGTTTCTTTGATCCGTAACCACATTCCAAGCAGCGTACGTATTATCGTGCAAATGGCGATCATCGCTTCATTGGTAATCGTGGTTGACCAAATCCTACGTGCGTATCTGTACGATATTTCGAAACAGCTTTCGGTATTCGTAGGTTTGATCATTACTAACTGTATCGTTATGGGCCGCGCAGAAGCATATGCGATGAAATCGGCGCCAGTACCGTCATTCATCGATGGTATTGCTAACGGTCTAGGTTACGGTTTTGTTCTGATTACGGTCGGTTTTTTCCGTGAGCTGCTTGGTTCAGGCAAGCTTTTCGGTATGGAAGTTCTACCGCTAGTAAAAGACGGTGGTTGGTATCAACCAAACGGCCTGATGCTATTGGCGCCTTCAGCGTTCTTCCTAATCGGCTTCTTGATTTGGATCATTCGTACGTTCAAACCTGAACAAGTAGAAGCGAAGGAGTAACATAAGTCATGGAACATTATATTAGTCTGCTCGTCAGATCGATTTTTATTGAAAACATGGCGCTTTCTTTCTTCTTGGGGATGTGTACTTTCCTAGCGGTATCGAAGAAAGTTAAAACGTCGTTTGGTCTAGGTATCGCGGTTACAGTGGTATTGACTATCTCTGTACCGGTAAACAACTTAGTTTACAACTTGGTGCTAAAACCAGGTGCGATTAGCCCAGATGTCGATCTGAGCTTCCTAAACTTTATTACCTTTATCGGTGTTATTGCGGCACTTGTACAAATTCTAGAAATGATCTTGGATCGCTTCTTCCCACCTTTGTACAACGCCCTAGGCATCTTCTTACCTTTGATCACAGTAAACTGTGCGATCTTCGGCGGCGTATCTTTCATGGTACAACGCGATTACAACTTCGGAGAATCGATCGTTTATGGCTTTGGTTCAGGGTTAGGCTGGATGCTGGCTATCGTAGCGCTTGCAGGTATCCGCGAGAAAATGAAGTATTCTGACGTGCCTCCGGGTCTGCGTGGTTTAGGTATTACCTTTATCACAGCCGGTCTAATGGCGTTAGGCTTTATGTCTTTCTCTGGTGTTCAACTGTAAGTCGGGTAAACCGCAACAATAAAGGAATAGTCAATGGACATTATTCTTGGTGTAGTGATGTTTACTCTGATTGTTCTAGTGTTAGTTTTAGTGATTCTATTCGCTAAATCTAAGCTGGTACCAACAGGTGACATTACAATATCTATCAATGGCGATCCTGATAAAGCGATCGTAACTCAACCAGGCGGTAAGCTTCTTGGTGCTCTTGCGGGCGCTGGTGTTTTCGTATCGTCTGCTTGTGGTGGTGGTGGCTCTTGTGGTCAGTGCCGCGTGAAAATTAAATCTGGTGGTGGTGACATCCTTCCAACTGAGCTTGACCATATTACTAAAGGTGAAGCACGTGAAGGTGAGCGTTTATCATGTCAAGTTGCAATGAAAAATGACATGGAAATCGAATTGCCAGAAGAAATCTTTGGTGTGAAGAAGTGGGAATGTGAAGTTATCTCTAATGATAACAAAGCAACCTTCATCAAAGAGCTTAAGCTGCAAATTCCAGATGGCGAATCAGTACCTTTCCGTGCTGGTGGTTACATTCAGATTGAAGCTCCAGCTCACCACATTAAGTATGCTGACTACGACGTTCCGGAGAAATTCCGTGAAGACTGGGATAAGTTCAACTTGTTCCGTTACGAGTCAAAAGTGGATGAAGACATCATCCGTGCATACTCGATGGCTAACTACCCTGAAGAGTTTGGCATCATCATGCTTAACGTGCGTATCGCTACGCCGCCGCCAAACAACCCAGACGTACCACCAGGTCAAATGTCTTCGTACATTTGGTCACTGAAACCAGGTGATAAGTGTACTATCTCTGGTCCGTTTGGTGAGTTCTTCGCCAAAGATACGGATGCAGAAATGGTCTTCATCGGTGGTGGTGCAGGTATGGCTCCTATGCGTTCGCACATCTTTGACCAGCTTAAGCGCTTGAAGTCAAAACGTAAGATGTCGTTCTGGTACGGTGCGCGTTCTAAACGTGAAATGTTCTACGTTGAAGATTTCGATATGCTGCAAGCAGAAAACGAAAACTTTGAGTGGTTCTGTGCACTGTCTGATCCACTACCAGAAGATAATTGGGACGGTTACACCGGCTTTATTCACAACGTATTGTACGAAAACTATCTAAGGGATCACGAAGCGCCTGAAGATTGTGAGTACTACATGTGTGGTCCACCAATGATGAATGCTGCGGTTATCGGCATGCTTAAAGATCTTGGTGTTGAAGACGAAAACATCCTACTCGATGACTTTGGTGGTTAATCCTTCATAGTGGTCGATACTATGGCTGGCTCTTCGGAGTCAGCCATTCTTTTTTGAGTCAGTATTGCGATAGCTATGCGCATTTCAAAGTGGCTATCGCTATACCTACTTTTCATTACTACGGGAGTCAAGCAAGTGAAAAAATGGCTTGTTGCATTCGCTTCTCTGATCATTTTGGCCGGCTGTGAAAAAGCGCCAGAACAGGTGCATCTAAGTGGTCCAACGATGGGAACCACCTACAACGTAAAATATTTAACTGAGCAAGGTGCTCCGTCGTCTGACAAATTGCATCAAGAGATCGACCGATTACTAGAACAGGTCAACGATCAGATGTCGACCTATCGCAAAGACTCCGAGTTAAGTCGCTTTAATCAATACCAAGGAACAGAGCCGTTCGAAGTCTCTACGCAAACTGCGACCGTGGTAAAAGAAGCCATCCGTTTGAATAAGCTGACTTTAGGTAAGCTGGATGTCACGGTTGGGCCCTTGGTTAATCTATGGGGCTTTGGGCCAGAGGCGCGCCGAGATGTGGTGCCAAGCAAGCAAGAGCTTGCCGAGCGTAAAGCCAACATCGGTATCCAACACCTAAAAGTAGAAGGTAATAAGCTATCCAAAGATTTACCGCATTTGTATGTGGATTTATCGACCATTGCCAAAGGGTGGGGCGTTGATGTGGTCGCGGATTACATCGCTTCACAAGGGATTAAAAACTACATGGTTGAAGTCGGCGGTGAAATTCGCCTTAAAGGTATCAATAAAGATGGTGTACCATGGCGTATCGCGATAGAAAAACCAACGGTTGATGAGCGCAGTATTCAAGAGATCATTGAACCAGGGGATATGGCAATTGCCACCTCCGGTGATTATCGTAACTACTTTGAGCGTGATGGCATTCGTTATTCGCACATCATTGACCCAGATACCGGTTATCCGATTGCTCACAAAGTCGTGTCTGTCACGGTACTGGATAAATCTTGTATGACGGCTGATGGCCTCGCGACAGGTTTGATGGTGCTGGGTGAAGTGAAAGGCATTGAAGTCGCGAATCAACATAATATTCCAGTATTTATGATTGTTAAAACCGACGATGGCTTTAAAGAAATTGCTTCTGAAGCATACAAGCCGTATATCAAGAAGTAGCCTAGAATTAAATTAATTAAGCAGAGAGCGTGTCGTATGAATACATTTCTAATTACCTTTGCTGTGTTTGTGATAGTGATTGCTGCCATGGCAGTCGGTTATATCTTTCAGAAAAAAGTGGTCAAAGGTAGCTGCGGCGGATTAGGCGCTGTGGGTATCGAAAAAGTATGTAACTGCCCTGAACCTTGTGATGCACGTAAGAAACGTGAGGCTCGAGAAGCCGCGCGTGCTGAAAAATTGGCAGCTTGGGAAAAAGATCGCATCGCGTAATTGCCTTGTGATGCCACTCCATAATGCTCTAGCCCGCGCTGTGTCGCGGGCTTTTTTGTGTTTGAATGATGAATTCTGCAACAAGGTGTAATCTGAGGGTAAGAAAGAACTTATTTATAAACAGTATTGTCTATTTCGCGCAGTTATTGTATATCATATACTGGTTTTTTATACAGTAAAGATAGCCTCGTGAGCCAAGACGTGATTCGCAAAATCATTCATATCGATATGGACTGCTTTTTCGCAGCGGTTGAAATGCGTGATAATCCTCAGTATCGAAATATTCCGTTAGCAGTTGGCGGAAATGAGAAGCAGCGCGGCGTCATCAGCACTTGTAACTACCAAGCTCGTGAATTCGGTGTGCGCAGCGCAATGCCAACCGCTAGAGCTCTACAGCTGTGTCCTAATCTCACTGTGATTCCAGGAAGAATGTCGGTTTACAAAAGTGTCTCGGCTCAGATTCGTGAAATCTTCTCTCGCTATACTTCGCTTATTGAGCCGCTTTCACTAGATGAGGCATATCTCGATGTGACCGAGTCGACGCTATGCCAAGGTTCGGCAACCTTAATAGCCGAGGCGATTCGGCGTGATATTTGGCAAGAATTACATCTCACGGCATCAGCGGGAGTGGCGCCGATTAAGTTTTTAGCCAAAGTGGCCTCGGATATTAATAAGCCCAATGGGCAATGCGTCATTCCACCGGATCAAGTACAAGCGGTGGTCGATAAATTGCCACTTGAGAAAATTCCTGGGGTCGGCAAAGTGAGTTTAGAAAAGCTCAACCAAGCTGGATATTTTCATTGTGAGGATGTAAAAAACAGTAATTACATCGAACTGCTGCGCCGCTTTGGTCGCTTGGGCGAATCGCTGTGGAAACGCAGTCACGGTATTGATAACCGTCAAGTGGTGGTCGAGCGAGAGCGAAAGTCGGTTGGCGTTGAAAGAACCTTTAGTCAAAACATTGCCACCTATGAGCAGTGTTGGGAAGTGATTGAGCAGAAGTTGTTTCCAGAGTTACGTGCTCGGCTTGAGCGTGGTTACCCTGAACGCGAAATCATCAAACAAGGCATTAAAGTTAAATTCGCCGACTTTCAGCTGACCACTATTGAGCATGGTCATGCTGAACTGGAACTCGAGGATTTCAAGCAGTTGTTGGCTGATGTATTAAAAAGGCAAAAAGGGCGAGAAATTCGATTACTTGGACTCAATGTTATGCTAAAACCCGAACAACAAAGCCGCCAACTGAGTTTTTTTGATCAATAACCTTATGAAGCAACCTATCAACAAGCAGCAATTGCTTGAGCAGATTCTGCAAATTCTTACCAAGGCTCATCAAGTTGCTGTGGCCTCAGCACATAGCGCAATCGATGCGGCGACGAATGAACAAACTGTGCCTGAACATAAATACGATACTCTGGCTTTGGAAGCGTCCTATTTGGCTCACGGTCAGGCGATGCGAGTGCAAGAGTGCGAAAAAGAGATTGCTCAGTTTAAGCAGTTGCCCATTCATCTGGCTTCAGAAACCGTGAGATTAGGCAGTTTAGTTCGGCTTATTGATGATAACGATAACTTGAGTTGGGTATTTTTCGCCCCATGTTCAGGTGGGCTCAAATTTGAGTATCAACAGCAAATGGTCACAGTGGTGACCTTGAAATCTCCGCTCGGAGCCGCATTATTTAATAAGTCTATCGGTGATGAAGCGATCTATATCGTCGGTGAAAAATCGTTTTGTTACGAAATCGATGCGATAGATTGACCTCGTGTTAACTTAAGTTGTCTCATTTCTGCTAAGGTGAGCCGTAACTTATTGGTTATAGAATAAATCAGTCAAAGAATGACTCTGCTTTTGGTTTGAACAATGATGAAAAAAGTGTATTCCATCGTCGCGTTACTGTTAGTGAGTAGCCAAACATGGGCCTCGCAATGTCGAGTGGACCTCCAAAATGAAGTGCACCTTGATGGTGAGCAGCTCGAAATTCACCACAAAAATGGCGATACCGCCATCGTTGATGCGCAAGATAATCTGATTATCCACGGCGAAACGATTCCACTGGATAGTGATCAGCGCGCTGCGATCAGTGAATACCGCGAACAGCTCAATCAATATGTGCCAAAAGTGAAGCAATTTGCCGATGATGGGCTAGCGTTTGTCAACGACCTGATTGATGACGTCGCTGAGAGCATTGATGCGCCTAACGCGTTTGACGATGTAAAAGCGTCAATGAAAACTTTTTGGCAAGACATTGAGTCGCGTTATTACAAAGACGGCGATCTGATATTGCCAGCCGATACATTCAGTTCAATGAAGAGCTCTTGGACTGAGGATTTTGCCAAAGCACGCGAGATTTTTAATAAAGAGTTTATCACCAGCGCATTTACCGCGATGTCGGAGAAAATGCAAAAAGACGGTGGTTTGAATCTGACTGAACTCACTGACAATATGACCGAGTTAAAAGCGCGGATTGAAAAGCGCGTTCAAGAGCACGGTAAAGAGCTCAAACAGCAAGGTGATGACTTCTGTGATTCGCTGGATGATATTGCGGATAAAGAGCATCAGTTGCACGAGAAAATACCAGAGCTAAAAGGTTATCCGGTATTCACCATTTAGCCGAATAGATAAAAGAGCGCGTTAAGCGCTCTTTTTTGTTTTAGACTCAGTTTTATATTCAGCGCCACAACCATTCCCATTAGCCTAGCGAAAAGTGATAGCTAACTAACACTTATGGCATAGATATGACTAGTTTTTAATCTATTAACCACATATTCATTGGTTAAAGATTGTGAACTGGCTATTTTTGTAATACCGTACTAGTTAGCTAGTTTATTTTTCTGTGTGAGTGGTATGACACAAGCAACAAATTCAACACGAGAGCACTTTGGTTCTCGCCTCGGTTTCATTCTTTCTGCGGCCGGTGCTGCCGTTGGCCTAGGTAACATCTGGGGATTTCCAACGCAAGCGGCAAGCAATGGCGGCGGCGCTTTTTTACTGGTGTATTTGGTCATGATCTTGATCGTGGCATTTCCGATGTTAGTGGTGGAAATGGCAATTGGTCGTTACGGTCAGGCGAACCCAGTTGATAGTATGCGCTCACTGTCAAATAACGCGACGGCAAAAACCTTTGGTGGTTTAGTCGGTTGGATTGGCCTGAGTGTGCCAAGTGCTGTATTGGCGTTTTACAGCATTGTGGGAGGGTGGTTGATCTGCTTTTTATTCGGTGCGTTTGCCGATATGTTTGGCCTTTCTGGCGCAAGTGCATGGCTGAAAGGATTTAGTGTTGAGCGTAATTTGCTCGGGACACTGATTTTCTATGTTCTGACCGTGTTGATTGTGCAAGGCGGGGTAAAAAAAGGCATCGAGAAATGGTCAACACGCTTGATGCCTGCACTGTTTATTCTGTTCGCAGTGCTGTTTGTTTACATTATTACTCAGCAAGGTGCGTTGGAAGGGCTTAAGCACTACTTGGTCCCTGACTTTTCCAAGGTGTGGGATCGTAAGTTGATTCTGGCGGCAATGGGACAAGGTTTCTTCTCGTTGACCATCGGTGGTTGTTCGATGCTGATCTACGGTTCATACCTGAGCAAAAAAGAAAATCTGCCGAAGATGGCAATGAACGTGACGCTCGTCGATACCGCGGTCGCATTTATTGCCGGCCTAGTGGTGATGCCAGCGATGTTTGTTGCGATGCAAAAAGGCGTACAAATTTATGCCGAAGATGGTTCGCTGCTAAGCTCTGATACTCTCGTCTTTACTGTTTTACCCTTGATGTTTGACAGCCTTGGCTGGTGGGGAGAGCTGTTTGCCGCAATCTTCTTCTTATTGCTCACTATCGCGGCGCTGACTTCAAGTATTTCCATGCTGGAGTGTCCAGTGGCATTGGTGAGTGAGCGATTTAATACCAAACGTAGCCTCACCAGCTGGGTACTGGGCGGCGTGATTGCGCTAGTCAGTGTGGTGATTGTATTTAATTTTGGCGAATTATTTGGCTTGGTCGCGACCGTTGCGACTCAATACCTGCAGCCGACTGCGGCGCTGATGTTTTGTATCTTTGGTGGTTGGGTATGGAATCGCCAAGCCAAAATTAAAGAACTGGAACAAGGTTGCCCGGATTTCACCCTTGGCTGGTTTGGTCGTTTATGGCCAAGCTACGTGAAGTTTGTTTGCCCAATTCTTGTGGCTACCGTCATTTGGGCATCGTTTGGCTAATTGACTATCCAATACACAATAAAAAGCCCGCAAGATTGCGGGCTTTTTTTGTCAGTGATGATTACATCGATGGTGGGGTAATTTGTCCGGTGGTGAGTGGCTCAACGTCAATGTCGGAGATCTCGTCGATGTATTCGCCCACCATTTGCTCTACTTCTTCATAATCTTCTTTGAAGTAAGCCAAGTGAAACACCGCATCGCCTTCATTCACCAGCGGCAGAGTTTGTTGACCAATCACAATGCCACCTTTACGTGCTTTTAACGCGATTTCGCCATGGCCAAGTGGTGAACTGATGTAAGCCAGCACTTGGCCGCGCACCACGCGATCACCGAGAGTCACTACGGTACGCAAAATGCCATCGCTTTCAGCGCGAAGCCACGAGGTTGATTTGGCGATTACCGAGGTTGGAATCTTTTTACGACTGGCACGTAGCATACCGATGGCTTGCATGACGCGTTTGACACCAATAAATCCCGCGTTGATACACAAAGGTTCAAACCTAAGCGCTTCACCCGCTTCATAGGTCAGAACTGGAATATCGTGTGTTTCCGCTTCACTGCGCAGTGAACCCTCGCGCAGCGGCGCATCAATGATTACCGGTGTCGCAAACGCTTGAGCGATACGCAACGTTTCTGGGTTACTCAAATTGGCGCGGATTTGCGGTAAGTTGGTACGATGAATCGCGCCGGTATGCAGGTCGATAATATAGTCACACCGTAATGCCACTTGAGAGAAAAACGTGTGCGCCATTCTTGATGCCACCGAACCATTGTCACTGCCAGGAAAACAGCGGTTTAGGTCACGGCGGTCGGGTAGGTAGCGGGATTTATGGATAAACCCAAACACGTTGACAATGGGTACGGCGATCAAGGTACCTTTGAGTTTGGTTGGGTCAATGGTGTTGATCAATTGGCGCACGATCTCGACGCCATTGAGTTCATCACCATGGATCGCGGCATTGACCATCAACACCGGACCTTCGTTAATACCATTAATGATTTCAATTGGTATTGATAGCGGCGAATGGGTATAGAGCTTCGCCGCCTCCATTTGCAGGGCTTTATGCTCACCGGGAGCGATTTCTTCGCCTAAAAACGAAAACGCTTTATTGCGTTTAGCCTTTACCGCGCGTCTTGGTGTTTTTGCTGGCTGCATTCTTTTCAATAAACTCCACGATCATACCGGCAATATCTTTTCCGGTGGCAAGCTCAATACCTTCAAGGCCTGGTGATGAGTTTACTTCCATCACTAGTGGGCCACGTGCCGAACGCAATAGGTCAACACCTGCTACGTTAAGCCCCATAATTTTAGCTGCGGTGACAGCTGTGCGGCGTTCCTCAGGAGTAATTCTAACTAAAGAAGCCGAACCACCACGGTGCAAGTTGGAGCGAAATTCACCTTCGGCGCCTTGGCGTTTCATCGCGGCAATTACGCGATCGCCGATAACAAAACAACGAATGTCTGCGCCGTTAGCTTCTTTAATATACTCTTGAACCATGATGTTTGCTTTTAATCCCATAAAAGCTTCGATCACGCTCTCAGCCGCTTTGCGAGTTTCCGCAAGAACAACGCCAATGCCTTGAGTGCCTTCCAGCAACTTGATAACCACTGGAGCGCCGCCAACCATATCTAACAAATCTTTTACGTCGTCAGGCTTGCTGGCAAAACCAGTAATCGGCATGCCGATGCCTTTGCGTGAAAGAAGTTGCATAGAGCGAAGTTTATCACGTGAACGTGTAATCGCGACCGATTCGTTGACTGGGTATATGCCCATCATCTCAAACTGACGTAAAACAGCAGTACCGTAAAATGTCACTGACGCACCGATGCGTGGAATGACCGCATCAAAGCCAGAGAGTTGTTCACCCTTATAATGAATCTCAGGCGACTCAGAATTGATATTCATGTAACAACGCAACGCATCAATCACTTTGACTTCGTGTCCGCGGTTTTTGCTCGCTTCGATCAAACGCTTGGTCGAATACAGACTTGCGTTGCGTGACAGAATAGCAATTTTCATGATTTAGGCTCCTCAAAGGGAATTAAAAATGATTGGACGGGATCAACAATAAGACGGTGATGCATTGCTGTTCGTCCTAGCAGCATGCGAAATGCCATATTTTCTCGGTTAGTCAGTGTGACTTCTGCAGGCCATTGCTGGTCGCCAAGTCGTAGGTCAGTTTGAATGACATAACGTATCTCTTCATGACCACCGGAATCTCTGACACTGCGCTCATCAATAACTAAAGCTTCACAGACTTGCTCATAGTCAATGTCATGTTGCCTTGGATGAATCCAGAAACGCACCCATAATTCATTATTTTTGTTAAATGTTTCAATTTTGAACGCATGTAAACAAGATGTTCGCGCTCCAGTGTCGATCTTGGCTTTGATTTTTTGAATACCCAAAGTAGGCAAACTAAAATTTTCTCGCCAGCCGACAAGCATTTTTTCATTCATGGTTATCACAACATAGTTTGAGTGTTAGATACCCAAGGATAGGACATCTTTATAACAAGGTTAGGCGTCTCTGGAGAGGAAGTGCTCGGTGGAGCGCCAGAGAGGGCGAAATCTAGCAACATGAACCAAGAGTGACCAACGATAAATTTTATCCGTCATGACAAATAAAATCTATCGTAAGCGATTAAAAAGCCAGCAAATCTGCTGGCTTTTTAATTTTAAGCTTAAGCTTTGGCTGGAATGTTTTCCAACAGAGCAATCATCTGTTCCCAGAACAGCGCCACGGTGTCAATTTTGACTTTTTCATCCGGTGAGTGGGGGAATTTGATGGTTGGACCGAACGAGACCATATCCATGTTCGGGTAAGGTTTTTTAAACAGACCACACTCAAGGCCGGCGTGGATCACCATAATATTAGGTTTATGGCCATAGATCCCTTCATACATGTCACGGAAGATATGCATGATTTCTGAATCTGGGTCTGGTTTCCAACCTGGGTAGGCGCCTGAGAAAGCGATGCTTGCGCTTGCTAGCTCAGCAACAGAACTCAAAATGCCTTCCACTTGGTCACGGCCAGAGTCGATCAGTGAGCGAACCAGGCACAACACTTTTACGGCATTTTCTTCTGTGCTGATAACACCGACATTCAGTGACGTTTCAACTACGCCTTCGATATCATCACTCATACGAATCACGCCGTTAGGACAAGCGTTGAGTGCGGCGATAAAACGTTGCTGAGATGGCGCTGAAAACAGTTGCTCTTGGCTATCTACTGCTTCATTAAAAGACACTAGGTTGGTTTCAATCGCAGTAAGTTCGGTTTTCAGCAGTTCAGTGTAGCTTTCAAATACGCTGTTAAGCTGTTCAAGATTCTTTGCTGGTAGCGCAACAGTGACAAACGCTTCTCGAGGAATCGCGTTACGCAAAGTACCACCACGAAATTCAATTAAGCGAAGGTCGAGCGCTTTAGCGTGCTGAGCAAGAAAACGAGCCATCAGTTTGTTGGCATTCGCGCGGCCAGTGTGAATATCAACACCAGAGTGACCGCCTTTCAGGCCTTTAATCACCAGTTTACGAGTTTCGAATTGCTCTGGTTTGGCTTCACGCTCGATAGGGAAGGTGATTTCGCCATCAACACCGCCAGCGCAGCCCATGTAAACTTCGCCTTCTTGTTCGGAATCGGTATTCAGTAGAATCTCACCTTCTAACCAGCCGGCTTCAAGCCCAAATGCGCCAGACATGCCTGCTTCTTCATCGACAGTGAGTAGGACTTCAAGCGGGCCATGTTTGATGTCATTTGAGGCCAGAACGGCGAGGCAAGAAGCCAT
Source organism: Vibrio xiamenensis (assembly GCF_900100015.1). Classification (GTDB taxonomy): domain Bacteria; phylum Pseudomonadota; class Gammaproteobacteria; order Enterobacterales; family Vibrionaceae; genus Vibrio; species Vibrio xiamenensis. The sequence continues at coordinate 61,445 of NZ_FNDD01000024.1, read as the reverse complement.
GCCCATGCCATTGTCAGCACCAAGCGTTGTGCCTTTCGCGGTGACCCATTCTCCATCAATATAAGGTTGAATCGGATCTTTAGTGAAGTCGTGCTCGGTGTCTTCGTTTTTTTGCGGCACCATATCGATGTGTGCTTGAAGTACCACCGCTTTTTTATGCTCCATGCCTTCGGTCGCTGGTTTTTTGATGATCACATTACCGGTTGGATCACGACGCACTTCAAGGCCTTGGTTGGTCGCCCACTCAACAATATAGGTTGCTAGGGCTTCTTCATGTTTCGAAGGGTGAGGGATAGAACAGATCTTATCAAAAAACTGCCAAACGAGAGCGGGAGATAAATTGCTGATCTCAGAGTGGAATTCAGACACGGGTGACTCCTTAGTACTAGAAATACCAGGTAAAAATGAAACGCTAGATGACAAGGGGTAAATTCTTTGTCGTCTTAGGCCTGGTCAAAGAACCGTTAGCATATCATTTGTGCTGACCAGTGAGTAGTCAGAGGGCTTGCTAGGGTACGCTAAAACCGTACAGCGCAATACCAACTCGGAAAAGCCCTACGTCACCGTGTTAATAAAACTGTAATTAAATTACGGAATAGTCTGGAATTGAGTGCGTAATATTATTTTATGTGATTCGGGTCACTTTTATTGTTGTAATTAAATTTCTTGGTGGTATATTTATAACCAGCTTCTAGTAAAGCAAAACAACTGCTCATTGGATGAGCCCGATTTGTCGCCTCCAGGGAACTGAGACCTGTTATTAACATGTGTTAACAGAGAAAGGTGATAGTTATGAAAGGTTTATCAAGTGCAGAGTTTTGGGTTAGTCGTTCAGTCTATACCAGCAACTTTGCATACCCAACAAGTTTTGGTTACTAAGACCGACCAATACTTGTTACTCGAACAGTTTGTTCACCCCTATAATTGGAATTTTACTACAGCATTACCAAGCTGACATAATTCTGCCGCCACTCAAATTGAGTGGCGTTTTTTTATTTTACGCCTTTCAAATCGACAAAATTGCATAATATTTTGTCGCACGCCAATTGCCCATGCTAACTCGATTTTTATGCTTGTTATTTCATACTATATCGCGCTTATTCGGCATATTCTAGCTAACAAAATCGTCTGACTGATTAAAAAATACCCATCAAAAGTATGAGTTAGGTTTCTATTTATACCGCTGAATAATAACGTTTTATTCTGATTTTGTTATTTTATTACTGTTCAACTGGTCAGTCTGTTTCTAGGAAAAATGGATTAGAGTCTTAATTCTATCTGGAATTTAGTATTTGTTAACTTTATAATCGCCGCCAATCGTTTACGCAACCGTTTACTCTTTACCTTTATAGGATTTAATTATGCTCGAAAAGCTGTTTAAGCTCAGTGAACATAAAACTACTGTTAAAACTGAGATTATTGCCGGCATCACCACTTTCCTGACGATGGCTTACATCATTTTTGTAAACCCTTCTATTTTGTCAGCGACAGGTATGGATGAAGGCTCTGTATTTGTGGCCACCTGTTTGGCGGCAGCTGTTGGCTGTTTCATCATGGGTGTGGTGGCGAATTATCCAATTGCACAAGCGCCGGGCATGGGCTTAAACGCCTTCTTTACCTATTCTGTTGTTCTCGGTATGGGGTATACATGGCAAGTTGCTTTGGCAGCCGTATTTGTTTCTGGTGTGTTATTCATTCTGCTGAGTCTATTTAAGATTCGTGAATGGATCATCAACTCAATCCCGATGTCATTAAGAACTGGTATCTCTGCAGGTATTGGTCTGTTTTTGGCATTCATCGCGCTGCAAAATGCACAAATCGTTGTTGATAACCCAGCAACACTGGTTTCGGTTGGTGACTTTACATCTCTGCCAACCATTCTGGCTGCTGTAGGTTTCTTCCTGACTATCGCGTTGGTTTACCGTGGTGTAACGGGGGCGGTAATGATCGCGATCTTGGCGACAACGGTTCTAGGTATTATTTTTGGTGATGTGCAATGGCACGGCGTTATGTCAATGCCACCAAGCATGGCTCCAACCTTCCTTAAACTGGATTTCTCACACATCTTTGAAGTCGGCATGATTTCAGTAGTCTTTGCGTTCCTGTTTGTCGATCTATTCGATACTGCAGGTACGTTAGTGGGTGTGGCACAAAAAGCGGACCTTATCGGTGAAGATGGTAAGATTCCTCGTTTGAACAAAGCACTACTTGCAGACTCTACCGCGACTTCTATTGGCGCTCTACTTGGTACTTCTAACACCACTTCTTATGTAGAAAGTACCGCTGGTGTTGCTGCTGGTGGCCGTACAGGTTTAACTGCCGTTGTAGTTGGCATTTTGTTCCTACTTGCCCTGTTTTTCTCGCCATTAGCTGGTATGATCCCGGCATATGCAACTGCAGGTGCGCTATTCTACGTAGCCATTCTGATGCTTTCAGGATTGGTTAACATCGATTGGCATGATCTGACTGAAGCGGCACCTGTTGTTGTAACTTGCTTACTAATGCCGTTGACTTACTCGATTGCAGAAGGGATCGTGCTTGGCTTTATCTCTTATACTGCAATTAAGGTATTAAGTGGTAAAGGTCGCGAAATCTCAGCAAGTGTTTGGGTGATGTCTGCTATTTTTGTAGCGAAACTAATTTTCGCGTAAGCGCTCAAAGAGCTTGGCGTCGCTGCGTCGCCAAGCTGAAAATGTTTTGAATTAGGTTAATACAATGAGCAATAAATTCGTTATTACTTGGGACAATATGCAGACTTACTGTCGTCAGCTTGCTGAGAAGCAAATGCCAGCTGAACAGTGGAAAGGAATTCTTGGTGTAAGTCGCGGTGGTTTGGTTCCGGCAGCTATTCTTGCCCGTGAACTTGGCATTCGTTTTGTCGATACCGTTTGTATTTCAAGCTACGATCATGATCATCAACGTGACATGAACGTTTTAAAAGCACCAGAGCATGATGGTGAAGGTTTCTTAGTGGTCGATGATTTGGTCGACAGTGGCGATACCGCGCGTAAAATTCGCGAAATGTATCCAAAAGCTAAGTTCGTTACTGTATGTGCAAAGCCTGCCGGTCGTGAGTTAGTTGACGAGTATATTGTTGATATCGCTCAAGACACTTGGATTGAACAGCCATGGGATATGACCGTTCAGTTCGTTGAACCGGTAAACCGCAAACGCAAATAATTCAATCAAGCGTTTTCAAAAGCTTAGTTTTTTAAAAATGACCCTGTATCGGGTCATTTTTTTTATTACTATAAAGTCATTCTTCATCCCTCTAAGGCCAACAAATGTCAGACCCAATCAGCAAAAATCTTTCCGAGACACTGTTTGTGAAACACAAACAAGCGAAAGAAACGTCCGCACTCACCCAATACATGCCAAGTAGCATGGCCGCATTGGAGAAAAAGCAGGCGGAGGAAGGGCGACATTGGTATCGAAATGTAAGACGGCTGCAATGGGCATGGCAAGGCATTGACCCTATTGAGCAAGAAGATGTACTTGCCAAGATTGCGTCTTCACAACACTCCCGCACTCATGATCAATTACTCGATACCGTAATGGGTTACCACAGTGGTAACTGGGCGTATGAGTGGACCAAGTTGGGTATGGAGCACCAAAGAAAAGCCGATGATTTGCAAGATGAGGAGGCCGCTGACGAGCTATTTACCGCCTCGCTGTGCTTTAGTATCGCAGGCTACCCACATCTGAAAAACGATAACTTGGCGATTCAAGCGCAATCTTTGGCTAATAATGCTTATGCTCAAGCGGCCAAAAAGACTAAGTATGTGATTAAGCAAATTGAAGTGCCGTACAAAAATAAAAAAATCATTGCCAATTTGCATCTGGTCAACACTGACAAACCTAAGCCCGTGGTGATCGTCAGTGCAGGATTGGATAGCTTGCAAACCGATATGTGGCGTTTGTTTCGCGATCACTTAGCGTCTCGCGATATTGCAATGCTCACCGTCGATATGCCAGCGTTAGGCCATAGCAATCATTGGCCGCTGGGCGAAGATACTTCATGCCTGCACCAAGCCGTGCTGAATGAATTACCTAAACTACCTTGGGTGGACCACCATCGCGTCGGTTTAGTCGGTTTTCGGTTTGGTGGTAACGCCATGGTTCGGCTGTCTTTTCTTGAGCAAGAGAAAATCAAAGCGTGTGTATCGCTAGGTGCGCCGATTCATGATGTATTGTCATCGCCAAACAAGCTCAAGCAGATGAGTAAGATGTATCTCGACATTTTGGCCAATCGCTTAAACAAGAATGTGGTGGATATCGATAGCCTAGCAGGTCAGTTGGTTGCTTGGTCTTTGAAAGTGCAGGGCTTTTTATCTGGGCGTCGCACCAAAGTGCCGATTTTATCATTGAGTCTTGAAGGTGACGCGATATCTCCTTATTCAGACAATCAACTTGTTGCATTGTTTAGTGAGCACGGTCAAGCAAAGAAAATCAGTTCTCAATCGATTACAAAAGGATATGAGCAATCCCTCGATTTAGCGATAAAGTGGCTAGAGGACGAGCTATTTAGATGACAAATCTCCTAAATTAGTCAAGAGTGATATATAGAAGGTGTGAATAACTTTCTGATAAATAATAATAATTGTCATTCTTAACATTCGAAATGGAGAGTCAATATGTCAGAGATAATCAAACCGCCCACTCATTATCGCTTGTTATCAACATTGCGTGCGATTGGGCCTTATCTGCGTGAGGCTCAATGCCAGGAAGGGTTCTATCTATTTGATTGCTTGTCCGTGTGTGTGAATGATAAAAAATCACCGGAAGAGCGAGAGTTCTGGGGCTGGTGGTTGGAACTAGAGCAACAAGGGACACACTGTATCGCCAAATATCATATCGGCTTGTACAACGATGTCGGGGATTGGGAACCCTGCGATATTTCGGCAAAAGCGTTAAAAGAGGTCAAACGGACTCAAGAAGCGTTTCACAACAAGCTTGTACAGACACTACAAGAAAAGTTTGAAACGAGTGTTGGACTTCATCAGGATTCATTTGAATTTGTTTAATTTTGGTTAGTGAATCTTGTCGATAATGAAAAAGGTGCGTTTACGCACCTTTTCTTCTTGTTAATTCCTCGTTTGATTGATAAAACATCAGCTCTTACCCATCTATTATTTCAATATTGTTATCTCGAACATGAATCAAAAAAGCGGAAAAAACTCACAGTCGCAAATCGTGGTTGTGAAGTTAGGAACCAGTGTGTTAACCGGTGGGACTTTGGCTCTGAATAAAGCTCATATGGTTGAGCTTGCACGCCAATGTGCTGTGTTACAAAAATTAGGCCACTCTGTGGTGTTAGTCTCGTCAGGCGCGATTGCAGCTGGGCGAGAGCACTTAGGTTACCCCGCATTGCCCAATTCCGTTGCCAGTAAGCAGTTACTTGCCGCTGTTGGTCAAAGCCAGTTGATTCAAGTTTGGGAGTCGCTGTTTGCGATTTACGGCATCAAAATTGGTCAAATGCTATTAACTCGTGCAGACCTTGAAGATCGCGAGCGCTTTTTGAATGCGCGCGACAGCATCAATGCGTTGGTCGACAACGACATCATTCCTGTTGTGAATGAAAATGATGCCGTAGCGACTAATGAAATCAAAGTCGGTGACAATGATAATTTATCGGCTTTGGTGGGCATTTTATGTGGCGCGGATAAGCTGCTGCTTTTAACTGACCAAAAAGGTCTGTTTACTGCCGATCCACGCAAAGACCCGAATGCCGAACTGATCAAAGAAGTCACCACCATTGACGACACTTTACGACAAATTGCTGGCGGCAGCGGTACGACATTAGGTACCGGTGGTATGGCGACTAAACTGCAAGCGGCAGACATCGCGCGCCGAGCGGGTATTGAAGTGATGATTGCTGCAGGCAGCGCGCCAAATGTGATTGTTGATGCCTTGAGTGATACGCCAAATGGCACCAAATTTCTGCCGTGTACCGAGGCTCTTGAAAATCGTAAACGCTGGATTTTAGCGGGCCCTTCGGCATCAGGAGATCTTGTTATCGATGCTGGCGCGGTTAAAGCGGTGGTGGCAAAAGGCAGCAGTTTACTGGCTAAAGGCGTATTGGAGACTCGCGGCAAGTTCGCTCGTGGTGAGGTTGTGCGTGTCTGTGACTCTGACGGTCATTTGATTGCACGCGGCATTTCTGCTTATTCCAGCCATGATCTGGGAAAAATTATTGGTAAACACAGTAAAGATATTCAAGCGATTTTGGGCTACGACTACGGCTCAGAAGTGATTCACCGCGACGATATGGTCGTCATCCAAGAATAATAACGATAAAAGAGGGAAGGATTGTGGATTTAACAACCATGGGCAAAGCGGCCAAACAAGCGGCTTTTACTCTTGCTACTGCATCAACCAGACAGAAAAATTTAGCGCTATCACTGATTGCCGATGAGTTAGAAGCCAATGCGGCAGATATATTGGACGCCAACAAAAAAGACATCGAACTGGGGCGCCAAGCAGGGCTCAGTGAAGCATTGCTTGATCGTCTGCTACTGAATGAGTCTCGCCTTGCGGCGATCGCTGGCGATGTGCGTAATGTGATCAGTCTTAACGACCCAGTTGGCAGTGAAATCGATCATAAAGTACTGGAAAACGGTATGTCTTTGGCGCGTCGCCGAGTACCACTTGGCGTGGTTGGTGTGATTTACGAAGCGCGTCCTAACGTGACCATTGATATCGCGGCACTGTGTTTGAAAACCGGCAATGCCAGTATTTTACGCGGCGGTAAAGAGACCTTTTATTCCAATATGGAACTGGTCAAAGTGATTCAAAATGCACTGGCGAAAGCCGATTTGCCAGCCGCCTGCGTTCAGTACATTGAAAAGCCCGATCGTGAACTTGTTAGCCAACTACTCAAGCTCGATGAGTACGTCGATATGATCATTCCGCGCGGTGGCGCGGGTTTGCATAAAATGTGCAAAGAAAACAGCACCATTCCTGTAATCATCGGTGGTTTTGGGATTAGCCATATTTTTGTCGACCAAAGTGCAGATCTCGCTAAGTCTGTCGATGTGGTTGAGAACGCCAAAACTCAGCGTCCTTCGGCATGTAACTCATTGGATACGCTATTAGTCCATCAAGATGTAGCGGCAGAGTTTCTGCCACTGCTGGTTGAGCGCCTCAATGACAAGGTGAGCTTTGTGGCCGCCGATAACGCCATGGAATATTTGGCTCAGGCTAAGCAGCTGCAACAAGCGAAAGCCGGGGATTTTGATACTGAGTGGCTAAGTTATACGTTGGGCGTCAAAGTGGTGGCAGGCATTGACCAAGCGCTTGAGCACATGCAAGTACACAACGCTAGCCATTCCGATGCGATCATGACTAACGATCTACTCAGTGCGGAGCGTTTTATTAACTCGGTGGGTTCTGCCGCTGTGTATGTTAATGCATCGACGCGTTTTACCGATGGCGCACAATTTGGTTTGGGGGCGGAAGTTGCGGTATCGACGCAAAAACTTCATGCGCGCGGCCCGATGGGGCTTGAAGAATTAACCAGTTATAAATGGGTTGGTAAAGCGGATTACTTGTCGCGTAGTTAACAAAAACATCGCATGATTGAGCGAAAAAGGGGCGAATAGCCCCTTTTTCTTTTCTTCGCATTCTCAATTCCGGTAAACTAGTTGCGCCTTGTGAAAACAGGCTTTTGCATCATGTGGAGGTGATATGCATTGTCCTTTTTGTTCTGAAAATGATACCAAAGTGATCGACTCACGCTTGGTCGCTGACGGTCATCAAGTACGCCGTAGGCGTCAATGTTTGGCGTGTAATGAACGTTTTACCACGTTTGAAACCGCAGAGTTGGTGATGCCAAAAGTCATTAAGTCGAATGGCAATCGCGAACCGTTTGATGAAGATAAAATGGCTGGCGGTATTCAGCGCGCGCTAGAAAAACGCCCGGTCAGCGCCGATGCCATCGAACTGGCTATCAGTATGATCAAATCGCAGCTACGAGCCACGGGTGAACGTGAAGTGCCGAGTAAAATGATTGGTAACTTGGTGATGGACCAGCTTAAAGAGTTGGACAAAGTTGCCTACATTCGTTTTGCTTCGGTTTACCGCAGTTTTGAAGATATTCGTGAGTTTGGCGAAGAGATTGCCAAGCTTGAAGATTAGTTAAGGATTGAGCGCTTTCGATGGCAACACGCTTTGATTTTGAAATGATGGCTTACGCGCTGAAACTGGCGAACAAGGGCCGTTTCACTACTGCGCCAAACCCCAATGTGGGGTGTGTGATTGTTCAAGGTAATCAAATCGTCGGTGAAGGTTATCATTTTCGCGCTGGAGAGCCTCATGCTGAAGTTCATGCGCTTAGAATGGCGGGTGAAAACGCGCAAGGTGCCACTGCGTATGTCACTCTTGAACCTTGCTCTCATTATGGCCGAACCCCACCGTGCGCCAAAGGCTTAATCGATGCCAAGGTCGCCAAAGTTGTGTGTGCGATGCAAGATCCGAATCCACAAGTCGCAGGTAAAGGTATTCAAATGCTGCGAGAGGCGGGTATCGAAGTAGAAGTTGGCGTTCTAGAGCCGCAGGCATATCAGCTAAATCGCGGTTTTTTCAAACGTATGGCAAGTGGAATGCCATTTGTTCAGCTTAAGATGGCCGCCAGTTTGGATGGGCAAACCGCGCTCGCGAATGGCAAAAGCCAGTGGATCACCTCCCCACAGGCTCGACAAGATGTGCAGCAATTTCGCGCTCAAAGCGGTGCGATTCTTTCAACGCAGAAAACCGTCATTGACGATAACGCCTCGCTCAGCGTACGTTGGAACGAGCTGCCAAAGAGCATTCAAAGTGAATATTCTGAATCTGACTTGCGCCAACCGCTGCGGGTAATTCTCGACCGCCGCGGCCTGCTGACCCCTGAGCTCAAGCTGTTTCATTCCGATGGTGATATTCTCCAAGTTGGTTGCCAAGGTCAGCTTGAAGCGCCAATCGATGCTAACGGCCAAGTGTGTTTGCCAACATTGTTTGCCACGCTGGCTAAACAGCATAACCTGCAACATATTTGGGTTGAAGCCGGAGCCACTTTGGCCAGCAGTTTGCTCAAGCAGGGGTTAGTGGATGAATTGGTGCTATATTTGGCGCCAAAACTGATGGGAAGTGATGGTAAAGGGCTGTTTTCTCATTTAGGCTTTACCCAGATGGACCAAGTTCCACAACTCGACATTCAAGATGTTCGCCAAGTCGGGCCGGACATTCGTATTATCGCCACTATTAAACACGCGTAGAATCACTATGTTTACAGGAATTATTGAAGCCGTAGGGCACTTAAAAGCCATTACCGCGAAAGGTGAAGACATCACCATTACTGTTGACGCCAGCAATCTCGATATGTCTGACGTGCAGCTTGGCGATAGCATCGCGACAAACGGCGTGTGCCTAACCGTTATCGAATTTAACGATAGCAGCTACAGCGCTGATTTGTCGTTAGAAACCATGAACAAGACGGGGTTTACTCACTACAAAGTTGGCGATGCGGTTAATCTAGAAAAAGCCATGCTGCCGACCACACGTTTTGGGGGCCATATTGTGTCTGGACACGTTGACGGTGTCGGCGAAATTGTCGAGCGCAACCACGTTGGACGTGCGATTGAATTTTGGGTTGCGATGCCCACTGAGATCAGCAAATACGTTGCGGAAAAAGGCTCGATTACGGTCGATGGTATCAGTCTCACCGTGAATGATTTACGTAAAAATGCGTTTAAGTTGACGATTGTGCCTCACACCTCTCAAGAGACCACCATTGACCATTTTCAGGTTGGTCGCAAAGTCAATTTAGAAGTCGATGTTCTAGCTCGCTATATGGAGCATTTGCTTGATTCACGCCGCGAGGAATCGACGCCACAATCGCGTTTGACGATGGAATTCTTACAACAAAATGGCTTTGCTTAATTAGCTCACTGCATTGATGTCATTTTGATTTTCCAAGCATAGGAAACTTAGTATGCCAATTAGTACGCCGAAAGAGATTATTGAAGATATTCGCCAAGGAAAAATGGTCATTCTGATGGATGACGAAGATCGTGAAAACGAAGGCGATTTGATCATGGCGGCGGAGTGCGTTACTCCTGAAGCCATCAACTTTATGGCCACTCATGGCCGCGGGCTTATTTGCCTGACCATGACCAAAGAGCGTTGTGAGCGTCTTGGTTTGCCGCCGATGGTGCAAGATAACAACGCCCAGTACACGACCAATTTCACCGTTTCTATTGAAGCGGCGGAAGGGGTCACGACGGGCATTTCTGCTGCTGATCGCGCTCGCACAGTTCAAGCTGCAGTTGCCAAAGACGCCAAAGCGTCTGACTTGGTTCAGCCAGGGCACATTTTTCCACTTGCCGCCCAAGATGGCGGAGTATTAACTCGCGCCGGTCACACAGAAGCTGGCTGCGATTTAGCGCGTTTAGCGGGGCTTGAGCCTGCAGGCGTGATCGTTGAAATTCTCAATGCAGATGGCACCATGGCGCGTCGTTCAGACTTAGAAATTTTTTCTGAGCAGCACAATGTCAAACTCGGCACCATTGCCGATTTAATTGAGTACCGTAACAATACCGAAACCACCATTGAGCGCGTTGCAGAATGTAAGTTGCCGACTGAGTTTGGTGAATTCAACTTAGTGACTTATCGCGATGTGATCGATAACCAGATCCACTACGCGATGTGCAAAGGTGACCTGCAAACCCAAACTGCGCCGCTCGTGCGTGTTCATCTGCAAGATACTTTTACCGATTTATTGCGTAGTGACCGCAACGCTGAGCGTAGCTGGACTTTAGAAAAAGCCATGCGACGTATTGGTGATGAAGGTGGTGTATTAGTGGTACTGGGCAATGAAGAGTCGACCGAGTTATTGATTCACCGCGTGAAAATGTTCCAAGCTCAAGATAAAGGTGAAGCGCCAACACTGGCGAAAAAACAAGGCACTTCACGCCGAGTTGGGGTTGGCTCGCAGATTCTTGCGGATCTTGGTATTAGCGACATGCGTTTATTGTCGTCAACCAACAAGAAATACCATGCCCTTGGTGGCTTTGGTCTTAATGTCGTAGAGTACGTCTGCGAATAATCGAAAGGAAGCGTTGCGCTTCCTTTTCCATTTCTAAATCGCCGATGTATACGCCTTGTAGATTGGCAAATACCATTAGATATTGCTCACAAATTTGTGCTAGAATCCGGCGATTCTCACTTGATGAACATAGTTAAAGGAAAGCTTATGAAAGTGATCGAGGGTGGCTTCCCAGCGCCAAACGCAAAATTTGCTATCGTTATTTCTCGTTTCAACAGTTTTATTAACGAAAGTCTATTGTCTGGTGCAATCGATACTTTAAAGCGTCACGGTCAAGTCAGTGACGACAATATCACTGTGGTTCGTTGTCCTGGTGCAGTTGAATTGCCACTTGTTGCGCAACGTGTCGCAAAAACGGGCAAATTTGATGCTATCGTTTCTTTGGGTAGCGTAATCCGTGGTGGTACACCACACTTTGATTATGTTTGTAGTGAAATGAATAAAGGTCTAGCGCAAGTGTCTTTGGAATTTAGCATTCCAGTTGCATTTGGTGTTTTGACCGTAGATACCATAGATCAAGCTATCGAGCGCGCAGGAACCAAGGCTGGTAATAAAGGCGCAGAGGCTGCACTAAGCGCACTCGAAATGGTTAATGTTCTTTCAGAAATTGATTCCTAATGGGGGCCAGTGTGAAACCAGCCGCACGTCGTAATGCACGTCGATTCGCTTTACAAGCGATCTATTCTTGGCAAATTACTAAAGAAAATGTTGCCACAATTGAAGAGCAGTTCTTATCTGGTGGTAAGTACGATGAAGAAGAGAACCATGCTTCTGAACCGGCGTTATCAGAGCCAGAGACTGACGTTGCATACTTCCGTGATCTGTTAACCGGCGTGGTGCTTAGTCACACTCAGCTTGACAGCAAAATTCGTCCATACACTTCACGTCCAATGCAAGACTTAGACATGATGGAGTTGGCGTTGTTGCGCTTAGCCATGTATGAAATGACGCGTCGCGAAGATGTCCCTTACAAAGTGGTCATCAACGAAGCGATTGAACTTGCTAAAGTTTTTGCCGCTGAAGAGAGCCATAAGTTTGTTAACGGTGTTCTCGATAAAGCCGCACCTCATGTGCGTAAGAAGTAAGCTTATTTCGATGAAAAAGGTCAGCAATTGCTGGCCTTTTTTGTGATAATACTTTTTAACTAGCGAGTAACCTTACTCACTCTTAATTTACCTTTTCAGGCCTATAATCTGTTTATTTTAGGACTCAACAATGTCCAGTGAATTCAACCTGATTGAAAAGTATTTTGTTGGCCGTCAGGCTCAGCGTAAAGATGTTGTGCTTGCCGCCGGTGATGACTGTGCAATCGTGACTTCTCCCGCCAATGTTTCTATTGCGATTACTACGGACACATTAGTGTGTGGCACGCATTTTTTAGCCAGCGCCGATCCTGCTTGGGTTGCGCATAAAGCACTGGCTGCCAATATCAGTGATTTAGCCGCGATGGGCGCAACGCCAAGTTGGGCTTCATTGGCTTTAACGTTACCTGATGTCGACGAAGCTTGGCTTGAAGCCTTCAGCGACGCCTTTTTCCAACTGTCAGATTATTTCGGTATTCAGTTAATTGGTGGTGACACCACCAAAGGTCCATTGAGTATTACCCTGACGGTGCAAGGCACTATTCCTGAGGGAAAAGCACTTACGCGTAGTGGTGCTAAAGTTGGCGATTGGATTTATGTGACGGGCCAACTTGGCGATAGCAAGGCAGGGCTTGATGTGATTTTAGAGGCGCACAATCGCACCAAACCTTTTGCCGAAGTACTAGAGCAGCGCCATTATCGCTCGACGCCGCGAGTATTGGCTGGGCAAGCTTTGCTCGGAATCGCCAATTCCGCAATAGATATTTCTGATGGTTTAGTTGCTGATCTGCAACATATTTTGAAGCGCTCCAACGTCGGAGCGAACATTGATGTTGCTTTACTGCCTATCTCTCAAGAGTTAATTCAATTTGTTGGTGGCACAACTCAAGCGCTGCAATACGCATTAACCAGCGGTGAAGAGTACGAGCTGTGTTTTACGGTACCAGAAGAGAACAAAGGAACCATCGAGAGCGCACTTGCGCATTGCGGCGTAAAGGTCACTTGTATTGGCCAAATTCGTCCGACAGGCGTATTTGAACTCGATTATCAAGGACAACCCATCGATTGGGATCTAGAAGGCTTTGACCATTTCAAAGCGAAATAGCCGATTCAAAACGACATCACTAATTTAAAGCGAAATCACTAACTGAAAGCGTAGTAACTATGAATTTTTCGACTTCGGAAAACCCAAAACAGCGACTCAAACTGAGTAACCCGTGGCATCTACTGGCTACCGGCTTTGGCAGCGGTTTGTCGCCAGTGGTGCCTGGCACGATGGGGACGTTAGCCGCGGTGCCATTTTATTATCTGCTCGCTAGCCTGCCATTTGTGCTCTATTTGCTGGTGGTGTTTGTTGCCTCGATTGTGGGGATTACGATTTGCCAGAAAACCTCAGATGATATGAAAGTGCACGATCACGGCTCAATCGTTTGGGATGAATTTGCGGGCTATTGGTTGACGATGCTTTGTGTCCCTTTGCTGCAAGTACCGCTTAATGATTGGCGTTGGCCATTGGCAGGTTTTGTGATCTTTCGCTTCTTCGATATGCTAAAGCCTTGGCCAATCAGCTGGTTTGACAAAAACGTTCACGGTGGCTTCGGCATCATGGTCGACGATATTGTCGCTGGGATTGTATCTGGAATCGTGCTGTATGGCGTGGGTGTTTACTTTTGGATTTAAGTAACAACCTATTGAACTATAAATATGAAAGGCTCCCTAGGGAGCCTTTTTACACATAAACTTATTTGAGTTTTTCAAGATCCGCTTCGATCTCGGCGATCTTATTCGACACCACGTTTTCAAGGTGGCTTAAATCGGCTAAGATTTTTTGTTTGATGTCCGCATCTGAGAGTTGCTCAGGTTTGGTTATCTTGTTTAGCTCATCAATGATCAAGGTTAAACTACGACTGATCTCGGTGATCTCACGGTATTGATTGCTCCCACCGTCAACCAGCACATTTTTGATTTGTCGTGGAAATTTAAATTTGACACTTTTGGCAAACAACTCCCCTTTCTGTTTCAGGAAGTAAACTTTCAACACGTCCTTATGTGCTTCTTGGCGCAGACTATAACGCTCAATTTGTTGCGGATCTTGAATCCCAAGAGCCGTGAGGTGTGGAAACATAGGCGACCTCGTCGTTGAGTGATTAAACAATCTTCAATAACCTTACTTTAGCAGCCTATATTCCCACTAGATAGCTGATTTTACGTGCGACACGGGAAGTTTGTGGACAAGATCCCGCTTAATTCGGTTCCAGTTCCGCGACGTTATCGATCAACAGTTCACGCAAGCGATTTTGTTGCTGCTCATCAAGTTTAAGTCCTTGATCATTCGTAATAATAAATAAGTCTTCTGCGCGTTCGCCCATAGTGGTGATTTTGGCGCCGTGAAGATGAATACCAAGATCAGCAAAGGTACCACCCACAGTGGCTAACAGCCCCGGAGTATCAAGCGCGACAAATTCGAGCAGCGAATGTTTTTTACTTTTGGTCGGTAAGAAATCCACTTGAGTTCGTACTTTAAAGTGTTTCAACTGGCGAGGCATTCGACGCGTGCGTAGCTCTTTTGAGTGACCTTTTTTCAGTGCCGCTTGCAGCTGCTTAATCAACAGTTCATGGCGGCTCGGTTCAATAAAATCACCTTGTTGGTCAAGGACTAAGAATGTATCGAGGACGAAGCCATCTTTACTGGTCATAACTTGGGCGTCATGGACGTTGAAGTTGCGACGGTCAAGCTCGGCAACCACAGTGGTAAAGAGTGCATGTTGGTCGGGGCAGTAAACGAAAACTTCTGTGCCGCCTCGCGTCGCTTTTTTACTTACCAGAATCAGAGGTTCCTCTGCGGTGCCGTGACTAAGAATATGACTGCAATGCCAAGCGATTTGCTTGTGCGTATGACGTAGGAAGTAATCCGCTTTGAGGCGTTTCCACAAACGTTCAATATCATGCAGCTGAAAACCTTCTTTGCGCAGCAGTGCAGACGCCATTTGCTGGTTGTGGCGAATGCGATCTCGTACATCGACTGGGTTTTCAAGCCCGCGGCGCAGAGCGCGCTGCGTCGAATAGTAAAGCTCAGCCAACAAAGTCCGCTTCCAACTGTTCCACAGTTCAGGGTTGGTTGCGCAGATATCAGCAACGGTTAAGCATACGAGGTAATCGAGATATTCTTCATCACGCACTTGCTGGGCAAATTCAGTGATCACTTCTTGGTCATAGATGTCGCGGCGCTGAGCGGTCACGGACATCAACAAGTGATGGCGCACCAACCACGACACCAATTTGGCTTCTGGTTTTGACAAGCCATGTTCGATACAAAAATCATAACCTTCTTCTGCGCCGATTTCCGAGTGGTCGCCACCGCGACCTTTGCCGATGTCATGGAAAATAGCCGCTAGTATCAGAAGCTCTTTTTTCTGCATTTTGGGGTAGATTTCGCAGCAAATCGGGTGCTTTTCATGGTTGCTTTCGTAGCCAAACATGTTGATATGTTTGAGCAGGCGCATGCTGTGCTCATCCACGGTGTAAACATGGAACAGGTCAAACTGCATTTGGCCGACAATTTGGCTCCATTGCGGAAGATAAGCAGCCAATACGCCGAGATTGTGCATCAAACCAAACGCGCGATTGAGCGCATTAGGGTGGCGGCATAGCGCCATAAATTTTTCGCGCGCAGCAGGAATGGTGTGCAGGAATTTGTTCAGGCGTCGGCGCGCAGTGCGCAGCTGACGCAGCGTTGCTGGCGAAACGCCTTCAATGCTGGAGTCATTAGCGATATGCAAAAACATATCGAGAATCGTTTCTGGTCTTGCTTGGAACAGGGCAGGTTTGCGCGCCTCAATCAAATGGCCGCGACGCAAAAAGTCTTCGCTCAGTAGTTCTGGTTCTTCTTCAACATGGTTATCCAAAATGGCTTGGTCAAACAATTTGATCAGCATTTTGTTGAGTTCAGCAACGCGGCGCAAAGTGCGGTAGAACTCTTTCATCATCATTTCAACGCCGCGATTGCCTTCACCGACAAAGCCTAAATGCTCTGCCACTTTGGCTTGGTGTTCAAAGGTGAGGCGGTTGTCGTAGCGTTTGAGCTCAATGTGCAGAGCAAAACGTACTCGCCAAAGAAAGTCCTGGCACTCACCCAGTTCACGATATTCGGCATCGGTCAAAAATCCAAAGCGGCTCATTTCAAACAGCGACGTCGCGCCAAAATGGCGGCGAGCTATCCAACTTAGGGTGTGAATGTCGCGAAGCCCCCCTGGGGTAGATTTGATGTCCGGTTCGAGGTTGTATGTGGTGTCATGATAGCGGGCATGACGCTCGACTTGCTCTTGTACTTTGGCCTTATAGAAGGTTTCGCTGGGCCAAAAGGATTCAGAATGGATCTGCAGCTTAAGTTGATGAAAAGTCTCTTCGCAGCCACACAGCAAACGCGCTTCTTGTAAATTGGTTGCGACGGTTAAGTCTTCGCGACCGATTTCAGCGCACTGTTTAACGGTGCGTACGGCATGGCCCACTTCCAAACGCAGATCCCACAGCAGCGTTAAAAACTCGCTGATTTTTGCCGCGACAGCTTCAGACAGGGTATTACGCGACACCACTAAAATGTCGATGTCTGACAACGGGTGCAGTTCGCTGCGTCCGTATCCGCCGACCGCGACCAAACTTAAGTAGGGCAGCTGATTAAACTCGAAGTGATCCCATAATCGATTGAGCAGCATATCGATGTATTCTGAGCGGCCATAAACCAGGTCCGTCACAGAATGATGGTTGAGAAATGCGTGTTTTTGATAGTTCGCAAACTGTTCAAGTTGGGATTTCAACTCACTGACAGTAAGTTGTTGCTGTGAAAAAGTTAAAGGTGCTTGATATGGCATAATACGACTGTCGTCCATGCGTTTACTTCCGTTGTAATGCAGTGGCTCTCACTCTAGCAAATTGGTTGAGATAAAAAAATATCCCCGCAAGCGGGGATATTAAAATCGTTAAGCGTTGTTCATAAAGCGTGGAATGCTTTCTTCGCTGCGTAAGGTCAGCACTTCGCAGCCGTCTTTGGTCACCACAATGGTGTGCTCATACTGAGCGGAATTTTTACCGTCACCGGTGTAAACCGTCCAATCGTCCTGAGCATCAACCGTGACACCAAATTTACCCGCGTTGATCATCGGCTCAATGGTGAAAATCATGCCTTCTTTGAGGACGCGGCGATCGGCGTTGCGATAGTGTACGACTTGCGGTTCATCGTGGAATTCCGCGCCGATACCGTGACCACAGAAATCTTTCACGATAGAGAATTTGTGGCGAGGGTTTTTCTTATTGTTCTCTTTGATGTATTTCTCGATAGCCGTGCCGATATCACCCACGGTTGAACCTGGCTTCACGGTACGCATGCCGACGTAAAGTGCTTCTTGAGTCACCATACATAGGCGTTTGTCTGCTGGAGAAACATCGCCAACCAAGAACATTTTTGAGGTATCGCCGTGATAACCTTCAGGGCGCACGCTTAAATCTGCATCGGGATCGTTAGGTACGATAACGGTGATGTCGAGGTTAACGATGTCGCCGCTTTTAAGTACGGCAGGTTTGATTTGACCATTGCTGCCCACCTCGTCTTGTGACGCTGGAATGCCGTGGCAAACGATGTGGTTGATCGAGGTACAAATCGACTTTGGAAAACCATGGTAATCAAGTGGCGCTGAATACGCGCCTTTTTCTAGGGCGTAATCATGGCAGATCTGATTGAGCTCTTCGGTGGTGACACCTTCTTTAATATAAGGTTCGATCATCTCAAGAATTTCGGCGGCAAGTGCACAAGCAATGCGCATGCGTTCGATTTCTTCTGCAGTCTTAATTTTGATGGACATATGGCTTTCTCTACTAATTCTATTACACAGGCTTGGTGTGATTGCGCGCATTCTATCAGGAAGCGATGAGAATGTGTATTTGTCTTGTTTTTAACAAGTCAGTTAAATCGACGGCTTAGCGGGTTAATATTGGCTAAGGTTGGACTGAAGGCGCAAACTTTTTCTAGCCAGTTCTAGTGAAAATATGATATAAAGCGCGCCGGAACTTTGGTCCGTTTTTCTTCCGTAAGGGCGATGCGGCTCAATTCCAACGAACTTATTCTTTAAATCACACACATTCCGACACATGTTCCGGGGTGCCCGTCTGATAGGCAGGGTCGGATTCATGGGGAATGTGGAGGCCTAACCCCATAGAGGATTTTAAAATGGCAACTGTATCAATGCGCGATATGCTGAAAGCTGGTGTTCACTTCGGTCACCAAACTCGTTACTGGAACCCAAAAATGAAACCATTCATCTTTGGCGCTCGTAACCGCGTTCACATCATCAACCTAGAAAAAACTGTACCTATGTTCAATGACGCTCTAGCTGAGCTTCACAAAATTGGCGACAAAAAAGGTAAAGTTCTTTTCGTAGGTACTAAACGCGCTGCATCTGAAGCTGTTAAAGAAGCTGCTATCGCTAGCAACCAATACTACGTAAACAACCGTTGGTTGGGTGGTATGCTGACTAACTACAAAACTGTACGTCAGTCTATCAAGCGTCTTAAAGATCTTGAAGCTCAATCTCAAGACGGTACTTTTGATAAACTAACTAAGAAAGAAGCTCTAATGCGTACTCGCGAAATGGAGAAGCTAGAGAAATCTCTTGGTGGTATCAAAGATATGGGCGGTCTACCTGACGCTCTATTCGTTATCGACGCTGATCACGAGCACATCGCGATCAAAGAAGCGAACAACCTAGGTATCCCAGTTTTCGCTGTGGTAGATACTAACTCTAACCCAGACGGCGTTGACTACATCATCCCAGGTAACGACGATGCGATCCGTGCAGTACAGCTTTACCTAAACGCTGCTGCATCTGCAGTAACTGAAGGTCGTAACAACGACGTAGCAGAAATTGCTGAAAAAGACGGTTTCGTAGAAGCTGAATAATAGCGGCTCTGTGTCAAACTTAGTCTGTGTGAAACCGAGTTGTAGCATAAACTAAGTATAGTTAGCATCAGGGGCCGATAATGTAGGCCCCTGATTTTTACCCCGTACAGAATAAACTGAGGAATAGAGAATGGCTGTTACTGCTGCTCTAGTAAAAGAACTGCGCGAACGTACTGGCGCAGGTATGATGGAATGTAAGAAAGCGCTTGTTGAAACTGACGGCGATATCGAACTTGCAATCGAAAACATGCGTAAATCAGGTGCTGCTAAAGCTGCTAAAAAAGCAGGTAACGTAGCGGCTGAAGGCGCAATCATCATCAAAGACGCTGACGGTGTTGCAGTTCTTCTTGAAGTAAACTGCCAAACTGACTTCGTAGCAAAAGACGCTAACTTCACTGCATTCGCAGACCAAGTTGCTGATGCTGCTCTAGCTTCTAAAGCATCTGTTGAAGAGCTACAAGCTCAATTCGAAGAAACTCGCGTTGCTCTAGTTGCGAAAATCGGTGAAAACGTGACTATCCGTCGCGTATCTTACGTTTCTGGTACTGCACTGGCTTCTTACCGTCACGGTGAGAAAATCGGTGTTGTTGTTGCTGGTGAAGGCGACGCAGAGACTCTAAAACACGTTGCAATGCACGTTGCGGCTTCTAAACCTGAATACGTAAACCCAACTGACGTACCAGCTGACGTTGTGGCTAAAGAGCGTGAAGTTCAAGTTGAAATCGCTATGAACGAAGGTAAGCCAAAAGAGATCGCTGAGAAGATGGTTGAAGGCCGTATGAAGAAATTCACTGGCGAAATCTCTCTAACTGGTCAAGCGTTCGTAATGGAGCCAAAGAAATCTGTTGGCGAAATCCTTAAAGAACGTGGTGCATCTGTAGTGAACTTCGTTCGCCTAGAAGTAGGTGAAGGCATCGAGAAAGGCGAAGCAATGAGCTTTGCTGAAGAAGTTGCAGCAGCGCAAAAAGGTTAATCCCTAACGGCGTTGTATAACAATTAGACCGTGGCAATCGCTACGGTCTTTTTGTGAATACAAACAAATAAAATTGATAATTGTGATCAATGATGGCTCATTTCCTGCTTGTCGATTGCACTAATGAGACACAAAAGGCGTTAGAGTCTAAGCCATCATTTATGACTGTTAATAAACAATTCACTTTGGAAGGTAAGCTCCATGACTACGAACCCTAAACCAGCGTATCAACGTATTCTGTTAAAACTGAGTGGCGAAGCGCTGCAAGGCAATGAAGGTTTTGGTATTGACCCAGCAGTTCTAGACCGCATGGCTCAAGAAGTAAAAGAATTGGTTGAATTGGGTGTTCAAGTTGGGGTTGTTATCGGTGGTGGTAACTTGTTCCGCGGCGCTGGTCTAGCTGAAGCGGGTATGAACCGCGTAGTGGGTGACCACATGGGCATGCTAGCAACAGTAATGAATGGCCTAGCAATGCGTGATGCTCTGCACCGTGCATATGTAAACGCTCGCGTAATGTCTGCGATTCCACTACAAGGTGTATGTGATGATTACAATTGGGCGGATGCGATTCGCGAATTGCGTCAAGGCCGCGTGGTTATTTTCTCTGCAGGTACGGGTAACCCATTCTTTACTACCGATTCTGCTGCATGTTTGCGCGGTATTGAAATCGAAGCTGACGTGGTTCTGAAAGCGACCAAAGTCGATGGCGTATTTAGTGCAGACCCGGTAGCCAATCCAGACGCAGAGCTGTATGATAAGCTCTCTTACAATGCAGTTCTTGAAAAAGAGCTCAAAGTGATGGATTTAGCGGCATTTACATTGGCTCGTGACCATAAAATGCCAATCCGCGTATTTAATATGAATAAACCAGGCGCACTACGTCGCGTGGTAATGGGTGAAATCGAAGGAACTTTGATCAGCACTGCTGAGTAAGGTTTTTTACTTGCCGCAATACAGATGCACGTGTTGCGGTAAGCTTCCCATGACACCCATCTAGGCCTGAGCCTAAAAATAATCATACATTAAGGTGATATTGTGATTAACGAAATTAAAAAAAGTGCTCAAGAGCGCATGGATAAAAGTGTAGAAGCACTAAAAAATAACCTTTCAAAAGTTCGTACAGGCCGTGCACACCCAAGCCTACTTTCTGGCATCAACGTTGAATACTACGGCGCACCAACTCCACTAAACCAAGTAGCTAACGTGGTTGCAGAAGATGCTCGTACTCTTGCTATCACCGTATTTGATAAAGAGCTTACTCAGAAAGTGGAAAAAGCCATCATGCAATCTGATTTGGGTCTAAACCCAATGTCTGCAGGCACTATCATTCGCGTACCACTTCCACCGCTAACAGAAGAACGTCGTAAAGACCTAGTAAAAATCGTTCGTGGTGAAGCTGAAGGCGGTCGTGTTGCGATCCGTAATATTCGCCGTGATTCAAACAGCGAATTGAAATCTCTTCTGAAAGACAAAGAAATTTCTGAAGATGAAGATCGTAAAGCGCAAGACGAAATCCAAAAAATCACTGATGCAGCGATTAAAAAAGTGGATGAAGCTCTAGCGTCTAAAGAAAAAGAGTTGATGGAAGTTTAATATTTCATACACTCCATCAATATGAAAAACGCTGTGCTCGCAGTCCAGCGTTTTTTTATGCTACGCTTTGTCCCTTGCTGTTATCCAGACTAACCTCTTATGCCAAACTCACAACTCTCACCTGAACAATTACCACAACACATCGCGATCATTATGGACGGCAATGGCCGTTGGGCAAAAGCTCGGGGAAAGCCAAGGGTTTTCGGTCATAAAAACGGGGTTAGTGCGGTAAGAAAAACCATCTCTTCTTCAGCAAAGTTGGGAATTAAAGCCGTGACACTGTTTGCGTTTAGCAGTGAAAATTGGCGCCGCCCAGAAGACGAAGTGGGCATTTTGATGGAGCTCTTTATTTCAGTGCTTTCAACGGAAGTGAAGAAACTGCACAAAAATAATTTAAGGCTGCGTATTATTGGCGACACATCTCGCTTTAGCCGACGTTTACAAGAAAAAATCGCGCACGCCGAAGAGATGACGGCGAGTAATACTGGCATGGTCATCAATATCGCGGCAAACTATGGCGGTAAATGGGACATTACTCAAGCTGCTAAGCGCGTTGCTGAAGACGTTAAGCGTGGTCAAATCGCGCCAGAAGACATTGAAGAGAGTACCATTGCTCAATATTTAACAATGTCGGATCTACCGGAAGTTGATTTATTAATTCGTACCAGTGGTGAGTGCCGAATCAGCAACTTTATGTTGTGGCAAATGGCCTATGCGGAGATGTATTTCACCCCGATATTTTGGCCTGAATTTGATGAGGCAAGCTTGATTGAGGCGGTCACTTGGTATGTCAATCGCGAACGACGATTTGGCTGCACGGGTGAGCAAATCAAAGCGCTAATGGAAGATTAAACAAGGACTACACCATTTGAAGCAAAGAATAATAACAGCCGTAATCTTGGCTCCTTTAGTTGTTGCAGGCATTTTTTTATTACCGTTACCTTCGTTCATCATAGCGTTAGCTATTATTGCTCTTATCGGTTTCTGGGAATGGACACAGTTTGTAGAACAGCCCTCAAGGCTACTTAAATTGATTCCAGGAGTCGCGGTTGGTGCACTCAGTTTTTATTTACTCCCTTTTGACAGCATTAACCTCGATACCGTGGTCGACAGCCATTTCGCGATGTTATGCCTTGGCGCAGTTTGGTGGGTAGTGGCGAGCATTCTCGCGATCACCTATCCGCGTTCAGCCGATTTGTGGCGTTCATCAAGCATTTTACGTCACGCGTTCGGAATCTTAACGATTTTGCCATTCTTTTGGAGTGTGGTATTGCTTCGTGCCGAAAACATGACAACCGATGTGTACCACGGCGCTAAACTGGTGTTGTTTGTATGTATTCTTGTTTGGGTTGCAGACAGCGGAGCCTACTTTGCTGGTAAAAGTTTTGGCAAACATAAGATGGCGCCAAGAGTCAGCCCAAATAAAACCATTGAAGGGTTAATTGGCGGTGTTATCGCGGCTTTGATCGCTGGTTGGTTTGCGGCCAAATGGTTTGATATTCAATTCTCAAGTTATGCAGCGCTGTTTATCACGACTTTACTCACCGTGGTAATTTCAGTGTTGGGTGATTTGGTTGAAAGCATGTTTAAGCGCGTTTCAGGCATTAAGGACAGTGGCAATATCATTCCAGGACATGGCGGCGTATTGGATCGGATAGATAGTTTAACGGCAGCGTTTCCTATTTTTACCCTTCTTTATTTTAGTTTCTAAAGTGTCAGGCATGCGAGCGCATGCCTGATTCATCAGCGGTTCCTTATTTTATGCGTAAGTTAACAATTCTTGGTGCGACCGGTTCAATCGGCGCTAGCACTTTCAAAGTGATTGAGCAAAATCCTGACGCTTTCTCTGTTGTCGCCTTAGTCGCTGGGCGAAATGTATCCCAAATGCTCGCGCTGTGTGTGCGCTGGAAACCGGAATACGCAGTGATGGCAACGGCAGATGCCGCAAAGCAACTGGAAGTTGAGTTACGAACGCAAGGATTGTCAACGCAAGTGGGTTATGGCGTAGATGCCATGTGTGAAATGGCCTCGCTGAGTCAAGTTGATACCGTGATGGCGGCGATTGTCGGTGCGGCGGGGCTACTGCCCACTATGGCTGCGGTAAAAGCGGGTAAGCGAGTCTTGCTGGCCAATAAAGAAGCGCTCGTCATGTCTGGGCAGTTGTTTATCGATGCGGTTGAACAATCTGGCGCTGAACTGCTTCCTGTTGACAGCGAGCACAATGCGATTTTTCAGTGTTTACCGAGCGAGATTCAGACCCAAATGGGGCGCTGCGATCTTAACGCCCATGGCATCAACCATATTTTATTGACCGGTTCTGGTGGGCCGTTTCGCTATGCCGATATCGCCAGTTTACAAAACGTGACGCCGGAGCAGGCCATTGCGCATCCAAACTGGTCTATGGGGCCGAAAATTTCGGTCGACTCAGCCACTATGATGAACAAAGGCTTGGAGTACATTGAAGCCAAGTGGCTGTTTAATGCCGCTCAGTCGCAGCTTAAAGTGCTGATTCATCCGCAATCCGTTATCCACTCTATGGTGCAATACCGCGACGGCTCTGTACTTGCGCAGATGGGTGAACCCGACATGGCGACGCCGATCGCCCTGGCCATGGCGTATCCTAATCGTGTTGATGCGGGCGTTGCGCCGCTTGATTTCACCAAAGTCGGCGAACTGACGTTCCTTGAACCCGACTATGCTCGTTATCCGTGCCTTAAACTCGCGATTGAAGCGTGTTATTTAGGCCAGCATGCGACGACGGCTTTAAATGCAGCCAATGAGATTGCGGTTGCTGCATTTTTAAATCGTCAGCTTCGTTTTACCGATATCGCCGCGGTCAACGAGCAGGTGATGTCACAAATTGTCGCCCAGAACACCCAGTTACAAAACCATGACTTGGAAAGCTTAATTGAGCTGGATAGAATGGCCCGATTAACCGCTGAGAACGTAATAAGTGAGCGAAAACTATGACAGGCATTCTATGGAATCTGGCATCCTTTATTGTTGCCTTAGGTATTCTGGTGGCCGTCCACGAGTTTGGTCATTTTTGGGTAGCCCGTAAATGCGGCGTAAAAGTCGAAAAATTTTCGATTGGATTCGGTAAGTCAATCTGGAGCCGTGTCGGCCAAGATGGCACTGAATACAGCATCTCCATGATTCCTCTCGGTGGTTTCGTCAAAATGCTTGATGGCCGAGTCGATGACGTTCCTGCCGATCAGCAGCAATTTGCTTTTGATAAGAAACCACTATGGAAACGCACTGCGATTGTTTCCGCGGGGCCTGTGTTTAACTTTCTATTTGCGATTTTTGCTTATTGGGTGGTGTTCATCATCGGTGTACCTGCGGTTAAGCCGGTCATTGGTGAGGTCGCCCCGAGTTCGATTTCGGCTGAGGCGGGTTTAACGCCGGGAATGGAACTTAAAGCGGTGTCTGGCGTCAAAACCTCGGATTGGGAATCGGTCAATATGGAACTTGTCTCTCATATTGGTGATGACCAAATGACGATCACTGTGGTTCCAGAGCAAGGCATTGGTGTTGAAGAGAATCGAGTATTAGATCTCACAAATTGGAACTTTGACCCAGAAAAACAGTCTGCTATGGAAGCGCTTGGTTTTCAGCCATATACGCCGGCGGTTTCAACCGAGCTCTCTACGGTTTCGGAGCAAGGTGCTGGGTACGAATCTGGGCTGCGGGCTGGCGACAAATTGCTTGAAATGGACGGGGTAAAAATCACGTCTTGGCCACAAGTAGTTGAAAAAATTCAAGCGAGTGCGAATACGCCGATTAAAACCTTGGTAGAGCGCGATGGTCAGCAAGTCTCGTTGACTTTGACCCCAAGCAGCAAGCAAGGTCTTAATGATGAACAAATCGGCTTTGCAGGTATTGCACCGCAAGTGGCGGAGTGGCCTGCAAACTATCGTTTTGAGCTTCAGTATGGTGTGTTTGAATCGATTGGCAAAGCCATCGACAAAACCGGACAGGTGATCGGCCTGACGGTCGGCATGTTGAAAAAATTGGTGGTTGGCGATGTGGGTTTGAATAACCTCAGCGGGCCAATTTCTATTGCCAAAGGAGCGGGTGCCACTGCCGATTATGGCTTGGTGTATTTTCTAGGCTTTCTCGCTTTGATCAGCGTGAACCTTGGTATTATCAATTTAGTTCCATTACCTATGCTCGATGGCGGTCATTTACTGTTTTTCGCGATCGAAGCCGTCATTCGACGTCCTGTCTCTGAGCGAGTTCAGGAGATGGGATACCGCTTAGGTGGTGCGATTATTTTTTCACTGATGATAATAGCGATATTCAATGACTTTGCGCGCCTTTAAGCAGGGCATAGGTTGTAGTAAGGAATAACTAAAACAAATATGGCGATGAAAAAACTTCTGCTAGCGACGCTTTTAGCGACCAGCGTAACTGCACACGGTGCCGAGAACTTCGTAGTTCAAGATATAAAAATTGAAGGTCTGCAGCGCGTCGCTCTTGGTGCCGCGTTGCTTAAAATGCCAGTACGCGTTGGAGATACCGTCGATACCAAAGACGTTTCAGATATCATCAAGGCGCTGTATGACTCAGGTAACTTTGAAGATGTAAAAGTGCTGCGCGATGACCACACTTTGATCGTGAAAGTCAAAGAGCGTCCAACCATTGCCAGCGTGTCTTTTTCTGGTAACAAAGCCATTAAAGAAGAGCAGTTACAAGAGAACTTAGACGCCTCTGATATTCGAGTGGGTGAAGCGCTTGACCGCACCACTTTGTCGAATATCGAGAAAGGGTTGGAAGACTTCTACTACAGCGTGGGTAAATACAACGCGACGGTGAAAGCGGTGGTTACTCCGCTGCCACGTAATCGTGCTGACCTGAAGTTCGTGTTTACCGAAGGCGTATCAGCCAAAATCCAACAGATTAACTTTATCGGTAACAGCGTGTTTAGCGATGAAGAACTGCTTAGCCGTTTTAACCTCAACGTCGATGTTGCTTGGTGGAACTTCCTTTCCGATGATAAATACCAGAAGCAAGTACTGGCTGGTGATATTGAGTCACTGAAGTCTTACTACCTTGATCGCGGCTATCTAAAATTCAAAGTCGATTCGACTCAAGTAGCCATTTCTCCAGACAAGAAAGGTGTCTACATCACCCTTGGTCTGGATGAAGGCGAAAAATATACCGTGAAAGACGTTAAGTTTCGCGGTGAGCTGATCGGTAAAAACGCAGAATTTGAAGCTCTAGTACCGTTTAAACCCGGTGATACCTACAACGGTTCTGAAGTGACCAGCCTTGAAGAAGGTGTGAAGCGTATTTTGGGTGAAGCGGGTTACGCGTACCCACAAGTTCGTACCATGCCTGAGTTTGACGAAGACACCAAGCAAGTGTCGCTGGTGGTCAATGTTGAAGCGGGCAAACGTATTTATGTGCGTGATATTCGTTTTGTTGGTAACACCATCACTAAAGACGAAGTACTGCGCCGTGAAATGCGTCAAATGGAAGGCAGCTGGTTAAACTCGAAAGCGATTGATACTGGTAAGAGCCGCCTAAACCGTTTAGGTTATTTCGAAACCGTTGATGTACAAACTGTGCGTGTACCAGGCAGCGATGACCAAGTTGACCTTGTTTACAGCGTTAAAGAGGCGAACTCGGGCAGCGTGAACTTTGGTGTCGGTTACGGTACTGAATCTGGTGTGAGTTTCCAAGTTGGTCTACAACAAGACAACTTTATGGGCACCGGTAACCGTGTTGGTATCAACGCGATGACCAACGATTACCAGAAAAACATCAGCTTAGAATATCGCGACCCGTACTGGAACCTTGATGGCGTTAGCATGGGTGGTAAAGTCTTCTACAACATGTATGAAGCGTCAGAAGCCGGTATTATCGACTATACCAACGAAAGTTATGGCGCAGATTTAACATGGGGCTTCCCGTTTGATGAACTTAACCGCTTAGAGTTTGGGTTGGGTTACACCCATAACCGTATCGGTAATGTACCGACTTACGACCAAGCGAAACAGTTTGCGGAAAGTATCGGTCAAGGCGATCAAAACGAAATCCTGACCAGCGACTTTGATATTAACTTGACTTGGACGCGAAATAATCTTAACCGAGGTTACTTCCCAACAGCGGGTAACTATCAACGTGCATCGGCGAAGATGACAGTACCAGGCTCTGATGCTCAGTACTTCAAATTGCAATACGATGTGCGTCAGTACTTCCCATTAACTGAAAAACAAGACTTCACTTTGTTGATGCGTGGTCGCCTAGGTTACGGTAACGGCTACGGTAAATCGGGTGACAGTGATAACTTGTTCCCATTCTACGAGAACTACTATGCTGGTGGTTTCAGTACTTTGCGCGGCTTCAGCTCAAACAGCGCTGGCCCACGTGCAGTATACACCAGCCATAATGGCTCTTGTGGTAACAATGGTTGTGTATCGGCAACAGATGACTCGGTTGGTGGTAACGCGATGGCCTTGGCGAGTATGGAACTGATTGTTCCGACGCCATTTGCATCAGAAGAGGCCAGAAGCCAAATTCGTACCAGTGTATTCTTAGATGCAGCAAGCGTTTGGGATACCGAATTTGATTACAACGGCAGTGCACAATATGGTGTTGAGTACTACGATGACTACTCTGACCCAATGAACTATCGCGCGTCATACGGCGCCGCATTGCAGTGGATGTCACCAATGGGACCATTAGTGTTCTCAGTGGCACGACCTATTAAGAAATACAAAGGTGACGATGAGGAATTCTTCACTTTCACTATCGGTAAAACCTTCTAAAAGAGGAATTAATTTTGAAAAAAATCGTCAAAGCGGCTGGTGTTAGCCTAGTTATCTTGGGTACTTCAATGTTTGCAAACGCTGCGAGCGCAGCGCAAAAAATTGCTTATGTGAACACTGCTCAAGTTTTTCAAGCATTGCCGCAGCGCGAAGCCGTTCTTCAAAAAATGCAAAGCGATTTTAAAGATCGCGCCGACGAGTTGAAATCAATTCAAGCGCAAGCGAAAACGAAAATCGAAAAGCTTAAGCGTGATGGCGAGCTGATGAGTGAAGATCAAGTTGAAAAACTGCGTATCGAGATCGGCCAGCTAGACAGCAAGTACAAAGTGAAAGCTCAGGCGCTGGATCAAGCTTCAAAACGTCGTGAAGCAGAAGAAAAAGCTAAACTGTTCCAAGTTATTCAAGCTGCAGTTAAGAAAGTGGCAGAAAAACAAGGCTATGATATGGTTATCGACATTCAAAGTCTTCAGTATGGCAAACCTGAATACAACATTTCTGAGCAAGTAATTAAAGAAATCAAATAACTTATGGCAACATTGACATTAGCCGAATTGGCAAAAATTACCGGTGGTACCTTGCATGGTGATAACCATGCTGAGGTGACTATGGTCGCTCCGATGGATAAAGCAACGCAAGGTCATGTTACCTTCTTGTCGAATCCGAAATACGCAAAGCATTTGGCGTCTTGCCAAGCGACAGTCGTAATGGTGAAAGAAGCCCAGAAATCATTGTTTGACGGCAATGTGCTAGTGGTTGACGATCCTTACGTTGCGTTTGCGCGCGTTGCTCAAGCTCTGGATACAACGCCCGCTCCGGCGCAAGGTATTGCTCCATCAGCAGTGATTGCAGACGATGCGAGCCTAGGCATTAATGTTTCGGTTGGTGCTAACTCGGTGATCGAATCGGGTGTGGTACTGGGCGATAACGTGATTATCGGCGCAAACTGTTTTGTCGGTAAAAATGCTTCGTTAGGTAGCAATAGTAAGCTTTGGGCTAATGTCAGTATTTATCATGATGTTGTGATTGGCGAAGATTGCCTAGTGCAATCGGGTACCGTGATTGGCTCTGATGGCTTTGGTTATGCGAACGAGCGTGGTGAGTGGATCAAAATTCCTCAGCTTGGCAGCGTACGTATTGGCAACCGAGTCGAAATCGGTGCGTGTACTTCAATTGACCGTGGTGCACTGGACGATACTATCATTGAAGATAACGTCATCCTTGATAATCAGATGCAAATTGCCCACAACGTGCACATCGGATATGGTACAGCCATGGCTGGTGGTACGATTGTTGCTGGTAGTACTCGCATTGGTAAGTACTGCATTATCGGTGGCGCATCGGTCATTAATGGCCATATCGAAATCGCCGATGGTGTCACCATCACCGGTATGGGTATGGTGATGCGCAGTATCGAAGAAAAAGGGGTGTACTCTTCAGGTATTCCTCTGCAACCGAATAAAGAGTGGCGTAAGACAGCAACACGTGTTCATCGCATTGACGAAATGAACAAACGCTTGAAAGCGGTTGAAAAGCAGCTAGAACAGAAAACGGAATCTTAATTCAATTTCTGCTTTAAAAGGCTCGCGAAACGCGGGCCTTTTTCGTCTATAATGCCTGCCATTAAACAAAGTTTTTAAATTTTTATATAGGAATACGACTTTGACTACTGAAAATAAAATGATGGATATTACTGAAATTCAGGAATTGCTGCCTCACCGTTATCCGTTTTTGCTGATTGATCGCGTGACCGACTATCAAGAAGAAAAATACCTGAAAGCCATCAAAAACGTTTCAGTAAACGAGCCTCAATTTACCGGCCATTTCCCTCAGTTACCGGTTTTTCCTGGCGTACTCATTCTTGAAGCGATGGCCCAAGCAACTGGTCTTTTGGCGTTTAAATCGTTTGGTGCGCCTTCTGGCAACGAACTTTACTACTTCGCGAGCGTTGATGGTGCTAAATTCCGCAAACCAGTAACACCAGGCGATCAGTTAGTTATTGAAGTACAATTTTTAAAAGAGCGTCGTGGTATCGCTGCATTTAGCTGTGAAGCGAAAGTGGACGGCGACGTGGTTTGTTCTGCTGAATTGAAATGTGCTCGTCGAGAATTTTAAGATGATTCATGAATCTGCCCAAATCCACCCGGCAGCGGTGGTCGAAGAAGGCGCAAAGATTGGCGCTAACGTAACGGTTGGGCCATTCACTTATATCACCTCAACGGTAGAGATTGGTGAAGGCACCGAAGTCATGTCGCATGTGGTGATTAAAGGTCACACTAAGATCGGTAAAGACAACCGTATTTTTCCTCACGCAGTGATTGGTGAAGAAAACCAAGATAAGAAATACGGTGGTGAAGACACAACCGTTGTGATCGGCGATCGCAATGTGATTCGTGAAGCGGTGCAAATTCATCGTGGTACGGTGCAAGATCGCGGCGAAACCGTGGTGGGTGATGACAACCTGCTGTGTGTTAATGCCCATATTGCTCACGATGTGATTGTTGGTAACCACACTCATATTGGCAACAACGCTATTTTAGGCGGCCATGTAACGGTTGACGATCACGCGGGCGTGATGGCACTTTCAGCGATTCACCCGTTTTGTACCGTTGGTGCGTACGCCTACATTGGCGGTTGCTCTGCCGTGGTTCAGGATGTATTGCCTTACGTATTGGCTCAAGGTAACCACGCTGCGCCATTTGGTTTGAACAAAGTTGGCCTGCAGCGCAACGGGTTTGAAAAGGCGGATTTACGCGCTTTGATGAAAGCGTATAAAGAAATCTATCGCTCAGGCAAAACGCTGGCCGAAGTGATTCCTGCATTGCAAGAGATGGCGACTGAGTTCCCGTCGATCGAACGTATGATCAAAATGCTGGAAACCACCGAGCGTGGCATTATTCGCTAAATGGTTTGTTAATGTCTTGAAAAAGATCGCTGGTCGCTCCTGCGGTCTTTTTGTGTTTTTATCTTAGCCACTTTTACGCTCTCTCTATTTAGACTCAATCAAGGAATTTCATGGAACAGCCATTACGTATCGGTATTGTGGCAGGCGAATTGTCTGGTGACACCTTAGGCGAAGGATTTATTCAAGCCATCAAGCAGCGTTATCCCAACGCTGAGTTTGTTGGTATTGGTGGACCGAAAATGATCGCTCAAGGCTGCCAAAGCTTGTTTGATATGGAAGAGCTTTCAGTGATGGGGTTGGTCGAAGTGCTTGGGCGTTTACCTCGTCTGCTTAAAGTCAAAGCCGAACTGGTTAAGTTCTTTACCGATAATCCGCCAGATGTGTTTGTTGGTATCGATGCACCCGATTTTAACCTTCGTCTTGAGAAAGATCTCAAAGATGCTGGGGTCAAAACAGTTCATTATGTTAGTCCGTCGGTTTGGGCGTGGCGTCAAAAACGCATTCACAAGATAGCCGCCGCTACCAATCTAGTGCTGGCATTTTTGCCGTTTGAAAAAGCGTTTTACGACAAGTTTAATGTGCCGTGTGAGTTTATTGGTCACACCCTTGCTGACGCGATTCCTCTTGAATCGCCAAAAGCACCTGCGCGCGAATTGCTTGGCTTGGACGTTAACAAACGTTGGCTAGCGGTGCTTCCGGGCAGCCGAGGCGCCGAGCTCAAAATGTTGGCTCAGCCGTTTATTGAAACCTGCAAGCGCCTGCATCAACATCATCCTGAGGTTGGTTTTGTTGTCGCTTTGGTCAATCAAAAGCGCCGTGAGCAATTTGAGCAAGCGTGGCAAGAGTTCGCGCCGGAATTGGATTTCAAACTGGTGGATGACACCGCGCGCAATGTGATTACGGCATCAGACGCTGTGATGCTCGCATCGGGCACTGTCGCGCTTGAGTGTATGCTACTTAAGCGTCCGATGGTGGTGGGTTATCGTGTCAACGCATTCACCGCTTTCTTAGCGCGCCGCATGCTTAAAACCAAATATGTCTCGCTGCCTAATATTCTTTCCGACAGTGAGCTGGTGGCGGAGCTGCTGCAGGAAGAGTGCACGGTTGATAACTTATACGCTGAGGTCAGCAAGTTGCTTGAGACCGATAATCACGCCATGTTGGATAAGTTTACCGAGATGCATCATTGGATTCGCAAAGATGCCGACACACAAGCCGCTACGGCGGTGTTGTCTCTTATCAATAAATGAGATGTTTATGACGAAGGAAAAAGCGCCACTGCCGCCATTTGAATACCCACAAGGTTATCGCTTGATTGCGGGAGTGGACGAAGTGGGCCGTGGCCCATTAGTGGGCGATGTGGTTACTGCTGCGGTTATTTTGGACCCCAATAATCCGATCGCAGGTCTTAACGACTCAAAAAAACTGTCTGAGAAAAAGCGTTTGGCGCTGTTTCCTGAAATTCAGCAAAAAGCCTTAGCTTGGGCGGTTGGACGTTGTTCACCAGCTGAAATTGACCAGTTGAACATATTGCAAGCAACGATGGTTGCGATGCAGCGTGCGATTGCCGGGCTTGGCATCGAACCGGATTTAGCACTGATTGACGGTAATCGTGTACCGCAGCTAACGATGGCGGCGCAAGCGGTGGTCAAAGGCGATTTACGCGTCGCCGAAATCAGCGCAGCCTCTATCATTGCCAAAGTCGTGCGTGACAGTGAAATGGAAGAGTTGGATGCCCGGTATCCACAATTTGGTTTTGCACAGCACAAAGGTTATCCAACCAAAGCGCATTTTGAAGCGATCGAAAAGCACGGTGTTATCGACCAGCATCGCAAAAGTTTTAAGCCGGTACGCAAAGCATTAGGGCTAGATTAATCCAGCCCTTTATTCCCTTGATGAATTCCGTAAAATAGACGTCTCGCTGGTTTTTATCATGTTTAACTCGGAACCTACCCATGTCTGATCCTAAGTTTGTCCACCTTCGCATCCACAGCGATTTTTCCATGGTCGATGGCCTGTCAAAAGTGCCACCCTTGGTAAAAAAGGTGGCCGAAATGGGAATGCCTGCGATGGCACTGACCGATTTCACCAACTTATGTGGTTTGGTGAAATTCTATGACAACGCACATAAGAACGGCGTGAAGCCGATTATCGGCGCCGATTTCGCGATGCAGTCGGAAGCGTTTGGTGACGAGCTGACCCGTATCACCATTCTGGCGGCAGATAACGAAGGTTACAAAAATCTTACCTTATTGATTTCAAAGGCTTATTTGCGCGGTCATGTTCAGCATCTTCCGGTGATTGACCGTGATTGGCTGCTTGAGCATTCGCAAGGCATTATCATTCTATCCGGCGGCAAAATTGGTGAAATTGGCCGAGCTTTACTCAAAGGTAATCAGCGCTTGGTCGATGAGTGTGTTGAATTTTATCAAACCCACTTCGCTGACCGTTTTTATCTTGAACTGACGCGTACCGGGCGTAGCGACGAAGAAACCTATTTGCACTTTGCGCTTGAAGTCGCTGAGCAAAACCAGCTTCCAGTGGTTGCGACTAATGATGTGGTGTTTCTCAGTGAGGAGCTGTTTGATGCTCATGAAATTCGCGTTGCGATTCACGATGGTTACACCTTAGAAGATCCTCGTCGCCCGAAAAACTACAGCCCGCAACAGTATCTTCGCAGTGAAGATGAGATGTGCGAGCTGTTTAAAGACATTCCAGAAGCGCTGCAAAACAGTGTTGAAATCGCCAAGCGCTGTAACGTCACCGTTCGTCTTGGCGAATATTTCTTGCCAGCTTTCCCAACCGAAGGGATGGAAGAGACCGAATTTTTGGTCAAGAAGTCGCTAGAAGGCTTGGAAGATCGGCTAGAATTCCTCTTTCCGGATGCGGATGAGCGGGCGAAACGCCGCCCTGAATACGATGAGCGCTTGCAAGTCGAGCTTGAAGTTATCAACAACATGGGGTTTCCCGGTTATTTCTTGATCGTAATGGAGTTCATCCAGTGGTCAAAAGATAACGACATTCCTGTTGGTCCAGGACGAGGTTCCGGTGCGGGCTCTCTGGTTGCCTATGCGCTTAAAATTACTGACCTCGATCCTTTGGAATACGACCTACTATTCGAACGCTTTCTGAACCCAGAGCGGGTGTCGATGCCCGATTTCGACGTTGACTTCTGTATGGATAAGCGTGACCGAGTGATTGATCACGTGGCGGAAATGTATGGCCGTGATGCGGTATCGCAGATCATTACCTTTGGTACCATGGCTGCCAAAGCGGTTATTCGCGATGTTGGCCGAGTGCTTGGTCATCCGTTTGGCTTTGTTGACCGTATTTCCAAACTGGTGCCACCTGATCCCGGAATGACGCTTGAAAAAGCGTTTAAAGCCGAGCCCGCACTCCCTGAGCTCTATGACGCTGATGAAGAAGTCAAAGAGCTTATCGACATGTGTCGAATTCTCGAAGGTTGTACTCGAAACGCCGGTAAACACGCGGGTGGGGTGGTGATTTCACCGACTACCATCACCGATTTTGCGCCAATCTACGCCGATGCGGAAGGCCATTTCCCCGTAACTCAGTTTGACAAAAACGATGTCGAAACCGCGGGTTTGGTTAAGTTTGACTTCTTGGGGCTGCGTACCCTGACCATCATTGACTGGGCGCTGGGTTTGATTAACCCGCGTTTAGAGCGTGAAGGTAAAGACCCCGTTCGCATCGAAGCGATTGACTTAGCCGATAAAGCATCGTTTAACATTCTGCAAAACTCTGAAACCACTGCGGTATTCCAGCTCGAATCACGCGGTATGAAAGAGCTGATTAAGCGTCTGCAACCCGACTGTTTTGAAGATATCATCGCACTGGTGGCGCTGTTTCGTCCTGGCCCGCTGCAATCGGGCATGGTAGATAACTTTATCGACCGTAAGCACGGCCGTGAAGCGGTGTCTTACCCAGATGAAAAATGGCAACACGAGTCACTTAAAGAAATTCTCGACCCGACTTACGGCATTATTCTGTATCAAGAACAGGTAATGCAGATCGCTCAGGTGCTGTCTGGCTACACTCTAGGCGGCGCTGACATGTTGCGCCGTGCGATGGGTAAGAAAAAGCCGGAAGAGATGGCCAAGCAGCGTGCGACGTTTGAAGATGGCGCGGTGAAAAATGGCATCGACGGCGAGCTGGCGATGAAAATCTTTGACTTGGTAGAGAAATTTGCCGGTTACGGATTTAACAAATCGCACTCCGCCGCGTATGCGCTGGTGTCTTATCAAACCTTGTGGCTTAAAACCCACTATCCGGCCGAGTTTATGGCTGCGGTAATGACGGCGGATATGGACAACACCGAGAAAGTCGTTGGCTTGGTCGATGAATGTATTCGTATGAAGCTCAAGGTGTTGCCACCTGACATTAACTCTGGTTTGTATCGATTTAACGTTGATGAAGATGGTGCGATTGTTTACGGTATCGGCGCTATTAAAGGTGTCGGTGAAGGGCCAATTGAAGCGATTCTTGAAGCGCGTAAAGACGGCTATTTCAAAGACTTATTTGATTTTTGTGCACGCATTGACCTGAAGAAAGTCAATAAGCGTGTGATTGAGAAATTGATTTACGCCGGCGCGCTGGATCGCCTTGGTCCGCACCGCGCAGCGCTGATGGCTTCGCTCAACGATGCGGTGAAAGCAGCAAGCCAACACCACCAAGCGGAAGCGTTTGGTCAGACCGACTTGTTTGGTGTTCTCACTGAAGCGCCGGAAGAAGTCGAAAACAAATATACCAAAGTCGATCCGTGGCCAGAGAAAGTCTGGTTGGAAGGGGAGCGTGATACTTTAGGTCTATATTTGACGGGGCACCCAATTAATGCTTACCTCAAGGAACTAACCAAATACACCAGTTGTCGATTAAAAGACGCCACGCCAACGCGTCGCGACCAATCGGTAACGGTTTCTGGTTTGGTGATTGCAGCCAGAGTGAT
The DNA here is from genome assembly GCF_900100015.1 of Vibrio xiamenensis. GTDB lineage: Bacteria > Pseudomonadota > Gammaproteobacteria > Enterobacterales > Vibrionaceae > Vibrio > Vibrio xiamenensis. Next base: position 25,124 of record NZ_FNDD01000024.1, on the reverse strand, counting down.
GACCACCAAGCGCGGCAGCCGAATCGGAATCATGACTTTGGATGACCGAAGTGGTCGTATGGAAGTCATGTTGTTTTCTGATGCCTTAGACAGGTACGCAGAATTGTTAGAAAAAGACAGAATTTTGGTGGTTTCTGGACAGGTCAGCTTTGATGATTTCAATGGCGGTCTTAAAATGACCGCCCGCGAGGTGATGGATCTCGGGAGTGCACGAGAAAAATATGCAAGAGGCTTATCGGTCTCTATCCATCAATCTCAAATAAATGACCAATTTTTTGAGCGCTTTAGCCAAATATTGGAGCCTCATAAAGCAGGGACTATACCTGTCAATGTATATTACCAACGTAGCGATGCGAGAGCGCGATTAACGCTTGGTACCGAGTGGCGGGTGACGCCAAGCGATACATTATTAGACGAATTGAAGCAATTACTTGGCAAGAGCCAGGTAGAACTCGAATTTAACTAAATTCGGCACAAATACAATCAGCCGAGTCAAAAAGGATCCATAGATGAGCCTGAATTTTCTAGAATTTGAAAAACCGATTGCAGAACTTGAAGCGAAGATTGAAGCGTTACGCGACGTTTCTCGTCATGGCGGAAATGCAGGGGTCGATCTAGATAAAGAGATTGAACAGCTGGAAAAGAAGAGCCTAGAGCTTAAAACGAAAATCTTCAGTAACTTAGGTGCATGGGAAACCGCTCAATTGGCGCGCCACCCACTGCGTCCATACACCCTTGATTACATTGAACACGTATTTACCGAGTTTGATGAATTGGCGGGCGATCGCGCTTTTGCCGATGATAAAGCGATTGTCGGTGGTATTGCGCGTTTGAACGACCGCCCAGTGATGGTAATTGGTCATCAAAAAGGTCGTGAAACCAAAGAAAAAGTACGTCGTAACTTCGGTATGCCAAAGCCAGAAGGTTACCGCAAAGCGCTACGTTTAATGCGTATGGCTGAGCGTTTTAATATGCCAGTGATTACCTTCATCGATACTGCGGGTGCATACCCAGGTGTTGGCGCTGAAGAGCGTGGTCAATCAGAAGCGATCGCCATGAACTTAAAAGTGATGGCAGGTCTGAAAGTGCCGGTTATCTGTAACGTCGTTGGTGAAGGCGGCTCAGGCGGTGCATTGGCTATCGGTGTCGGCGACTATGTCAACATGCTGCAATACTCAACTTATTCGGTGATTTCACCAGAAGGTTGTGCGTCGATTCTATGGCGTGATTCTGATAAAGCGCCACAAGCGGCAGAAGCGATGGGTTTGATTGCCCCGCGTCTGAAAGAGCTTGAGCTAATCGATGAAATCATTGAAGAGCCACTTGGTGGTGCGCATCGTGATTACCCAGCCATGGCTGAAAATATCAAAGCGACGCTGACCAAGCAGCTTGAAGAGCTTGAGCCCCTTGAGTCGGATGATTTGCTTGAGCGTCGTTACCAGCGTCTGATGAGCTACGGTTACTGTTAATTAGCCCATTAATCGCTGAAAAGGGTTGGTCATTGACCAGCCCTTTTTTATGGTTAACGCTCAAGCGATTATTCAGTAAACTAAGCCAAATTTATCTTGCACTCACACGCCAATCCAATGACTGATTTATATCACCAACTGATCACTAAACTCGACACTTTGGTCGCTGACAAGCCCAAACGTTGGGTGGTGGCGCTTAGTGGCGGCGTTGATTCCTGTGTTCTCCTTGATTTGCTTGCACGCTACCAAACCCAGTTTGGCGGTCACTGTGTTGCGGTGCATGTTCACCATGGTTTGAGCCCAAATGCCAATGCTTGGGCGAGCCGGTGTCAAAGTGTGTGTCAGCCGCTAAACGTTGAATTTAAGCTGGAAAAGGTCGATTTGGGCGACATTCAAGGCGAGAGCGTCGAGGCTCGCGCCAGAGACGCGCGCTATCAAGCGTTAGCCAAACATGTCCAAGCGGATGATGTGCTACTCACCGGGCAGCACAGTGACGACCAAGTGGAAACTTTTTTGCTGGCTCTGCGCCGTGGCAGTGGGCCCAAAGGGTTGTCTGCGATGGCGGAAAAAATGCCATTTGGCCAAGGGCAATTGGTTAGGCCGCTATTGAACGTTTCACGCCACGCCATTGAACTCTATGCGAAAGAGCGAAATCTCACTTGGGTGGAAGATGAGAGCAATCAAGATACACGTTATGACCGCAATTATTTGCGTCATCAAGTGGTACCCAAACTCACAAAGCGCTGGCCGACGATTGATGCTGCGATTAACCGCAGCGCACGTTTGTGTGCCGAGCAAGAGTTGTTGCTCGATGAACTGCTGCAAGCGCCATATGAGCGCGCTCTTGCTGACGATGGCAGCCTAGAGATTGGCGAACTAGAGCAGCACAGCGAGGCGCTGCGTATTCGATTACTGAGAATGTGGCTTGAGCGTCAAGGGGCGTTAATGCCGAGCCAAGCTCAGATGTCGCAACTTTGGCATCAAGTGGCACAGGCGAAATTGGATGCCAATCCACAACTTATACTTAATCAAGGTCAAATTCGCCGCTACGCAGATAGGTTATATTGGCTTAATAAACATCAGGATATCAGTTCATGGCGTGGGGGCCTTAGCCTAAATACGCCACTGACACTGCCCGATGGTCTTGGTGAATTAGAACTGATTGAAAGTGAGAACGGTTCGCTGGCTTTGCCTCATGGTGCCTGTTTGGAAGTCAGCTTTGAACCACAAGGTTTGATGGCGCATCCAAACCAGCGCGGACATCGTCGTAAGCTGAAAAAACTGTTTCAGGAATACGGGGTTCCAAGTTGGCTTAGGCGCCGAACGCCGATTATTTTGTGTCACGATGAAGTCGTGGCTGTGGCCGGATTATTTGTTACTCGAGCTTATGCAGGTCAACAATTTGAGCTCGTGTGGCACCAAAAGCACGTATTTGTGCCAAAATCTTAGAATAAAGACTCGTTATTCATAAGGATGAAAGGGGAAGCAATGAAAACGCGACTGATTGGACTGTCACTATGCGCTGCGATGTTTGCAAGCCAAGCTTTGGCTGGCGGCGATGTTGATGCGGGGAAAACCAAAGCCGCGGTGTGCGCAGCATGTCATGGCATTGATGGCATAGCGGTCATTCCGGGGTATCCAAACCTCAGAGGCCAAAATGAGCAGTACATTGTTTCCTCGCTCAAAGCGTACAAAAATGGTCAACGTACCGGTGGCTTAGCTGCGGTGATGAAGGCTCAAGCAGGGATGTTAAACGATCAAGATATCGAAAACTTAGCTGCGTATTTTTCAAGTTTGAAGTAAATTTGAGCTTGACGTAAAACCTTGTGAAATGAGAACTTGGTTCTCAGGCTTTTATTTGATTGTTGAAAGTAGCTGTTCGATAATAGCGTAATTGATTGAAGTGTAAGGGAAGAACATGAAGAAGATTGAAGCCATTATCAAACCGTTTAAGTTAGATGATGTTCGTGAAGCTTTGGCTGATGTCGGCATTACTGGTATGACGGTATCTGAAGTCAAAGGTTTTGGTCGTCAAAAAGGCCATACTGAGCTTTACCGTGGTGCTGAATACATGGTCGATTTTCTACCAAAAGTAAAAATCGAAATCGTAGTGACTGATGATGTCGCCGAAAAATGTGTTGATAGCATTATTGAAACCGCTCAAACTGGCAAAATCGGTGATGGTAAAATATTCATTACTGAAGTCGAACGCGTAGTTCGCATTCGTACTGGTGAAGAAGACGACGACGCGATTTAATTAAGCGAATCTGTTGTTGAATAAGGAGCCAGTTGGCTCCTTTTTTATTGTTGTTGCTATGAAAAAAAGATTTTTTTTGTTTCCCGCTTTTGCTGGGGTTGCCGCTTATTTTAGTTTTTCCCAAGTATTCACAATGAGCGATGAGCCTCTGCTCACGAATATCAATCATCAGACAATTTCTCCGCCGCATCTGCACTGCTTTCGCTCTGAAGGCGATGTCGCGCTCGATGTCGATGGTCAGATTGATATGTTGGTTTGGAATATTTATAAGCAAAATCGTGACCAGTGGCAGCAAGCACTGACAACGCTTTCTCGGGGCAAACAATTATTGCTGTTGCAAGAAGCCAGCATGACGCAAGACATGAAGCAGTGGATCATCGATTCTGGTTGGTATGGTAATCAAGCCAATGCATTTAAAGCCTTTGATACCCCTGCAGGTGTGCTTAATCTTAGCAAGGATACCCCGCTGCTTGCTTGCGCATATATGAAGACCGAGCCTTGGCTGCGGTTGCCCAAATCGGCGATCTACGCCCGTTACCCGCTTTCTAACGGTGAAACCCTCGCGGTGGTGAACGTGCATGCCGTGAACTTCACACTTGGTGTCAAAGCGTATCGCCAACAGTTACATGAATTGGAAGTGGAGCTAAGCCAGCATCAAGGGCCCATTGTGATCGCTGGGGATTTTAACTCGTGGAGTGAAAAGCGTTTAACTGCGTTGCGACAAGCCTTGTTGCCGCTGAAACTTCAGGAAGTGAGTTATGCACCCGATGAACGTAAGCGTTTTATTACTGGCTATCCGTTAGACCACGTATTCTTTCGCGGCTTAACTCTGAAAAGCGCAGAAGCGCCGATAAACGACGCCTCTGATCATAATCCGCTGGTGGTTCGGTTTCAGGTAAAGGCTAAGTAGAGTCCCCAAGCGAGGTAATAGCCCACCCAAGGCAGCGCTGCGATCGCCAGCGCTTGTCCACGCTCTAAAGTCGTCCAAGCTCCAACTGCCGCATATCCCAGCACAATGTACCACGGCATCAGCAGTGGCAATGAACGGGCAAACTCGGACCAATGATGATCCATTGGCAATTTGATCAGCCCGTTTAAAGTATTGAGGTCCGCGGCGTAAGTCATCACATGGCCGTGGTTCAATATCAAGCTTACAAAGCTTGCGATATCCCCCAGTACGGCAGGAAACAGAATCGCACACGATGCGGCAACCCAGCGCCAATACCCGTGTTGCTGTTCGCTGCCTTTGGTTGCGAGCAAGAACCACAGTCCAAGCATCAGAACCGCGACTAAACGGCCCACAGTGTCGGTAATGATTTCGGTGGCCATCAAAGCATCAGCATTGATGTGAGCAAGCTGCTGAGCCGCCGAGGCTGGCATTTGCTGCATCAAACCCGCTTTTAGCCACTCAAAGTCGACCATATCAAAATAATTACCCCAGAATAGAAATGGCGTAATCATTAGCACAATAAACGGCTGCCAACCCCATAACCCGCGTTGATAGAGGGCAAGAAAGCACGATGTCGGCGAGCGGAAAATGTCCAACAGCATGCTGAGTGGATTAGAGGAAGCGGAAATCGTCATACACTGACCTTAGTAATATCGACATACAGTTTTAGCTGCTGTCCAGGTTGAAGGTATTTGCTGTGGCTTAAATCATTCCACTTGACGATATCATGACTTTTAACTCGAAACTTGTTGGCAATACCACTAATGGTGTCGCCGTTGCGAACTTTATACAGGACTGTACGAATGATGGCGCCTTCGCTGCTCTTCTTCCAAATCACCAGTTTTTGGCCGATACGTAGCGTATCGCGCGGGCTCATGCCGTTCCATTTTGCCAACGACTCGTAAGAGACTTTGTGGTCACGGGCAATGGTCCATAAGCTTTCACCGTTTTCAACTTGGTGATAAACCTTGTATTGACCGCGGGCAATAGACTGTTTTTTCGCCAGACGATTCGCAGCGCTTAAAATGTACGCTTTATCATCTTTGACTGAGGTTGGGATCAATAAATATTGCCCAATTCGAATTTCGTTATTGTCGAGATTATTTGCCGTGCGAATCACTTTACTGCTGGTATTGTATTGCACAGCAAGTGTGCTCAACGTGTCGCCCGATTGCACTTTATAGCGAATGGTTTTCAGACCTTTACCGCGGTTTTCGTCCAATTGCTGGTTAAACTTCGCAATCGAATCTATCGGTAGTAGTAGCTGATGTGGACCTTCCGGTGCCGTTGACCACTTGTTGTATGCAGGGTTTAAGCTTTGCAGTTCTTTAACGCTAATGCCAGCATAGCCAGCAGCAATGGCTAAGTCGAGCTGCTCTTTCGGGTCAACCAGTTCGACGCTTGGCTGGTTTGGAATGGCTGGAATTTGAATGCCGTATTTATCTTGGTGGGCAACAATATCCGCCAGCGCTAACAATTTTGGTACATAACCACTGGTTTCGTTGGGAAGATCCAGTGAGAAAAAGTCGATAGGTTTACCGGCCTTACGGTTTTTTCGAATTGCACTGGATATACGACCGCCGCCACTGTTGTATGCCGCAATCGCATGTCCCCAATCGCCATCAAAACGTTTGGCAAGGTTATCCAGGTATTCCAAAGCAGCGTCGGTAGCAGCGTCGACATCACGTCGTCCGTCGTACCAGTAATTTTGCTTCAAACCGTACATTTTCCCGGTTGCTGGCACAAACTGCCATAAACCGGCAGCGCTACCGTGAGAGTAGGCGAAAGCGTCAAACGAACTTTCGACGATCGGCAACAGTGCAAGCTCGAGCGGTAAGCCTTTTTGCTCAATTTTTTCGGTAATCAGATATAAAAATGGCGCAGCGCGCTGCGATACAATCGCAAGGTGGCCAGGATGCTTTAGATACCAATTGCGATAGTAATTAACGCGTTTGTTATCTGGCACAGGTAGGGAGAGTTGCATTCCGATACGACGCCAAACATCTTGTTGAGATTGAGGCGTAACAACAGGCTTCTTTACAACTTTTTCACCATTTAAATCAGCAGGTTCAATCTTTTCTTCTGCTACTTGAGGATGATTGGTTTCATCAATCGAATTGGTGTCTGTTATCTCTTCTTGGGGCTGGGTAAGTTGACATCCAGCGATAAAAAGCGCCAACACCCAGCTGTATCTTACTCGCATCATACAGCCCTTTTTCTAAACGGCTGCTGATAATACTTGTCACCCCGTGTAGGTGACAAGTAAGAAATCGTTAAAATTCGTTCTTCCACTCACGTAAAGCAGTAAAAATTGAAAGAGGATCTGTTTTCAAGGTGCGATTGGAGACAGATTTCATCACACTTGGCTGATCCACTCGTAGGAAAGGATTAATCCATTTCTCTTGACGTATGGTGGTTGGTAACGTCGAGCGGTTTTGGGCACGTAGACGGTTTACCTCATCACGGTACTTATGGAGGAGATCATTGTCTGGCTCAACGGCAAGTGCAAAAGCAACATTGCTCGCGGTATATTCGTGGGCGCAATACACCTCGGTTTCTTCTGGTAACGCGACAATTTTTGCAAGCGAGGTATACATTTGTTCCATGGTACCTTCAAATACGCGGCCACAACCCGCCGAGAACAGCACATCACCGCAAAACAGTTTACCATCGCCGACATAGCCAATATGTCCGCTGGTGTGGCCTTCTAGGTCGAGAACAAAGAACACTTCACCAAACAGTTCAATTTGATCGCCGCCGGATACCGACAAATTTAACGATGCGACTGGGTCGTTGGCAGGCCCCACAACATCCACTTTTGGAAAGTGGCGCACCAGCTCAGCAACGCCGCCAGTATGGTCATTGTGGTGGTGAGTAATTAAGATCGCTTCAAGCGTCAAGTCGTGCTGCTCTATGTACTCCAGAACTGGTTTGGCATCGCCTGGATCAACGACAGCACACGACCGTTCGTTATTTTGAATCAGCCAGATGTAATTGTCGTTAAATGCAGGTATGCTTTTGATATCTAACATTGTTGAGTCTCCAGTTATTAGGGCATAGACCCTTAAGTGAAGCAGGTTATCCATGAAACCAGCACGCAGCAAAAAAAAGCTTGAAAAGCCGCATTCTTGGTCTCAGCTAAAAAATGGTCAGTGGGTGAGTGAGTCGATTCAAACTCGCCTTGACGAGTGGTGCCCAAAACTATTTGGTTACCATATGCTCAAGCTCGGAGGCTTGAGTTGTGAACTTTCTACGTGCAACTCTACCATTCAACATCAAGTTAACATAGACATCCACAACCCTTTGCATAATGTGATAGCAAATAGTTACGATTTGCCATTATTGGAAAAAAGTATCGATGTTGTGATTTTGTCTCATCAGTTGGACTACGTGGACGACCCACACCGCTTATTGCGCGAAGTGGACAGAGTGATGATTGATGATGGATATTTGGTGGTGACCGGATTTAATCCGGTAAGTTTAACTGGTTTTGCCAGTTTAATGCCGTGGCGCAAAAACAACTTTCCTTGGAGTGGGCGGATGTTTACGCCAAATCGTATCAAGGATTGGCTTAGCGTGCTCAACTATCAGGTTGTGGCAGCAGATAGTTACGCCTTGTTTCCTTTCCAGCGCAATCGCACCTTTTGGACCTGGTTTGAGAACGGGATTGGCGAATGGGCTTCGCCGTTTGGCAGTTTGTATTTCATCGTGGCGCGTAAGCGTACTTATCCGCTTAAACCGATTAAGCCACATTGGAAGGTCAAACGAAAATTGACGCCGGTGAGCGTCAATTACAAGTTAAGTGAACGAGTGCAAGATTAGTTCGCGGCCAGATAACCGTGATCGTCTAAGGTTGGGTTTTCAGCCGCGCTGCGAGCCAGTTCGTCACACATTTCGTTTTCGCGATGACCTGCATGGCCTTTGACCCATTTCCAGTCGATTTGATGGCGCTGGGTTTCGGCGTCGAGCGCTTTCCACAGGTCGGCGTTTTTAACTGGTTTTTTATCCGCGGTTTTCCAGCCGCGTTTTTTCCAGTTATGAATCCACTGGGTAATACCCTGGCGCACATATTGGCTGTCGGTGGTGAGAGTGACGTGGCAAGGCTCCTTTAACGCTTTTAATGCTTCAATGGTTGCCAGCATTTCCATGCGGTTGTTGGTGGTGAGTTTAAACCCTTTGGCGAAGGTTTTTTCAACTTGCTTGTAGCGCATTACAATACCATAGCCACCCGGGCCTGGATTTCCTAAACAGGAACCGTCAGTGAAAATTTCCACCTGTTTCGTCATGATTTGATACTATTGGGTTAAGCACATTATTGGCATAGTCTGACACAAAATTTGTTATGAATACCAGCAACAATTCCAAGCAGCACCGCATCATCGTTCTCGATACCGAAACCACAGGTATGAACTTAGAAGGCGGTCCACATTATCAAGGTCACCGCATTGTCGAAATCGGCGCGGTTGAAATCATTAACCGTAAATTGACCGGGCGTCATTTTCACGTCTACATCAAACCGGATCGTAAAATCCAAGAAGAAGCGATTGAAGTTCACGGTATTACCGATGAGTTTTTGGTCGACAAACCCGAATACCGAGATGTGCATGATGAATTTTTAGACTTCATCAAAGGCGCAGAATTGGTTGCCCACAATGCACCGTTTGACGTCGGTTTTATGGATTACGAGTTTTCGATGCTCAATGCCAACATTGGCAAAACCGAAGACTTCTGTCACGTTACCGATACCCTTGCCATGGCGAAGAAAATCTTCCCGGGTAAGCGCAATAACCTCGATATTTTGTGTGAACGCTACGGCATTGATAACTCACACCGAACCTTGCACGGCGCTTTGCTCGATGCGGAGATCCTCGCTGACGTCTATCTGATGATGACCGGTGGTCAAACTTCGATTCAGTTTGGCGGCGGCAATAGCGAGGGCGAAACCGGAGGTGAGTCAATAAAACGTGTGGCTGCAGGGCGAAAAACATTAAAGGTTATCGCTGCTTCTGCCGATGAACTAGAAGCGCACGATGCGCGTTTAGATATAGTGGCGAAAAGCGGAAGCTGTTTGTGGCGACAATGATGTAGGAGAAACAATGCTGAGGATGATGTTACCCATATTGGGATTACTGTTTAGTGCTTGGGTATTCGCCAGCCAAGAGTCCTCAATGTCGTTACTGGATAATCGCTTTCGCGTCGATCCTTCCGTAAAGCAAATGACGTTTGTGATTTACCGTGCCGAAAACTCTCAGCCAGTCGTGCTGGTACGTCCGGACGGAAAAAAATATTACGCCACCCGTTTTCCTGACAATGTCCGTTGGTATCAAGAGCCATCAATGGACATCATTTCGGTTGATAATCCAATGCCCGGGCCTTGGCAGGCGATTGGTAAAGTCACGCCCAAAAATAAGATCAAACTGATTTCAAACCTCAAGCTTTCTTCTGAAGCCTTGCCAATGCGCTTGTTCGAAGGTGAAGAAATTAAGTTTACGTCGCGCTTAACGTCAGATGATCAACCGCTGGTATTGCGCGACTTTCTCGATCGGGTAAAACTCAAAGTAACGTTTACCAAATATATCGAGAACGCTGACACGCTGGCCAAAGAAGCGCGGCCGATTCCTCTTGAACTCGGGGAGTTTGAAGATAACGGTCAAGGGCTAGATGAGCAAGCGGGAGATGGCGTGTTTACTGTGTCGCTGCCCATCACCGCGCAGCCGGGTAAATATCGCGTGCGAATTACATCTGGGAACGGGGTGTTTTTACGCGCGATTGAGCAAGAAGTGCTGGTGTATCCGCCGCCAATGGAGAGCACCTTCATTCAATCACGCAATGAAGGGACGCCGCATCAAATCGTCTTTTCTGGTGAGCAAGGTATGATTGAACCGGGCTCCGTTGCGGCTCATATCGAACATAAGTCTCCTGACGGTGGCGATTTAGTGGTCGAAACTCGCGCTGAAAAAGGGTCACTTAAGGCGCAACTGGAAATTCCTTATGATGGCAAGCTCGGTAATTACTCATGGGCTGGTGTGATGTACGCGACCGATTTAGCCAACCAGCGACCGCTGGTGTTTCCGATTTCAAAGCATACTTACAGTGTGGTTGAAGAGTTAGATATCGCCGAAAGTCGCCGTTTACAGGAAGAAGAGCGGGTTAAGCAAGCCAAGCGTCTTGAAGAAATCCGTATTATTCAGGCGCGTGAAGATGCTCGTAAACGCAATATGATGATCATTGTAATCGGCAATATTGTGGCACTGATTTTGGGGTTAGTGATTTGGCTGGTGGTGAGAAAAGTCAGAGCTAGCCGAGCGAAAGTGCCGGAAATGCAGCTTGATATGCCCAAGAATTAAACGAAAAAAAGACTGCCTCGGCAGTCTTTTTTGTAGCTGTTCAGCTATAGGGCTGATGAATTTTGAAATGAGTTACGCGACATCATCCATATTGTGCTTATGCGCATCAAAAGGTTGAGCCGCCAGAGCTTGAGGGTCAAAATCATCAACGTTGATTACGTATAGCCTGTGCTCTTCGGCGCGAGTCAGCAGCGCGGCTTCAGTTTGGTCAATCAGCTGATTATCGAGTCCTAACTGAGCAATGAGATCCAAGCGCATAAAGGGTTTACGCTTGCCAAGCCCATGGCAGACTTTGTCAAACACCGGCTCGGCTTGCAAAATAACCTCAAGCGCCTGCTCAATTTTACCCACCGTATTGTGCTCGGTAGGAGCAAGATATTGACCGCGACCAATACGCGAACGGGTGGCACTTGGCGTTTGAATGATTTGGGCCACTTTACTATCTAAACGATCACTTGGCATTTTACGTACGCGACCAAATGGCAAGATAATCAATTTAAGCATCCGTCCTATCCAGCGGTTAGGGAAGTTGGTTAGGAAAGTTTCAATCGCATGCTCGGTTTGATACAAGCTATCTTGCAATCCCCAATGCAGTAGCGGTAAGTCTTCATTTACTCGGCCTTCTTCGTCAAAGCGTTTTAAGGTGGCAGAGCTTAAGTACAGCTGGCTTAGAATATCGCCAAGGCGCGCCGATAAACGCTCTTTCCGTTTCAGGGAACCACCTAAAACCGCCATTGAGATGTCGGCGAGCAGCGCAAGGTTAGCACTGTATCGATTGAGCTGCTGGTAGTAGCGTTTGGTTGAATCATTTACTGGAGCCGAAGAGCCAAAACCATCGCTCCAGCCGAGCCATAAGCTTCTGGCTAAATTACTGAGTGTAAAACCGATATGACCGACGAGTGCTTGGTCAAATTGAGCAGTCGCGTCACTGGCATCTGAATACGCGGCTTCCATCTCTTTGAGAACGTAAGGATGGCAGCGAATCGCGCCTTGGCCAAAGATGATCATCGAGCGAGTTAAGATGTTGGCGCCTTCAACGGTAATCGCGATTGGCGAACCTTGATAGCTACGAGCCAAAAAGTTCGACGGTCCCATACAGATACCTTTACCACCGACGATGTCCATGGCATCAATCACCGCATGCTGGCCGCGGTGAGTACAGTGGTATTTGACGATGGCGGAAATAACGGACGGTTTCTCACCGCTATCAATTGCCGCGACAGTCAAGCTGCTTGCTGCGTCCATCACGTAGGCATTACCGGCAAGGCGTGCCAGAGGCTCTTCCACCCCTTCCATTTGCCCAATGGGCTGTTTGAATTGGCGACGAATACGCGCGTAAGCACCGGTTGCCATTGCGGCGGTTTTGGTGGTGCCGGTTGAGTTTGAGGGCAGGGTAATGCCACGTCCAACCGAAAGACACTCGACCAGCATTCGCCAGCCTTGGCCAGCCATTTTCGGCCCACCGATGATGAAATCGAGCGGTACAAAAATATTCTCTCCGCGTGTTGGGCCATTTTGGAACGGAACATTGAGCGGAAAGTGGCGGTTGCCAATTTCAACACCTTCAAGGTCGGTTGGGATCAGTGCGCAGGTGATCCCTACATCTGGTGTGTCCCCGAGTAAACCGTCTGGGTCTTGGAGTTTAAACGCCAGCCCAAGCACCGTCGCCACAGGGGCAAGCGTGATATAGCGTTTATTCCAAGTTAGGCGCATACCAAGGACTTCTTTACCTTGCCATTGACCTTGGCACACCACGCCGTAATCCGGAATTGACCCCGCATCTGAGCCGGCTTCTGGGCTAGTCAGGGCAAAACACGGGATTTCTTTTCCTGCGGCTAAACGCGGTAGATAGTGATTTTTTTGTTCGTCGGTGCCGTAGTGTTGTAGCAGTTCACCTGGGCCAAGTGAATTTGGCACACCCACGGTTGAGGAAAGCACTCCCGACACACCGGTCAATTTTTGCAGCACCAGTGATTGCGCATAGGCGGAAAACTCCAAGCCGCCGTATTGCTTTTTGATGATCATGGCAAAGAATTTGTTCTCTTTGAGAAATTGCCACACTTCAGGCGGTAAGTCGGCCAGTTCGTGAGTGACTTGATAATCACTGACCATGGCGCAAACTTGATTTACCGGACCGTCAAGAAACGCCTGTTCCTCTTGGCTTAATTTAGGTTTGGCAATGCGATGCAGTTTTTGCCAATCGGGTTTGCCTTTAAATAGGTCCGCTTCCCACCAAACGGTGCCTGCTTCCAAGGCCTCTTTTTCGGTTTGCGACATCGCAGGAAGAACGGATTTGAACAGCTTTAAGGCTTTCGCGCTGATAAGTGTTTGGCGGATCGGAGCCAGGCTAACCACCGCAGCTAAGGCAACGAAGAGCAGCCAACTTACACTGCCGACGAGGCCGAGAACGCTGAGTACCAGCATGGTGGCGGTTAGCGAAGCTAGACCGCTAAGCAATGAGGTTCGATGGTAGAGGCAGACTCCTAATACCAAAATCATTGCGAGGGTAGAGAGCAGAATGTCCATAACAGTATTCCTTCTTTGGACTCATTATTGTTGTTATACGTAGCGGTTAATAAAACAGGTCAGACCAGAAGATTGTAAGCAAATTATTAATGGTTTGTAAAACAATCAACAGTCTAAAAAGTGAGCTCGGTAGAGTTATTGTTCTAATTTGAGTGGTCGCTGTGATGCTTTTCGCAGCGAAAAAGCCAGATAGGTACAAATCTTGAGGCTTTGCTATCGACAGATGTACGGGTTCGGGTAAACTCAATTGATAAAACCGCCTCAATAATGAGAGGCTTTTGTACATCGATAACTAGAGACATTAGCTATGTACCATGACTTAATTAAGAACGAATTAACTGAAGCTGCAGAAGTACTTAACGCATTTTTAAGCGATGACAATAACATCGCGCAGATTGAGAAGGCGGCCAAGGTCATCGCTGACTCATTTAAGCAAGGTGGCAAAGTCCTCTCTTGTGGTAATGGTGGTTCTCATTGTGATGCGATGCATTTTGCTGAAGAGTTGACAGGTCGCTATCGTGAAAATCGCCCTGGCTACCCTGGTATTGCGATTTCCGATCCAAGCCACTTATCGTGCGTGAGCAACGATTTTGGCTACGATTTTGTGTTCTCACGCTACGTTGAAGCGGTTGGTGCCAAAGGTGATGTATTGTTTGGTCTGTCGACGTCAGGCAATTCAGGCAACATTCTTAAAGCGATTGAAGCCGCGCAAGCAAAAGGGATGAAAACCATCGCTTTGACGGGTAAAGATGGCGGCAAAATGGCCGGTATCGCAGATGTTGAAATTCGCGTTCCTCATTTTGGTTATGCGGATCGAATTCAAGAAGTGCACATTAAAATCATCCATATCGTGATTCAGTTGATTGAAAAAGAAATGGAAAAATAAGCGTTTGTTGAAAGTGTCGTTTTTTGTAAGGAGATGGTTAGCCCATGTGTGAGTTGCTCGGAATGAGCGCCAATGTGCCGACAGACATCTGTTTTAGTTTTACCGGGTTGATGCAACGCGGCGGTAAAACTGGCCCGCACCGTGATGGGTGGGGGATTACGTTTTACGAAGGCAAAGGGTTTCGTAACTTTAAAGACCCAGCGCCAAGTTGCCAGTCGAAAGTTGCCGAATTGGTACAGAATTATCCAATTAAAAGCTGCGCGGTGATAAGCCATATTCGTCAAGCCAATCGCGGAGCCATCAACTTGGAAAATACTCACCCTTTTACACGTGAGTTATGGGGTAAGTACTGGACGTTTGCGCACAACGGTCAGTTGACCGACTATCAAACGTTGGAGACGGGGCGTCACCGCGCTGTTGGGCAGACTGACAGTGAGCTGGCGTTTTGTTGGTTGCTGAAAAAATTGGAAGATAAGTACCCAACGCCACCGACCAATATGGTCGAAGTGTTGAAATACTTAGCCGATTGCTGTACTCAACTGCGTGAAAAAGGCGTGTTTAACATGCTGATGTCGGATGGGGAGTACGTGATGAGTTACTGTACTAATCATCTGTATTGGATAACGCGCCGCGCGCCATTTGGCAAAGCGACGTTGATTGACGAAGATGTGACGATCAATTTTCAGGAAGAGACCACGCCAAATGATGTGGTATCGGTCATTGCGACGCAGCCTTTGACGGATAACGAAGATTGGCACCGAATGAAGCCTGGTGAATACGGTATCTTTCATTTTGGTGAGTTGATTGCAGGCAATGCGAATGCGCTTGAGCATATTCCATTTGCTGCGCCGAAACCGGGTAACCAAGCACCGAGCGAGCCTTTAGTTTAATCAGTGTAAAGATGTCAATGTTCAGATATAAAAAAGGTTGATGCATGCATCAACCTTTTTTTCGCGATGGTTCAAGCCAAGATTAGGCGAGTTGCGACTTGATGTGAGCGAGAATGTCGTCGATAGCAACGGCAGATTTCTCGCCATTACGACGGTTCTTATACTCAAAGTTACCTTCATCCATGCTGCGATCGCCAATGATCACAGTATGCGGTACACCGATAAGCTCCATGTCGGAGAACATCACACCTGGGCGTTCTTTACGGTCATCAAACAATACGTCGATGCCTGCTGCTGTCAGTTCTGCGTAGAGTTTTTCAGCCGCTTGTTGAACGCGCTCAGATTTGTGCATGTTCATTGGCACAATCGCAACCTGGAATGGCGCAATGGCATCTGGCCAGATAATGCCGTACTTATCGTTATTTTGCTCAATCGCGGCGGCAACCACGCGAGAAACACCGATACCGTAACAACCCATCTCTAGAGTGACGTTTTTACCATCAGGACCTAATACGCCGCAGTTCATTTTCTCAGAGTAGTTGGTTCCCAATTGGAAAATATGGCCGACTTCGATACCACGTTTAAGTTGTAGGACACCTTTACCACATGGGCTTGGATCGCCTTCAACCACGTTACGAATGTCTTCAACTTGACCAAGTTCCACATCACGACCCCAGTTGATTCCGAAGTAGTGTTTGTCATCGATGTTGGCACCTGCGCCAAAATCGCTCATTACTGCAACTGTGCGGTCAACGATAAGTGGCAGTTTCAAACCTACAGGGCCTAGCGAGCCAGGGCCTGCGCCAACAAGAGCACGGATTTCTTCTTCGCTTGCCATTTCAAGCGGCGCCGCTACTTGAGGTAAGTTTTCAGCTTTCACTTCATTCAGCTCATGATCGCCACGCACCATCAGTGCGATGATCGGAGCGTCAACTTGATCCGACGCTTTAAAAAACAGAGTTTTGACTGTTTTCTCGATAGCTAAACCGTGTTGCTCAACCAGTTCGGCGATGGTTTTCGCATTTGGCGTATCAACCAGCGTCATTTCTTGAGTTGGGGCTGCAGGCGCATCAGCAGGAGCGATGGCTTCCGCTTTTTCCAAGTTCGCCGCGTAGTCAGATTCGCTGGAAAACGCGATAAGGTCTTCGCCGCTTTCTGCTAAAACGTGGAACTCTTGTGAACCGCTACCGCCGATTGCGCCGCTATCCGCAAGCACTGGGCGATAATCCAGACCCATGCGGTCAAACGCTTTACAATAAGCGTCATGCATCGCATCGTAAGATTTTTGCAAGCCATCTTTATCGATGTCAAAGCTGTAAGCGTCCATCATCGAGAATTCACGTGAACGCATTACGCCAAAACGTGGGCGACGTTCATCACGGAATTTAGTTTGAATTTGGTACAAGTTAAGCGGCAACTGTTTGTAAGAGTTCACTTCGTTACGCACTAGCGCAGTGATCACTTCTTCAGCAGTTGGGCTTAGCACAAACGGACGCTCATGGCGGTCAGTAAAGCGAAGTAGCTCGGGGCCCATTTTTTCAGAGCGACCTGTCTCTTCCCACAGTTCAAACGGTTGCACAACGGGCATTAAGGTTTCAACTGCCCCGGCATTGTCGATTTCTTGACGAACGATGTTTTCGACTTTACGCAGCACGCGCAGACCAGTAGGTAGCCAAGTGTAAAGACCTGAAGCTAACTTACGGATCATACCTGCACGTAGCATGAGCTGGTGGCTCACTACTTCTGCGTCGTTTGGAGTCTCCTTCAGAGTTGAAAGAAGATAGTTACTGGTACGCATTTATGGTATCCGTTCATTATGGTGGTAATAAATCGCCAAGTGATATGTGATATCCTGGCGGAAAATTTGTGATAGCCGCTAATAATATCAGCCAATCGCGTTTGTCAAAAGCCTTCTATTGCGGTAACCGTCGCTAAGTTGCCTGTCACAATAAACTTAACGTTAAAATCGAACAAATTCACCGCATATTGTTTGTCGTCTTGCTGGCGTTTTTTATAAGCCGGACGTGGGTCTTGTGCCAATACTTGCTCAATGACGCTCTTCAAGGTTTGTGGATCGTCGGCGGTTAACAGCGTTGATGTTGCTTGCGAAGAAAATTGCACCGCTATGGTTTTGGGTTCTTTGTCGGCATAACCTCCTCGCGCGTCACTGATGGCATCGGAATAGGGGATATAAGGTTTAATATCAACGATTGGAGTGCGATCAACCAAATCGACACTGCCTACCACCAGTGATACCTGATCACCATTCACTTCTGTACCAAGCAGCTCCACTGCGGACATACCAATACCATTTGGGCGAAAGGTTGCCCGTGATGCAAATACGCCAATTCGTTCGTTGCCGCCAAGACGCGGTGGACGCACCGTCGGCTTCCAGCCTTGAGCTAGGTTTTTATCGAACAGAAACAGCAGCCACAAGTGGCTAAATTGCTCGATGCCACGAATCGATTCCCGGCAGTTCGCTTCGCCGGACAAGTGAATTTTTGCTCGGGCACTTGGCACTAAGCGGGGTTGGCGCGGAACAGCAAATTTTTCTTTGTATGGAGATTCGACGTAGCCAATTGGATCAAGGGTGTACATAGGAGATTCATCGGTTCAATTACTCTGGGGCATAAATTAGCACAAATTTCTCTTGCCAGGTTTATTGAGAATGATTAACATCTAAAATGTTATAACATAACAATTAAGTGATATGGCTGAGTTGTTATGTATAGATTGGTAAAGAGGTCGCGCAGTGAAAAACAATATCCATCCTAATTATCGCAAAGTCGTGTTTCACGACACCAGCGTTGATAAATATTTCGTCATCGGTTCCACGCTTGAAACGGATCGCACCATTGAATGGGAAGATGGCAAAACCTACCCGTATATGACGATAGAAGTTTCTTCCGAATCTCACCCTTACTACACCGGTAAGCAGCGTGTGATCCAAAAAGAAGGTCGTGTGGCGAACTTCAATCGCCGTTTTTCAAGATTCAGCTCAGAAGAGAAGTAACCCAATGAAAGTGCTTAAGTCGTTAAAAAGTGCCAAAAACCGCCATCCAGATTGTCAAATTGTTAAACGCCGTGGTCGACTTTACGTGATATGCAAAGCCAACCCACGCTTTAAAGCGGTTCAGAAATAGCAGTAAAACAAATGAATGCCACCAAAGTTATTTTGGGTGGTTATGCCATCTAATATTAATTATTTAGAGTTAAAATCTATACTTAGTAAATTTACTGGTTGTTTTTAGTTCTATTATAAACTTTTGTAACATTTAAATTTTACCGTACATCCTCCTTGTTTAGTATTCTTCCGCCTTCATGGAGCGGATGCCTTCATGGAAAGAATAACGACAAGGAGGAACTTGATGAGTTCATCAACTTCAATAAAACAAAATCCACCGAAAAAGCCGCTGTTTACGCGCTTTCTCGATTCGGTTGAATATTTAGGGAATCTATTACCCCACCCAATTACACTGTTTGCCATTTTCTGTTTAGCCATTTTAGTGTTGTCGGGAATTGCGGGTTACTTTGAGGTGTCAGTGGTTGACCCTCGCCCTGAAGGCGCCAAAGGGCGCGCTGCCGATGGCATGATCTATGTCGTCAGTCTTCTTAATGCCGATGGTTTGCGATTGATCGTTACCAGTTTGGTGAAAAACTTTGTTGGTTTCGCACCGCTTGGTACAGTGCTTGTCGCCATGTTAGGTGTTGCGATCGCTGAATATTCAGGACTTCTTTCTGCTGCGATGCGTGGTTTGGTGATGGGCGCTTCTAAGCGCATGGTAACCGTGACTGTGGTATTCGCTGGTATTATCTCCAACACAGCATCAGAGCTGGGTTACGTAGTCCTTATTCCACTTGCAGCGATGCTATTCCACTCGTTAGGTCGCCATCCTCTTGCGGGTTTGGCTGCAGCGTTTGCTGGTGTCTCTGGTGGTTACTCTGCCAACCTCTTGATCGGTACGGTTGATCCTCTGCTTTCTGGTATTACCGAAACAGCGGCGCAAGTGATTGACCCAAGCTATACCGTTGGTCCTGAAGCAAACTGGTACTTCATGTTTGTCTCGACCTTCTTTATTGCGGGGATGGGCGCGTTTGTTACCGAAAAAATCGTCGAGCCGAAACTCGGTCAATATCGCGACGAGGAAGCGTCAGAAGATCTGTCAAAAGATACCATGGGCAAACTCACCGCGCTTGAGAAGAAAGCACTGAAATGGGCGGGTGTTGCGGTTCTGGCTGTGTCTGCATTGTTGGCTTGGACGATTGTTCCAGAAAATGGTGTGCTTCGCTCTGAAGCCGGTACGGTTGCTGGTTCACCATTCTTGAAGAGTATCGTCGCGTTTATCTTCGTATTCTTCGCGATTCCAGGTTTCGTCTATGGCCGTATTGCCGGCACGATGAAAACCGACCGCGATGTGATTGATGCGATGTCAAAATCGATGTCTTCAATGGGCATGTACATTGTTCTCGTGTTCTTCGCTGCGCAGTTTGTTGCCTTCTTCAAGTGGACCAACTTTGGTCAAGTCTTTGCGGTAGCTGGAGCTGACTTCCTACAAAATGTCGGTTTAACTGGCCCAGGTTTGTTCTTTGCCTTCATTTTGATGTGTGGCTTTATCAACCTGATGATCGGTTCTGCTTCTGCGCAATGGGCGGTAACCGCGCCAATTTTTGTACCTATGCTGATGCTGGTGGGTTATGCCCCTGAAACCATTCAAGCGGCTTACCGTATCGGAGATTCGACCACTAATATCATCACACCAATGATGAGCTACTTTGGTCTGATTCTGGCGGTTGCGACGCGTTATATGAAGAACTTAGGTATCGGTACATTGATTGCGACCATGTTGCCTTACTCAATCTGCTTTATCGTTGGTTGGAGTGTGCTGTTCTACGTGTGGGTGTTCCTATTTGGTTTGCCAGTTGGTCCAGGCGCAGCCACTTACTACACGCCTTAATGGCTTGATTTAGAAACTAAAAAAACCTGCGCTTGCGCAGGTTTTTTTATGCTTTCAGTGTCGCGATATGGCTTGAAAGCCAGCGCCTAACGGTGATATTTCGCCAATAGACGGTCTAGGTGATTGGCAAATTCACGGCGCTCGGTTTGCGATAGGGCGCTTGGCCCGCCAGTTTGGATGCCGCTTGAGCGCATCGTATCCATAAAGTCGCGAATATTGAGCCGCGCTTTGATGGTGTCTTTGGTATACAGCTCGCCACGACTGCTCAGAGCAAAACCCCCTTTGGTGATAACTTCATCGGCCAGTGGAATATCAGACGTAATCACTAAATCGCCCGGCTCGGTGCGTTTGACGATTTCATTGTCGGCGATATCAAAGCCCGCTGGAACTTGCAAACTGCGTAAATTGTCGCGTTTAGGAATCGGAATAATATGGTTCGCAACGAAGGTGCACTCAATCCCCGTTCGCTCGGCTGCGCGCACTAAAGTGTCGCGAATCACTTTAGGACACGCGTCGGCATCAACCCAAATTTTCATTACGATTTCTCACTCAATTGGGCTTCAAGGATACTGACTCGCTCGGTAAGTGCAGCAATTTGCTGTTCAAGCTGAGCGATTTTGTCTGCTGGTTGAGCGTTGGCGGCAATTTCTACTTTAGGCACGCGTTTGACACTTTTCCAACTCTTAATGGTGGAGATAAGTGCAGGCATCGGCACTGGGGTCGATAAGCGCGCTTTGACCAGAGCAATGCTTGGCGTTTTTCCTTCATCGTGAAGGGCTTGCAGAACCGCTTCGAGTTCTTCTGTGACGTTTTTGGTTAGCATAGAACACCGTAGAAAGTCGAGGTTTTGACCATGATACTGGCTTGGTGAAGTTTATCGACATTTTTCTTGATATGGATGTTGTGCGATATCTCTCACAAGCACGTAAGATATTACGCTTTCGTTCTGCAGTATATGGTGGGATGTGGTTTTTAATTGGTTGAATTTTATAGATTTGTTTGGTTTTTTGTTATTTGATACCAAAAAACGTGAGCTAAGCAGGATTGTATCTTTTGGCCAATAAGGTAAATTTAACCGTGTCGGCAGGATGCTGAATCAGGAAACGAAAAACCAAGGATGTGGTGGCTTTAGGATGAAGGTTTGATGGCTCAGGATGGGCGGTCAAGCAGGAAGCATTTAACACTGACAGGATGGCAGTGTTTAGGAAGAATAAAGGAACAGTGCGCGGATCGCACAAGGGACACCGCTCAAGGAACAAGTGATGTCAGCTAACTAGGAACGTTAGCTATCAGGACGAACAGGACACTGCTAGGACGGCAAGGTTAGGATAGGGCACATGGACATGGCCACTATTATGGACGATGCATGGAGCATTATGATGTAGCCGGACTGCTGCGAGTAAGACTATAGCCCTGATACTCACGTGTCAGGGCTTTTCTTATTCTTACCACTTTTTTATTCAATACTAACAACATCAGAACAAACCAACTAAAACTTGGCGGCAAGATAAAATTGGCTTTATTGGCAGTAATTACAGATAAGTAATAATAAAACACAAGCAAGGATGTGGTGTGACAATAGCAACGAGGAGATTGCTCCTTATCCCTTATAATGAGTCGCTTCAATCTGATTTTTTAATGTTAAATTGCTGCGCTAAGAATCGCGCGGAGATGAATGGGCCACTGACGGTGTCCTCAGCTAAGCAGCTGTTTCATCAAGTGATGCATGATCCCACCTTATATGCCCTAGCGGTGCTCGACCAAGCCACGCGTGAGTACATTGGCCACGTGTTTATTTGCCATTTAGACAAAAAGCCTGAGTTGGGGTTTATTTTTGACAAATATTACTGGAATAAAGGCATTGGCAGCGAAGCGCTGAAAGCGTTTTTCCCCAAAGCCTTGTATGAGTGCCAACTAGAAGTGGTGAGTGCAACTGTCAATACCCATCACACCCCATCAATAAAGATTTTGCAAAAGCTCGGGTTCCACTTGGCTGGCGAACAAAACGATAGCTTTGGTCCGTTCTACGAATATGTGTTTACAGCCGATGTGGTGGCAAATCAAAACTGACAGGCTTAAAGCCGAGCATAGTCAGTTTGCCTTGATAGCAATCATCGCCCAGTGATGAAAATTCAAATTGATAGACCGTATGAAAACGCCAGAGTCCCTCTGGCGTTTTTAGTTTGTGACTGCCTAACGCGACACTCACAAGCTGCAGTTCGAGTTGTTGGCATTTGCGGGCGATAGCGGCTTTGGCAATTTCAGCCTGGCGCCGCTGCTGCCAAAACAGTAAACAACCAAAGCTAACCGCCAAGATTGCCAGCAGATCGGCAATCATGCGCTACCTTTGGCTGAGCGTTGCAGTGCGGTTAGGGCTTGGGCGAGCTCCGGGGACGGGCTGCTGTGTAAAAGCGGTAGCAGAACCATACGTAATTTAGGGATCATCACCAGATCGGCAAACAACTGATTGAACAGAGTCTGATTACCCGTTTCAGCAAGACGCACTAAAAAGCGCGTTGCAACGCCGGTGTCATCCAGTACTTGCCAAGCGCGCCCTGCGATGCCGATAAGCACTTCTTGATGGCTAAAGGTTGGACTGGCAAGAATGTCATCGACCAAGCTTCTAAGTGCGTTTGGCGCGCCAGAGAGAGCTCGTACGAGTGCGGACACCAGAAATAAATCGGCATCGCCGCTTTGCAGTTGCTGATTGGCCATATCCAGCAGGCGAGCGGCTAATTTTTCTGGCGTTTGGGTATGCTCTAATGCGCCAAGCAGTGCGTAAAGCGGCTCATTGGGCAGATGGTTAAGGGATTTTCTTAGTGTCACTTGGTTGTTGTCTTGACTCAGCCGCGCGCACATGTCGGTGATACCTTGCAAGCCGACGGTCTGCCAATTATCCCAACCCAATCCGCCTTGAAAGTAGTGCTGGGCGTGCTCGTAATATTGGCTAGTCGGCAGATTTAACGCCGCACGAATTTGGCTGTGGAACACCGCCATTTTGTCTTCAGACGGCTTATAGGTGTAGGGGTTATTAGCGAGCTTCTGTTGCTGCTCTTCGCTGATCTCTTGGCTCAGGCGGCTGCCCATCGCTTCCATGACGTATTTGAGGAATTGACCGATTTCCGCTTGTTTGAGCAGGCCGCGTTCGTCGAGCTCAAACTTTAAAAACCAAATCCAAGGTTGCTGCTGTTCATTCCAGTAGGCGATGGCAACATGGGCTTTGCGTTGCAGCGGATACGGGTAGGGAAGCAAGCCTTTTTCGACATCAAAAAACTCTTTGTGCTCGATAGGGCTGATGCGGCGACCTAAATCAAAAATACGGAACTCACAGCCACTGTTGGTCAATAACTGGCTTAAGGTGGTAATTGTTTCCATGGAAGAATTTGTCCTAACTTTCTTTCCCATATAAATGGTACTCTATGGCCCTTTTTCAAGGTCAACACCGAAATTATTGATGGTAAAAACAGAGAAAATTCGCCAATTGTTAGGTGAACTCGAAAATGCGCTGCGTATACAGGCCCTGTGGCAAAATACCGCGCCAACCAAGTCGGAGCTTGCGAGCCACATGCCGTTTGCTGTTGATACGCTCAGACCTGAGCAATGGCTGCAATGGATATTCATTCCTAGAATGATCGCGCTTATCGATACCCAGCAGGCGATCCCCAATCTTGAAATACACCCTTATTTTAGCCACGTGTGGCAGCAGCCAAGCCATGCTGATCTGCTTAGCTTGATTTTCCGTATCGATGAGGCCTGCAAGTCATGCTAGAAATTATCTATCAAGATGCTTATTTGGTTGCCGTCAATAAGCCTGCGGGCATGCTAGTCCATCGCAGTTGGCTCGATAAGCATGAAACGCAGTTCGTGATGCAAACCCTGCGCGATCAACTTGGTCAACACGTGTTTCCGCTGCACCGTTTAGACCGGCCAACCTCAGGCGTGCTGCTGTTCGCCCTTTCTCGTGAAGTGGCCTCGCAAGCTATGCCGATGTTTGCCAATCATGATATGAGCAAGACTTATCATGCAGTGGTGCGCGGCTGGGTTGAACAAGGCGATGTGCTCGATTACCCGCTCAAAGTCGAATTGGATAAAATTGCCGATAAATTTTCCAGTCAAGAAAAAGAGCCGCAGTCGGCAGTCACCGCATACCAACCACTGGCAAAAGTTGAAGTGCCATTTTCAACTGGGCGTTTTGCAACTAGCCGTTATAGTTTGCTCGAGATGAAACCGACCACAGGACGCAAGCACCAATTGCGTCGCCACATGCATCATCTTAGTCATCCGATTATTGGTGACACCACTCACGGGGATGGTAAGCATAACCGTTTGTTTCGTGAGAATTATGATGCGCACCGTTTGCTGCTTCATGCCACAGAGTTGACTTTTGAGCATCCCATTAGTGGTGAAACGCTGTGCATTCGCGCTGGATTTGATGACGTGTGGCAGGGTTTATTTAACGATTTTGGTTGGCAAAACCCGCTTAGTGACTGAGCTGATAAGCGCAATATCGAGCAGTAAAAATCCGCCTTCTTAGAAGGCGGCTTTGGTTTACAGCCCCCTAAAAGGGGGCATTCCTTCGCTGTTAGTTCATTTTCAACTCTAACTGTGCCTCATATTCTTGAGCTTTCTTGTCTTGATGCCTGACATACCGCCTGATGATCTCTTCATTTACACCGACTGTGTCAACAAAGTACCCTCTCGCCCAAAAATGATTACCCCATAATTTCTTTCTAATATGCGGGAATTTATTAAACAATCGGATAGCTGAACGCCCTTTCAATATCCCCATTAAAGTCGATATCGATACTTTCGGTGGGACTATCACAACCAAGTGAACGTGATCTG
>NZ_FNDD01000007.1 GCF_900100015.1 Vibrio xiamenensis | reverse complement strand
CTCCTCATCGGCTAACCCCTCGGCACACACATTCATTCGTCGTGCGACTTCTGCAATAGGCTCATTGCGAAAAAACGCCATTCCAACAATAAGCCAAAGAACCATATCACTAGGCAAGCGACGTCGACGTATAGTCGCTTTATCGGAAAGTGCTGCCGCTTTAGCAATCCACTCATCAGGAATATGCTCAGAGAAGGTGGTTAGCTGAGCGACATCAATCGGACTTTCTTCAAGAAAGTCGGCAAAACAATTTTGGATAGACATAAAAAATCGAAGACCTATAAACAGGTCTCCGATTGTCTCTTATCAGAAAGATCGGTCAACCGCTCCTTATCTGATCTACATTGCGCATAATGCGGGCTTAGTATTTGTGGGCATTTAGGCAGTTTGTTTGGCTTTCACGCCTTTTTCAATACGCTGGCCAATCTTGGTATCAATATTTTTCCAATATTCAAACGCACGTTCTAACACCGGTTGGCTGACACCATTAAGTAAATGGCCGACTACGTTATTCACCAGTCTTTCTCTCGCTGCATCATCCATCACTTTGTTAATCAGATCATTTGCTTGGCTATAGTCATCGTCGTCAGGGCGCAGGGTATACGCAGAGCGTACCATTTCGCCATCAGCAGCCCATACCGCAGATTCTGGGTAACGGTTTGGGTCGGCTTGTGGCCCGCCTTTGCTGTTTGGTGCATAGACAGGATCTTCGACATTGTGCATGCGCATCGCTCCATCTTTGCTGTAACTGTGGAATGGGCATTTTGGCGCGTTTACCGGGATCTGTTTGTAATTTACGCCAAGACGGGCGCGATGTGCATCCGCATAAGCAAACATACGACCGAGTAACATTTTGTCTGGGCTTGGCCCCGTTCCAGGCACCATATTATTAGGTTCAAAGGCTGCTTGCTCAATTTGAGTATGATGATCCGTTGGATTGCGGTCGAGCGTTAACTTGCCAACCTCAACGAGTGGATACTCCTTATGTGGCCAAACCTTAGTCAAATCAAATGGATTGATATGATAAGTTTTGGCGTCTTGATAAGGCATTATCTGCATTTTCAGCGTCCAACTTGGATGATCGCCTTTGGCAATGGCGTTAAATAGGTCGCGACTATGGTAGTCGCCATCGGCCCCCGCTAATTCATCGGCTTGATCTTGAGTGAGGAATTGGTTGCCTTGATCGCAGATGAAGTGGTATTTCACCCAAAAGCGCTCACCTTGATCATTGACCCACATGTATGTGTGGCTAGAGTAACCATTCATGTGGCGCCAATTTTTGGGGATGCCGCGGTCACCCATCAACCACGTGACTTGGTGGGATGATTCAGGTGATAGGGTCCAAAAATCCCACTGCATATCATTATCGCGTAAGTTGTTATCGGCGCGGCGTTTTTGTGAACGAATAAAGTGTTGAAACTTCATCGGATCGCGAATAAAAAACACGGGTGTGTTGTTACCCACTAAATCAAAATTGCCTTCCTCGGTATAAAATTTTACCGCAAAGCCACGTGGGTCTCGCCAAGTATCAGGGCTACCGCGCTCACCGGCGACGGTTGAAAAGCGCATTAACACTTCGGTTTTAGTGCCGGGCTGGAAAACAGCGGCTTTGGTATATTGGCTTACATCATTGGTCACCTCGAAATAGCCGAATGCGCCGTTGCCTTTAGCGTGAGGCTGACGTTCTGGGATGCGTTCGCGGTTGAAGTTCGCCATTTGTTCAATCAAATAGTGATCATGTAACACAATCGGTCCATCTTGGCCGATTGTCAAAGAGTGCTCGTCACTTGCGACGGGAATGCCAGCATCTGTTGTGGTTGGCTTGCTGTTTTGATTCGACATAGTGCTCTCCATCGGGTTGTAATTTTTAACCATCGGTTGTAACTCTTTCCGACGACTGAGAAATATTTGCCTGTATTAACGGCGTGTTACCGCTTGTAGCCATCAATATATGGATAAAGAGCAAGGGCTATGCCAGTGCTGGAGTGGTAAACTTGAAGGGAATAAAGCCTTTGCTTGGCAACCCATTAGTTGCAGCACCAAGCAAGGCGATTATGCGATGAAGATAAGTTGATTTACGCCATCGGCAAAGGACGTTTATTCAGTTATAGGTTTGGATCGATTGAGCGGGCGCAGCTTGCAGTACACAATCGCGCTGATTGCGCCAAACAGATGGCCAAAATGATCGATACTATCAAGTCGGTGAATGCCGGTTCTTTGCGTGGTTTCAAGGCTTGCCATAGTCATCATCACAGCTAACAGTGAGAAGGTTGCCGTCATCATTAGCCACTCTTTGGTGGTCATGGATTCTCGGTCTGTAAAGTAGGCCGCACCTAAGGCAAAGACACCGCCAGAGATACCACATGTCACCACTGGGCCGCGATAGCAAAAGATAGAAAATGCGGAGCACAGTGCGCCAATCACCATGACCGCGAGATAGCGTTTTGTACCGACTCGGCGTTCGTAAACCGAAGCGATGCCCAATCCAGACAGGTTGGATACCAAATGTACATAGTTGCCGTGAACCACAGAAGAACTGACCGCACGCAGTGGCCAAGTTAGCGCTTCGCTGACGTTATTCGATAAGCCTAAATAAGCGAGCCACATATCCGTGGTTTCAATGAAGGTTCCTTCACTGGTGAGCAAAAATACGCTACTGATAACCACCCCCGTGATTAACGAAGCCGCGATATTTCTTAAGTGCTGGCCATAGGGAATGGGCGGTTCTTTTAAACTCTCGGGTTGCGGCCTAATACCAACCAGCAAGCCAATATATACGGCTAATGCGATGAGATAAAAAATCATAAGCTGAGCGGAATATTTTGTTCAATGTAGGTCTGCACTTCAGGCTTTAATGTCGCGACCTTTTCCACGCCTTTTAACTGTGCTTTTAATTTGAGTTTACGATTGGTTTTGAACGTAAAGACCATCGGTCTTTGCAGCATACCGCGGCCGATTTTGACGCTTTCGATATCGCTATAGGTAAAGAAATCGTGAAGTTGAAACTTACCCAGTATATCGAGTTTAAAAAAGCTCACACCTTGTTCTGTGACGGCCACATAGTATTGGCGCATGGTCAACATGAAAAAGGGACCAAGTAAAAATATCAGCCAGAAATTGGCCGGTTTGATGGCGAAGAAAAAGCCAATCAGCTGATCTCCAGGCTCCAGATTTTCAGTAATATGCTTTTCAGCTTGTTGTTTATTCATCGTATTCCTGACGCAAAATTTGATGTGTTGAATTTTAGTGTCGAAGTCGGGGTACAACTTCGACTTGTTTACCGTCAGGTTGCGACACATTTGGCCAATTTTTTAAGTGGATAGCGTGCTTGAGGACGAGAATAGGGAAGGTATTTTTTGCTTTAAGTGTGAATAAGGCGGGTTTACCCCCGCCTTAGTTGTCGATTTTCTCTCTATGGCATGCCGCCAAGACCAATGTAGGTATCCAATACATTTTTATATGCTGAATAAAAATTTTCAGTCGATAGTTTAAAAGTATATTCCAGGTTAATATTACGTCTATCTAATTTGAAAGGATAATTTCTTATGTTACCATTAAAGTATTCTCTATCTTCTATTTTTTCTTCATTAAGTATATGTTTTAATTTCCCTTCAAATTCTTGGCTTATTTTTATACCTTCTTTTTTATTGATTTCTTTAATTATACTTAAGTAATTTTTATACATAACATTGAAATCTTTCATATCATTATAATAATAAGATATATAATAATCGGTCATAAGGCATGAATTCTGATGAACAATCATCATATCCTTATTATCGAATAAAAAATAGCTGTAGCTATCAAGTCCACCATCAGTTTCAGTCGTCAATTTGCTGAAAATTTGGTTTTTTGAGCTAAATTTTGTGATTGTCAATTCCTTATTACATTCATAATTTGAGGCATGTGCATTATTTAATATAAATATAAAGGTAAGTAAGAATAATTTTTTCATAGCAATACCTTACTGTTTTACTTCTAAATGCCAACATTTATTGGATTTTTGGGTTTCATCCAAAAAGTTAACTTCTGAATTGTTTTGCTCTAGTAAATCAAACCCTCTAGTGATTTTTTCTATTATGTCTTTATCATTTCCATTTTTTATCAAAACTGAGTTTACACCAATGTCGATAATGTTGTTTTTATTATATTTTTCTAATGTAACAATATGATTGGAAACATATTCTCCTTCATCTGCTAAAGAATTTATCTTATTTTCCATTAGATTTATTACCTCATTCGAGGATTTTGATTTATTTTTTTCATAAACGATTAATACTTTATCTCCAACTGGTCCATACATTTTTTTCTGCCCTTTTAAATCTATCTTTGCGTTTCTGTACATAATACTAGCTTGTTCATATGGGGTTCTAAAAGTACTGGTAATAACTGCGGTTTTTACGCCCGCTTTTTCAAATACACTTTGAATAAGCTTGATCGATTTGTCACTGACGACTCGTTTTTCTGCGGCTAATGTATGTTTATAAATAACATTAACTTTCAATGGCGTTTTCCACTCTTCCAGCAAGGCTTCATCTATGGCCAATAGGGTATTGCCATCCACAATGCCATCTTTGGGCATCTGGTAGTCATCATGATATTGATGACTGGGTTGGTATTCCTGTTGGAAGCGCTTAATCACTTGTTCGGTTTTATCACCAAAATCGCCGTCAACGCTTAGATCATATTCAAATGCCAACAAAGCTTTTTGAATCAGTTCGACCGCTTTATCTTTGGCCCCTTTTTTATCTCTGGCACCTTTGCTGTAACTAACAGCTTTTTTCTCTGCCGATTCGTTAAGCGCATGTGAGCCGCGAAGTTGGTCTGATTTCAATATGGTGAAAATCTTTAAATAAGCCAGTGGCCACAGATGCCAAAGTTCTGGCGTGAAGCAAAGTGGTTCGCCAAAATCTCGCATCCAAGCGTATTGTTCAAGCCGGTCTGTTTCATGTTGAATAAAGCGTTCGTGGCTAGGTAAGAATATCTCTTGCCGCCACTTAGAATCATAATAGGTGCCTGGCTCAAAATGGGCCTCATTATATTCGTCCATAGCTTTTTGCGATTGAGCATGGCTGGTTTCACACAAGCCTTGGGTATTATCGACATGCCACTCGTTTTGATGCTTGACGATAAGCGTTTCAAAACGCTCTCGATTTGGTTCTAAATAAGCGCGTAGGCTATCGGCTTTTTTAAATTTTTCGGGCAGTAACGATTGCTGGCTAACGTATTCTGCAATGGTTTTAAAAAACTTATTCTCAATCGAGATTTCACCACTGCAAAGAGCCTGATCGTTCGTCCCATCAATGATTTTGAAATAGTTTTCCGGCGTATCATCAGCGGGTGAGAGCATTTTAAGGAAGAATGTAGGTGGTTCATCAATAGAAAAACATTCAATATGAACTTGATATTCTTGTTTGATAGCCGGCTGCATAGTTTGACTGAATTCATGTAGCCCTAGATAACCGAGTGCGTCGCCCGCTTTTACTTTTAGATAGTCTTCGCCATCGTACGGCATCAGCACGACACTGCCATCGCTGCAAAAGTCGTCGTGTTTCATCCACTGCGGTATGGTTTGCTGAGCGGGACGAAAGTAAGTGGTGTCGTTTAGTCTATCTGTTGCTGATTGTCTGCCAATCGCAACCCAAACCAACTGCCCAACGGTCGATTGTTGACTCTGGTCAGGCACATTCATGATTTGGAACAATGAGTAGTAATACCCATCATGTTTGACTGGATCTTTGGCATAGACGTGTTCGATAACCGTATCTTTGGCTAACGAAATTACTTTATCTTTTACTGATTTACTTGGTTCGCTATTGCCACTAAAACCGAATTGGTGGCCATTAATTCCTTTTCCGCGGTTGACACTATACGCTTCCGTTTCTTTCATATCGCTGATTGGAGCGAGATGCATATAAAGAGTATAAAAGGTGAACGATGTCGCTTGCTTGTCTTCTTGATCTGGATTGTCAATTGAGTGCTCGATAAGCACAAAGTTATTGCTGAATTTCAGTGGCACTGTCGATTGAGTCGGCGTCTCATATTGGCTTTCGAGATAATTTTCGTTCATACGATACACCACAACGCGTCCATCCATCATGGCTTGAACCGGTGACAAATGGCGGCACCAAGGGGCTTGCTTATCTGTAATATGCATGCCGCCATGCCAGCCGTGTCCTTGGCTCATGATATAGCGACCACTCTTGGTTTCTTCAAATAAACGTTTGAACTCATTGAGGGTGTGATAGGGTTTTCCATCTTGCTTGAGGATGGGGAAAACTGCATTCATTGGTTAATTCTCTCGCTGCGTTAATCTGAAGAAATAAGTGGTGACGGGCGAATTTGGCGAATAAAGGCCGAAATTACGATCACTCAAAATGTTTATCTACTGGTTATATAGCGACCAAAAAAAGCATAACATTGACAAATATGTGTTGCAGCTTTCATAAACACTGAATGCATAGGTGAAATAACTAAAATGCACTATCGATATGATGGTAATACTACAAAATATTCGCCTAAGGCGAGCATAGATATGACGTTGCAATGGGATGTGATTTGAGCTTTAGATGTGATGTATCTAACTGTGCTTGGATTATTATTTTAGCCGATTGTAGAGCGCTTCGAGAGCTGAGTTTTGCATTTATCGTCGCGTGCTTGTTTGATAACGAATTTGCTTGTTTATATCGAATTGGGCAGGAGAGCGGGAAAGGCAATATACGAACGTGGCAGCGGGCGGGCTTGCAATGAGAGTGGCTAGGTCACGAGTCCTTAAACGAAAAAAGCCTGCTCACTGAGCAGGCTTTTCGAATGTGGCGGAGAGATAGGGATTTGAACCCTAGATACGCTATTAACGTATGCCGGTTTTCAAGACCGGTGCTTTCAACCACTCAGCCATCTCTCCGTGTGGTGCGCATAATATAAGGGCTTACGAGTCTTGTAAACCCCTACAAAGATTGTTTGATGTTTTTATGTTCAACTGAGTTCAAATACGTGAACTAATCGCCATTTTTCTATATTAAGTGAACGATTATTAAGCAAAATAAACCAAGTTTTTGCTGTTTTTACCAAGCGCTGTTTGGTGATATTTAACGCTTGCTAGTCGATAAACTGGCTCATGTTGTGTAAGCACGCAGTCGCAATGGCGGAGTGCTCGTATTCCCAATGGCGCGGGCTAATCAGCTCTGGTGACCAAGCGCCATCGTAACCGGTGGATTTGACCGCAGCGACAAATGCTTGAATATCAATTTCACCTTCACCCGGCATATAAGCGCGAAGCACGGTTTCATCCCAAGCTTCGCCTGCTTGCGGTTTACGTCCATCGCAAAAATGCACGCCGTAAATCAGCGCAGGGTCGAGGTTTGCGACATCTTGCGGCGTGCTGACGCCGCGCGCATAGAGATGCCAGAAATCCATTACTAGCCCCACATTGGTTGTGGCTAATCTGTCGATGACTTCAAGTGCCATCGGTAGGGTGTTGAATTCACTTGATGCGATAAACTCGATTTGATAGCGAATTCCGTACTTTTCGCCAAATTGGGCAATTTCACCAATATTTTCAGTGATGATATCTAAACGCTGCGCATGGCTTAAATGATCGGCGTAGTGCCCTGGATTTAGTTGCACCGTTGGGCATTCCAGTTGATTTGCGACCTCGGTGATGCGCCGTGCTTGGGTGATTAACGCATCTCGGTCTTGAGCGCTGTGACGGTCAATACCCATCAAAGCATTGATGCAGGTGGTTTGCAGTTGATGCGCGTCAAGACGCTGTTTGAGCGATGTCGCGTTGCCGCCGTTTTCCAAGTAACGGACGAGTTTGTCGATAAAAAATTCGATGCCTTGATAACCGGTTTGGTGGGCGATTTCGACATCGGAGAGTACGTTGGAGTGGAATGTGGATGCGCCGTGAAGTGCTTTAATCATATGGTGTTGCCTCCCGTTTTTGCGTTCGAGTGGAATCACCATCATACAGCTTGTCACTGTATGCAAGTCAAATAATCTAACAAATCAATAGGCTAACAAAGTAAACGCCCAGCGTTGGCTGGGCGAGGGCATCGATTAGAGATTCGCTTTAAGCGCCTTCAGCCGGTTTGTGGGCTTTAATGGTCGCGATTTGATAGTCGTAAATATCGTTCATCACATCGAGTTTGCGATTGGCGAGTGTTTTGTAATAGTCGAGACGTTTATCACTGATGCTGTTCATCACCTCAATCGCCTGTTTGGTCGTGAGCTTAGCCGCCGCAGTTTGCAGGTACACCGCACCGTATTGCATATGCTTGTTCGAAAGATCGAGTTTTTTCATCGCCAATTGGATTTTCGAAGGCGCATCGTCGCGTTTTTCAAGGGCATTAATAGTGCTAAATAACATCCGATTTGGGGTAATAAAGTAGCCGACAAAGTTAATCGTGTGTTCGCGGTCTGGGTCAATCACACCTGGTTTGATGGCCGGTAGCTGCTCGGTTTGGAAATAGCGCTTACTGCTTTGGAAGCCGTTAAAGTGCTCGGCAATGATTTGTTCTGCAAGGGCATGTTTGGTTTTGGTGTTGAGCGTTTTAGACAGCATTTGATAGTCGTCAAAACGTTTTTGAATTGATTCAATTGGTGCATCAAAGCCAGCGGCTAACATGGCGACTGAACCCCATAAATACGCGTTACGTTGGTCTTTCAGTGTCAGATACGCTTCCATCACATCGGTTGCGGCATACGCTTTATAGTAGGCGGGATTTTGCTTAGTAGTTGGCGCCATAATCAAGTGCTTAAAATGGGCAATGGCTTTTTTCGGCTTATGGTCTTCTAGGTAGATAGTTGCGGCAATCCGGTGACTATATAGGCTACCTTTTTCAATCGCTTGCAGCACGATCTGTTCCGCTTTATGCAAATTTTTTGCAGTACCATTGCCATCTTTGTACAGCAGTGCGAGGTTATCACAAGCATTCAGATAGTCATTATCACAGGCCGTTTGATAGTAGTTCAGCGCACTGGCGTAATTTTTCTCTTTGGCATGGATGGCGCCGAGATTAAATGCCGCTTCGGCATTGCCTTGCGCTGAGGATTTTTCTAGATAGACCAAGCTTTTCTGGCGATCTTGCTCAAATCCATTTTCGCCATGAAACAGGTTTAGCCCAAGTTTTAGCTGGCTTTGAGCATCACCTTGATCGGCTTTTTTATAAAGCGCTTGCTGCGGAGAGGCGCAAGCGGCGAGAAGTAAGGTGACTGTACACGCGGTGGCGAACTTAACGGTTTTCATAGCAAATTCCTTTGACGATTCCTTTGATGACGAGGCGAACGAGTTCTTGGCGACACCACACTTCGTGCTGTATGTCGATATGGTTAATGGGCGTCAAAGCAATGGAATTGTTAAGCGGTCAAAAGCGGCGCGATGTGAGTTATCGAGTGGATATCACGTTCTGTAGGGCATAAAAAAAGGAAGCCATTAGGCTTCCTTTCTCAGGTGTATGGTCGGACTGAGAGGATTTGAACCTCCGACCCCCGACACCCCATGACGGTGCGCTACCAAGCTGCGCTACAGTCCGATGGCTTCAATGTAAACACAAAACTTCAGCAGGTCAATAATAAAGAACTGATTTAATTAGTCTTTGTATAAAAGCGCTGCAGTTCCGTTAACCCTTGCATCAGTACAGGCAGAGTTGGGTTTTCATCTTGTAAACGGTGATAGTTTTGGTCGTACAATTTGAAGTTGCCAAACTTGTCGATCACTGTGGTGTTTTGATCGGTGATCAGCGCCAATTCACGAGAATCACCGGCGATGATCCAGCGGCGTTTGCTTTCGTCAAACATGTTACGACCGCTGCTAAAATCGCTTGGTTTCGATGAGACACCGAGCAAATCTTGCATCAGGGTTACCGATAGATCCAAATGGCTGGTTCTGTGGGTATAAACGCCCGGCACTTTACCCGGCCAGTAAATCATCATTGGCACTTGCAACTGATACTTGCTGTAGTTGCTGCCAGCGCCCCAACTGTTGGTCTTGGTTTCGTTAAACTCAATGCCGTGGTTTGAGGTGATGACGATCAGCGTATTGTCGGCTAGGCCGAGTTCACGAATTGCGCTAAACAGTTGACCAAGCTCTGCATCGGCATGTTTTACCGATTGCTGATAACCCGATTTGAGTTTGTCTGCGGCGCTGCCTTTGGTTGAGCCGCTCTTCATCTGGAAATCTTCCAGAGTCGTCAGTTCGATAAAGCTAAACCAAGGTTTGCCTTTTTTCTGCTCTGCCGCCCAAGTAGACCATGCCGCGATGGCTTGATTGTCGCTATCTTTATCTTGGCTTAGGTCAACTTTGGCCATCGGCAAATCGCGGAATAACGTTTCGCTGTAAATGTTGTCATCGAAATTCGCACCGCTAAATAGGCCAAATTGATAATGCTGTTCTTGCAGAGATTTGAGCATGACAGGCTCTGACGCCTGGGCACGAATGCTGGTTGCGTAGCTGCTCGGTAAGCCGTAGAACAAGCCAAACATGCCAAACATATCGTTGCTAGAACTGTAATGGTTAGTGAAGTTCAGTGCGTGCTGAGCAAATTGGTAAGCGTTGGGCATCTGCTGCTTATTGAGCGCATCCGCGCGCAGATTGTTGACGCTCACCATCAGAATATTGAGATCATTTGGCCGGCGATTAAACTCAATCGGTTCAAGCGGGTATTTGACCAAATCAGGCGCTTCACTTTCGGCTTGGCGCTTAAGATATTCGTCATGATCCAACAAGCCATGCTTTTGCATAAATGACTTGGCGGTCATTGGGTAAGAGAGCGGGAAGTTAGCGCGTTGCGATGTGATTGGCCCATAGAAATAGGCATCCGCCCAGACATAAGTCAGGTGGCTGGCAATAAAGCTAACAAAGAAAAACGCCGCGATAGGGCGACCGACCCGTTTATGTGACAGGCGGCGCTGCTTGTGCCACACCCATTCAGAGAGGGCGAGTTCGATAAGAAATATCAGCGGCAGCACCACAAACAAATGCTGCAGATCGGCGGTGACCGCGTTGTTACTTTCGTCGCTAAATAGGACCTCCCACACCACAGGATTGAGGTGCAGGCTGATCGATTGATACGCTTGGGTATCAACTAACAGTAACGTTAAACCGACGGTAGCAAAACAAACCGCCACCAAGCGAAACAGCTTACGTGACGGTATTAAGAAGGTGAGCGGAAATAGAATCAATAAATAGAGCGCAAAGACCAAAAAACCAAAGTGACCAACCCAAGATACGGCAAGGTAAAATTGCCCAAGAAGCGTATCTGGCCAAGGGGATTGGGCGATATAACGGGTCCCGATAAGCATTGCAGAAATAATGTTGAAGAACGCAAACCAGTGCCCCCAACCAACTAATCGCGACACTCTTTCGCCGTATGTGTTTCCTTTATCTACCATGTACTGTTTTATTATCCGCTAGATTTATCGTTTTTTTAGTCTTTCTTTTCTTCGACAGAAGCAAGTAATGCTTGAGCAAATTGTTCGGCAATTTTTTTTCTTTGAGACTCAGCAACATGCTGGTTCACTACGTTGGTCGCAATATTACCAGCGATCATTAGCATCAAATCTGGAGCGGCCTTGTGTTTTTGGAAAATGGCGCCAACTTCACTAAGGATAGTTTCAATTTGTTGGTTACTGTATTTTGATTTAATCGGCATAAAGACTCTAATGATGATAGTAGTAAAGCGGCTTATGATAACCTACAATGCGTGACAACTGAAACATAGCACAACGATATTTTCACTATGAGCCTTCATCTTTCTCACGTTATTTTACACCAGCTTCAAAAAAACGATTCTGAAGAGTTGGTGATCAATTTCCGCAGCGCGGCACTAGAAAATGACGCATCAAGCGAAAACTTGGTCGCTGAACTGCATCGCGTATTTCATTCCAAAGCCGGTAAAGGGTTTGGTTGCTTTAAGTCAGACAGCGAATTTCAAAACTGGTTGCAGCAACTTCAAGCGGGCGAGACAAATTTTTACGATTTTTCTCTGCAGTGTGGTACTCGTCTAAAAGATGAGTTGGCGAAGTACCCATTTGCCGATGAAGGCATTTTCGTGGTTGCCGAGTACCAGTCACTGGCGACGGAATATTTGATGATCGGTATTATTCCATCCAAACAGAGCATGAAAGTGACCGAAGGGCTGGATATCAGCGCGACCGATTATCTTGACCTGTCGAAAATGGACATTGTTGCGCGTATCGATTTAACCAGTTTTCAAACCGATAAAGAGTCCAACCGTTACTTAAGCTACATCAAAGGTCGTGTTGGCCGGAAAGTAGCAGATTTCTTCTTGGATTTTCTGCAAGCCGATGTGGGTTTGGATGTGAAGCAACAAAACCAAGTGTTGATGCAAGCGGTACAAGATTTCTGCGCCGATTCGAAACTTGAGAAAGAAGAAGCCATTCAGTACAAAAAGCAGGTTTACGATTACTGTAATGAGCAGATCAAATCGGGTGATGAAGTGGAAGTGCGTGAACTGTCTGGTGAGCTACCTGCTACCCAAGATGGCACCAGCTTTATCGATTTCACCAAAGAGCAGGGCTATGAGCTGGAAGACAGCTTTCCTGCTGATCGCGGTACCGTACGTAAACTCACCAAGTATGTGGGTGCCGGCGGTGGCTTGAATGTTAGCTTTGATAGCATGTTGATGGGCGAACGCATATTTTACGATCCAGAGACCGACACGCTAACCATCAAAGGGACTCCGCCCAATCTTCGCGATCAGCTCACTCGCAATCAGTAAGCGGATACCTCTACTTTAGTTTGAGCTTGGCGGAATCACGCTGTTTTTCGCCAAGCTCAGCAAAGCTCGAATTTCCGTTATATGCTTGAACATATGAGAATTATGTTTGAGTGGACGCAATGGGTTCGAAAGTTAAGTGGTTAATCGGTATTGGCGTACTGTGGATTGTCTGCTTGGCCGCAATTGTCTGGGACCTTTATCAGACCAAAGCATCGCTTGGTTATATTCATCAGCTGCGTAACCAGGTGTTCGATTTTCGCCAAGATTACTTTGAGCATAAGCCGTATCGCACTCATGATCTGCGCAGTATCGCGACTCGAATCGAATCCATCAATCACTTAAGCCAAGCGCTTGAACAGCAAAACCACTCCTTTTCATTTCACCCCGATTTAAGCCAGCTTCTTTACACGTTGGACCGATTCCTCGATCAGTCCCAGCAATATTTAAGCGTCGAATTTGATGTGATTGAGCTGATTCAACTGCTGCAAACGCTACGCAAAAAGTACGCTGACGATCCTGAGCAGCAAAATAATTACTTCAAAATATCGACCTATGTGTTTGAAGTGCTGTATGCCGAGCAAAGGAATAATCCGGATATTTTTCTCGCCTTTGACCGCTTGTTTCAATACTCACTTGAGCAAACTGGCGACACCCAAAACGATCTCCAAACGGCACTTGCAAAGGCGTCACAAGTGCTGAATGGCTACGCGCAAGGTTTCTATTTGGTCAATAAATTGGTTCGCCATCCGTTTTATACCCAAGTCGTGAAGGTTGAAGATGAGTATGAAGAGCTGCTCAATTACCACGTGTGGTTCACCTTAGCCATTAGCTCGCTGTTTATCGGTTATGTGCTAGTGGTGGGGCCAAGAGTGGTTCATCGTGAGGCTCAACAGGAAGCGAAACCACAAGCGCAACCATCGAGTCCAGACCCCAGTTCTCGCGTCGAAGCGGTGGTGCATTTTGATGAGATGAGCGATATTTTGGGCAATGATGAAGATGCGATGGTCATGGTGCTGAAGGTGTTTTTGCAAGACCACAGTAATGATCAAGCGCTTTTGCGTCAGGCCATCGATGAAGGGCGAAGAGAACAAGCCACCCGTTTAGCTCACAGCCTCAAAGGGATTGGCGGCGGTTTGTCGGCGCCATTACTGACCGAAGCGGCGCGTGATTTAGAAATGGCACTGGTTAATCAAAGTGCCGATGTGGAGGATAAACTGGCGCGCTTAAATGGCGTTTTATTGCGTGTACTTGAGGAAGTGCGTGATCATCTTGAGTCTGAGAAATAAGTAACTTAACGCTCGCTGCTGACTTAAAGCCGACAAAACCTCACTACTTTTAAGGGAAATGACAGCGTCTCGAAAAAGTATGAGGTAATTATGAGGCTCGGTAGCAGTTTATGGGCGGTTTTGATGGTCATTGGGCTTTCTGGATGTTCTTTACTCAACGTCAAAATAGAAAATGACACCACGCCTTTGACACAGCAAGAGCTCTCTATGCGCTTACTGACACGAGAATTTGCTCACCAATTTTTCGCCGAAGTGGAACAAGCCGCAGACCAAATTTCTGCTCAGTATGACGCCTCCGATGTGCTGCACCAATCCAACGTTCTGTTATGGAAAATTCACGCCGAACAAGGTTTGCAGCGTGCCACTTATCAAGCCTCTCCGCGAGCAGCACTGATTGACGCTTGGGTATACACCGAGCAAATGGCGCAGTTTTTTCAGCGTGAACCGGGTAAAGCGCTGTTTGCCGACTCGCCAGAGGCGCTCACCTTGGCGCAAACCACCTCAACCAATCTTGCCAGTAACTTTGACCAAGTGGCGCGCAGCGTATTAAATCCTAAACGCTACCAAAATGTCGCCGATTTTGTCAGGGGTTTTGCCGCTAATCATCCGTTCGATGACGTGACTTTCATTCGTACACCGGCATATCGAATTTGGCTTGAACAAGATGAGCAAAAAGATCTTCTCGCCGTTTCTACCATGGGTACCGTACCTGAAGCGGTCAGTGACGTCTCTGATCGTTTGAGTTTGGCGCAAGAGCAAGCGCCCAAATTGCTGACGTGGAAAACTCAGCTTATTGCGCTGAATAGTCAGGTGAGTTCGCAGCAACTTAGAGATACCCTGCGCAGCGTGCAGCAGACCGCTGATGCGATGGAAGAGTTTATGAAAAATAACCCTAAGTACATGACGTTATTGGCTCAGCGTATGGCAGAGGAGTTGCAACCTGTGGTTGACAGTTTGGATGAGAAAACCGCGCAGCGTCTTGAGCAACTTAGCATTGAGCGTAAAGCGTTGGATCAAATGGTCGAGCGTGAGCGTCAAGCGCTCGGAGTGATGGTCGCCGATGAGCGCGAGCACTTGACGGCCAATTTGGATCAAGTCGCTCAAGATGTATTGACTGTCGCAACTGAAAAACTCATCGAACTTCTAAAACGTTTGATTGTGTATTTCGTGGTGTTTATTGCGGTGATTTTCTTTGCGCCATTGAGCCTTGGCTACTATTTAGGAAAACGCGCTAAGCCAAGCAAAAAAGCGTCACTGAATTGATGGTTTAGGATGAAAAAGGCTTCATATCATCGACTGACGCACGAAATCAGGAAAAGAACATCAAAAAGCCGCAAAATATGCCGGAAAACGCCAAATATGACTTGAGATTTCTGTCTGAAAATTGAAAGATGGAAGCCATCTTTTTTTGAACGAGTACACGGAGAGTTAATGATGAGAGTTGGTTTGATTGGTTGGCGCGGTATGGTGGGTTCAGTCCTAATGCAGCGTATGATTGAAGAGAAAGACTTCGATCTTATCGAACCTGTCTTTTACAGTACATCTCAAGTGGGTATCCCTGCGCCGAACTTCGGTAAAGATGCAGGTAACTTACAAGATGCATACGATATTGACAGCCTAAAACAACTGGATGCCATCATCACGTGTCAAGGTGGCGGTTACACCGAAAAAGTGTACCCAGCGCTTCGTCAAGCAGGTTGGAAAGGCTACTGGATTGATGCCGCATCGACATTGCGTATGGATAAAGACGCCATCATTACACTGGACCCAGTCAACCTTGCCCAAATTCAACAAGGTTTGCATGGCGGCACCAACACTTTTGTTGGTGGTAACTGTACCGTGAGCTTGATGCTCATGGGGCTTGGCGGCCTGTTTGAAAAAGGCTTGGTCGAGTGGATGAGCGCAATGACTTACCAAGCGGCATCAGGCGCTGGTGCGCAAAACATGCGTGAGTTGATTTCACAAATGGGCGTGATTAACGATTCTGTCAGCTCTGAACTGGCTAACCCTGCAAGCTCAATTCTGGATATCGACCGTAAAGTTGCCGAAACGCTGCGCAGTTCTTCATTCCCAACCGACAACTTTGGCGCTCCGCTGGCGGGTTCATTGATCCCTTGGATCGATGTTAAACGCGACAATGGTCAAAGCAAGGAAGAGTGGAAAGCAGGCGTTGAAGCCAACAAGATTCTAGGCACCACGAGCCCAGTTGCGATTGACGGTACGTGTGTTCGTATCGGCGCGATGCGTTGTCACGCACAAGCTTTGACCATCAAGCTGAAACAAAATGTGCCGATGGATGAAATCGAAGAGATCATCGCCACTCATAACGATTGGGTGAAAGTGATTCCTAACGATCGTGATATTACCGCGCAAGAGCTAACGCCAGCGAAAGTGACAGGCACTATGTCTGTGCCAGTTGGTCGTCTACGTAAAATGGCGATGGGTGATGACTTCTTAAATGCCTTCACAGTGGGTGACCAACTGCTATGGGGCGCGGCGGAGCCACTGCGTCGTACACTGCGCATTATTCTGGCTGAGAAAGCATAATACTCAGCAAGCCAAATTATTTCAGTAAGTTGCAATAAATAAAAAGCGCCAGTTAAGGCGCTTTTTTTGTCTCTGCGGAGGATGTAGAACCGCAACTTTGCTTGTCTAGAGCATTGAAACGCAGCGAAAGCTAAATCGCTGCATGCCGTCGTTAGCGAAAGCGGCTGACTTGTTTGACTAATGAATCTGCTTCTTCACCCAGCAACTGCGAACTTTGCATGGTTCGAGCAATGGTTTTTTGCCCGGCTTGCGTGAGTTCACTGGTGTGAGTGGCATTGCTCGCCACCTCTTGTGACACTTGCGCTTGCTGTTCGGCTGCGGCAGCGATTGAGGTTGAGTGGTGACTGATCATCTCAACTTGTTCGGTGATTGCCGCGAGCGCTTGCTGCGCTTGGTGAGTAATTTCAGTTACCGCCGAGACTTTTTGCAAACTGCTTTGCATTTGTTGATTGGATTTTTGGGTCGAATTGTTGAGCTGGGAAATAAAGTCCACCACGCTGCCGACCGAATTTTGCGTGCGCTGGGCGAGGGTACGTACCTCATCAGCCACCACGGCAAACCCGCGGCCTTGTTCACCTGCGCGCGCGGCCTCAATGGCGGCATTGAGCGCTAATAAATTGGTTTGTTCAGCGATTTCACTGATCAATTTAATGATCGATTGAATCTCTTGGCTGTTTTTATCCACTTGTTGATTGGCGACTTCCAGTTCGGTTAACTGATGTTGCAGCGCCTGAACTTCACTCACCACTTCAAGGACGGTTTTCTGGCCGCTGTTTGAGGCTTGTTTGGCTTTTTGCGTGCCTTCAGCAATGAACTCGACCTGATGGGCAATGTCATTGGACGAGGTGGCAAGTTCTTCAATGGCGGTGACCATTGAATCGAGCTGTTGCTGCTGAGCATCGGACTGTTGATGGTTCGTATTGGCATCGTCGGCGACCGAACGGGAGAGATCGCTGACTTGTTCGCTTGACTGGCGAATCTGCGCCACCAAATCATTCAACTGATGGGCCATTACCGATACGCCATTTTTAAGCTGGATGATCTCATTTTGGGTATTGGCAGCGCCGGGTTTTAGTTCCAGGCTGAGTTCACCATTACCAAGACGAGTTACCGCTTGAGAAATCGATTTAATCGGTTTTAATACTTTGCCTATGGTTAACGTTAGCAGTAGGAATGTGATTAACCCGCCGGCAAGAGAAATAAAACTCACCAGCCAGATCAAACTTTGACTGTCTTTGGTCAATTCGCTTTGCGCAGTTCCACCCAGCAAATACCAGTTCCAACCTTTTACTTTGGTGTATACCGTGTACATAGGTACGCTTTGGCCATTTTGTTGCAGATCGTAGCGTGCGAGTCCTTGCTCCGATTGTCTCAGATTGGCGAACGGCTTTTGGCCGCTGGCATCGGTGACTTGCGTAATATTTTGCGCAGCGCCAAATTGATTATTGGCGAGCAGCAGGCGACCAAACTGGTTGGTGTTGGCATCGACCACCGAGGTGTTACCTGACTCGCCCCATTTGATGGTTGCTAATGACGCAAACAGTTTATTGGTGACGTTTTTAATGGGCAGATAGACGGCAAATATCGCGCCCGTGGTTTGTTTATCTTGAGTGAGAATTGGGTCGTAATAAGCGATGTACTGGACATCGTCGTATTCATAAAAGGTTGAGAAACTTTTGCCACTTTTGAGTGCTTGATAGCCCGCAAACTCGGCGCCAAGCTCATTGCCGATATAACGCTCGCCTTGCTTGTTAGTCAGTGAGCTGGAAACGCTTAACCAGGTGTTGTCCATCAAGGAGAACAGCGTCGCTTTAGCACCGGTATCTAGGGTAAAGGTATCGACGATTTCGGTATTGTTAACCAAAGGCAGTCCATACAAATCCAGATTGTAGATCTCGTGACCGGCGAACGGCAGCTTTTGGTCTTTAAGTTCATAGCCCGCTAAATAACCGTTCTTAAGTGTTGAAGTCAGCACGCGAGTGGTGTCGACATAGGCATCGTATTGACCGCTGATGGTGTCGGAAATCGCACTTAGGCGCGATTGCTGCTCTTTAAACAGTGACGAAAGGAAGATTTTCGAAGTATTGAAATACACCAGCGTGGCAAGGCTAGTGAATACGAGTAGAAGCGCGGCGACCATCACCAGCTTGATCTGAAACCCGACCCGTTTATTATTAAAATAATCAATTAGTTTGATGTTCATCAGGCGTCCATCTATCGGCATAAGATACACATAAAATAACTAAGGTTTATAAATAAAACATCGTTTTGATTTATGTTTCGATCAGCGATCACATAGCAATTGCTCGCTTTGATACTTAGTTCAAACTATTGGATTATTTGGAACTAAGCTCAATAGGTGAGAGGTTTGGTCTAATAACGGCAAGGTTTTACGATTCGAGAATGGGCTTTGTTGTCGTGGTGAAACTTGCGTATAGAAGGTCCGATCAGATTCATTTGCTCCATCAATAGTGCGAGATGGATACCGCTTTGAATGCGCGGTATTGGTGAATAACAGGAACTTTGTATATATCAGCAATGGATGATTTATTGATAAGCATTGCAATCGAGAGTTCGATTTGTAGCTTGTATTTTTATGAAACGGTGAAGCGTAATGTCGATCTTTAATAAGTACCAACACTCTTCTTTCAAACACAAAATCGGTGGCTTATTTATTTTGCTGCTGTCGTTTTTGCTGGTGGCGATTGTCTACTCAATCACCCGTA
This sequence comes from Vibrio xiamenensis, assembly GCF_900100015.1. GTDB lineage: Bacteria > Pseudomonadota > Gammaproteobacteria > Enterobacterales > Vibrionaceae > Vibrio > Vibrio xiamenensis. The sequence continues at coordinate 165,349 of NZ_FNDD01000007.1, read as the reverse complement.
TTCAGGCGATAGAAGAGGAGATGAAAGAGGTGGCGTATTTAGACATTCCGCTGAATCAAATCATGCGCCAAGTCGAATTTATCGAGCTTGAACAGCATTTACAATTTGAGCAGTTTCAGCTCGATGTCGCGCAGCAAGCGCCGCTCAAGCCCCATCAACAACTGGCATTTCAAAAGCAAAAACTTAAACAGCTTCTCGATCGCGCGGTGAAGTTGATTGCTGACAGCATTAGCCAAAATGCGCTGCAGCTCGACATTCAGCAGCGTCAGCAAGTGTCAGTGGCACTCGCGGATTACTATCAGAAAAGTGCGCTTTACGAAGACAAGTTAGCGGCGGTATTGGCTCGTGATGAAGAGAGCCCGACCGATCGCGAGCAAATCGAGCAAATGGCCTCTGAACTGGAACACTCCGAAACCGCGATTTTGAATCTTCTCAGCAGCATTACCACTGATGATGCGTATTATACCGAGCGCCATCAACAAGAGTTTCTATTCGTCAACTCCGCCCTTGGTTTGGTGGCGGTGATTTTGGGGCTTGGGTTAACCAGTTACATTATCCAAATCTTTGTCAAACGTATTCAGCGCATTCAAGGAGAGATTAAAACTCTGAATAATTCGCTTGAAAATGGTCATCCGCTGCCGGAAGTCGCGTTATCGACGCTGGATTCAAACGATGAGCTTGCAGGGCTTGAACACGAAATTCAGCAGGTGATGCTGCGTTTAAGCGATGAAATCAATCAGCGCGAGCGAGTGGAAAAACAGCTGATGATACTCGCAACCCAAGACAAACTGACCGGTGCGTATAACCGCCATAAGTGGGATGAAGAGATCGAACAGCAAATTCAGCTCGCCAAGCGCGGTTACCAGTTCAGTTTAATCATGATTGATGTCGACCACTTCAAACAGGTCAACGATAAATACGGTCACCAAATTGGTGATTGTTTGCTGAAAGTCTTAGTTGAACTGCTGACCAAACGGATCCGTAAAAGCGATATGCTGTTTCGCCTCGGCGGGGAAGAGTTTGCGATTCTGCTGCCAATGTTGGATATCACTGCCGCTGAAGTTTTGGCTCAGGAGCTTAAAACTCGCGTTGAGCAGTTTCGCCAGCATGACTTACCTGAATTTACCATTAGCCTTGGTGTCAGCTCGTTTCGTGAATTTGATAGCCAAGAGTCGCTATATAACCGCGCCGACGGTGCTTTGTATGAAGCAAAAACGCTTGGCCGCAATCAGGTGGTGGTTAAATAACCGAGCCAAAGCCGAGCGCTGTCTGTGCAAAACAAAAAGCCCCATGCGGGGCTTTTTTAATGTTTGATACTTTTAATGTTTGAGTCAGTGCGCCGAATTACACGCTTTGTTGCGTTGATTGGGCGCGCTGCGTAGCGATCAAATAAAAATTGTAGATAAGCAGCACGATGAGAAACACGGTGAGTGTGTACAGCCCTGCCTTTAGCGCTTGCAAGTGAAATGGGTCCGAGTCGGCTAAGTTTTGCGTATAGAAAGCGCCACAAAGTGCGGTGCCAAGGGCAATAGCCGCTTGCTGTAACGTGGTCATTAACGCGCTGCCGACACCAGCAAATTTCGCTTCCACTCCGGCTAAGCCAACGCGAATCGAACTGTTAACGGCGAACGCGTTACCAAGCCCAGTAATGGCCATTGGCACAAACAGCAGCCAAGCGGTGAGGGTTTCGGTGTAAGTGGTCATGACCCAATACAGCGTGGCATAGCCGATGAGATTAATCAGCGCGCCGAGAATGATCAGACCGCGATATCCGGCTTTGCCCATTTTAGCCACAAGGCGCGCAACCATCAGCGAACCGATAAAGTAAAACAGCCCTAAACCAAGAAAGCCGTTACCTGATGCGTACGCCGGCCAGTGAAACCCAGATTGCAACGTGAGCGCTACGACAAACATAAAGCCGCCATAGGTCGCCGCTTGAATCAGCAAACTTAAAATCCCAGAGTGAAATTGGCGTTCTTTGATCAGTGACGGCGGAAGCAGCGGCGTTTTTTGTTTGGCTTCGCGCTGATGCTCGACGCGAGAAAGTAGAGCGCCAAGTGGTAGGGTACAGGCAAGCAAGCTCCATATATGCCAGCTCCAGTTATCGGCTGAGCCCAGTGATATCGAGGTCAAAATTACCACCACCATGGCAGCGAACAATAGCGTGCCTATCCAATCAAGTGATAAGGCTTGTTGCTCTTTAGTTTCCGGAATGTGCTTTTTACCGAAATACAGGATCAAGGCGCAAAAGGGGAGGTTGAGGTAGAACACGCTGCGCCATCCAAGACCAAATAAGTCTGCTGAAACCAGCCAACCACCCACGATTTGGCCAATCACAAACGACAATCCGCCCACAGAGCCATACAGGCCAATCGCTTTCGAGTGGCGTTCACCACTTAAGGAAACATGGATAGTGGCAAGAATCTGCGGCATTAACATCGCCGCGGCTATGCCTTGCAAAACTCGCGCTGCAATCAGTACGTGAATGCTCTGTGCCATACCGCAAAACAGCGAGGCGACAGCAAATAGACAGATGCCGCTCAAAAACAGCTTTTTGCGGCCATAGCGGTCACCAAGCCGACCACTCATGGCGAGAAATACAGAAAAAGCCAAACCATAAAGTGATACCACCAGACCTAGCGTCAGTTCACTGGCATTGAGTGAGTGGCTGATGGCGTCTAAAGCGACGTTGACGATAGAGAAATCCATTTGTGGCATAAGCTGACCGGTAATCAGCAAAGTTAACCCAGCGGCGGTTAACTTGGGCTTGGTATGTGGAGACGACTGCATTTTACCTATCCGTAGAAAAACAAAGGCGTATTATGTAGTGTAAATGAAAGGTGTACTAGTAACTCGTTAAACACGTACTGGGAGTATCATGCAAACCATTATCGACGTAAATCAAATCACTCGCCAAGCAAGATTGGGTGAGTTTTTGCGCCTTAAACGTAACAGTGTGACGCCAGAGGCGATTGGGTTAGCCAAACCCAATCGTTCGCGCACGCCAGGGCTGCGCCGAGAAGACGTTGCTGAGCGCGCCAATATCAGTACGGTGTGGTATGCCAAGCTCGAACGTGGCAAAGCGCAAAGGGTGTCGCGTCAGGTGTTGCTCTCGGTGTCCCATGCTTTGTGTTGCGATGAGAGCGAAACCCGCTATTTACTGCAGCTGGCAGGACATGTTGAGCAAAGAATGCAGCCAGTGCTGAGTTATTGCGTTCCGGATGCGGGTAAACGTCTGCTTAAATCAGTCAACCCACTACCAGCTGTATTTATTAACGATTACAAAGACATTGTTTTGGCTAATCAGGCGTTCAATTTGATGCTCGGCTTTGATGTGAATAGCAAGCCGGTCGAAAAGCGCAACGCAGTGATTTTTGCTTCAGAATGCCCAGACTGGCAGCGTTGGCTGCGGATTGAAAATCAAAGTGATTTTGATGCCTGTATGCAGCGCACCGCCGCGGGCGTGCGCTCTTCGATGGCAAATCGAGTGTGTGAATCCGAGTGGCAAAACCGATTAGAACAGCTGCTGGATGCCAGCCAACCGTTTCGCAGCGCGTGGGATCAAAACAGCGTCAAAGAGAGTGATGAAATGGAGCGTGTCTACCATCACGCATTGCTCGGTGATCTTAACCTACGTAAACAGTATTGGGATAACCGCCATGGAGACACATTTGGCCAGATGATGGTGTTTGTTCCAACCAATGACGAAGACGAGCAGCGGCTACACAATATCAGCGCCGAGTAAGTCGTAACGAATCTGACATCCATACAGCAAAAAGCCGCGCTATTGAGCGCGGCTTTAATGTCTAAAGGCTGTGTATGCGAGAAGATATTAAGCAAGGCCTGGGAATAAACTGCGCAAACCGTTGGCAATAAACTCAATCCCCAATGCACCCAGAATCAAACCCATAATACGCGTGATGACGTTGATACCCGTTTGACCGAGAAAGCGCACGATAAGTGGTGCAGAGCGAAACAGTAGCCAGGTACAGAAACAAAACAGCACGATAGTGACCGCAATGCCAAAGGTATCCGTCAAGTCTGGATAGCGAGAGCCATAAACGATGGTGGAACTGATTGCACCTGGGCCGGCCATTAACGGCATGGCTAGCGGCACGACACCGACTTGTTCACGGCTGACGTACTCGGATTTTTCTTGTTTGTTTTGTTTATCTTCACCGAGTTTACCGCTCATCATCGAAAACGCGATGCTCAGCAGCAGCAGGCCACCTGCAACACGGAACGAGTCGAGAGAAATGCTGAACATGTCGAGCAGCATTTGTCCACCAAACAGCGACACCACCAAAATGATGGCCACGGCAGTGTTGGCGGTGGTTGCGGTCTTGTGTTTTTCTTCAACAGTCATGTGTCCAGTTAACGACACAAACACCGGCATGATCCCCACTGGGTTAACCGCTGCGACAAGCCCTAGAAAGAACTGTAGAAAAATAGCCAAATCAAAACTTTGCATAGTATGACGTACTCAAGGAGTCAAAAATAATTATCGATTAAGTAGAAGTATTAAAGTGGCGCTAATGTATGTCAAAAGCGACATCGGTTCGAATGAAAAAAACTAACCTGTAAGACATTGCACAAGTGAGAAAAACTAATTTATGTCCGACTGGTAAACGACTTTTGTCGTGATTGTTAATTACAATAGGCGATAAGGTATCGATTAATAAGATACGAAATTCGATGAGCAAACATTCAAAATGTGCGCTAAAACGTAGAGACAATAGTCTTAATTTCTATACTGTTTAGTAGCACGCTAAACCCGATATACATGTAACCAGTGGTTAAAAATGAAACTTTTTTACAGGAGGTTTGTAATGTGGGTGATTTTTTCTCAAAAAAATGCGTTTTTTTTATAATTTAAATGCGTTTATTTTCCTATTAATTTCAAATGCTTAATTATATCTTGTCGATCGGTTTACTACTTTGTGGGTAAAGAGCTTTTCATAACTGATCTGGGTCAATTTATTTCGAAGTTTGAAATAATATACTCAGGGCATGGAAGGAAATTACTGACATTGAAAGCGATTTACTAAGAGTGTTGTTAGATAAGTGCTTGATGATTAAGCAGAGAATTCACCGCAATCTTAATAAAAAGTTTTTAATATTTGTTAATTTTTAGGAGATTCACTATGCCTGTAACTAATCTGGCTGAACTTGATGCTCTTGTTGCCCGCGTTAAAGCAGCTCAAGAAGAATTTGCGACTTACTCTCAAGAGCAAGTTGATAAAATCTTCCGTGCAGCTTCGCTAGCAGCAAACCAAGCCCGTATTCCTCTTGCCCAGCAAGCGGTTGCGGAATCTGGCATGGGTATTGTTGAAGATAAAGTGATCAAAAACCACTTCGCGTCTGAGTACATTTACAACAAGTACAAAGATGAGCAAACCTGCGGCGTTCTTGAAGAAGACGAAAGCATGGGCACCATGACTATCGCAGAGCCTGTTGGCATCATCTGTGGTATCGTCCCAACCACCAACCCAACTTCAACTGCGATTTTCAAATCTCTTATCTCTTTGAAAACTCGTAACGGTATCATCTTCTCGCCACACCCACGTGCGAAAAACTCAACCAACGATGCAGCAAAATTGGTTCTTGACGCAGCAGTTGCCGCGGGCGCGCCAAAAGACATCATCGGTTGGATCGACCAACCATCAGTTGAGCTTTCTAACGCACTAATGAAACACGAAGGTATTGCGCTTATCCTTGCAACTGGTGGTCCAGGCATGGTTAAAGCGGCTTACTCTTCTGGTAAACCAGCTATCGGTGTAGGTGCAGGTAACGTTCCTGTGGTTATCGATGAAACTGCAGACATCAAACGTGCAGTCGCATCTGTACTTATGTCAAAAACATTCGATAACGGTGTTGTGTGTGCATCAGAACAAGCAGTTATCGTTCATAAAGACGTATACGAAGAAGTAAAAGAGCGTTTTGCTTCTCACAAAGCTCACGTATTGAGCAAAGCTGACGCAGACAAAGTGCGTAAAACCATTCTTATCGATGGCGCACTAAACGCGAAAATCGTAGGTCAACCAGCGGCAGCTATCGCTGAAATGGCAGGTGTTAAAGTTCCAGCTGACACTAAAGTGCTTATTGGTGAAGGTCTTGGCAAAGTCTCTTACGACGACGAGTTCGCACACGAAAAATTGTCTCCATGTCTAGGTATGTTCAAAGCAGACAGCTTTGAAGACGCGGTTGAGCAAGCTGTGACTATGGTTGAAATCGGCGGTATCGGCCACACTTCTGGTCTTTACACTAACCAAGACGTGAATGCAGACCGTATTCGTTACTTCGGTGACAAACTGAAAACTGCCCGTATTCTTATCAACATTCCGACTACTCACGGTGGTATCGGTGACCTATACAACTTCAACGTTGCGCCTTCGCTAACACTGGGTTGTGGTTCATGGGGTGGTAACTCTATCTCTGAGAACGTTGGTCCTAAACACCTAATCAACAAGAAAATTGTTGCGAAGCGAGCTGAAAACATGTTGTGGCACAAACTACCTAAGTCAATCTACTTCCGTCGTGGTAGCCTTCCAATCGCACTGAGCGACCTTGAAGGTAAAAAACGCGCATTCCTAGTGACTGACCGTTTCCTATTCAACAACGGTTATGCAGATGACGTGGTTCAAATGCTGAAAGACCTAGGTATGGAAGTGCAAACTTTCTTCGACGTAGAAGCTGATCCAACGCTTTCTGTGGTTGAGAAAGGTGCAGCGCAAATGGCGAGCTACCAACCAGACGTGATCCTTGCGCTAGGCGGCGGTTCACCAATGGACGCAGCGAAAATCATGTGGGTAATGTACGAGCACCCAGAAACTCACTTCGAAGAACTTGCAATGCGCTTTATGGACATCCGTAAACGTATCTACAAGTTCCCTAAAATGGGTCAAAAAGCTGAGCTTGTATGTATCACTACCACTTCAGGTACTGGTTCAGAAGTAACACCATTCGCGGTTGTAACTGACGACAAAACTGGCGCGAAATACCCACTAGCGGATTACGAGCTAACCCCTAACATGGCTATCGTTGATGCGAACCTTGTTATGAATATGCCTAAGTCGCTAACTGCATTCGGTGGTTACGATGCAGTGACTCACGCACTGGAAGCTTACGTATCAGTTCTGGCCAACGAATACTCAGACGGTCAAGCGCTTCAAGCACTTAAGATGCTAAAAGAGTACTTGCCATCAAGCTACAAAAACGGTGCGGCTGACCCAATCGCTCGTGAAAAAGTGCACAACGCAGCGACTATCGCCGGTGTTGCATTTGCTAACGCGTTCCTGGGTGTATGTCACTCAATGGCTCACAAGATTGGTGCTGAGTTCCACTTGCCACACGGTCTTGCTAACGCGCTGTTGATTTCTAACGTGCTACGTTACAACGCGAACGACAACCCAACTAAACAAACTGCATTCTCACAATACGACCGTCCACAAGCACGCCGTCGTTACGCAGAAGTAGCAGAGCACTTGGGCCTAGTTCAACCTGGCGACCGTACTGCACAGAAAATTGAGCGTCTACTTGCATGGCTAGAAGAGCTTAAGAAAGATCTAGACATCCCATTGTCTATCCAAGCAGCGGGTGTTAACGAAGCAGACTTCCTTGCTAAAGTTGACGAGCTAGCGGTTGACGCGTTTGATGACCAATGTACTGGTGCAAACCCACGTTACCCACTTATCACTGAGCTTAAAGAAGTTCTGATTGCTTCTTACTACGGTAAAGCATTTGTTGAAGGTGAGACTTTCGAAGGTACTACTGTTATCAAGAAAAAAGCAGACCAAGTAGCCGCAGAAAAAAAAGCTGAAAAACCTGCAGCAAGCAAAAAGCCTAAAGCAGAAGCGTAATTAAGATTTTCGCTAGCACGAAATCTTAGATGTCGAACTCAAAAGCCCCAGCGCAAGCTGGGGCTTTTTTTGTGTCTACAACTTTGGGGTTTACAACACGGTGCGGCAGGAGAAACAGACAACGCGTTATCCGCTCGGTAACAAGCTAAAACAATTACTGCTGGCTTCCTATTACGGCAAAGCTTTTGTTGAAGGCAAGCCGTATCAAACTGCGCCACAAAATAGCCACAAGCCTCAGCCAGTGAGTAAAGAGGCCGCCAGCGCGAAACCGGCCAGCAAACCTTCCAAAGCCGAAGCTTAACAAGCTTCTCTCAAGCAGGGCATCTTAGGTGCCTACCCCCCAAAGCTCCAGCCAACACTGGAGCTTTTTTTTTAGCCCGCAATTTCCTATTTTGGCTTCGAAAATTCACGCTTATTTTTAGTGATTTATATAACCAATAATCGCCGAAAATTTACTTTTATGAACGGGTTAACAGTTTGGAAACCGTCCCCTCAAATAAGCCAATATCCATTTGTTTTTAAGCGTTAGAGTGCATATTGTTTTGGGTTTTTAGATGGCATTTGGTCATCTAGTTAGAGTTAGAAATTTTCGAAAACTTGTAAAACTTGAGGTTTAAATGGATCACTTTTACGAACTATCCTTTGCCCTAGAATCCAATTCGTTGTGTTTCTTTGTTGGTACAGGTTTTTCAATGCATGTAACAGATGGTAATGCTCCAAATTGGTTATCATTATTAAAAGACGCCACATCAGGCGTTGAGGGAGGAAATGAACTCATTGAGCAGTTGTTTCCGGAGAACAAACCGATCATGTCACTGGAAGAGTGTGCCAGTGTTATACAGGCTAAAATGCATACTCAAGATAAATGCCTTCATGCTGAAATAGCCAAAATCATCAATAGTTTGAAAGTTACTGATAAAAAGCTGAAAGCGTTCGACTTTATTCGAAAACACACGAACATAAAGTATATTACGACTAATTACGATGGATTAATCGAAACGCAAATTCTGAAAGGTATACCTTCAACTTCATTCTCGATTGGTTACCCAATTCATCGACAGTCAAAAGGTGTTCACGTTTATCATGTACATGGTTCAATTAAGTATCCGAAGAAGATGGTTGTAACGGCAGATGATTACTTTCGATTTATAAATAGTCCTGACTATTTTTCGCATAAGGTTGAAACGCTTTTTCAGGAAAACAGTGTTGTGATCATTGGTTACTCGCTAGGTGATATTAACTTTAAGTCAATACTTAATAAGCACAGAAGTAATCGTCATCATGATATAAATAGGCAGCACTTATTTTATTTATCTCGTTCTCCTGTTGATCAGCATATCAAAGATTATTACGACCGAGTGTATGGACTACGTGTCATTGATAATTTGGGCATTGACGAATTCTTCCAGTGCCTGGAAGACACTTACAACGTAGTTAAGCCAGATGTAAATCTTTTCAAAGACTTCCTTTACCCAGTGCTAAATGGCGAGGCGAGCCTTACTGACAGTTACCTAAAGAAAAATGATTCATTCTTTGAAATTATCGCGATGTTGACGGCTAACGGAATAATTGTGTCTCACCCGAAAGTAGTGGAGTTTTTAGCCGGCGTACTTGAAAGAAAGCGGGTTTTGACTACAGCTAATGGTGAATGGGGACAATATGTTCATTTGGCAGGGTGGTTAATTCACATTGGCTCAATTATGGATATCAAGGGTACGCCATTAGAAGAAACATACTTAAATGCTGTTAAACGTTCTTTTGATACTATGTCCAAAGGAATGGTAATGGGGTGTTCGTGGCACGCATTCAATAAATGGAATTCTGGTTGGTATCACCTGACCTATGATAACCGTGTTATGGTATCTAAATACATGCGTGAGAACGGTGTCGACGCAGATGGATTGGAAGTCATCAATCAATAAATTTCTAACAAAGCATTTAAGAGTGATTCGCAACGCCTGGCATTTTTGCTATGTGACAATTTCGGTGTTGTGTTGCTCACCCTTTAACAGGGCGTTAGTTCTTAGTCATTCAATTTGAAAGTTATGCAAAGGAAAAATATGTCAGGATTTGCAGTTATTTCCGATGAAACAGATAGAAAATACACGGTTCAATCTAGGGTTGTGCCTAGAATGAGGGAAATTGACTTATGTGCTCGCGTTAGCAAACACATGTTTGATAACGATTGTTCCGATGGAGTCAAAAGCTTTCCCGAAGCATCGTTAAAATTGGGCGAGACGGAGTTCTATTCAAATGCTCACTCACGTGAGCTCACAGATCCTATCTTAGACTCAGGTATAGCAATGGTTCGTGCAATGCTTCAATTTGCAGGATTTACAGTTAATACTGATGGAAAATTTAAGCGTTACGGTAATACTAAACCAACAGATATAACAGTTGAAAGCTTTGGTATTGCTCGATTGATTCGTGATTCAAAAGCCGAAAACTATATATTTAAGGGGCTTAATGCTTCTGAGATTGATGCAATTCGTTTAACGGCATTGAACGGCAATAAAGGTGTTGCGCACTTAACAACCCATGAAACGAAGTCTATCTCCTTAGATCAACTATCTGAAGCTTGCTTAGCTATGAACAAAGTTCTAAACAATTGGTTGGTTAAACCAATTCTAGGGTGTGACGCTAGTTTCTAGTGCGAACTAACAAAGCATTTAAGAGTAATTCCCAACGCGCTTAGCATTTGCAGTTTCAATTTCCCCTTCTGAATCACACCCAACAAAAAAGGCACCATCGGTGCCTTTTTTAATTCCAAATAAACCGAGCGGCTTATTTGTCTTTTTCTTCGTCTTCGGGTAGACGCACGTTTAGTTCAAGTACCGCGATATCTTCATCTTTTTGTTCAAAAGACAGGTCGACCATCGATGGGTCAACGGCGACGTACTTTTTAATTACCGCCAGAATGTCTTCTTTCATCTGTGGCAGATAAGACGGCGCAGGCTCACCTTGGCGGCGACGCTCAGCAACGATGATCTGTAATCGCTCTTTGGCGGTGCTAGCGGATGCTTTTCTGTTGGGTCTAAAAAACTCAAGTAATGACATAATGTCTTTAGCCTCCAAATAGTCGCTTAAAGATGCCTTTCTTCTCCTCAACCAAGAAGCGGAAATCGACTTGCTCGCCAAGTAGACGGTCCACTGTATCGCTGTACGCCATGCCCGCATCCGATTTATCATCAAAAATCACAGGCACACCTTTGTTGGAGGCGTTTAGCACCGCTTGGCTCTCTGGAATTACGCCAAGCAATTTAATACGTAGAATCTCTTCAACATCTTGCACGCTAAGCATTTCACCAAGGTTTACGCGGCTTGGGTTGTAGCGAGTTAATAGCAAGTGCTGTTTCACTGGCTCTTTGCCTTCTTCTGCGCGGCGAGATTTAGAATCTAAAATGCCAAGGATACGGTCCGAGTCGCGCACGGAAGAGACTTCTGGGTTGGTGGTAACAATCGCTTCATCTGCATAGTATAGCGCCATCAGTGCGCCCTGCTCGATGCCCGCTGGCGAGTCACAGATGATGAAATCAAAGCCCATTTCATCCAACTCTTTAAACACGCGATCAACCCCTTCATGATTCAGTGCGTCTTTATCGCGGGTTTGTGAAGCAGGAAGAATGAATAAGTTGTCAGAGCGTTTGTCTTTAATCAGCGCTTGGTTCAGCGTAGCTTCGCCGTTAATGACGTTAACAAAGTCATACACAACGCGACGTTCACAGCCCATGATAAGGTCTAGGTTACGTAAGCCGATATCAAAGTCGACGACCGCGGTTTTCTTGCCCTTGAGAGCTAAGCCTGATGCGATTGCCGCGCTCGATGTTGTTTTACCCACGCCACCTTTACCTGACGTGACAACTATAATGCGTGCCATGAAAATGATTCCTTATTTCTTTATATTGTTAGCAACTCAAGCTTAAGTGAGTCGTCATGCAGACTGAGTACAACGTTCTTTTGCCATAGCTCAGGTGCAAATTGTTCGGTTAGCCAATAGTGCCCAGCGATGGACATCAACTCAGCGTGAAGTTGTGAGCAGGCGATAACTGCGTCTTTGTTGCCACTCGCTCCGGCAATTGCGCGGCCGCGTAGGGCACCATAAATATGGATTGAGCCATCTGCAATCACTTCGGCGCCTTCGCTGACATGATTGAGGATGACTAAATCGCCATCTTTTGCGTAAATTTGTTGACCCGATCGCACTGGCGTTCGTATCACTTTGGTGGGAACAAAGTTTGATGGCGCTGGCGGCGCACTTGGCGCGGCCTGTTGGCTCGGTTCCACCTTATTCGTTGCTGCTGGCTTGCTTGCCGATGCAGGCTTATCCGTTGAAACAGACTTACTTGCCGCCACAGGTTTGCTGGCGCTCATAATCGCAAACCCTGCCTCGGAGGCAAGGCTTTGCAGGCGTTTGTCTTTACTTCCAGAAATGCCAACCGGAATCATGCCGGTTTGTTGAATGCCTTTCTTGAGTTTTTTGAAATCGACGTCGTTCGTTACTTTATCGATGTTGATGACAACCGGCGCACTGGCGAAAAAGGCGGGAGCTTGATCGACCTTTTCTTGTAAAAAATGGATAGCTTGTTCGACATTATTGTCAGAAAGGTGCAAAACTGACAAAGTAAAGCTGCTACCTTTAAGATCTGGGGTGCGTGACATCTTGAACTATGGACCTCGATAAATCATCGCCAATGTAGAAATGGCGTTGCTTGAGACTAGGGGTGTCATGTTATATTTCCTCACAAGGCACAGCAAGTTATCTCGTGTTTAATTCTGAGTTTTGAAGCGAATTTTTTCGAAACGCTGACGTTTTTGAAGTTGTTACATTAAAAAGGTTTCCCATGCTTTGTACCATTTACAAAAGTACCAAGAAAGAAGGCGCATATTTATATATCCCTAAAAAGGACGATTTTTCACAAGTTCCTGACACATTGATGAGTATGTTCGGCAAACCTGCGCTGGTAATGATGATTAATCTGGACGGGCGTGATCTGGCACAAGTTGATATCGAAAAAGTTAAACAATCTCTTAAAGATGATGGGTTCTTTTTGCAACTGCCACCACCGCCAGAAAATTTATTAGAGCAATACAAAGAGCGTAAAGCTCAGCAAGGTTCATAACTACCATTGAGTTCAGGCTCAAGGAGGGCAAAGTTGAAAAAATTATTGTCAGTGGCTTTAAGTTTTGCGGTTTCAGGGTCGGTTTTCGCCGCAGACGCTGATTTTGACAAATATGTTCAAGGGCTGAAACAAGAAGCAAAACAACAAGGGATCTCCGAACAGGTGATTCAAGAGGCCTTTGCAGATGTGGCTTACAAACCTCGCGCTGTTAAAGCGGATCGCAACCAACCGGAAAAACGTTTAACGCTGGATGAATACATTCCGCGCGCCGCGCCGGCTTGGAAGATCAAACAAGCGCGCGAGTTGTACCGCGAGCATCATGATGAGTTAGTGCGCATTGGTAAAAAGTACGGTGTACAGCCACGTTTTATCGTTGCACTTTGGGGTGTGGAAAGTAACTTCGGTAAATTCACCGGCGGTTACAGTGTCATCGATGCGTTGACCACCATGGCTTACGATGGTCGCCGCGAAGAGTTTTTCCGTAAAGAGACCATGGCTGCGTTGACCATTTTACAAGAAGGTCATATCGCCGCCAAAGATATGAAAGGCTCTTGGGCTGGTGCGATGGGTCAGTGCCAGTTTATGCCAAGCTCATTTTTGTCGTTTGCTGCCGACGGTAACGGCGATGGCAAAAAAGACATTTGGGGCACCGAAGCAGACGTATTTGCTTCAACCGCAAACTACCTAAGCAAATCGGGTTGGGACGACAACTTTACTTGGGGACGCCAAGTGAAATTGCCAAAAGGGTTTGACCTTAGCGTGCAAGGCCGTAGCAAAGACAAAGCCAAAACCTTGGCCGAGTGGAGCGCGCTTGGCGTGACTCGTTATGACGGTAGCGCATTGCCAAAAATGACCAAAGACATTGATGCATGGTTGATTGCACCGGACGACGAAAATGGTCGCGTGTATTTGGTGTATAACAATTATAATGTACTGATGAAGTGGAACCGCTCGTACTACTTCGCTTTGGCGGTGAGCCATCTCGCTGATCTGATCAACTAAATTTACGGTTTAACTGTTTGATTTAGTTCGCTACAGTGTCTATATGGTTTAAGAAGAATCCACAACTCAGTTGCTGCGTTGTGGATTTTTTATAAGGAGACATCTATGGAATTGTCGATTGCCGCGTCTTTGGCGCTGATCGGTTTACTCTCTCTACTCTGTCAGCTGATCGGTTGGCGATTACACCTTCCCGCGATTCTCCCGCTTTTGCTGGTTGGGTTAACGGTTGGGCCGGGATTCGACATCATCGATCCTGATGCTTTGTTTGGCGACACACTTTTTCCCCTGATCTCTCTTGGCGTTGCCATCATTCTGTTTGAAGGGGCGCTGACTCTCAATATTCAAGAGATTCGCGGCCATGGGCGCATGGTGATGAATCTGGTCACGGTGGGCATCGTGGTCACTTGGACCTGCGTTACCCTTGGCGCACATTTTCTGGCAGGTTTTGATTGGGCATTGGCGGCGCTGTTTTCTGCGCTGGTGGTGGTGACTGGGCCAACCGTGATTGCGCCGATGCTGAAAAGCGTGCACCCCAAAGCCGAGCTTGGGCGAATTCTGCGCTGGGAAGGCATCATCATTGACCCGATCGGCGCGCTGCTGGCGGTTTTAGTGTATGAGTTTATTGTCTCTTCTGCTGAAGCCACCGAGCATATGTTTAGCGCATTGGCGATGGTGATTGGGGTCGGGCTAGGGCTTGGTATTATTGCTGGTATCGTGGTGGCCGAGGTGCTTAAGCGTAATTGGGTGCCGCATTATCTGCGTAATATCACGGTATTGACCATCGTGCTTGGCGTGTATGCGCTCTCTAACGAGTTGCAAGAAGAGTCCGGACTGCTGACCGTGACCATTTTGGGGATGTGGCTGGCGAACATCAAAAACTTGGAGCTTGATGACATCATCGAGTTTAAAGAGACCCTCACCGTGCTGCTGATTTCCGGGCTGTTTATTTTGCTCGCTAGCCGCTTAGATTCCAACGCGTTTACCGAACTTGGCTGGGGCGGCGTAGGTGTATTGGGTGTGGTGATGTTTATTGCTCGTCCGCTGTCGGTTTGGTTAAGCGGCATCGGCACCGACCTTACCGCCAAAGACAAATGGTTTTTGTCTTGGATAGCGCCGCGCGGCATCGTGGCGGCGGCGGTGTCATCGCTGTTTGCGATTAAGCTGGATGACATGGGCTTATTTGAAGGCATCGATAAATTAGTGCCTTTGGTGTTTTTGATGATCATCGGCACCGTGGTGGCGCAAAGTTTGACCGCGCGATTGTGGGCGAAATTTCTTGGCATTACTCAAGGCAAGCCACAAGGCGTGCTGATTTTTGGCGCGACGTCGTTTACTCGCGAGTTTGCGAAAGTGCTCGCTAAGCACAAAATCAAAACCATTTTGTCGGACACCAACTGGGAGAGCATTCGCTTGTCGCGAATGGAGAATCTCAATGTCTATTTTGGTAACCCAGCCTCCAGCCATGCCGAAAGCCATTTGGATATGTCGGGGATCGGCAAAGTGATGGTGGCATCGCCATATCGCCAAACTAACCCGATAGTGAGCATGTACTATCAAAACGATTTCGGCGAGAACTCGGTTTACCAGCTTAGCGTGGGGGAAAATACCCATGAGCGTTATAAAGTTGACCGCAATCCTAATGAAGTGCTGTTTGGCGATGGTGTAAGCTACGCTAAGCTCAACTCGCTAATGGCAACTGGCAGCACGATTAAGAGCACGCCGTTGACCGAAAGCTTTGGCGTCGAGCAATTCTGGCAGCGTAACCCCAAAGCTCTGCCGTTATGCTTGGTGAAAGAGGGAAGGTTGTGGCTACTGACGGCGAACGAGATTCTTGAAGAGCTCGAAACCGAAGGTTGGGAACTGATCAGCGTGATTCCACCAGATACGGAGCAGCAAGAGCTGGTGGCGTAACGCAGCGAGATTTTGCAGCAACAAAAAAGACAGCCTTGGCTGTCTTTTTTTACGCGCGAACTTACTCGCGTTTGGCGCTTTATTTGAATCAGCGCTTATTTGGTATGGAACTGCTCACACGCGATCATGGTATTTTCAATCAAGCTGGCAACCGTCATTGGGCCAACGCCACCCGGTACTGGCGTGATAAAGCTAGCGTTCTCTTTGGCTTTGGCGTAATCCACATCGCCCACCAATTTACCCGTATCAAGGCGGTTGATACCGACATCGATCACCACGGCGCCCGGTTTGATCCAGTCACCCGGAATAAAGTTAGGTTTACCCACAGCAACCACAACCAGATCCGCTTGGCGAACGTGCTGTTCAAGATCTTTGGTAAAGCGGTGACACGTGGTGGTGGTGCAACCGGCAAGCAGCAGTTCGAGCGTCATTGGGCGACCAACAATGTTAGAGGCACCAACGATCACCGCGTGCATACCGCGCAAATTGATGTTGTAGCGGTCGAGCAGGGTGATAATGCCTTTTGGCGTACAAGAGCGCAGCTTTGGAATGCGCTGAGCAAGGCGACCGACGTTGTATGGGTGGAAACCATCAACGTCTTTTTCTGGAATAATCTGTTCCAGTACGTGAGTGGTGTCGATGCCCGCAGGCAGTGGCAACTGAACTAAAATGCCGTCGATTTCCTGATCATTATTTAGCTCATCAATCAAATCCAGCAGTTGTTGCTCTGTTGTGGTGGCCGGTAAGTCAAACGACTTAGAGACGAAGCCGACTTCTTCACATGCACGGCGCTTGCTGCCGACATACACTTGTGAAGCTGGATCTTCACCAACTAAAACAACAGCAAGTCCTGGGGCACGCAGCCCTGCGTCAACTCGCGCTTTTACTCGCGCGGCAACTTCCGAACGGACGGTTTGAGAAATAAGCGTTCCATCAATATTTTGAGCAGACATGTGTTTCCTTGAGAAATCGAATGGCCAAATGAATTGTGGCGCATTGTCGCAAAAAAATCACAGAACATCTAGACGCAAACGTTTGCTTTGGGGTGTTTTTATACAGCAATACGATGAATGGGCTTTTTTTAGGCATTCAGAACATAATGTTATAGAAAGCCGTTGATTTAACAATTTGAACTCGTATAATCCTTCCCCTGTAGCGCGCCCTTAGCTCAGCTGGATAGAGCACCTGCCTTCTAAGCAGGTGGTCACAGGTTCGAATCCTGTAGGGCGTGCCATTTATTCTAAAGGCCTGATAAATCTTCGATTTGTCAGGTTTTTTTCGTATTTTCGCCGCACATATTCGTTGCCGCAGGTGAAAAGCCCGAGCGTTAGATGTTGGCACGCATGCCTTTACCGCGTTGTTGACCACGTTGGTTGTCGGTCCACATTTGGTGTTGGTGGGCGGCAAATTCGTCACCAGTCAACACGCCATCTTTATTGACATCCAGAGTTTCAAAACTCACCGCTTTGCTCACGTTACGCATCATACGGCCTTGTTCTGCGCGTTCAGAGATACGTTTTGCATGGGCTTGGCTAAACTCTTGCGGGGTGATTTTTTGATCGCTGTTGCCATCAAATTGGGCAAAAGTTGGCGCTTGCGCGGCGCGCCCCATGTGTTGTGCATTGTTGTTTAAGTTTGCTGCGATAGCGCCGGATGACACGGCAATAGCAAGTACAGCAAGTAGGGTAGATTTAATGTTCATGGCTAAGTCCTCGTTTTTGTCGTTCATGGTTAGCTTAGCCACGCGGGTGTAAAGCAACGTCACCAAACGTAAAGTTAATTAAAGAGCGCGAAATGACATTCATTCACAGCAAAATCGCGCCACTTTACTGCTCACCAACTGAGCAAAGGGGGGTGATGTCAGTCACAAAAGCTGTTAAGATCGCGTCAATTTTGAAAAGTCGCCAACTGGCCACTTTTTGCTTCTTTACCATCCAACTTGGAATTCTCTGTGCTTACAACTGCAAACATCACCATGCAATTTGGCGATAAGCCATTATTTGAAAACATTTCGATTAAATTCGGCAATGGCAACCGCTATGGTCTCATCGGCGCGAACGGCTGTGGCAAATCCACCTTTATGAAAATTCTTGGCAGCGAGCTAGAGCCTTCAGCAGGTTCTGTCTCAACTGACCCGAATGAACGTATGGCGAAATTAGGCCAAGACCAATTTGCGTTCGAAGCGTTTAGCGTTATCGACACCGTGATCATGGGTCACAAAGAGTTGTGGAAGGTAAAAGAAGAGCGCGACCGTATTTATGCTCTGCCTGAGATGTCTGATGAAGATGGCATGCGTGTGGGCGACCTTGAAACCGAATTCGCTGAAATGGACGGTTACTCTGCCGAAGCGCGCGCGGGTGAACTGCTACTTGGCCTTGGCATTCCTGAAGATCAACATTTTGGTCTGATGAGCGAAATTGCTCCGGGTCTTAAACTGCGTGTGTTGCTGGCACAGGTTTTGTTCGCTGAACCAGAAATCATGCTGCTTGACGAACCAACCAACAACTTGGATATGCACACGATTGCTTGGTTAGAGCAAACGCTTTTGGCGCGTAACTGCACCATGATCATCATTTCCCACGACCGTCACTTCCTCAATACCGTGTGTACTCACATGGCGGATTTGGATTACGGTGAACTGCGTCTGTTCCACGGTAACTACGATGAGTACATGGTTGCGGCGGAACAAGCGCGCGATCGTCTGCATGCGGATAACGCGAAGAAGAAAGCGCAGATTGCTGAGCTTCAAACCTTCGTTAGTCGCTTCTCTGCGAATGCATCGAAAGCGAAACAAGCCACCTCACGTCAAAAGCAACTGGATAAGATTCAGCTCGAAGACGTGAAACCGTCTAGCCGTCAGTCGCCATTTATTCGTTTCGACCAAGAGAAAGAGCTGTTTCGTAACGCTCTGATTGTTGAAGGTCTAAAACAAGGTTACGACGACAACATTCTGTTCAACGACGTCAACTTGATGGTTGAAGTGGGTGAGCGCATTGCCATCATCGGTGAAAACGGTATTGGTAAATCCACGCTTTTAAATACTTTGGCTGGCGTGATGGACCCGATGGCGGGCGATATCAAATGGTCAGAAAACAACAACATTGGTTTCTACGCGCAGGATCACGCCCACGAGTTTGCCGAAGACATGAGCCTGATTGACTGGATGGGTCAGTGGAAGAAAGACGGCGACGACGAGCAAACGGTACGCGGCATTCTTGGTCGTATGCTGTTCTCACAAAACGACATCAAAAAGTCGGTTAAAGTGATTTCCGGTGGTGAGCAAGGTCGTATGTTGTTTGGCAAACTGATTATGCAAAAGCCAAACATTTTGCTGATGGACGAACCGACTAACCACATGGATATGGAATCGATCGAAGCACTGAACTTGGCGCTTGAGAACTACAAAGGTACGCTGATGTTTGTTTCTCATGACCGTCAATTTGTATCGTCGATCGCAACACGCATCATTGAAATCACCAAAGATGGCGTCAACGATTTCCACGGTACTTACGATGAGTATCTTGCTAAGCAAGGTTTAATTGGTTAACGCCAAAGTTTGTATACAACAAAGCCACCCTCGCGGTGGCTTTTTTTATGCATAAAATCCCGATTTTATGATTGCCTAGATAACAATCGCTTAGCGTAAGCTTCAATGACTTGGATGAAAGCGTAGTGTTAATTCTTTTGCCTTTGGGGCTTGGCAAACTTTTCATGATATTGAGAAGTGCTACAGTTTAAGTGAGGTATCACATTCACTCTCTATTCATTTGATAAGGGGTTTATATGTTAGGTGAAAATCATTCTTTAGCTCACGAATTTCCAGAGCATTTGGATACAATTAAAGAGCTGAGTCAAAGCGATGACGCTTTCAGTTCCAGTGCCAGTCATTACAATGCATTAGACAAAGAAATTCGTACCTTAGAGCTAAGGGGCGGCCCGATTGACGATCAATCGATGAATCAATTAAAACTTGAACGCGCTGGGCTTAAGGACATGTTGCACCAGCGAATAATACGCGCCAAATAACCGATATCTCATCATTAAGCCGCTGACTCAGCGGCTTTTTACTGTCTATCTCCGAAATCAAGATAGGTCTATTCCGAATTTGTTCTAGTTCTAAGGTTTATCCTTGAACTGCGTTTAGTTTATCAGTAGCTTTAGTCGCTCTAAAAGTAGTTAAGGCGCGGCGCGCCTGAGTTGTTAACTAAGCACTGGAGTAGAATGTGTATAAGATTTTATCGATGACACTGGCCATGGCATTAATGGGCTGTACCCCACTGAGCATGCAATCGGATACCAGCCCAGAACCGGCGCAATGTGTTGGTGTGATGTCTTCCGAAGATGCTTATGGATACCTAGATCCCAGTCATTATACCGTTCAGGTATTGGCTTTAAGCCAAGAGAAAGACGTACAAAATTACATTCGTAACATCGACCCGAAACATCCGGTTTGGGTGAATTGGAAAGCCAGCCGCGGAACACGCTGGTATGCGGTGACGGTTGGTGACTTTGCCACCAAAGACCAAGCCAAATCGGCGATTGCGTCATTGCCGATGACGGTAAAACAGGCTTCGCCTTTTGTGCTGAGCTTTGCGGAAATGAAAAGCAAACAGCAGACCAACGTTGTTCGCATGCGTTAATTCTTTTAAGCCCCAGTTCTGGGGCTTATTACACGCCACTTCAGACGTTTTACATTATTTTTTCTCATACGTTTATTGATGATTTTATGTGTATATCTATTTGTTTAATTATTTAAACAGAGATTGGTTTCGCTTATGAATAATTTTCTTTCATTCATAAGCTTCACAGATTATTAATTTAATAACTCTTTAGTTTATTTTATTCGTTATTGTGTGTTTTATTTTACGTATGATTATGGATTTTAATCCAATTTTTATGGATGTTATCGCTGAGTATTATTATCTTTGTTGATTCGGTAATATTTCTACATAACATTCATTTCTGAATGTAGATGATTTTTGGTTTTAAAATAAAATCAGCTATTTAGGTTTGTTTTTCGATGTTTTCATATTTATTTTAAAACTAGAAATAAATATCACCTCAGTTCTTGTAAGTATGTTTCTTATATTTTCTCCATAATTAACTAATTCCCCTTGGTTTGTTTTTATGAATATTGCTGTATATATGGATAAATTAGCTAATTTTTCTTGAATTAGAAATTCATAACAGTCGCACGCCAAAATAGTCGTTAAAAATACAGTCACTCTACAAATAAATTTTGAAACCCAGAGAGGTGTTCAATGTATAAATATAAACTTTCTGTATTAGAAAAAGTCGGTTTTGGCGCCGGGGATATGGCGGTAAACGTCGTTATCTCTTCGATGATGTTGATCATCACCTTTTTCTATACCGATATTTTCGGTATCCGTGCGCAAGATTTAGCCATGCTGTTTATCGTGGTCCGCCTGATTGATGCGGTCACTGACCCTGTCATGGGCATGCTGACGGATAAGTTTGATACCAAGTGGGGGCGCTACCGTCCTTATCTGCTGTTTTTGTCGATTCCGTTTGGCTTGTCGGTTTACCTCACCTTCAGCACGCCAGATGGGGATTACAACTCAAAATTGGCTTATGCTTACGCCACTTATATTTTGGTGACCATCATGTTTACTGCTGTCACCATTCCGTATATTTCGCTGATAAGCGTCATGACCGACGATCCGAAAGAGCGTTTGTCTGCCAATGGTTACCGCTTGTTCTTTGCGAAAATCGCAGCGTTTCTGGTGACCATTATCGTGCCGCAATTGGCTGCGGCTTGGGGAGACGATGGCATTCAGGCCGGCTATCAATATTCGATGGGCTTAATGGGGCTAATGGGCACATTACTGTTCTTATTCTGCTTCTTTACCACCCGTGAGCGCGTTGCTCACCAAGTTGAGAAAAAGCCGTTTAAACAACAAGTGAAGTTGCTTGTGCAAAATGACCAATGGCTGATCTTATGTGCAGTTTGCGTCACCGGCACTGTGGGCTACGTAATTCGTGGCTCGGTTGGCGCTTACTACGCCAAATACTACTTGGGCGGCGATGCCTCGACCATTTCTGCGTTTCTTGCCACTGGCGTCACAGCTGCTATTTTGGCGATGGTGGCATCGACCTGGATAACCAAACGCTACTGCAAAATTAAGTTATTCCGTTATACCCAAATCGCGGTGCTGATTTTAAGCGCGCTGATGTACCTGTTTGTTGGACGCGATGATTTGGTATTGGCGTTTGTGATGTATTTCCTTATCTCGTTTGTGGTGGATTTGCATGCGCCAGTCTTTTGGTCGGCGATTGCTGAAGCGGTCGATTACGGCGAATTTAAATCTCGCGAGCGGGTTTCTGGCCTTGCATTTGGCGGCATCTCGTTTAGCCAAAAATTTGGTATGGGCATTGCGGGGGCGATTGTGGGCTGGCTACTGACGTTCTTTGATTATGTGCCGAACCAAGAGCAAACCGACACCGCATTGATGGGGATTGCGCTGATGCTGACCATTATTCCAGGCATCTTCCACTTCCTGATGGGCACCTTGATGTTTAAATACAAAGTGACGGATGCTTATTACCACACCATGACCGCGCGCACCATTTTGTCTGATTCCGGTGCTCGTAAACCGAAGGATGCGCCGGAGCAAGGCGATACGCCTGAGCCGGTTATCGTCAAATAACGCTGTTAGCGCTAGAAGAGTGTCGAAATAAAAAAGGTGAGCATCATGCTCACCTTTTGTTTGGCTGTTTACTGAGAGAATAGCGCTTAGTCTGCGCGAATAATACGCTCGTCACTGGCTGAGCTATCAGTCAGTGTGTCTGTTGTGGTGTATGGCGTATCAGAATCAGGGTAGTAATTTTGCAGATACTCGGCAAAAGCATCTTGCTCGGTTCCTGAAGAGGCAAAATCCGCCAGGCCAGGATCGGCGCTCATATTGTCTTCAAGGTAAGTGACGTTGGTGCAGTATGTTTCGCCATCACTGTTGGTGTCTTCGTCACAGTCAAATGGATAATCATCGCCGCCTTCGGCTAAATAGCTCAAGGTCACCATAGTAAAGGTACGTGAGCTATCGCCTTGAATGGTACCGTTGCTGACGACCGTGTCGTCGTAAATGCCGTCACCATCGGTGTCGACCACCACATTGGTCACCCGTTCACCTGCCACGCTGTTACTTAAATCTTGCGCGGTTTTGGTGGCGTCAAACGTAAAGGTCAGCCCGGAAAGTTGCGGGAAGCGACCGCCGCCATAGTTGGATTCATCGTCTGGGTCGATTTCCGAAACGCCGTGTTCAAGAATCTCCTTGAGCTCTGCCGCGCTCACGCTGATGATGCCAAGGGCATTATTAAATGCCAGAGTGGTTTGCAAATCGTATTGGGAAATATCGCCTTGTTCTTTACCCGCGGCAGGGTAGGCAGCCGGTGGATAGTAAACCAAATCCTCAGCGCTGGTGGAGCCTGCTGGGTATTCGGCGTAACCGATGGAAGCGCGAATACCGCCGCCGTTTTTGAGTGAGATTTGCACATCAGAATTCTCAAGCTTGGCATACCATAGGTTGGCATCCGCGGTGAGGTCACCAAGGTTGGTTTCTTCAGAGCGTACTTGCGCCTTCAAGCCATTTAAATACACATCGGTATGACCCACAATATTGCTTTCATCGCTGATGATAATGTCGTTGACCGCGCTAACAATCGCATCAACATCTTGATTGGCGCTGCCACCAAGCTCGGTGACCATGTCGTCGTCACTGATGTAGGTACCACTTTCGTCGGCATCAATGGTATCGGTCAGCAGATGACCGTCTTCATCAAACCCAACCACTAAACGGCCTAAGTATTTGTAATCGCCGTCGACGTTGACCACCGCAACCGATGCACCGTCGGTACCTTCAAACAGCAGCGGATAGTCGTCAGCGGCAGAATCCCCATCCCAAAGCCTGTCAGTACTGTCGGCGAGCAGTGTATTAGAACCGCCAGCCACAATGATATCGACGTCTTTAAGTAAGGTCGCAAGTTGCTTTTCAATCGAAATGGTTTGCATGTGGGCAAGTAGAATCACTTTGTCGATCCCCGTTGCCGTCAGCGCATCGACTTTCTCTTGAATCAAAGTTGCCAGCTCTTCGGTTGAATCATCGGCAGGTAGCACTGTGATATCACCTGTGTCAGTAATCACTTCGTTGGTGGGAGTGGTAGCACCAACAATACCGATTTTTTCACCGTTGACTTCAATGATGGTCGTAGAGGTCAAACTGTTGGGAATGTCGCTGGCAAGTTGGCCATCATCTACCACCAGTGGTGCGGTATTTTCATCATCGCTAAAAATCATGTTGGAGCTTAAGTACGGAAACTGAGTGCCTGGGTAGTCGTAGCTGTAATCGCCTGATGCCGCTTCTGTTGCCACTATGCTGGCGAACTCGGCAGTACCGCCATCAAGGTCGTGGTTACCCACTGCCGAGGCTTGTAACCCCATGGCATTCAGCATTGCAATGTCGGCGCGGCCAACACCGGGTACGCCAATCGCTTGCAATTGCGCCATCGATTCATCGGCGCCGGCCTCATAACGCGAACCCGGAATGTAGTTATCTCCGGAGCTTAAAAACAGGGTGTTGTTTGGGTAGAGCGCGGTCAGCGCGGTCACGTTACTTGCAAAATTGCCTGCGTTGGCGAGCGCATCGGCGTTTGAGCCATCCATATCCGCGACATGCAGTAGCTGCAATGTATAGGCGACTTCACTGCTTGCTTCTTCGCTCGTCTCGTCATCGTCGTCATCGATCACGCACCCACTGAGCATACTGGTTGCAAGTATTGCCGATATCAGCTGTGCCAAATAGCGCTTATTCTGTTTTGCCATCTTCCAAATTCCTAATTTATTTTATTTATTCCGTTTATTCATTGGTGGTTGTTTTTTCACACAAGAATTTGTGTGGATGAATCTTGGCAGTGATAAATTAAAATGATGTGAATTTATTATTATGAATATTTTAATTCATGTTATTGGTAGGATTTATATTTGGTCTATAGTCTTAAAGTTTGTTTTATCAATAGTTTTTTAGCACTTGGGTTTACTATTATTAAATGTAATGGATTGCAGTGTGGGATTATTTAAGTCATTTAAATTCAATAGTTTACATTTTTTGTTTGAATTGAGCGCTTACCAATGCTTACTCATTGTGTTGAAAATAAAATCCAAGCGAAATTTATAAGTATGGAATTATTAATAGTAGTTTTATTTTCCTTGATTTTAAGTTAATCGCTCTAGGTGTTTTTTCTAAATCTTGTTTTATTTTTTCATTCCTGATTCGATATTTTTCTTATGCATGACTCGCCTTATCGTTATCAATAATAAATACATGCCTAGTGAATGGCTTAAGTGGCTTTATTTTGAAAAAAGGCAGGGGCGAGGTAAGCGATCACCTCAAAGAGGCGTTAAATACAGTGATTACTTTGTGTAGTGATTGCTGGGGACTGTGGCAGGGTAGCTTTGAATACAATCAACTAGTTGGCGAGAGAGGAGATAAATTTTTTATCGTTTGACTCACAAAAACACGCCACTGTCATAAAAAATTCACCAAGTTATGAGTTGAGAATCGACGCAATTTTCATCATATTGTCATTATCGTGTAACAAATGTAGGAGCGTCACCATGCAACATCAAGAAATGATTCACCCATCCGAATTTGGCCTTATTAGTCGCATCTGCATTTTTTCACTTGCCGCGATGCTGAGCGTGTTCGCTTTCATTTAAGCCATTTTAACCGACATTTTTATCAAGCCATGTGCACTTATTTGAGTTTATGTGCCGACATATAAATCATAGCGCGGTACATGGCTTTCTCTAGACCCACCTTTCCATTCTGTGTTAGCGTGCTGTCATTGCTCGTTTGTTAATGGAATGTTTATGTCGAGTTGGACATCACTTCGCCTTTCCACCCGTTTTGCTTCGCTTCCCAGTGCTTTCTATTCGCAGGTGTCGCCGACGCCACTAGAAAATAGCCGTTTTATTGCTTGGAATGAACCTTTGGCTTTGCAATTGGGTTTTGCCCCTGAGGCCCATTTAGATGCAGAGATAAAGCAAGCCCTGAGTGGTGACGCGATTGTTTCGCCGTGTCAGCCGCTTGCGATGAAATATGCCGGTCATCAATTTGGAGTGTATAACCCCGATTTGGGTGATGGGCGCGGGTTGTTGCTCGGTGAAATTACCGCGCAAAATGGTGAGGTGTTTGACTTACATATTAAAGGCGCGGGTTTAACGCCTTATTCTCGTATGGGCGATGGGCGCGCGGTTTTACGCTCAACGATTCGAGAATACTTGTGCAGTGAGGCGATGTCAGGGCTTGGGATTGCAACCACTCGCGCGCTTGGCATGTTAGTCAGTGACACGCCTGTCTATCGCGAAAAAACCGAACCGGGCGCGCTGCTTATCCGCGCTGCGACGAGCCACATTCGTTTTGGCCATTTCGAGCACTTTTTTTACACCAATCAGATCGACCATTTAACGTTGCTCGCCGATAAAGTTATTGAGTGGTATTGGCCTGAGCTTAGCAACCAAGCCAAACCTTATGTGGCGATGTTTGAGCGCATTGTTGATAACACCGCATTGATGATTGCGAAGTGGCAAGCGTATGGTTTTGCTCATGGCGTCATGAATACCGACAACATGTCGGTGCTTGGCCAAACATTTGATTACGGGCCGTTTGCGTTTTTGGACGACTACGAGCCGAGTTTTATTTGTAACCACTCAGATTACCAAGGCCGCTATGCGTTTGATCAGCAGCCGCGCGTGGCACTGTGGAATCTCTCTGCGCTGGCGCATGCTTTGTCGCCGCTGATTGAGCATCAAGACCTCGAACAAGCGCTCGCCAACTACGAAACTCTACTTGGCCGCTATTACAGCGCGCAAATGCGCAGCAAACTCGGGCTGGTGTCCGCAGCGCCGCAAGACAGCGAACTGTTCGACGACATGTTTACGCTACTGGCTGACAATCACACCGACTACACGCGCTTTTTCCGCGCTCTATCCAGTGTTGACCAAGATGACACGCAAGCGGTGATTGATTTGTTTATTGATCGCGACCGAGCACGTGCCTGGCTTGAGCGCTACCTAGCACGCGCGGCTTTGGAGCTGAATGGGGCAGGCGAGCTACTCAGTGATGAACAGCGCTGCTTAGCGATGCGAAAAGTGAATCCTAAGTACATTTTGCGTAATTATCTGGCGCAGATTGCCATCGATAAAGCCGAGCAAGGCGACTATTCAGAAGTGCAGCATTTGGCTGCTTTGCTTGCCAATCCATACGATGAACAACCGAGTCATGATGTTTATGCCAACTTGCCGCCAAGCTGGGGTAAGAAGATGGAAATCAGCTGCTCGTCCTAATGCTGAAAATGTGATCTACTCCTGTGTGACATTCAAAATTTATCGATTTATCAATCATCAACTGGCCGCTCTACCGATACACTATGTAAAGAAAATGTGAACATCGGATAGAGCAATGCCACTTCAGAATCGGATTTTAGTCGTCGATGACGATCAGGACATCCGCGAACTGTTAGACGAATACTTAACCAGAGCCGGCTACCAAGTGTCTACTGTCAAAGACGGTGACGGCTTGCTTACCAGCCTTGAAAACCAAGGCTATCCGGCGTTGATCCTGCTTGATGTCATGTTGCCTGGTGATGACGGTTTTGCGCTGTGCCAGCAAGTCCGTCGCCAATCCAATGTGCCGATCATCATGCTCACCGCGGTTTCTGATGAGACCGACCAAATTATCGGCCTTGAAATAGGCGCGGACGATTACATTGCCAAGCCGTTTAATCCGCGTCAGTTGGTGGCACGAATTAAAGCGGTGCTGCGCCGCAGTCAGGTGAATCATGGTGAAACTCAGCCAGCGGTTGCCCAGCACATTGTCTTTGGTGATTGGCGGCTGAACACCATTTCTCATCAGTTAAGTCATTTGGAGCACGGCACGACACTTGATCTGTCCGGCAGTGATTTTACGTTGTTGATGCTATTTTTGAGCCGCCCTAACGAAGTGCTGGATCGCGACACCATTTCATGCGCCACACGCGGGCGCGAAGCGCTGCCATTTGAGCGTGGTATCGACGTTCAATTGAGCCGTTTGCGTCATCGTTTAGGTGACAGTGTCAAATATCCGCAATACATCAAAACGCTGCGTGGCAACGGTTATATGCTGACGGTGCCGGTTAATTACGAGCACCCCTAATGCGCCGTCGTTATCTCTCTTTGTGGGCCAATTCTCTGGTGGCGCGCACACTAGCGCTGACGCTGATCGCCGTTATTGGCGCGCAGGGGATCGCAACGGCGATTTGGTACAGTGAATCAAAACAAAAAGAGCTTGAAGGTATTCGCGCTGCCTCTGCCAGCATGGCGGTGATGTTCGCGTCAACGGTCAACTTCTTTCAAAAGCTGCCGCTCGGTTATCGCCATATTGTCCTTGACCAGATCCGTAACATGGGCGGCACGCGATTTTTCGTGTCGTTTAACCAAGAGCCGCTCTACGTCGACCCCATCGCCGATACACCGCTAAAACGTACCTCGGTTGTGGCCATCAAATCGGTTTTGGCAGACAAACTACCTAAGGCATTGGCGCTGGAGGTGGATTTCTCCAAAGCCGAGAATTTACGCCTACTGCGTAACGACTTGTATCTCAAAGACCTGCCCAAATCTTGGGCGCACCATACTCTAACGCTGGGACCGATAGACCCGCCCGTGCTGGTGGTGCAAATTGAATTGGCGGTTGATGAATGGATCTATATCGCGGCACTGCTGCCTGCGCCGTACATTTCCCTAGATGACAACATCATCGACCGCGAACAAATGCTGTTTTTGCTGTTCTCAACTTCGATTTTGCTGCTGCTGACTTATTTATTGATGCGCCGCCAGGTCAAGCCGCTAAAGAATTTAGCCCGCGCCGCCAATGACATGAGCATGGACATTGACCAACCGCCGCTTAAAGAGCAGGGTGCCAGTGAATTGGTGACGGCGACCCGCGCGTTTAATCGCATGCAGAGTCGAATCCGTCGTTATGTGGCGGATCGTGAGCATCTGTTCTCCGCCATTTCTCATGATTTAAAAACCCCAATCACCCGTTTGCGTCTGCGCTCGGAATTGCTCGACGACAGCAACAAACGCGACAAATTTAATAAAGATCTCGATGATTTGGAAATGATGGTCAAAGGCGCACTGCAGTGTGTTCGCGATACGGATCTGCATGAAAATAATGCCTTTATTGACTTAGTTGCCATGATATCTGCCTTGATTGAGCCTTATAACCAGCGCCAAGTCAGAGTCGAGTTTGAGTTTCAGCCAATTGAGCCGCTGGTGGCGAAACCGCTGGCGATGAAGCGCGTGCTGAGCAATGTCATCGACAATGCGATTAAGTATGGCCAGCACGCGACGATTACGCTCATCGAAAATCAAGATTGGGTTGTGGTGACCATTATCGACCGCGGCCCGGGCATTCCGACCAAACAGTTAGAGCAAGTGTTTGAGCCGTATTTTCGCTTAAGCAACGACGCTCAAGGACACGGTTTGGGGCTGGGGATTTGTCGCAGCATTTTGCACGGACTTGGTGGAGATCTCATTTTAAGCAATTGCCCACAGGGTGGATTACAAGCGCAAATCTTTATTCCGCCTAACCTAGAAGTCTAATGTAACAACATTGTTACTTGTAAGTTACGGTTTGTTGCAGTGCGCCATGGCAGATTGGTTAGACTGTTGAGCGAAAACGTGAAACTTGAGCGTTTAGCGTTCAAGGTCTAATCCAAACCATGGAAGATAATAATGAAAATTAAACAAACGCTATTAACTCTGTCGATATTATCCAGCGCGTTCGCGGCGCAAGCGGGTGAAGTGGAAGTTCTCCACTGGTGGACGGCAGGCGGTGAAGCCAAATCGGCTGCAGTCCTAAAACAGATGCTTGAGCAGCAAGGTCACACTTGGAAAGACTTCGCCGTTGCTGGCGGTGGCGGTGAAAGTGCCATGACGGTACTTAAGACTCGCGCGGTATCGGGTAACCCACCGTCTGCGGCGCAAATCAAAGGTCATGATATTCAGGAGTGGGGCGGCCTTGGCTTTCTGACCAGTCTTGATGATGTTGCGCAGCAAAATCATTGGGATGACATTTTGCCGAAAATGATTGCGGATGTGATGAAGTGGGACGGTGAATACGTCGCCGTGCCGGTCAACGTGCACCGCGTTAACTGG
Organism: Vibrio xiamenensis; assembly: GCF_900100015.1. GTDB lineage: Bacteria > Pseudomonadota > Gammaproteobacteria > Enterobacterales > Vibrionaceae > Vibrio > Vibrio xiamenensis. The sequence continues at coordinate 135,248 of NZ_FNDD01000007.1, read as the reverse complement.
CTGTGGGCCAACCCGGCAGTATTGAAAAAAGCGGGTGTCAGTGTACCCACCACACTGGATGAGTTCTTTGCTGCCGGTGACAAAATCAAAGCGGCGGGCTTTATTCCGTTGGCGCACGGTGGTCAACCTTGGCAAGACGCAACGCTTTTTGAAGCGGTGGCATTAGAGGTCCTTGGCAGCGATGACTACGTAAAAGCATTTGTTGACTTGGATATGGACGTGCTTTCGGGCGATAAAATGGTCAACGTCTTCACCCAATTTAAGAAAATGCACGATTACATCGATGATAACTCGCCGGGTCGTGACTGGAACGTGGCCACTTCAATGGTCATCAACGGCGATGCAGCAATGCAAATCATGGGTGACTGGGCGAAGGGCGAATTTACCGCCGCAGGTAAAGTTCCGGGTCAAGATTACATCTGCGCGCCAGCACCAGGTACGGCCAATCAATTTACTTACAACGTCGATAGCTTTGCGTTCTTTGAGCTGAAAAATGCCGAAAACCAGAAAGCGCAAAAAGCCTTGGCGAAAACCATCCTGTCTAAAGACTTCCAAGAGGTGTTCAACTTAAACAAAGGTTCGATTCCGGTTCGTCTTGATATGGATATGTCTAAATTCGATAGTTGCGCATTGGCATCGATGGACACCTTTAAGAAAACCGCTAAACAGGGTGGGCTAGTGCCGAGTATGGCGCATGGTATGTCGACCACCAGTTATGCACAAGGTGCGATTTACGACGTCGTGACCAACTTCTTCAACGACAAAAACGCCGATCCAAAACAGGCCGCGCAACAACTGGCGAAAGCCGTTAAAGCCGCGATGTAATCTGCTCCAATAACGCCAGAGGGCTGAGTTTGTGGGGAACTCAGCGCCTCTTTTTATTGTTGTCGTTTGTTGTAAGGATTCGTTATGGAGCCGATTGTGAACACCTCCAAATCCAAGTCTGCACCTGCACCCACCTTGGCTGACAGGTTGCAGCGATTTTTACCCAAACTGGTGATGGCACCGACCATGCTGGTGACCGTGGTGTGTATTTACGGATACATTTTTTGGACGGCGGCGCTGTCTTTCACCAACTCGCGCTTTCTGCCCAGTTTTAATTTTGCAGGTTGGGTGCAATACCAGAAACTGATGGAAAACGATCGCTGGATTACCTCGATCACCAACTTGGCCATATTTGGTCTGCTGTTTATGCTGATCGCTTTGGTATTGGGGGTCGGTTTGGCGATTTTACTCGACCAGAATATTCGCCAAGAAGGGGCGATTCGCACCATCTATCTGTACCCAATGGCGCTGTCGTTTATTGTCACTGGCACCGCGTGGAAATGGATATTAAACCCAGGTCTGGGCATTGAGAAATTAATGCATGACTGGGGCTTTAGCCAGTTTCGTTTTGACTGGTTAGTCGATTCTGATATGGCGATATACACCTTAGTGATTGCCGCGGTATGGCAGTCATCTGGATTTATTATGGCGATGTTTCTCGCAGGGCTGCGCGGCATCGATGCTTCGATCATCAAAGCGGCGCAAATCGATGGCGCTAGTTTGCCAACCATCTATTGGAAAATCATTCTTCCTTGTCTCAGACCGGTATTTTTCAGTGCCGTGATCATCACCTCGCACATTGCGATTAAGAGCTTTGACTTAGTCACTGCGATGACCGCAGGTGGCCCAGGCTATTCTTCCGATTTACCAGCGCTATTTATGTATGCCCACTCGTTTACGCGAGGCCAAATCGGCCTTGGCGCAGCGAGCGCAATGATGATGCTGGCAGGAATATTGGCGATTTTGGTGCCGTATTTGTATTCGGAACTGAGGGAGAAAAAATCATGAATGGACGCATGACGCTTTCGCGCGCATTGATTTACGCCGGACTGATTTTCTTCTGTTTGGTTTATTTGATGCCGCTTGTGGTGATGGTGGTAACTTCATTTAAAACGCTGCCAGATATTAAAGCCGGTAACTTGATGAGTTTGCCAAACGAGTGGGTATTCGATGCTTGGCACAAAGCGTGGGACAGTGCCTGTACTGGCGTGAAATGTGAAGGGGTAAAAGGCTATTTCTGGAACTCGTTTCAGATGGTGATACCCGCGGTGCTGATTTCGACGCTACTTGGCGCGTTTAACGGTTACGTGATCACCAAATGGCAATTTCGTGGCTCAAACCTGTTTTTTAGCTTGCTGCTGTTTGGCTGCTTTATTCCGTTTCAGGTGATTTTATTACCGATGGCGGCGGTGCTTGGGCGACTTGGGCTGGCGAACACCACCACCGGACTTGTCGTCGTACACGTGATTTATGGCTTGGCGTTTACCACACTGTTTTTCCGCAATTTCTATATCAGCGTTCCTGATGAGTTGGTGAAAGCGGCCAAACTCGATGGTGCGGGTTTCTTTACCATCTTCTTTAAAATCTTACTGCCGCTTTCAACTCCGATCATCATGGTTACCATCATTTGGCAGTTCACCGCGATTTGGAACGATTTCCTGTTCGGCGTGGTGTATTCCGGTTCGGAGACTCAGCCCATCACCGTGGCGCTCAATAACTTGGTCAATACCAGCACAGGCGTAAAAGAGTACAACGTCGACATGGCCGCTGCGATCATCGCCGGCTTACCGACGTTAGTGGTTTACGTATTGGCAGGTAAGTATTTTGTCCGGGGTTTAACCGCTGGATCAGTCAAAGGATAATCATCATGGCAACACTTGAACTTAAACAGATTCGCAAAACCTATCCAAAAGCGGAGCAAGAAACCCTAAAAGGCATTGATATCAGTATTGATTCCGGAGAATTCTTGATTTTGGTTGGCCCATCGGGCTGTGGCAAATCGACGCTGATGAACACCATTGCTGGGCTTGAAAACATTACTGACGGCGAGATAGTGATCGATGGCGTGGACGTATCGCAAGTTGAGCCGAAAGATCGCGATATTGCGATGGTGTTTCAGTCTTACGCTTTGTACCCCAATATGACGGTGCGCGGCAATATAGCATTCGGACTTAAGATTCGCAAAATGCCAGCGGAGCAAATTGAAGCCGAAGTTCAGCGCGTGGCACAAATGCTACAAATTGATCATCTGCTGGATAGAAAACCATCGCAGCTCTCCGGTGGTCAGCGCCAGCGTGTGGCGATGGGGCGCGCGCTGGCACGTAGGCCTAAGCTTTACTTGTTTGACGAACCTCTGTCGAACCTAGATGCTAAACTTCGCGTTGAGATGCGCCATCAAATCAAACGCCTACATCAAAAACTGAATACTACGATTGTGTATGTGACTCACGACCAAATCGAAGCCATGACGCTGGCCGATAGAATCGCGGTGATGAAGGATGGCGAATTGCAGCAACTCGGCACGCCAAAAGAGATCTACAATCAGCCCAACAACATGTTTGTCGCCGGGTTTATGGGTTCTCCTTCGATGAACTTTATTCATACCATGGTTGATTTGGACGAGCAGCAACGTCCGGTCATCAAAGTCAAAGGTACTCACAATCAAGAGCACCACATTCGCCTGCCAGATTCGATGCGCAGGCAAGACGGCCAAAATGTGGTGATTGGTTTGCGCCCAGAACATATTAGCGAATCGCCAAATCCAGATTCACAGGCGAGTACTCAGTTGGATATTCAACTTGAGGTACTTGAGCCAACTGGGCCGGATACCATTGCGATGATTAAGGTCAATGATCAGGAAGTCGCGTGCAGATTGGCGCCGGAATTTGACGCGCAAGTCGGTCAGATGGCGACTCTGCATTTTGATTTATCTAAAGCGGTGTTTTTTGATGCCAACACTGAGCAGCGTATCGAGTTCTAGCGCTAAGCCAGTTGTGGTTAAGTAGGCAAATTTCATTCCTTCTCCCAAGCCCTTATCTATTTGCCGATAAGGGCTTTTTATTATCGGCGGAAGTCCACCCATTTACACCGAAATGATGAGTCATTTCCCACCCATTTTATTTACATTTTAAGAACAATGATTTGCTTGGTTCGATAGATTTTATTTTAAACTATTGATTTTTAATGTTTGTTTTATTTTTGTTAAAATTGGCTTAATTGTTGCTCTATTGTTAATTGTCAACTTCAGGTTATGAGTTGAAAATTCACAAGGAGAATAATAATGAACAAGTCTTTGACCCTACTGTCTGCCTCGATCATCGCGTTGACCAGCTTTACTGCTGCGGCCAATAGTTGCGATCCGGGCGAAATCGTCATCAAGTTCAGTCACGTAACCAATACTGACAAACACCCAAAAGGCATTGCGGCATCGCTATTGGAAAAGCGTGTCAATGAAGAGATGAATGGTAAAGCCTGTATGCAGGTGTTCCCAAACTCAACCCTTTACGATGACGACAAAGTACTTGAAGCCATGTTAAACGGTGATGTCCAACTTGCGGCGCCATCGCTTTCAAAATTTGAGAAATTCACCAAAAAGTTCCGTCTTTTCGATCTCCCTTTCCTTTTTGATGATGTTGATGCTGTTGACCGTTTCCAAAACTCTGATGCTGGCGTGAAGCTGAAAAATGCTATGAATCGCCGCGGCGTTAAAGGCCTCGAGTTTTGGCATAACGGCATGAAGCAAATGTCGGCCAACAAACCGATTGTGGTTCCAGCGGATGCCAAAGGTCTGAAATTCCGCGTTCAAGCCTCTGACGTTCTGGTTGCGCAGTTTGAGCAACTTGGTGCCAACCCGCAAAAAATGTCGTTCGCGGAAGTGTATGGCGGTTTGCAAACCAAAGTTATCGATGGTCAAGAAAACACTTGGTCAAACATCTACGGTAAAAAATTCTTTGAAGTTCAAGACGGTACCACTGAAACCAACCACGGTATCTTGGATTACCTCGTCGTGACGTCTACTAAGTGGTGGGACAACTTGCCAACAGACGTGCGCGATCAATTTGCGACCATCTTGAAAGAAGTCACCGCAACACGTAATGCCGAATCAAGCAAAGTAGAAATGCAGAACAAGCAATACGTGATTGAAGCGGGTGGTGTAGTGCGTGAACTGACTGCCGATCAGCGTCAGCAATGGGTTGATGCACTGAAACCTGTGTGGAAGAAATTTGAGAAAGACATCGGTTCTGATCTGATTGAAGCCGCTTTGGCGTCTAACCAGCAGTAATCGAACTTGGCCCTGCTTTGGTGGGGCCAACTTGATAATAATAATGACCCATAGAGCGAAGTATTTTATGCAACAGTCATTTTTTTCTAAAGTCGGCGCCGTAACGGACAAAATCGAAGAGACGCTAATCGCGTTTTTCCTCGGCGCTATGACTTTACTGACCTTTATCAACGTTTTAGCGCGCTACCTTTTTAACGACAACATTTTGTGGGCGCTTGAGTTAACGGTATTCATGTTTGCCTGGATGGTACTCGTTGGTGCCTCTTATGGGGTAAAAAAACATTTCCATATCGGTGTCGATGTGGTGATCAACTTGCTGCCCGACTCAATGCGTAAGCTGTGCGCGCTGCTGGCAGTCGGCTGCTGTCTGGCGTTTTCTATTTTATTGTTGATTGGGGCTTGGAACTACTGGTATCCATTTGCAACCGAGCGCGCTTGGTATGAAACCGACGATATTCCAATGCCTGATATGCTGCAGTTCCTCGCTGATTGGCTAAATGAAGGCGAGCGCTATGAAAAACTGCCGCGCTTTATTCCATATATGGCGCTGCCACTGGGTATGGCGCTACTGACTTACCGCTTTATTCAAATTCTGGTTCAAATTCTTACTGGCAAGCTGGATCGCATGATCGCTGGCCACGAAGCCGAAGAAGACCTCGAAGCACTCAAAGCTGAGATGTCGGATGTCGAAGCGACGATGTCTATCAAAGATAATGATAAGGAGCGCTAAGTCATGGCTATTCTATTTCTATTTTTAATGGTGATTGGCTTTATGCTGGTGGGCGTGCCAATCGCAATTTCTCTTGGGCTTTCAAGTATTCTGTTTTTGCTGATTCACTCAGAAGGCTCGCTGGCATCCATTGCGCAAACTCTATTTAACGCGTTTGAAGGCCACTACACGCTATTAGCGATTCCATTCTTTATTCTCGCATCCAGCTTTATGTCTACCGGCGGCGTGGCAAAGCGCATTATACGTTTTGCGATTGCAATGGTTGGCTGGTTTCGTGGCGGCTTAGCGATGGCGTCGGTTGTGGCGTGTATGATGTTTGCAGCGCTGTCTGGTTCGTCGCCCGCTACCGTCGTTGCGATCGGTAGTATTGTGATTGCCGGTATGGTCAAAAATGGCTACACCAAAGAGTTCGCAGCTGGGGTCATTTGTAACGCAGGTACGCTTGGGATTCTGATCCCACCATCGATTGTAATGGTGGTCTACTCGGCGGCAACCGATGTGTCGGTTGGTCGTATGTTCCTTGGCGGCGTGATTCCAGGTTTACTAGCGGGTTTGATGTTGATGGTCGCCATTTACATCACGGCGCGGGTGAAGAATCTACCAAAGCAGCCGTTTGTCGGTTGGAAAGAGGCAATGAGCGCCGCGAAAGATGCGAGCTGGGGTTTGTTGCTGGTTGTTATCATTCTTGGCGGTATCTACGGCGGTATCTTTACCCCGACAGAAGCGGCCGCGGTGGCAGCCGTTTATGCGTTCTTAATTGCTAACTTTATCTACCGCGATATGGGGCCATTTGCCGACAAGCAAAACACTAAGCCTGCTTTGGTCAAAGTGTTGCAATCGTTTGTCCATAAAGACACCCAAGCCACGCTGTTTGAAGCTGGTAAGCTGACGATTATGCTGCTGTTTATCATCGCCAATGCGTTGATCCTTAAGCACGTACTGACCGAAGAGCGTGTGCCACAGATGATCACAGAATCGATGTTATCTGCAGGCCTTGGTCCAATCACCTTCTTAATTGTGGTCAACGTGCTGTTGTTGATTGGCGGCCAGTTCATGGAGCCATCTGGCCTACTTATCATCGTTGCGCCACTGGTGTTCCCAATTGCAATGGCGCTCGGTATCGACCCGATTCACCTTGGCATTATCATGGTAGTGAACATGGAAATCGGCATGATTACGCCGCCAGTTGGGCTCAACTTGTTTGTGACCGCAGGAGTGGCGAAGATGTCGCTGATGAGAGTGGTCAAAGCGGCACTCCCTTGGGTGGCGGTGATGTTCCTATTCTTGATTATCGTTACTTACGTACCTTGGGTATCGACTTGGTTACCGACCACCTTTATGGGACCGGAAATCATCACGAAGTAATGATGTTTTAAGCTCAGTGTCTAGAAAGTCTATCAGCGAACAGAATCAAACCTGTTCGCTGATTTTTTTTACCTTACCGATGCGAGGGTCGACACGTCGACGTCTATCGTAATACGGGTACTTTTTACGGTTTCGCCGTCTTTCGACTCCAGAGCGCTGTTCTGGTTGATAAACGCCGTTAATTAAAACCGTGTCACTGATAAACGGTACCTTAGTTTTCTCGCCCACACAAACCTGCTAATTCACCAAATGGCGGGGCAGTATCTTGAATTTACCGTGCTTTTCCAATTCGAAAATCAGTTTTTAAACGCTTCTTTCTCAATTTGATACTTTTGCATTTTGTCGTACAGAGTTTTGCGAGCCAGATTTAGCCGCTCCATGGTCAGTTTGATACTGCCACCGCACTCTATGAGCGCACGTTCAATGGTCGATTTTTCAAACTCCGCCACCTGCTCGGCAAGGCTTAAACCTATATTGGAGTGGCTTGCTTCATCATTGAGTTGATTGAGCTTGCCAAGCAATACAAAGCGCTCAGCCGCGTTTCTTAGCTCGCGCACGTTACCCGGCCAGTCATGGCTTACCAGCGCAGATAAATCTTGCGCTGGCAATGCGGGCGCGGTTTTGCCGTAACGCGCGGCAGCAACCAGCAAAAAGTGATGGAATAGGGCAGGAATGTCCTCTTTGCGCTCGCTTAGTGGTGGTAAATCGAGCGTCACGACGTTGAGCCGGTAATAGAGGTCGGCGCGAAACTTACCTTCGTCTGCCGCTTGCTTTAAATTCACTTTGGTTGCGGCAATAACGCGAATATCCAGCGGTACTAATTCATTGGAACCGACACGCTCGAGTTCACGTTCTTGCAGTACGCGCAGCAGGCGAATTTGCGCCTGCATTGGCATCGATTCGATTTCATCGAGAAACAGTGTGCCGCCCTGCGCGTGCTCAAACTTACCGATGCGCTTGCTGTCTGCACCGGTAAATGCGCCTTTTTCATGGCCGTATAATTCACTTTCAATCAGGTTTTCGGCTACCGCGCCGCAGTTGACCGCAACGAAGTTATTTTCCCGTCTTGAGCTCTGTTCGTGAATCGAACGTGCGACCAACTCTTTACCGGTGCCCGTTTCACCAAACAGCAAAATATCGGCGTTGGTATCTGCAATATGAGTGATGGTGTCACGCAGTTCACTGATCGAATCGGTATCGCCGATGATTCGCGGCCCTAGGGTTTGGCTGGCTTTCAATGAACGTTTGAGCGCTTGGTTTTCCAGTAATAAAGTGCGTTTTTCCAGCGCGCGCATGGTGGTGTCGATAAGGCGGTCTATGGCAAACGGCTTTTCGATAAAATCATAAGCGCCTTGCTGCAAGGCTTTGACCGCCATTGAAATATCGCCGTGACCGGTGATAAGAATGACTGGCAGATCAGCATCTTGGTGCAAAATGGTGGAAAGTAACTGCTCGCCTGAAATACCTGGCAGGCAAATATCCGTAATCACGACTTTGGGCAGGCCATTGGCTTTTATCGCCAGTAATGCATCTTCCGCGCTGGCAAAAAAATCAGCTGAGATCTCTTCGAGCTCAAAGCTCTGTTCAATAGCAAGGCGAATATTGCTTTCATCATCGATGAAGTAAACATCTGACATGGTTTGGTCCTTAATTGTCAACACGATGAATCGGTAACAAAATGCTAAAACGCGCACCATTCAGTGGGGAGCGGTCAATAAGTAGCTCGCCATTCATAGCGCGTAAAATTTGTTGTGAAATCGATAGCCCTAAACCGAGGCCGTTCTTCTTGGTGGTATAAAACGGTTCAAATAATTTATCACGCGTTTCTGCGCTGATGCCTGGGCCGTTATCGTCAATGTGTATTGCCACCTGTTGGTGTTGATCGACAATCGAAATTTCGATTTGGCGCTCTGATTGCTGACTTTGCAGTAGCGCTTGTTCGGCGTTGGTCACCAAGTTAATCAGCACTTGTTCAAGCTGAATGGGGTTGACCATCACCCAGATGGGCATATTGGGCTGAGTAAAGCGGCAGTCGACTTGGCTGGTTTTCAACTGAACACTCAACAGTTCGATGGCGGAGTGCACCAATGGCGAAAGGCGCGAGCGAACTTGGTCGCTTGAGTCGGATTTGCGCGCAAAAGATTTGAGCTGCTGACTGATTTTTGCCATCCGCTCGGTTAACTCGGAGATGCGGGAGAGATTTTCATCCACGCGCTGTCCTTGTTGTTTGGCGAGAAAACGCCGACCATTATCAGCAAAACTGCGAATGGCCGCCAACGGGTTATTGAGCTCATGACTGATGCTGGCAGACATCTGGCCAAGCACGGCGAGTTTCGCTGCTTGCACCAGCTCATTTTGGGTTTGGCGCAATTGCTGCTCGGTACGCGTACGCTCAAGGACTTCGGCGTGCAATTCCGCGGTACGTTCCATGACCAGAAATTCAAGCTTTTGCTTGGCTTCGTATTGAATATGTTCAAATTGACGCTGACGCTGGCGGCGATAGCGTATTAATTGGTAGGTGAGATAAACCACCGAGAACAACAAGACTTCAACCAGCACAAAAGAAGCGGTTGACCAAAACAGCACTCGTTTAGGCGTTAAAACTCGAAACGTCAATTTTAAGCCGGGTATCGGTCTCGACGTCACCAAATAATCACCAAACCAGCCGCCTTGAAAACGATTGGTGAGTTCGCCCGTCTCGTTCGATAAGTTGCCAATTAAGCCAAGTGATGGAATGGGCTGGGTGAAATATTGGCGACTGGCGATCAAATCACTGCGTTGGGATTCATCAATGTCGGTCAAACTGTGAAACAGCCAACTTGGCTCGCTGGCCATAAACACCACGTTGTATTGATCGGTTGCGACCATTGAGCTGTCAGTGCTTTGCCAGTTATCTTCAATCGATGACAGGTCCATCTTCACCACAATTACCCCGATATTTTCCGCCGCATACGTCACAGGGTGGGAGTAGTAATAACCGCGCGAGCCGGAAGTGGTGCCTAAGGCAAAATATTGGCTGGTTTGGCCTTGTATTGCTTGCTGGAAATACGGCCGCCAAGCGAAATTGCGCCCAACAAAGGTACGGCTCAAATCCCAGTTACTGGCGGCGATAGTGGTGCCAAACTGATTGAGCAGATAGGTATCTTCGGCCTCGATAACAGCGTTTACCTGCTCCAAGTAGCGATTGGTGACTTCGATTTGTGCAGTGTTATGCTGATTTTGCAGCGCAAGTACCAGTTCCTTGTCTTTGGACAGCAATTGGGGAATGTGCGCGTATTTATCCAATTTTGTCACGATATGGTTGGTGAACTTATCGAGCTGCGCTTGATGCTCTGCAACCAATTGGCGATATTGGTGATTCCAAACCACAAACCAACTGATGAGAGTGATCGCCACAAACAGCACTAATAGCATTCCACTGGTTTTACGACTTGGCGACATCTGATGCTTTTCTCTTACATTTCATTAACGCTAAGCGTAAAGCTTTTTGTTATAAACGTGTTCACAAAGATGCGAAATTTGTGGTGCAAAACAAGAGCCAGATCTCTTTTTAATATTCGAAATAAAAAAAACACGTCTTTTCCTTGAAAAACGTTTTAATGACCCCATTTTTTGCTTCGTTGCTTAACGGTTTTGTTCGAATTTGGACCAGTTAAGTGGGAATTTAGGTGTTTGTGCACCCTGTGCGGGGGATTAACTCGACAGGGCAGGATGACCTCGCTAGAATGCGGCGTCTGAAATTTTATCCTGAGACTAATCAGAGATACCTTGGAGAAGACTCAAGATATCACTTATTAGTCCGGAATTCGGTCAAACCGAATCCCGATTCTCGATTTAGAACGTGCTCCTTGGGCACAACAAGGATGCAGTTGTCCTACCTGAAGTAGGGGAGCTCACATGCTCAGGTTACCTGAGCCAGTTTTGAGGTTAATGAATAATGCAATCTACTGTTGAAACGCTAGAAGGCCTACAGCGCCGTCTTAACATTACTGTTCCTGCTGCAAACATCGAAGACGCAGTAACAGCTGAACTACGCAACATCGCGAAAAACCGTCGTTTCGACGGCTTCCGTAAAGGTAAAGTGCCTTTGAAGATGGTTGCTCAAATGTACGGCAAAGCTGTTCGTCAAGACGTACTTGGTGAAGTGATGCAGCGTCACTTTATCGAAGCTATCGTTAAAGACAAAATCAACCCAGCTGGCGCGCCAACTTTCGAACCTGTGTCAAACAACGAAGGTGAAGACCTAGTGTTTAACGCTACTTTCGAAGTTTACCCAGAAGTTGAGCTAAAAGGTCTTGAAAACATTGCGGTTGAGAAACCACAAACTGAAGTTCAAGATTCAGACGTAGAAGAGATGATCGAAACTCTACGTAAGCAACAAGCAACTTGGACTGAAGTTGAAGAAGCGGCTGAAGATGGCAAACGCGTAACTATCGACTTCGTTGGTTCTATCGACGGCGAAGAATTCGAAGGCGGTAAAGCAGAAGGCTTCCCTCTAGAAATGGGTTCTGGCCGTATGATTCCTGGTTTCGAAGACGGTATCCAAGGCAAAACTGCCGGTATGGAATTTGAAATCGACGTAAACTTCCCAGAAGATTACCACGCTGAAAACCTAAAAGGTAAAGCAGCGAAATTCGCGATCAAAGTAAGCAAAGTTGAAGCACGTGAACTTCCAGAAGTGAACGATGAATTCGTTGCGAAATTCGGTGTTGCTGAAGGCGGTATCGATGCTCTTAAAGCAGAAGTTCGTAAAAATATGGAACGTGAGCTTAAGCAAGCAGTTAAAAATCGCATCAAAGAGCAAGCGATCGACGGTCTTGTAAAAGAGAACGAAATCGATGTTCCTGCAGCGCTAATCGACCAAGAAATTGGTACGCTTCGTCAACAAGCAGCACAACGTTTTGGTGGCAACCCAGAAGCAGCAGCTCAACTTCCACGTGAACTGTTTGAAGAGCAAGCAAAACGTCGCGTAATGGTTGGTCTACTACTTGGTGAAGTGATCAAGTCTGAAGAGCTAAAAGCTGACGAAGACAAAGTGAAAGCGCTTATCGAAGAGATGGCGACTGCATACGAAGACCCATCAGAAGTGGTTGCTTACTACGAGCAAAACGAGCAAATGATGAACAACATGCGTAACGTTGCTCTAGAAGAGCAAGCTATCGATGCGATCATTGAAAAAGCTCAAGTAACAGAGAAAGCAGTTAGCTTTAACGAGCTAATGAACCAACCTGCTGCTTAATAGGCAATATCTTGCGTAGATGGTTGACTTGGCGTTAACTATTCTGCTAACAATGGTCCGTATGATACATCATCATCCGGGCCATTTATTTTAGGGACATAAGAATATGAGCTACCAAGAAAAAAACCAAATGTCGCCAATTTTAGACGCACTCGTACCTATGGTGGTCGAGCAGACTTCTCGAGGTGAACGTTCTTACGATATTTATTCTCGTCTGCTAAAAGAGCGCGTGATTTTCTTAACTGGTCAAGTTGAAGACCACATGGCGAACCTCGTCGTGGCCCAGCTACTTTTCTTAGAGTCAGAAAATCCAGACAAAGATATTTTCCTCTACATCAACTCTCCTGGTGGTAGTGTGACAGCAGGCATGTCTATTTATGACACCATGCAGTTTATTAAGCCGAATGTCAGCACTGTATGTATGGGACAAGCATGTTCTATGGGAGCATTCTTGCTTGCTGGTGGCGCGGCAGGTAAACGTTACGCTTTACCAAACTCACGCGTGATGATTCACCAACCTCTAGGTGGATTCCAAGGTCAAGCGTCAGATATTCAAATTCATGCTCAAGAGATCTTGAGTATCAAACAAAAACTTAATGCTCTTCTTGCTGAACATACAGGTCAGCCGATTGAAGTGATTGAGCGTGACACCGACCGTGACAACTTTATGTCTGGTGAAGATGCTGTGAAATATGGTCTTGTTGACTCAGTATTGACACATCGTGGTGAATAATAGCCAAGATTGTTTAGCGCAATTCAAGCTAATTTGATATACACTCAATCTATAGAGAGTTACAGGCTAAGAGGTTAGCGAATGACAGATAAAAGCAAAGAGAGCAGTGGTAGTAAGCTTCTTTACTGCTCTTTCTGTGGCAAAAGCCAACACGAAGTTCGCAAATTAATCGCCGGCCCATCAGTTTACATCTGTGACGAATGTGTTGATTTATGTAATGACATTATTCGTGAAGAAATCAAGGACGTTCTGCCGAAGAAGCAATCTGAAGCATTACCAACGCCACGTGAAATTCGTGAGCACCTTGATGACTATGTAATTGGCCAAGATTACGCGAAAAAAGTGTTGTCGGTTGCTGTGTACAACCACTACAAACGTCTGAGAAACGGAGATACCACCAGTGAAGGTGTGGAACTTGGTAAAAGTAACATCCTACTGATTGGTCCAACGGGTAGTGGTAAAACATTGCTTGCTGAAACTCTGGCACGTTTCCTAGATGTTCCATTTACGATGGCCGACGCCACGACCCTGACTGAAGCAGGTTACGTTGGTGAAGATGTCGAAAACATCATTCAGAAACTGCTACAAAAATGCGACTACGATGTTGCTAAAGCAGAACGCGGAATCGTATACATCGATGAAATCGACAAGATTTCTCGCAAAGCGGAAAACCCTTCTATCACTCGTGATGTGTCAGGTGAAGGGGTGCAACAAGCACTTCTAAAACTGATTGAAGGTACCGTTGCGTCAGTTCCGCCTCAAGGTGGACGCAAACACCCACAACAAGAATTTTTGCAAGTGGATACTTCTAAGATTCTATTTATCTGTGGGGGTGCATTTGCAGGCCTTGATAAGGTGATTGAGCAGCGTATTTCAACTGGCGCGGGTATCGGTTTTGGTGCGGAAGTTCGCTCTAAAAACGAAACCAAGACGGTTGGTGAACTGTTCATGAAGGTTGAACCAGAAGATTTGGTGAAGTACGGTCTGATTCCGGAATTCATTGGCCGTCTTCCTGTGACAACCACGCTAACAGAACTGGATGAAGAAGCATTGATTCAGATTCTTTGCGAACCTAAAAACGCATTGACGAAGCAATATGCGGCGTTGTTTGAACTTGAAGACGCAGAACTTGAGTTTAGAGAAGATGCTCTACGTGCTATCGCGAAGAAAGCGATGGAGCGTAAGACCGGGGCACGTGGCCTACGTTCAATTCTTGAGAGCGTTCTTCTAGAAACTATGTACGAACTGCCTTCAATGGATGATGTTAGCAAAGTCGTTATCGATGAATCGGTTATCAAAGGTGAATCTGAGCCTCTACTGATTTACAGTAATGCTGACAACCAAGCAGCAGGCGCAGAGTCCTAAAATCTGACTTATATTCAAAGGAGGCATCAATTGCCTCCTTTTTTTTATTCTTCCATTGAATCCAACTAATTAGCCCCCATATACTGCAAATGAGAGTAAGCGGAAGAGAGAATAATATGAACTTGGAACGTTCCGAACGTGTCGAGATCCCAGTACTACCTCTGCGAGATGTAGTAGTTTACCCGCATATGGTAATTCCTTTGTTTGTTGGCCGTGAGAAATCGATCGCGTGTTTAGAAGCGGCGATGGACAACAACAAGCAAGTATTGTTGGTCGCGCAAAAAGAAGCTGATACAGACGAACCGTCAAAAGACGATCTGTTTGAAGTCGGCACTATCGCCACAATTCTGCAACTGCTTAAGTTGCCAGATGGCACAGTTAAAGTATTGGTTGAGGGGCAACAACGCGCCAAAATCAACCAATTTATCGAGAACGAATTCTTCTTGGCGGATGCCGAATTTTTGGTGACGCCAGAACTTGATGAACGCGAACAAGAAGTGATTGTACGTAGTGCAATCAATCAGTTCGAAGGCTTTATCAAGCTCAACAAAAAGATTCCACCCGAAGTGCTAACGTCACTCAATGGTATTGATGAAGCCGCGCGTCTCGCGGACACCATTGCGGCGCACATGCCATTAAAACTGACCGACAAGCAAAAAGTGCTTGAAGCGCTCGATGTGACTGAGCGTTTAGAGTTTTTGATGGGTCAGATGGAATCGGAAATCGATTTGCTGCAAGTCGAAAAACGCATTCGTGGCCGCGTTAAGAAACAGATGGAAAAATCTCAACGTGAGTACTATCTGAATGAGCAAATGAAAGCGATTCAGAAAGAACTCGGTGAGATGGATGAAGCGCCTGACGAGTTTGAAGCATTAAAACAGAAGATTGAAGAATCAAAAATGCCTCAAGAAGCTCGTGAGAAAACCGAGCAAGAGCTACAGAAACTCAAGATGATGTCGCCAATGTCTGCGGAAGCAACCGTGGTTCGTGGTTATATCGATTGGATGGTTGGCGTCCCTTGGCACAAGCGTTCGAAAGTGAAGAAAAACTTGGCCAAAGCGGAAGAGGTACTCAATGAGGACCACTACGGTTTAGAACGCGTTAAAGAGCGTATTTTAGAATACCTCGCGGTGCAAAATCGCATCAACAAGCTTAAAGGGCCGATTCTGTGTCTGGTTGGGCCTCCTGGTGTGGGTAAAACCTCTCTGGGTCGTTCTATTGCTGCGGCAACTGGACGTCAATACGTACGTATGGCGCTAGGCGGCGTACGCGATGAAGCAGAAATTCGTGGTCACCGCCGTACTTATATCGGTTCTATGCCAGGTAAACTGATTCAGAAAATGTCCAAAGTGGGCGTGAAGAACCCGTTATTCCTGCTGGATGAAATCGATAAAATGTCATCCGACATGCGTGGTGACCCGGCATCAGCACTGCTTGAAGTGCTAGACCCAGAGCAGAACAACTCGTTTAACGACCACTACCTAGAAGTGGATTACGACTTATCTGACGTCATGTTCGTTGCAACATCTAACTCGATGAACATTCCTGGTCCTTTGTTGGATCGTATGGAAGTGATTCGTTTGTCTGGCTATACAGAAGATGAGAAGCTTAACATTGCTAAACGTCACTTAGTTGATAAGCAAATCAAACGTAATGGTTTGAAAGCGGGCGAAGTTGAGATCGACGATTCAGCCATTATCGGCATTATTCGTTACTACACGCGAGAAGCTGGCGTACGTAACCTCGAGCGTGAAATTTCTAAGCTATGTCGTAAAGCAGTGAAAAACATTCTGCTAGACAAAGACTTAAAGTCAGTTCGTATCACGATGGATAACTTGAAAGAGTATCTTGGCGTGCAGCGTTTCGACTACGGCAAAGCCGACGACAGCAATCGAATTGGTCAAGTGACTGGTCTCGCTTGGACGGAAGTGGGTGGCGATCTGTTGACGATTGAAACCCAATCCATGCCAGGTAAGGGTAAATTGACCCAAACCGGTTCGCTTGGTGACGTGATGCAAGAGTCGATTCAAGCCGCGATGACCGTGGTTCGCTCTCGCGCGGAAAAACTTGGCATCAACACTGACTTCTACGAGAAACGTGATATTCACGTACACGTACCAGAAGGTGCAACGCCAAAAGATGGTCCGAGCGCGGGTATCGCTATGTGCACAGCGTTGGTTTCAAGTCTTACTGGTAACCCAGTCAAAGCAGAAGTTGCGATGACTGGTGAAATCACTCTTCGTGGTGAAGTTTTGCCGATCGGTGGCTTGAAAGAGAAACTGCTTGCAGCGCACCGCGGTGGCATCAAAACAGTACTGATTCCGAAAGATAACGAGCGTGATTTGGAAGAAATTCCAGACAACGTGATCGCTGATCTTAAAGTGATTCCAGTACAATGGATTGATGAAGTACTAACGGTAGCATTAGAGCGTCACCCGTCTGGAGTAGAGCTAGACGTTGTAAAATAGTGATGTGTAGCAAAAATAAGTAAAAGACTACGCTGATAAGTCCAAAAAAGGCTTGTCAGCGTTTTTTTTGGACGCTAAGTTTAGCGAGTATAGCGTGAAGCCTTGATATACAAGGCTTTTGGCTATATTCGCAACTTTATGGAACGATCGTCACCAAAAAAAATAATAATTGGTGACACAAAGGGGAATCACAGTGAATAAAACACAATTAGTAGAAAAAATTGCTGCAAACGCAGATATCTCTAAAGCGTCAGCTGGTCGTGCTCTTGATGCACTTATCGAAGCAGTTAGCGACACACTACAATCTGGTGATCAAGTAGCACTAGTAGGTTTTGGTACTTTCAGTGTACGTACACGCGCTGCTCGTACTGGCCGTAATCCAAAAACTGGCGAAGAAATTCAAATCGCTGAAGCTAAAGTTCCTTCATTCAAAGCTGGTAAAGCTCTGAAAGACGCTTGTAACTAAGAAAAGCGCCGTTTTCGGCTTTTTTTTAGAACCTTTTTAAAATATGCGCATCATACTGATGCGCATTTCTTTTTTCTGGTATCATCGCGCTACTAAATTTTTGAGATATTAAAAGCTTCGTACATATTCGTCAGTTGGCGTGTACGGCAATCATTCCTGGAGAGTAGTTAAATTATGATGGAGCGGTTACGCGAAGGCGTGAATAGCATCGCGGTAAAAATTATTTTAGGACTGATTATCCTATCTTTTGTATTCGCCGGTATCGGCAGCTACTTAGTTAACGGTAGCAGCAATGCAGCAGCAAAAGTGGGTAATGTTGAAATCAGTCGTGGCGATTTCGAGCAAGCGTATCAAAACGAACGCAACCGCATGCAATCCCAGCTAGGTGATTATTTCTCGAACTTATTGAGCGACCCAGAGTACGTTGCCTCATTCCGTAAATCTGTTCTTGATCGAATGATTAACGATAGCCTTCTAGAGCAACATGCCGAGTCATTGGGTTTGCGCGTGAGTGATGCGCAAGTGCGCCAAATGATTCTTGATATGCCGCAATTCCAAACTGACGGCAAGTTTGATCAGCAAGTTTACCAATCTGCGCTGCGTCGCGTAGGTTATACACCAGAAGGTTTTGCTGAGTTACTGCGTCAAGATTTAGTCCGTAACCAATTGCTCACCGCAGTGCAAGGCAGCGATTTTTCACTAAAGAGTGAAATTGCCGCTCAAGGCCAGTTGGTTACGCAAACTCGTGACATTCGTACTATCACACTGAATGTTGACGATTACGCAAGCAAAGTCTCTCCGTCGGATGAGCAAGTCCAAGCTTATTACGATGAACATCAAGACAACTACGCTCGCCCAGAGCAAATGAAAGTAGCGTATGTTGAACTCTCTGCTGATGCACTGAAGAAAAATGTCTCAGTCACGGATGCTGATGCGAAAGCCTATTACGATGCCCATCAAGACAAATACTCGACTGCTGAGCAGCGTAAAATCAGTCACATTCTTGTAAAAGGTGATGACGAAGCGAAAGCGCAAGCGATTTTGGATGAATTGAATGCGGGTGCAAATTTCGCCGATTTAGCGAAACAAAAATCTGAAGATGTGGGTAGCGCTGAAAACGGCGGTTCACTGGGTTGGATTGAACGTGATGTGATGGACCCTGCATTTGAAAAAGCAGCGTTTGCGCTGAAAAATGTCGGTGACATGTCTGGTCTAGTGAAATCGAATTTCGGTTACCACATTATCAAGCTTGATGATTTGAAAGCGCCAAAAGCAAAACCTTATGCAGATGTGAAATCTGACATTATTGCTGAAATCGCCGACCAACAAGCGCTTGATAAGTTCTACGACTTACAAAGCCAACTTGAAACAGTGGCATTTGAAAGCCCTGATTCGCTTGACGAAGCCGCCAAAGTTATTGGTCAGCCAATTAAGCAAACCGATTTCATCTCTGAACAAGACGCGCCAGATGTGCTAAACACACCAAAAGTAATGGAAGCGCTTAATACGCCGGAAGTGAAAGAAGATGGCTTGAACTCAGAAGTGATTGAAGTTGGGCCAGAGCATGTGATTGTGGTTCGTGCACAAGACGTTCGTCCTGAAACGGTACTACCGCTTGAAGATGTTCGTGCAGATGTTGTCAGCGCTCTAGCGCACTCTGAAGGCGAGAAACAAGCGATGTCGGATGCGGATACGTTGGTTGCTGGATTGCAAAAGGGCGACCCAAGTGTTCTTAAATCACATGATGTTAAATTCGGTGAGCTAGAAAAAATTGACCGCCGTTCTCCTCTAGCTGAACGCGTGTTCTCTATGCCTAAACCAGAAGAGGGTGAAAGCTCTTATGCTCAAACCCAAGATGCGGATGGCAACATTGTTGTTGTTGCGCTAAGTGGTGTAGAGGCGAAGGTAGATGAAAGCTTGAATGAGCGTGTTGGTAAGCAATTGGTGCAAATGAACGCTCAGCAAGACCTAACAGGCTTAGTAAATATCTTAAGAAAGAATACCGATATTAAGTATTACGCTTTAGGGCAGTGATCATCTAAGTTTGAAATTGATAAATTCATCAAAAAGGGTTGCGTTTGCAGCCCTTTTTATTTTGTTTTTTCGGTGGTGTTTTTTGTCATTCTCGGCGATTAGCTTAGAGGTGTGATAGATAAACCAAACAGGAAAACAATTATGAATTGGCGAACAAAAACCACCGTATTGCAACTCATCATGCTACTGTTTTGCGCTCCTCTACCATTGTCACTGGCTCATGCCGCTGAACAAGAAAACCCTAAGCAAGCCGGAATCGAAATAACGGTGAATATCAATCAGGCAAGTGCGGAAGAACTTGCGGCTCTTTTACAAGGTGTGGGGTTAAAGAAAGCACAAGCGATAGTGGCTTATCGTGAAGAAAATGGGCTTTTTAAGGTGGCTGAGGACTTAGCCCAAGTCAAAGGTATCGGCAGTTCAACTGTTGCCAAAAATCTAGAACGTATAAAGTTATGAACTTTTCTTCAGCCAGTGTCATGCTGGCTGAACACTTACTTCTCTCTCTGAACCCATTCTTACTGGCACCCGAGTGCCATTCGCATTATAATTCATTGCCGCGACGAACTAGGAATTTTGATACCTAGATAATAAATAATGTGGAGAAAAACATGTCCTCTCAAACACCGGTTGTTACGGTAGATGGACCTAGTGGTGCAGGCAAAGGCACCCTTTGTATGTTATTAGCGAAGAAATTAAATTTTCATCTTTTGGATTCTGGCGCCATTTATCGTGTTCTTGCGCTCGCAGCTTTGCATCACGGTGTTGATGTGGAATCGGAAGAGGCGCTTGTCCCTTTGGCTACCCATCTTGATGTGCAATTTATCGCTGAAGGTGATTTAGTTCGAGTCATCCTTGAGGGAGAGGATGTTTCTCGCGAATTACGCAAAGAACAAACCGGAATGGCAGCGTCAAAAGTGGCTGCGTTTCCTCGAGTGCGTGAAGCACTTTTACGTCGTCAACGTGCTTTTGCTGATGGCAACGGCCTAGTGGCTGATGGCCGTGATATGGGAACCATTGTTTTCCCTGAAGCAAAAGCCAAAATCTTTCTTGACGCAAGCGCTGAAGAGCGGGCTTCACGTCGTATGAAGCAGTTGCAAGAAAAGGGTCTTGATGTTAAATTTGACGCCCTTTTAAGCGAAATCCAAGAAAGGGATGATCGCGATCGTAATCGTCCAGTTGCGCCACTGCGCCCAGCGGACGATGCGCTAGTGCTTGATTCAACCTCCTTGTCTATCGACGAAGTAGTAGAACAAGCGCTAAACTATATTGAATCTAAACTGGTGAGCTCAAACTAAGCTTGCTGGCTGGAGCGTTGGTCGCAAGGATGATGACTGGCGAATTTAATAACCCCATGTGGTAGGACACCCGTGGACGTTTAATTTATTGAAGATTAACTAAATGACTGAATCTTTTGCTCAACTCTTTGAAGAGTTTCTAAACGAAACAGAATTCCAACAAGGCAGCATCGTTAAAGGTACTGTAGTAGCTATCGAGAACGGTTTCGTTCTTGTTGACGCTGGTCTTAAGTCTGAGTCTGCTATCCCTGCAGAACAATTCAAGAACGCTGCTGGCGAACTTGAAGTTGAAGTAGGTGCTGAAGTAGACGTAGCTCTAGACGCTGTTGAAGATGGTTTCGGTGAAACTCAACTTTCACGTGAGAAAGCGAAACGTCACGAAGCTTGGATCGTTCTTGAGAAAGCTTACGAAGAAGCTGAAACTGTTGTTGGTATCATCAACGGTAAAGTTAAAGGCGGTTTCACTGTTGAACTAAACGGTATCCGTGCTTTCCTTCCTGGTTCTCTAGTAGACGTACGTCCAATTCGCGACACTGCTCACCTAGAAAACAAAGAGCTAGAGTTCAAAGTTATCAAGCTAGACCAGAAGCGTAACAACGTAGTTGTTTCTCGTCGCGCAGTTATCGAATCTGAAAACAGCGTTGAACGTGAAGAGCTTCTTGAAACTCTACAAGAAGGCAGCGAAGTTAAAGGTATCGTTAAGAACCTTACTGACTACGGTGCATTCGTAGACCTAGGTGGTGTTGACGGTCTTCTACACATCACTGATATGGCTTGGAAACGCGTTAAACACCCATCTGAGATCGTTAACGTTGGTGATGAAATCACAGTTAAAGTTCTTAAGTTCGACCGTGAGCGTACTCGCGTATCTCTAGGTCTGAAACAGCTAGGTGAAGATCCATGGGTAGCAATCGCTAAGCGTTACCCAGAAGGTCACAAACTAACTGGTCGCGTTACTAACCTAACTGACTACGGCTGCTTCGTTGAAATCGAAGAAGGCGTTGAAGGTCTAGTACACGTTTCTGAAATGGATTGGACTAACAAGAACATCCACCCATCTAAAGTTGTTAATGTTGGCGACGAAGTTGAGGTTATGGTTCTTGAAATCGACGAAGAACGTCGTCGTATCTCTCTAGGTCTGAAACAGTGTAAAGCTAACCCATGGCAGTCTTTCGCTGAAGCGCAAGCTAAAGGCGACAAAGTAACTGGTAAGATCAAGTCTATCACTGACTTCGGTATCTTTATCGGTCTTGAAGGCGGCATCGATGGTCTAGTTCACCTATCTGATATCTCATGGAACGTTGCTGGTGAAGAAGCGGTTCGTGAATACAAGAAAGGCGACGAGATCTCTGCAGTTGTTCTAGCTGTAGACGCAGAGCGTGAGCGTATTTCTCTAGGCGTTAAGCAAATGGAAAATGACCCATTCAATGCTTACGTTGCAGACAACAAGAAAGGTACTCTAGTAAACGGTACTGTTACTGCTGTTGATGCGAAAGGCGCAACTATCGAGCTTGAAGAAGGCGTAGAAGGTTACATCCGCGTTTCTGAAATCGCACGTGACCGCGTTGAAGATGCTTCTCTAATCCTAAGCGTTGGTGATAGCGTTGAAGCGAAATTTACTGGTGTAGACCGTAAAAACCGCGTAGTTAACCTATCTATCAAAGCGAAAGATGAAGCAGAAGAGCAAGAAGCAATGGCAACTCTGAACCAAGACGAAGGTGGTTTCGGTAACGCTATGGCTGACGCATTCAAAGCTGCAAAAGGTGAATAATTTCACTCTTTGACTAAAAGGAGCCGTATGGCTCCTTTTTTATTGCCAGTAAACCCAGTTCAGTATTTGTTTAAATTATGACAGGAATTGTTAGGCATCTTGGTTAAAAAAAAGCTAGAATAACAAGCAAGTGTTTGTTGGAATTAATATTACTTACTATAATAAGTGATAAATTACGCTACGAGGGAAACTATGACTAAGTCTGAATTGATTGAAAGACTCTGTGCTGAGCAAACACATCTTTCGGCCAAAGAGATTGAAGATGCGGTTAAAGACATTTTAGAGCACATGGCATCAACGCTAGAACGTGGTGATAGAATCGAAATTCGCGGTTTCGGTAGTTTCTCTCTTCACTATCGAGAGCCTCGCGTTGGACGCAACCCAAAAACTGGCGATAAAGTAGAGTTAGAAGGTAAGTTTGTACCTCACTTCAAGCCAGGTAAAGAATTGCGTGAAAGAGTGAATCTTAGCTGATCTTTGCAATGATACAGTAAAAAGCGGCATACTATCGTGTGCCGTTTTTTTATGGCGTCAGTGCGTAATATTCTCATGGTTTGTTACGTGTTTTTACTGCATAATCTTATCCGCTACTTTGCTAAGGTGATGGAACATGAAAATTATAAAAATCATAGCCGTGATTGCTCTCTTCCTTATTGCACTGGCACTTGGTTCTCAAAACCAAGTTCTTGTTACATTTAACTATTTGCTTGCACAAGGCGAGTTCCATCTCTCAACGTTATTGGGCGTCGTATTTGTTGTTGGCTTTGCTCTTTCCTGGCTTATCTTTGGTGGACTTCATCTCAAATCTCGGTTGCAAGTGCGTAAGCTAAACAAGCAACTGAAAAAACTATCAGCCACTATCGATAAAGTTGAGGAAAATAGCTAAGTCTAAGAATTACAGACGGATAGGCACTTTATTCAATGCTTGAAATACTCTTCTTGTTACTACCGATTGCCGCCGCATATGGTTGGTATATGGGTAATCGTAGTGCGCAACAAGATAAGCAAAAGCAGTCAAATCAAATATCTCGTCAATATGTGACCGGTCTGAACTTACTACTTTCAGACCAGTCAGATAAGGCCGTTGATCATTTTATTGAACTTCTACAAGTCGACAATGAGACCATAGATACTCATTTAGCACTCGGGAATCTGTTTCGTTCTCGAGGTGAAGTCGACCGCGCTATCCGCATCCACCAAAATTTGATTTCTCGTTCAGGTTTGACCATAGATCAAAAAAATATCGCACTTCAACAACTGGCTAAAGACTATATGGTTTCAGGCTTTTTAGATCGTGCCGAAAAGATTTTTGAACAACTTGTGGATGAGCCTGAACACAAAGAAGCCGCACTTTACCAACTTGTTTCTATTTATCAGCAAACCCGCGAGTGGGAAAAAGCGATTCACTATGCAAATGTATTGGTGAGGGCAGGCAAACGCCGTATGCGCTCCGCAATTGGTCACTTTTGGTGTGAATTGGCGATGCAGCAAAAGGCGGAAGGGAACAACGAAAAGGCGACACAATACTTTAAAAAAGCGCTGCAAGAAGACAAACGCTGTGTGCGTGCCAGTATTGCATTGGGTCGCCAATATTTAGAGAAACAAGACTATCGGCAAACCATCAATTATTTAACTCAGGTTCTCGATCAGGACTCTGATTTTATCAGCGAAGTTTTACCAACATTGGCCGAGTGCTACCATCATCTAAATCAAGAGTCGGAACTACTGGATTTCTTACGCCAATGCATTGCGAGCAAGGCCGGTGTATCTGCAGAGCTGATGTTAGCGCAGTTGGTCGCACAGCACGAAGGTGCAGGTTCTGCTCAGGAGATGCTCACAAGGCAATTGGTTAAAAACCCGACGATGAAAGGTTTCTATCGTTTGATGGATTACCATTTGATGGAAGCAGAAGAAGGCCGAGCGAAAGAAAGTTTGGGAACCTTGCAAAAATTGGTGGGTGAGCAATTAAAAGTGAAGCCTCACTATCGTTGTCGAAAATGTGGTTTTTCGACTCACTCTTTATATTGGCATTGTCCATCGTGTAAAGGGTGGGGGACCATCAAGCCAATTCGCGGATTGGATGGTGAATAATTTTATCTATGCAGCTACTTTGTTAGCTGCATTTTTTTGGCCTTCAATGAGTAACTGGTTTTACATTGGATAGAAGGCACATGATTAAAAATGGGAGAAACAATGATTGATCAAAAAGTGATTGTCGCTTTGGATTATGCAAATCAAAAAGATGCGTTAACCTTTGTCGACAAAATCGACCCTAATTCCTGCCGTCTGAAAGTAGGCAAAGAAATGTTTACGCTATTTGGGCCAAGCTTTGTCGATCAATTACATCAACGCGGCTTTTCGGTGTTTTTGGACCTTAAATTCCACGATATTCCAAACACCTGTTCAAAAGCGGTGCGCGCAGCCGCTGAGATGGGGGTTTGGATGGTGAATGTGCACGCCAGTGGTGGTGAGCGTATGATGCAAGCGTCACGAGAAATTCTTGAACCATACGGCAAAGATCGCCCACTATTAATTGGTGTTACAGTGCTGACCAGTATGGAGCAAAGTGACCTGCAAGGTATCGGTATTGATGTTGCGCCACAAGAGCAAGTCATGCGATTGGCAACGCTGACCAAAAATGCAGGTTTAGACGGTGTAGTATGTTCTGCACAAGAGTCAAATATGCTGAAAACTGCGCTCGGTAGTGACTTTAAATTGGTGACTCCGGGGATTCGCCCAGCGGGCTCCGAAGCTGCGGATCAGCGCCGCATCATGACGCCTGTCGATGCGATAGCCGCAGGCTCTGATTACTTGGTTATCGGTCGCCCTATCACGCAAGCAAGCGATCCTGCTTTAGTGTTGCAGCAGATTAATGCCTCGTTAGCATAAAATGAATAACGCCCTCAATGAGGGCGTTATTTGTATGTGAATTATGCAAACTGAGGCGCGCCACTGTGGAATTTAAAGTCTGTGTCAGGCTCGCAAATCAGTTGTGCTTCGACGTTGGCGAAATGGCTAATTCGCTCAGATATATCGCTATCGGATATCTCTTGTGCGAGAGCTAGGTAGTCTTGGTAGTGCCGTGCTTCCGAGCGAAGTAGGGAGACGTAAAATTTTCCGATCTCATCATCTAAGTGTGGCGCCAATTTAGCAAAACGCTCGCATGAACGCGCTTCGATGAAAGCACCGATAATCAGCTTGTCGATGAGTGCTTCCGGCTCGTAAGTACGC
This sequence comes from Vibrio xiamenensis, assembly GCF_900100015.1. GTDB lineage: Bacteria > Pseudomonadota > Gammaproteobacteria > Enterobacterales > Vibrionaceae > Vibrio > Vibrio xiamenensis. The sequence continues at coordinate 109,444 of NZ_FNDD01000007.1, read as the reverse complement.
ACGTGTTTGATCATGCCTTTTGCATAGCGTGACGCAGGTATTGGTTCGTACTCAAAACCGTTATCTTCAATAATCTCTAAGACTTGATAGAAATGATGCAACTCTTCGCGGATCAGCAGCACCATTTTATCGATCATATCCTGGCCATAGGCACAATCTACGCGTGGCTCAATGAGTTTTGAAAGGGTGTTTTTGGCTTTTAAACTCTCACGGTTCCCAATCAGCTTATAGGCAAACTGTTCATAAGGCGCAACCAATTTGGTGATTTGTTCAATGCCATCTTGGGTTAAAACGTAGCGTTTTAACAAAAATACCGCGCTTTGCGCTGCTTTTAATTCACACAGTAAGTGGTCACGTAAAATAATGGATAAATTGTCAGGTTTTTTCGCGTGCTCTATCCATGAGTCAGGTGTGTCGCAGCGCAGAAAAGCGTTAATCGGGGCTAGAAGTTCTTGATACATTATTATTGGCTGGGTTTAAAAAGCTGCTTGAAGTGTATCATGAATAAAAAGTTGAGGTGAATAAGTGCGCCTCCCTAACGAGTTACTGCTTGAGTGAGCAAACACAAAAAAGCCGCCCAATTGGAGCGGCTTTGAATATCTAAAATTGGCCTACCACTTTTTCTTTTCGCCAAATAGCGCATCCATATCGTCTTGGCGCTCTTTCTCTTCGATTTGTTGAAGCTGCTCAGCACTGCGAGTCTGACGTTTTTGTTCAAGCTCATCCAGCATCATTTGAAGCTTCTCACGCGCCTGCGCAGAGTAGGTATCGTTCTTGGTTGCTAAAACATCTAAGCCTTTACGCAGTAGTTGCAATGCGGTGCCTGGTTGACCGCGTACAATGGCATCTTTAGAGCGCTTGATAACATTTTCGATGTTGATTCGAGTTTGAATCGTTTCAAGACGACCATTTTCTGTGACATACGCTTGAGTATCAAAGCGGCCTTTATTGTGCTCAGTGCGAATGGTATCGCGCAGTCGTTTAACAAGTTTGAGCATCACAATGGCTTGTTTGTCACTACTCGGCACTTTAAATGCGCTGGTGTCGCCACCTTGGTAATTTTCCTGTAGCTGCTTAATTTGTTGTTTAACGCTTTCGATTCGCTGTTCTAGCTGACGGTTTTTTGGATCAAGCTCGAACATATTGATCAGTGAATCCAAAATACGGTTATTCAGACACACCAACAACTCTTTACTGTATGGGAGATGGTGAGCATGTCCTATTAAATCTTCCGTTGCATCTATCATAGCGACATAACGAGCACTCTCTTGCTTACGCGCACTTTCTGCTTTCACCTTGTATTGCAGCATTATGTTATAGCCGAGTACAAGGATTAATAAGATGGCGATAAGAGCGACAATCAGAACTATATTCATAAATCCCATAATTTAATTCACAAACCTAATACTAAGGATACACGATCCTGTTAAAACACAGCAGTTATATATAAAATTCATCCTATCACTCTTTGGGTTTGTTGAGCGATGTAAACATTACTAATTAAGTTTATTCTGAGCGATTGCTTGCAATTTACCCGCTAGAACACGGTTTTCCTCACCAAATCAACAGTCTGAATGATTTTTGCTATTAATTTGGATTAATAGGCGTTATAACTAAATATTATAAACTATGTTCTGTCATATCAAAGAGACTCAGTGAGTCTGCGAGGTCGGTAATGAAGTTACAGCAGTTGAAGTATATTGTTGAAGTTGTCAATCACAATTTGAATGTGTCTGCCACCGCTGAAAGCTTATATACTTCCCAACCTGGGATAAGTAAGCAAGTTCGATTGCTGGAAGATGAACTCGGCATTCAAATTTTTGAACGCAGTGGTAAACATCTCACTCAGGTTACTTCCGCTGGCGAAGACATCATTCGTATTTCTCAGGAAATCCTTTCCCGGGTTGAGAGTATCAAGGCGGTCGCAGGCGAACATACTCACCCTGAAATGGGAACACTCAACATTTCAACCACCCACACTCAAGCTCGCTATGCATTGCCAGAAGTCATTAAAGGCTTTACGACCCGTTACCCTAAAGTTTCACTGCACATGCACCAAGGTACGCCAAGTCAACTCTCTGAAGCGATTGCTAAAGGGACGGCTAACTTCGCTATCGCGACCGAAGCGTTGCACTTATACCAAGATGCGGTGATGCTACCTTGTTATCATTGGAACCGCTCGATTGTTGTTCCTAAAGGGCATGCGCTTGCGCAAAAAGAGACCGTGACCATCGAAGATTTGGCCGCTTATCCTTTGGTTACTTATGTTTTCGGCTTTACTGGGCGCTCTGAGCTTGATACTGCATTTAATCGCGTCGGCCTTACTCCAAAAGTGGTCTTCACTGCAACTGATGCGGATGTGATCAAAACTTACGTGAAGATGGGCATCGGCGTGGGTGTGATTGCCAGTATGGCGATCGACAAACAGCAAGATACCGATCTTGTCGCCATTGATGCCAGCCATATTTTTGGTGCCAGTACGACCAGTATCGGTTTTCGTCGTGGTACCTTTCTTCGTTCTTATATGTTTGATTTCATGGAGCGTTTTGCTCCGCATTTAACACGACCAGTGGTTGAACGGGCGATTTCTTTAAAATCGAATGTTGAAATTGAAGAGATGTTTAAAGACATCGATTTGCCCGTGCGTTAATGATTGCGCTTTATGCGCATTGTGTTTGGCCTTAAAATGCCATTTTTTGAGGAAGCATGATGCGCAGTACTTTTCTAACCCTTGATCACTTTCTAATTCAGCATCAGGCTTTTTGGCGCTTTGAGCCGTTTTTTGCATCGCTTGAAGCGACGACCCTTCCTACGACTTGGCAAACTCACGCACCAGAGCTTTGCAACTGGTTAAACTCGCTCACTGATCAACAAGTCGAGGAGTATCTGCAGCAGCCTGAAATGTTGGTAGCTGTACTTGCCCCATTTATTTCTGGATTAAGTGAAGCTTTGCGTCTTGGTCAATTGCCAAGGTTGGAAGCTGACTCGAATCCATTACCTGCCGCATTTCATGTCGGCATCCCAGGACGAAAGTTGCAACAAATCGAGTCGATGGGAACGCAGGCTATCTCCATTAACAATAGTGATGAATGGCTTGAATGGTGCTCTGGAAAGGGTTTTTTAGGCCGAGTTCTTTCTCACCACACCCAACATCCTGTCACCAGCGTTGAATATCAGCAGGCGCTTTGTGAAAGCGGTGCTGCGCAAAGTTTGGCATTGGGAATCAATAACCAACGTTTTATTCAAGCTGATGTACTACAAGAGGGGATTGATGAGGTCTTTCACTCACGTCAACATGCGGTGGCTTTGCATGCATGCGGTGATTTGCATCAGACCCTAATTAAAAAGGCCGTCGCACATCAGTTGCCTGCTGTTTCGTTATCGCCGTGTTGTTACCACTTAACGGCAAACAGCGAATATCAACCGCTGTCAAAAGTAGCTCAGCAATCTTCTTTGCGTTTGAATCGTGCAGAACTGCGAATTCCACTTCAGCAGACAGTAACCGGAGGCGAGCGTGTTAAGCGCCATCGGCAATTGGAAATGAGTTATCGACTTGGTTTCGATCTCTTGCTGCGCCAACAATTAGGTCATGAGGAATATACGCCGATTCCGAGCATTAAAAAATCCGCGCTCGGGCAAGGTTTTGAACAATTTTGCCGTTGGGCGGCAGACAGCAAACAAATCGCACTGCTTGAATGCGATTTTGCCTACTATTATGCGCTCGGGCTAGAGCGTTTCTGGCATATGGAAAAACTCAGTCTGGTCCAGTCACTCTTTAAACGACCTTTGGAAATTTGGCTGGTATTGGATAAAAGCCAGTTTCTTGCTGAGGCCGGTTATAAAGTTAAGCTCGGTGAGTTTTGTGCGCGTAACATTACGCCGCGCAATGTGTTGATTCAAGCAACAAAACCCGCTGAATAACTGTGTAGCTCTCTTTTTTTCGTTATCCCACCAAAACCTGCTTCCCTTTGCGTAAACTTATTGGTAATAATGAAGTCAAGTGCCTGATATGTGCACTAGACTAATAATTAAATATTACACAACATCAATAATAATTTGCTTAAATCAAGGAGTTAAGATGAAAGCAGGTAAAGCATTTGCGACGGCCGTTCTCGCTGGCGCAGCATTACTCTCCTCCACCAGTATTATGGCGCAAACCGCCAAAGTCGCAGTATCACAAATTGTTGAACACCCCGCTCTCGACGCGACTCGCCAAGGTCTTTTGGATGGGTTGAAAGCCAAAGGCTACGTTGAAGGCAAAAACCTCGAATTTGAATATAAAACGGCTCAGGGTAACCCAGCCATTGCGGTTCAGATTGCTCGCCAGTTTGTCGGTGAACAACCGGACGTTTTGGTCGGTATCGCAACGCCAACGGCTCAGGCATTGGTTTCAGCAACTAAGTCAATTCCAGTGGTCTTTACCGCGGTCACCGACCCGGTTGGCGCAAAACTGGTTAAAACGATGGAAAAACCTGGAAAGAACGTTACAGGTCTGTCTGATTTGTCACCCGTTGAACAACATGTTGAGTTGATCAAAGAGCTAATGCCAAATGTGAAATCCATTGGTGTGGTTTACAACCCTGGTGAAGCCAATGCGGTTAGCCTAATGGAATTGCTTAAGTCCTCAACCAAAAAACACGGTATCAAATTGGTTGAAGCGACTGCACTTAAGAGTGCTGATGTTCAATCTGCAACTCAAGCGATTGCAGATAAATCTGATATCATTTACGCATTGATTGATAACACAGTCGCCAGTGCCATCGAAGGCATGATTGTGGCGGCAAACCAAGCGAAAACGCCAGTATTTGGCGCAGCAACCTCATACGTAGAACGTGGTGCGGTAGCCAGCCTTGGTTTCGACTACTACCAAATTGGTATCCAAACTGCCGATTACGTAGCGGCTATTTTGCAAGGTACGGATCCAGGCTCACTCGATGTGAAAGTGGCGAAAGGTTCTGATCTTGTTATCAACAAAACTGCCGCAGATAAGCTTGGCATGACTATCCCTCAATCCGTTCTGGATCGCGCGACCAGCGTTAAATAATTTGTTGTATTCGTCGGCATGGCAACATGCCGACTTTTCCTTTAAGCAGAAAAGGGAGTATTTATGTCTGCTTTCGCTTTCTTCGGGGCGCTGGAAATTGGTCTCATCTATGGCTTAGTCGCCTTAGGCGTTTATTTGACCTTTCGTGTCCTCGATTTTCCTGATTTGAGTGTCGACGGCAGTTTTCCAATGGGTGCCGCTGTGGCTGCCACTGCCATCGTCGCCGGTATAAACCCTTGGGTTGCCACATTTCTTGCCATTCTCGCTGGCGCAGCAACGGGCTGGGTCACCGCGTATTTGACCGTACGTTGGGGCATTCTAAACTTGCTTGCTTCGATTCTGACCATGATTGCCGCCTTCTCGATCAATATTCGAATTATGGGCCGCCCGAACATTGCTTTGCTGGGTGAAGATACGATTTTGACACCTTTCGAAGCCATGGGTGACTCGATGTACATTCGTCCATTAGTGGTTGCGGTATTGGTTCTGCTGTCGGCGATTTTTGTCGTGCGTTTGCTTAACAGTGACTTTGGGCTTGGCTTACGTGCAACGGGTGTGAATTCACGTATGGTCGCCGCGCAAGGTGCGAGCACCGCGTTTTACACCTATTTCTGTTTGGCTCTCTCTAATGGTTTTGTGGGCTTTGCTGGTGCCTTATTTGCTCAAACTAACAGTTTTGCTGATGTGACCTCTGGAGTGGGAACCATAGTGGTTGGTCTCGCTGCCGTTATTCTTGGTCAAACTTTGATCCCGGGTCGTAAAATTTGGGTCGCTGTGGTGGCGGTGATTGTTGGGTCGGTGTTGTATCGTCTTGCGGTCGCTTTTGCGCTCAGTTCTGGCATGTTTGGTTTGCAAGCATCGGATCTCAACTTAGTCACGGCGGTATTGGTTGCGATAGCTCTTATTGCGCCAAGGATCAAAGGGAACTTGACCATAAAAAAGGCTAGTGCACCTGCTCATAGTAAAGTGGTCTCTAAGCAGGTGAACACTTCTGTGAACACACCCGTGAACACATCAGGAGAAAAACTGTGATTCGATTAGAAGACATTGAAGTGACCTTTAACCCAGGTACTATCTTAGAAAATAAAGCGCTGCGCAGTGTTTCTCTTGAAGTTCCTGAGCATCAATTTTTGACTGTGATTGGTTCTAATGGTGCGGGTAAATCTACGTTGCTCGGAGCCGTGACCGGTGAAACCCCAATGGTGGGTGGCAAAGTTATCATCAATAACTTGGATGTCACCAAAAAGCGGGTCGACCAGCGAGCACAGCAGTGTGCTCGAGTGTTTCAAGACCCTTTAGCCGGGACTTGCGGCGCATTAACCATCGAAGAAAATATGGCGATGGCTTATATGCGCGGTAAAAAGCGCGGTTGGAATATGGCGTTGTCATCAAAACGCCGTAAGCTATTTCAAGAGCGTATCAGCATTCTTGGTCTAGGGCTCGAAGATCGCCTCGGCGACAGTATTGGCCTACTTTCAGGCGGTCAACGTCAGGCCGTAAGCCTTGTGATGGCAACGCTGTCAGACAGCAAGTTACTTTTGCTTGATGAACATACTGCCGCGCTTGACCCAAGAATGGCGGCTTTTATCATTGATTTAACGAAGAAAATTATCGATGAGTTCAACTTGACCGTCATGATGGTGACTCACTCAATGAAAGATGCGCTTGCGTGTGGCGATCGCACCGTGATGCTCCATCAGGGTGAGATTGTACTAGACGTTGCGGGTGAACAAAGAGCCAATATGGGCGTTCCGGATCTACTCGAAATGTTCAGTAAAGTCCGTGGAGAAGAACTCACCGACGATAGCTTACTACTCAACTAGTGTGATATTGACGTCACTTTGACATTGATTTAATGCCAATTATGAGACCATTAAGCGTTCTCTAATTAAAGACTCATCAACGGTTTTAAGCTGTTGATGAGTTTTATTTTTATCAATAGGTTAATGTGATGATGAATGTTCAAAGACATTTCAGCCTAAAATTTGTCTTGTTTGTTCCGGCGTTGTTATCACTTATCATCTTTGCGCTTGCTCTCACCAATTATTACGACACGGTTAATCGTTATATTGATTTAGAGTACGCGCGTATTGATCGCGCTCTGCTGCGCTCGACCAAAGCCATCGCTGCGATTGATTACAGCTTTTCTGCTTATCGTAAAGGCCAGCAAGACTTACTACTTGAGCACAACCGCCGAGTCATCGATGGTGTATGCCAAATGTGGCCGATAGATTCTCTGCTGACGGGAAAAGAAGGCAAACTCAACGCATCGCCGGTGAAAGACCTCAACTACCTTTTAGTGGGTATGCCAAACATCTGTAATCCGGATGATCCCCTTTATCAGCGGGCGAATCGCCAAGTTGAAATGGCGCCAATGCTGTCGTTTCTGCATGACTTTGACGCTTACTTATTTGGCGTTCATTACATCGACAGGGAAGGGTATGTGTTCTCTTCACCCGACACACTCGCAAGACACATCAGTAAGGCGCTACTTGAGACCATTGAGGCGCGATCTTACTGGATTGAAGCGGCGAAAAGTGACCCGGAAATCGCACTCTCAGGCCCAACCATTTCTAAGGTAATTACTAAGCAGATCGCTAGCCTCACCATTCCATTTTTTTATAATCAGCAATATCAGGGCATGATTTCCCTCGATATCGATGTGCCGCGCTTGCTGCGCAGTAATAGCCCGCTCGCCAGTCCAATTGAATTGGTTGATACCAGCGAAATGATACGTTTTCCAAGCCAGGCCAAGCGTATTCATGTGCTTAATTATGAAGATCTTAAAACTCACCACGCGCTGTATTACCAAGTAAATTGGTTAAGTGAACTGCAAAACTTTTTTGTATTGGAAAAATACAGCCTGATTGTGATTGGCTTTATTTATTTGCTGTCGGTGATTGTGCTGTTTTATATCAACAGCAATATCGAACGTTCGCATTTCAAAGGATTAGCCGCGAAAGACCCGATGACGGGATTATTGAACCGCCGTGGTCTCGAGGATTTTTGGCGCAATACGCTAACTCAGGGTGACATTACCTTAGCGGTACTCGATATCGATAATTTCAAAGCGATTAATGACACTTATGGCCATGATGTCGGTGACAAGGTCATTTGCTATATGGCGGAAAAAATCGAGCACAATATTCGCACCAGCGATGCGGCTGCACGCTTTGGTGGTGAAGAGTTTGTCATCTATTTGACCTGTGGAAATCGCGAAAATATGCACGACATTATTTCCCGTATCAAAGATCAGATATGCGAAGACTCCCATCATATTATCGAGGGCGGTTTTACGGTGTCTGGTGGGGTTGAGGTGACGTCGATTGATGAGCGCAGCGACTTTAAAACGCTATTTAAAGCCGCCGATGAGAAACTCTATATCGCTAAAACCAACGGTAAAGATCAGTTGGTGTTTTAAGCGTTTACCACTAATCGCTGTTGAAACTCTTGAATGGTTTCTACGATAGGTTGCGCGGTGTTGAAGCGGCGTATCGCACGAAACAGTTCGTCCGCCTGTGTGTATTGGTGACGCAGATAAGACAGCCACTGCTTGATACGGTTCGGATAGTATAAGCCTTTATCGCCTTTGATTTCATAGCGCGAGTAAGCAATCATCAGGCTAACGACGTCGTACCAAGCCATCGGTTGATGGTCGTATTTCACCATATTGCCTAAATTTGGAATATTAAAGGCTCCGCGGCACACCATTAGCGAGTCTACGCCAGTCACTTGCATGCATCTCTGACCATCTTCAAAGCCCCAAATTTCGCCATTGGCGATCAACGGAATCTGGTGCTTTTGACGAATTTTTTCGATGTATTCCCACTTAATTTCATTGGCCTTATAGCCGCCCATTTTGGTGCGGGCATGAACGGTCAGCTCATTTGCTCCAGCGCTTTCTACGGCATCGACAATCTCAAAACAATCTTGTGGGTCTTCCCAGCCAAGGCGAATTTTCGCTGACACTGGAATATGGCTTGGTACCGCTTCTCGGCACGCTTTGACCACTTGGTGAATCATTTCTGGGTGTTGTAGCAGCGCCGCGCCGCCTTTGCTTTTATTCACGGTTTTAGCAGGACAGCCAAAGTTAATGTCGATGCCTTTGGCGCCAAGCTCTGCCGCAAAATTGGCGTTTTCTGCCATCCAAATCGGGTCTTGTCCCAATAGTTGCAGATGCACCGGGACGCCCGATTTGGTCATCGAACCTTGGCTAAGTTCCGGACACAAGCGATGAAACACATGTTCAGGTAATTTTTGATCGACGACGCGCACAAATTCAGTGACACATAAATCGTAGTCATTGATATCAGTTAGGAGTTCACGCATTAAATGGTCTAGCACGCCCTCCATTGGGCCTAAAACGAGTCGCATCATCATTACCTTAGAAAAATAGAGGCGAGATTTTAGAGGGAATAACCACGAATGTCACCCTATTCAGTGACCGCTCGGTATGGCTTTGGTTATAATGGTACGAATTCGAATTTTAAGTAATGGTATTTCATGAGTTATTCATTGATTTCACTGGCAAGCCTCGACGATGTTTTTGAATCGGAATTTTTTATCGAGGGAGCGGTACTAGCGGCCAACATCAGTCGTGAACCGCTTGACCCAAAAACTTGGGTTGCGCCTTTATTTCCCGATGCTGAAAGTAAGTTAGAACCTATGGTCGTTGAGCATATTCACGCTCAATATCAGCAATTGAAAACCAGCGCCTATTCGATATTGAATGTGCTGCCCGCTCAATCAGAAAACGAATCATTGGCGGATTTTGCCGAAGGCTTTATGAGCGTGTGGTCCTATGTTGAGCAGGCTTGGCAACAGGCGAGTTTAACTGATGGTACCCAGCGCATGCTTCAAGCGCTGCTCACGACGATGATGCTGGCGATTGATGAAGAGCAAACCCAGCAGCAAATGAAGCTAGCGGGAATCGACAATCCTCCTAGTTTGGATGACTTATTGCCTCAACTGGATTTGATGATAAGCGAAGTGGCATTATCAGCCGATGAAGCCTTGACGGGTGGAAAATCGCAAAGTGTGAACCCATATAAACAAGTAGGGCGCAACGATCTCTGTCCTTGTGGCAGTGGTAAAAAATTTAAGCAATGTTGTGGGAACTCATAGACAAAAATCTAACCTAATTCGATCAGTGGCGTTAAATATTTGAATCAAAAAAGATTATACTGCCAAGGTTAGATAATGGAGCGAATTGAATGAAAAAACTGTTAGGCCTATTTTTTGTCAGTCTATCTGCGCTGGCGGCACCCAAAGATGTTCTCAATCAACGTCTGCAACTGACGGATGGGTTCAGTGCCGATTTCGCGCAAACCGTGACGGCGCCTGATGGTGAAGTCGTGATGGAAGGCAAAGGCAAAGTTGAAATTGCCAGACCAAGTTTGTTTCGCTGGACCACCACAGAACCTGATGAAAACGTATTGGTGTCTGATGGTAAAACGCTTTGGTACTACAGCCCGTTTGTGGAACAAGTCAGCATTTATTGGCAAGAGCAAGCTACTGAGCAAACCCCATTTGTACTTTTGACCCGTAACCGAGCCAGCGACTGGGACAATTACAATGTTGAGCAGCAAGGCGATGTGTTCACATTAACGCCGACGGCGGCAGATTCAAACCAAGGCCAGTTCAAGATTGAAATTGGTGCCAAAGGCGTCGTTAAAGGCTTTGGCGTGATTGAGCAGGACGGCCAAAAAAGCCAATTCAGCTTTGATCATGTGAGCTTAAAAACGCCAAGTAAAGACCGCTTCACATTTGTGGTTCCGAAAGGTGTTGAGGTTGACGACCAAAGAGATTAACCGAGAGTATTTACGATTGTGAGTAACTACAGCTTAGACTTCTCAGGGGACGAAGATTTTCGTCCCCTTGCTGCACGTATGCGGCCGCAAACCATTGAGCAATATATTGGTCAGCAACATTTGCTTGGTCAGGGTAAGCCTTTGCGTAAAGCCCTTGAAGGTGGTCATATTCACTCAATGATTTTATGGGGGCCGCCAGGGACTGGCAAAACCACGCTGGCAGAAGTTGCAGCTAACTATGCAAGTGCCGAAGTTGAGCGTGTTTCTGCTGTCACCTCTGGGGTGAAAGAGATACGCGCGGCAATTGAAAAAGCGCGCGAAAACAAAATGGCTGGGCGGCGTACTATCTTGTTTGTCGATGAGGTCCATCGCTTTAACAAATCTCAGCAAGACGCCTTTTTGCCTCATATCGAAGACGGCACCGTGACCTTTATTGGCGCGACCACAGAAAATCCATCGTTTGAATTGAATAACGCACTGCTTTCACGTGCGCGAGTCTACAAACTCACCTCGTTATCCAATCAAGAAATCCGTCAGGCACTTGATCAAGCCATTGGTGATGAGCAAAAAGGATTAGGTACAACCCCTGCTCAGTTTAACGATAATGTGCTGGATCGCCTTGCCGAACTCGTCAATGGTGACGCACGTATGTCGCTGAATTACCTTGAGCTGCTCTATGATATGGCGGCTGAAAACCCTCAAGGTGAGAAAGTGATTACTCTCGAGCTTTTGGCCCAAGTTGCCGGAGAGAAAGTTGCGCGTTTTGATAACAAAGGCGATGTTTGGTACGACTTAATTTCAGCGGTACACAAATCGATTCGCGGCTCTAACCCGGATGGCGCTCTTTATTGGGCAGCGCGAATGATTAGTGCTGGCTGCGATCCTTTGTACATTGCGCGGCGTTTACTGGCGATTGCTTCGGAAGATATCGGCAACGCCGATCCGCGAGCCATGCAGGTGGCGCTGTCTGCGTGGGACTGCTTTACGCGCGTTGGTCCTGCAGAAGGGGAGCGCGCCATCGCTCAGGCTATTGTTTACCTAGCATGCGCGCCAAAAAGTAATGCGGTGTACAGTGCTTGGAAGCAAGCGCTGAACGATGCGCATAATCTACCCGAATATGAGGTGCCGCATCACTTGCGCAATGCACCAACCAGCCTAATGAAAGATTTAGGTTATGGCGCGGAGTATCGCTACGCGCATGATGAGCCAGGTGCTTTTGCTGCCGGTGAGCAATATTTGCCTCCAGAAATGGTAGGAAAACGCTACTATCAGCCAACCAATCGTGGTCTTGAGACGAAAATTGGCGAAAAGTTAGATTACTTGGCTAGTTTAGACGCAAATAGCCCACAAAAGCGCTATGAAAATTAGTGGCTTTTGGGTATCGTTGACGAGTTAACGTATTCAATAATGCGTGGTGGTTACCACGCGTTTTTTATCACAAAAAAAGCATAGGATTAACAATGCTGGATTCTAAATTACTTCGTACTGAGCTGGATGAAACAGCGGCAAAATTGGCACGTCGAGGCTTTAAACTTGACGTAGAGGCTATCCGTAAACTTGAAGAGCAACGTAAGTCGATTCAAGTAGAAGTTGAAAATTTACAATCCACGCGTAACTCCATCTCCAAGCAAATTGGCCAAAAAATGGCGGCTGGCGATAAAGCTGGCGCAGAAGAAATCAAACAGCAAATCGGTTCGCTAGGTAGCGATCTAGAGGCGAAAAAAGTCGAGCTAAATCAAGTGCAAGCGCAACTTGAAGAGATCACTTTGTCGGTACCAAACGTTCCTGCTGACGATGTGCCAGACGGCGCAGACGAAAACGACAACGTTGAAATTTCTCGTTGGGGTGAGCCGAAAGCGTATGATTTCGAAGTCAAAGACCACGTTGACCTTGGTGAAATGGGCGGCGGCTTAGATTTCGCTAGCGCAACTAAGATCACTGGCGCTCGTTTTATTGTTATGCGTGGTCAATTTGCACGCCTACACCGTGCGATTGCACAATTCATGCTGGATCTTCACACCGAGCAGCACGGTTATACAGAAATGTATGTGCCTTACCTTGTGAACGCAGACAGCCTGTACGGTACGGGTCAGTTACCAAAATTTGGTAAAGACTTGTTCCATACCGAACCTTTGGTCGAGAAAGTGAATGATGAAGAGCCTCGTAAGCTGTCATTGATTCCAACCGCGGAAGTGCCTGTAACCAACTTAGTGCGCGATACCATTTCTGAAGAGACAGATCTGCCACTTAAAATGACCGCACACACGCCGTGTTTCCGTTCAGAAGCGGGCTCGTATGGCCGTGATACGCGTGGTTTGATTCGTATGCACCAGTTTGACAAAGTCGAGTTGGTTCAAATCACCAAACCGGAAGAATCGATGGCTGCGCTTGAAGAGTTGACCGGACACGCAGAAAAAGTTCTACAACTACTGGAACTGCCTTACCGTAAAGTGGTGTTGTGTGCTGGCGATATGGGCTTTGGTGCGCGTAAAACCTACGACTTGGAAGTTTGGGTTCCAGCGCAGCAAACCTATCGTGAAATTTCATCTTGTTCAAACATGTGGGATTTCCAAGCGCGTCGCATGCAAGCGCGTTTCCGCCGTAAAGGTGAGAAAAAACCAGAGCTTGTCCATACACTAAATGGTTCAGGTTTGGCAGTCGGTCGTACTATGGTGGCGATTCTTGAGAATAACCAACAAGCAGATGGCAGCATTGCGATTCCACAAGTTCTGCAGAAATACATGAACGGCGCTGAGTTTATTGGCAAATAATCCTCCCGTAGCAAATAAAAAACCGACCTTAAGGTCGGTTTTTTTGTGTTCAAATGCGAGTATCAGTTCAAATCTTATCCGCAGCACTTCTTAAACTTTTTACCACTGCCACAAATGCAGGGATCATTACGTCCAACTTTGAGGGCGTTAATCGGTTGATTGAAACGCTCATCGCGCGACTGCTCTGGGAACGTACCGTCAATATAAAACCATTGGCCTTGCTCTCGAACAAAGCGAGAGCGTTCGGTTAAGCATAGCTGCTCGCCGTCTTGAGTAAAATAAGCACTAAAAGTGACGTAGCCCTCATCAGCTGAGGCTGCATTTTCACTGCTGTGGACGTCAAGCTTGACCCATTCGCTGTTGATTGAGTCAGCGATAGCATCGCGCTGCTTTTCAGCATGGCAGCTGGCATGGTAGGTATCGACAACAAAGTCCACCAAACCCAACACATGAGCGCTATATCGCGCGCGCATTAATTGTTCTGGTAACGTTGCTGCATGAGCGTCTTGATGGACAGGCTCGCAGCACTCTTGGTAGGTTTTGCCACTATGGCATGGACAGATGGTGGTCATGGGTAAGTCTTGCTAGGGAAAAGCCTAGTGTATCGACCTGGTTAGATGAAGTAAATCTCTATGCGGGGAGCAGATCACTGGTCCATTTTACCGCTGCGGTGTAGCTATCACATATCGCGTTTTCTTCTAAATCCAACGCTGAGCTTATGCGACTGATTTCTGACCAATCGGCATTTTCATATGCACGAATGAGATTCAGTATTTGCCCAAGTAGCCCTTCGCCTTGTAACAACGCGCGTTTCACTTCTTCATCGACTGGAATTTTCGCAAGTATGCTTTCAAGTGGTTGGTCTAATACGCTGTCGAGCAGCGAAAACATTCCGGTTAAGAATGCCGAACTTGAATCATGATGAAACTGCTGGTAAATCAACTCGCAAAACCGCGCTCGCTGAATAGAAAGCGTATACAGATGCTCAGGTTTAGAATCATGTGTTGAGGCGATGGCAACCAGCGCAACAAATTTGCGCAGTTTCTCCTCGCCAAGATAGACGACGGCTTGGCGAAATGAGCGAATTTGACTGGTTATTGATGCCGATGAATTTGCCGATGACAGCAATTTAAAAGAAAGTGACAGGTCTTGGCTGATCAGGTTTTCAATGGCGACAAAGTCGAATTCAGGTTTTGCGATCTCTTGGCATAAACGCACTACAGTGTGAATTGAGGGGGCTAGCGATTTGGTTTGCAGTAATTCGGGCTTACTAAAGAAATAGCCTTGGAAGTAGTCAAAACCTGCCAGTTTTGCTTGTTCAAACTCCTGATACGTTTCCACTTTTTCTGCCAAAAATTTGATTTTGCTATTTTTTAGCTTGGCCATAAATGTTTGCGCTTTGGCAATTGAATACAGGCGAATATCAAATTTAATGATCGATACATACGGCAGGAAAGGGCGCCATTTGGCGTTGGGAATAAAATCATCGAGTGCGATGATATAGCCAGCGCTTGCCATCTCTTTGATCGCTTGCAACAACTCATCGCTTGGCTCACATCCTTCGAGGATCTCGATCACCAAGTTACCAGCAGGAAATAAGGTTGGCACTCGGTTGATTAAGCTGTCATATGGAAAATTAACAAAGCCCAAACAAGAACCCAGCGTATTATAATGCGCGGTCAGAAAGTGATCGGACAGAAGACGACTGGTGGCCAATTCCGGTTCGATATCAGGGAAGCGGTTGTCTGGACCGTCGCGAAACAGTAATTCGTAACCTATGGTTTTAGTTTGGCGGTCCAAAATGGGCTGGCGAGCAATATAAGAGTATGTCAATGAGGTGTACTTCTTACTCAGGGGTATACCTCATAGCATACGTTTTGATAACGAATTTTCAACAACCTTGGTCACGTTTAAGTATTAAATAAACGGACGAGTTTGTAGATCTAACTGATTAGCCGTGCAAACCAACACCGAGCCTTGTTCATACCAGTCTCCGAGTACGATGCGTTTTCTTGAATCAAACACGTGAATATTCGGTCGATGAGTATGGCCGTGGATCATTAAGTCTACCTGGTATTTATTCATCACCGCTTCGACTTCAGCTTGCGTCACATCCATGATGTCCATGGATTTCATACTCTTATTTTGACTGATGTCAGTCTGGACTTTGGCAACAATTTTCTTTTTGAAGGTAAAGGGAATGCGGTTAAACAACCACTGCAACCAAGGCCGATGAACTTTTTCGCGAAACGCCAGATACTGCACATCATCGGTACACAGGGTATCGCCATGCAAGATGACCGCTTTTTGTCCGTAAAGATCAATGACGGTTTCATCGCCGAGCAGCGTTACGCCAGTTTGTTTTGCAAAACGTTTACCGACCAAAAAGTCGCGGTTGCCTTGGGTGAAATAACATCGTACGCCAGCTTGAGTGAGGGTTTTAAACTCGCGCTTTATTTCGCTCGCAAAAGGCGAATTGTCGTCGTCACCAATCCAAAATTCAAACAGATCACCAAGCACATATAGGGCGTCAGCATGAATGGCTTCTTCACGCATAAAACGGATAAAACAGGCGGTGATTTCAGGAGCAGAAGGGGTGAGATGCAGATCAGATATAAACAGTGTGGTCATAATATTCCAAAACAAGAGCGCGCAATGCGCGCTCCATAGAATTACTCTTCGATGCTGGTGCCAGTGATAACCACTTCTTCTAGTGGTACATCTTGGTGCATGCCCATAGAACCAGTATCAACAGATTTGATCTTGTTAACCACGTCCATGCCTTCAACCACTTCACCGAATACGCAGTAGCCCCAACCATCAAGGCTTTCTGAGCGAAAATCTAGGAAAGTGTTGTCGTTGACGTTGATGAAGAATTGCGAGCTCGCTGAATGCGGTTCCATAGTACGAGCCATCGCTAAAGTGCCGACTTTGTTGCTTAAGCCATTGTTCGCTTCGTTCTTGATTGGCGCGCGAGAGGCTTTTTCGCGAAGACCCGATTCCATGCCACCACCTTGAACCATGAAACCATCAATAACACGGTGGAATAGGGTATTGTCATAGAAACCATCACGACAGTATTGCAGGAAGTTGGCGCTTGTCTCTGGCGCTTTTTCTTCGTTAAGCTGAATTTTGATGTCACCAAAATTTGTGTGAAGGGTGATCATGATTATTACCTTTATTTAACGGATTTAGAGTTGAAGTTGAGATTCTATATCAACTTTAGCGATTTTTATATGCGAAAAGTGATCTCTGGGAGTTGGCATTGGTGGTTTATGCTTGTTTTTCCCCTGCTTTGGGGCTTACTAAGCGCCTGCAACTTGGTATACTAGCCGACAATTTTTACTATCAAATATCAGACAGAGATCATGCTTAAGATATATAACACCCTGACGAGACAAAAAGAGGAATTTAAACCCATTCATGCTGGCAAAGTTGGCATGTACGTGTGTGGTGTGACCATTTACGATCTCTGTCATATCGGTCACGGACGCACCTTTGTTTCGTTTGACGTTGTTTCGCGTTACCTGCGCTTCCTTGGTTACGACTTAACCTTTGTGCGTAACATCACCGATATTGACGACAAAATCATCAAGCGCGCGGCGGAAAACGGCGAAAGCTGTGAATCACTGACTGAGCGTTTAATCGCAGAAATGCACGCGGATTTCGATGCTCTAAATATGAAGCGTCCGGATGTTGAGCCGCGTGCAACTCAATTCATTGCAGAAATTATTGAATTGGTTGAAAAGCTGATCGAGCGTGGGTTTGCTTACGTGGCTGACAACGGCGATGTGATGTTTGAAGTCAGCAAATTTGACGAATACGGCAAGCTCTCTAAACAAGATTTGGATCAGTTGCAAGCGGGTGCTCGAGTGGATGTCGAAACCGCCAAACGTAGCCCACTGGATTTCGTGGTGTGGAAAATGTCCAAACCGGGTGAGCCAACATGGGATTCTCCATGGGGCGCAGGACGTCCTGGTTGGCACATCGAATGTTCCGCAATGAACTCTTCAATTTTAGGCGACCATTTTGACATTCACGGCGGTGGCTCAGATTTGCAGTTCCCGCACCATGAAAACGAAATCGCACAGTCTTGCTGCGCGCACGATACCCAGTACGTCAACACTTGGATGCACAGCGGTATGGTGATGGTGGACAAAGAAAAAATGTCTAAATCATTGGGCAACTTCTTTACCATTCGTGACGTACTCGCACATTACGATGCAGAAACCGTACGTTACTTTTTGATGTCAGGTCACTATCGCAGCCAATTAAACTACAGCGAAGAGAACCTCAACCAAGCTCGAGCTTCTTTAGAACGTTTATATACGGCGCTAAGAGGTTTGGATACCTCTGTTGAACCTGCAGGTGGTGAAGAGTTTGTTAGTCGTTTCAATCAAGCGATGAACGATGACTTCAATACTCCAGAGGCTTACTCCGTGCTGTTTGATTTGGCGCGTGAAGTGAACCGCATTAAAGGCGATGACTTAGCTCAAGCCAATGGTTTGGGGGCTCGCTTACGTCAACTTGCCGATGTGATTGGTATTTTACACCAAGATCCAGAAGCCTTTTTACAAGGTGGTGCCAGCGGCGAAGATGATGATGTGGCTGAAATTGAAGCCTTGATCAAACTGCGTAATGATTCGCGCGCTGCGAAGGATTGGGCAAATGCCGACATGGCTCGCGACAAACTGACCGAGATGGGCATTGTGTTGGAAGATGGTCCGCAAGGGACCACTTGGCGCCGCGGTTAATCGCGTCATGTTAGTTATTAAGTAAAAGGAAGGGCTGCTTGCACAGCCCTTTTTCTTTGTTGTCACTTACATTATTTAGGAACTGTTCTCGTGGCTCAGATGTATTTCTATTACTCGGCAATGAACGCCGGTAAATCCACCACTCTGCTGCAATCGTCTTTTAACTACCAAGAGCGGGGCATGAATCCGGTGATCTTCACGGCCGCCGTTGATGACCGTTTTGGGGTGGGTAAAGTCGCTTCACGAATTGGTCTTGAATCGGACGCCCATCTGTTTGGCTCAGAAACCGACATGTTTGCCGCGATTGAAGCTCTGCACCAACAGCAGACACTGCACTGTATCTTGATTGATGAATGCCAGTTTTTATCCAAACAGCAGGTGTACCAGCTTACTGAAGTGGTCGACAAGTTAGGTATTCCAGTACTTTGTTACGGCCTAAGAACAGATTTCATGGGCGAGTTGTTTGAAGGTAGTCAGTATCTATTGGCATGGGCTGATAAACTCATTGAGCTAAAAACCGTGTGTCACTGTGGTCGCAAGGCCAACATGGTGATCCGCACTGATGAAGCGGGTAACCCGATCAAAGAAGGTGATCAAGTTGCTATTGGTGGTAATGAACGCTACGTTTCGGTGTGCCGAGAGCACTATAAATTAGCGCTTAGTAAATAGATTGCTGATTGTCGCAGCAACAAAAAACGGAGCATAAGCTCCGTTTTTTGTTTGTGTTCGAGAATTAAAAATTAACGAGCACGGAAGACGATGCGACCTTTAGATAGATCGTATGGTGTCATCTCTACTGTGACTTTGTCGCCAGTCAGAATGCGGATGTAGTTCTTACGCATTTTACCAGAGATGTGAGCAGTAACCACGTGGCCGTTTTCTAGCTCAACACGGAACATAGTGTTTGGAAGAGTATCAAGGACAGTGCCTTGCATCTCAATTACGTCTTCTTTAGCCATTTAATCCTCTTTTAAAAATGGGCAATTTTAGCCGGCCAATAATGCCGATAAAATGGAATTATGTAAAGTTGGGCGTATTCTACCCTTGCCAACGCTGATTTACTAGCCTTTGATGGCGTTGAAAACGCACTTTGTAGTTCATCGCAGGACATTCGTCAATTTGATACCCAAGGTAAAGCCACTGCTTACCTTGTTGCTGACAATACTCGATTTGGAATAGTACCGCAGCGGTGCCCATGGATATTGCATGGTCTGGGTCATAGAAGGTATAGAAAGCACTGGCCGAGTTAGACATCACATCTGTTACGGCGATAGCGACTAAGGTTTGCTGATCATAGATGTGCAAAAATTGAGTATTCAGCCAAGAACTTTGCGAAAATTGGTCAAACTCCATGCGTTTAGGTGGATACATAGAGCCATCTTTATGGCGTACTTCAATATAGCGCGAGTACAGCTCAAACCAGTCTTTGTCCATGCTGTCTTTCATCACCCAAGAGAGCATACTGGCTTTGTTTTTAATCCGTTTTTGGCTACGGCTTAATTGCACGTCAGGAATCGATAGACGAATGGCTTCACAGGCTTGGCAGTCACTGCAGTGCGGTTTGTAAATGGTATCACCGCTGCGGCGAAAACCGTTAGCAAGCAGCACTTCATAACTGGATGAGCTGTGCATTTGTGGGTCGAGTGCAACAGCAACGCGTTCTTCTTGATTCGCAAGATAACTGCATGGATGATTGGTGGTCAGACCGATTCTAATATGCTGGAGTTCGATGCTCATTGAGGTTCCTGATCTGATAACGACAAAGTTTGACGATGGAAGCAGTGTGAATCAACACGCTGTTCTCTTAAAGATAGCAGGGATTGAAGAAAATCTTCACGCTTAAGCTCTGTCGCGCCGAGTGAGGCAAGGTGCGGGTTCATCACTTGGCAATCAATCAGTTGACCACCACATTGATTGAAGTGGTGGCAAAAATACCATAACGCAATTTTCGAGGTGTTGGGGCTAAGGCTGAACATCGATTCACCACAAAAGAGTCGCCCAACCGAAAGACCATACAGACCGCCAATCAGCTGTTTTTCGTGGTCCCAAACTTCCACCGAGTGGCAATGTCCTTGACGGGCTAAATCTTGATAAGCCGCGCGCATCTCGGTATTGAGCCAGGTTTCTTCGGCGCTGCGAGTGGCCGCGCAGAGCTCAATAACACGGTCTGTTGCTTGGTTGATAGTAACCAAATATTGTTGTTTTTTTTGAAATTTTTTTAGACTTTTTGCTGGTTTAAATGTCTTAGGATTAAATACCGCGCGCGGCGCTGGGCTCCACCACAAAATCGGATCGCCCGGACCATACCAAGGGAAAATGCCTTGATGATAAGCGGCCAAGATTCGCTGTGGTTTTAAATCACCGCCAAAGGCGAGTAATCCATTGGGTTCTTCAAGTGCCTCATGCGGCGATGGAAAATCCAAGAAACGTGAATCGAGCTCGGTGATATATATCGACATAATTCAACACATGAAGGAGTTTTTGAATGAAAAAGTGGCTATGGATATTAGTGATTTTTCCGCTCGTTGCCAATGCTGCATATCAACGCAATCAAGCAAGACCGGTTAATGAGGTTATTTTTGGTGAGGTTGATTCCATTCGCTATGTCACACAGCATGAAATTGTGCAATCTAAGAGTCACGGTTGGGAAACCTTACTTGGCGCGGTAGTTGGCGGTGTGGTCGGGCATCAGTTTGGCGGCGGTTCAGGAAAAGAGCTTGCGACTGCAGTAGGGGCCATTGCAGGGGGAAGCCTCGCGCACCAACATGAGAACCAAGTTTACCGTGTGGAATACAAGTTGGTTGAGCTGCTGATTAAAACCAAAGACGGCAAATTAGTCGATGTAATGCAAGATGTTGATCCAAACATGTTGTTTGAGCGCGGCGACGATGTTCGCATCCTTTATTTTGATGATGGCGTTAGAGTGGATAAAACCTATTAACTGGCTCAATTTTGGGGTGGTGTTCAGCACCGAATTTAGATAGGCTGCAAATACGAAAAATAAGTCGTTGCTGCATGATAGGATTTGCAGCAGCCAAGGAAACACAACATTAATGGAAAGCCTGACCTTACAACCAATTAATAAAGTCAATGGCGAAGTCAATTTGCCGGGCTCAAAAAGTGTATCAAATCGCGCCTTATTACTTGCGGCGCTGGCGAAAGGAACCACCAAGTTAACCAATTTGCTTGATAGTGATGATATTCGTCACATGCTTAATGCGCTCACAAAACTTGGTGTCGCTTATCGTTTGTCTGCCGACAAAACTGAATGTGAAGTACAAGGCATTGGCGGCGCGTTTCACGCGTCTGAGTCACTCGAACTGTTCTTGGGTAACGCCGGCACTGCAATGCGTCCATTAGCGGCGGCGCTATGTTTGGGCCAAGGCGAGTTTGTACTCACTGGCGAGCCGCGCATGAAAGAGCGCCCGATTGGCCATTTAGTCGATGCGCTTCGTCAAGCTGGAGCGCAAATTGAGTACTTGGAAAACGAAAACTATCCACCACTGCGTATTTTAGGGACCGGGCTTAAAGGTGGAGAAGTGTCGATTGACGGCTCTATCTCGAGCCAGTTTTTAACTGCATTTTTGATGTCTGCTCCGCTATGTGAAGCGCAAACCACCATCAATATTGCCGGTGATTTGGTGTCTAAACCTTATATTGATATTACGCTGCACATCATGGCGCAATTTGGCGTCACTGTTGAAAACCGAGACTACAAACAATTTGTCGTCAAAGGTGGTCAGCAATATGTCGCTCCGGGTGAGTTTTTAGTCGAAGGCGACGCGTCATCTGCTTCCTACTTCCTTGCTGCAGCGGCTATCAAAGGCGGTGAAATCAAGGTGACAGGGATTGGCAAAGACAGTATTCAAGGTGACATTCAATTTGCTGATGCACTTGAAAAGATGGGCGCAGAAATCGAATGGGGCAGCAATTACATCACCGCTCGCGCTGGTGAGTTAAACGCAGTCGACCTCGATTTTAACCACATTCCAGATGCCGCGATGACGATTGCAACTACGGCACTATTCGCCAAAGGCACCACTGCGATTCGCAATGTCTACAACTGGCGTGTTAAAGAGACCGATCGTCTTGCTGCGATGGCTACCGAATTACGCAAAGTTGGCGCTACCGTTGAAGAGGGCGAGGATTTCATTATTATTACGCCTCCAAGCCAACTGCAGCATGCAACCATTGATACCTACGATGACCATCGCATGGCGATGTGTTTTTCGCTGGTGGCACTGAGTGATACGCCAATTACGATTAATGACCCGAAATGTACGTCAAAAACGTTTCCTGATTATTTTGATAAATTGGCGTCGTTAAGCGTGAAATAAAAGCCAAAAAGCTTGTCGAAAGACAAGCTTTTTAGTTTGCTTTGAGTTTATCACCACCGAGTTTTATTGCTGCAAAGTGAACTCTTTTGATAAATGATGAGCCAAATATTTAAACATATTAAAGACGGCGGTCGTTTTTTCGGTAGGTAAGCCGTTAGCATCGAGAAAGTATTCACCTTTAAAGACTAAGACATCGTCTTTTTCTTCAACTTTATTCGCGTGCATACCATCTATATAGTTATCGTGGTCTTGAATCAATTGATTCGCAATCAGAAGTAACTCGAATTCTGAAATGGTTTTTTTATCGCTCATCGTCTATACCTGATTATTCGTAATTGAGTCGATTGTATGGGGATTTTCGGCAAATTCAATTGACTTAGGGCATGATGAGTGCGGTTTTTCTTTTGTGATCGAAGGCATAAAACCGATTCGCTATGGTGGGTTTTATGCTCGACACGTTTAGTATGTGCCGAATTCTAGCGCCCGCGATATACCCGACGAAACGGATCGGGATATATGAAGACGATATATTGAGTTTGAGAATAATTCGAATCTTGATTTGGGTCGTCCAATTGTCGAGCAGTCAATGCGCATTTTAAAAAAAGGTATTGATCTTCTAGTCTTCTCGCTCAATAGTAAAAAAAGAAATTTAATTTTAAGTACGTTGTGCGATTAAATTCGCAACAGTGATTAAGGGCATTTGAGTCAATTATGGGTAAATCACTCGTTATTGTGGAATCGCCAGCCAAGGCAAAAACCATCAATAAATATTTAGGCAAAGACTTCATTGTAAAGTCGAGTGTAGGCCACGTACGTGATCTGCCAACTGCCGGCCAAAGTTCGGGCAAAAAAGCTGCCGCTGTATCAACAAAAGGTCTGAGCGCAGAAGAAAAAGCGCGTATTAAACAAGAGAAAGACCGCAACTCTCTGATCAAGAAAATGGGTGTCGACCCTTATCATGGTTGGGAAGCGAACTATCAAATTCTGCCAGGAAAAGAAAAAGTCGTCGCAGAGTTACAAAAATTAGCGCAAGACGCAGACAGCGTTTATCTCGCAACCGATTTGGACCGCGAAGGAGAAGCTATCGCTTGGCACCTACGTGAGATCATCGGTGGCGATGAAGAGCGATATAAACGTGTTGTGTTTAACGAGATCACTAAAAACGCGATCCAACAGGCGTTCAAAAAACCGGGCGAACTGAGCATGGATGGCGTCAACGCCCAGCAAGCACGTCGCTTTATGGACCGTGTGGTTGGTTTTATGGTATCGCCGTTATTGTGGAAAAAAGTCGCACGTGGCTTATCTGCAGGACGAGTTCAGTCGGTCGCTGTTAAACTGCTGGTTGAGCGTGAGCGCGAGATCAAAGCCTTTGTTCCAGAAGAATTCTGGGATATTCACGCTAATACCAAAACTCAAGACAATAGCGATTTTCGTTTGCTGGTGGCGCAAAAGAATGACAGTGCGTTTAAGCCAGTCAACGAAGCGGAAGCTAAAGCTGCGGTTGCGGTACTTGAAAAAGCGCAATATGAAGTGTGCAAGCGTGAAGACCGTCCGACGTCAAGTAAACCTTCGGCGCCGTTCATCACCTCGACACTGCAGCAGGCGGCGAGTACGCGTCTTGGCTATGGCGTAAAGAAAACCATGATGCTGGCGCAGCGCTTGTATGAAGCGGGTTACATCACCTATATGCGTACCGACTCAACCAACTTGAGCAGCGAAGCGGTCGATGCCGTGCGCGGTTATATTGGTTCAGAGTTCGGTGATGCGTATCTGCCGTCAAAACCCAATGTATATGGCAGTAAAGAGGGCGCACAAGAGGCGCACGAAGCGATTCGTCCATCGGATGTCAACGTTAAATCGGAAGATTTACAAGGCGTTGATGCCGATGCGCATAAACTTTACAGCTTGATTTGGAATCAGTTCGTCGCGTGTCAAATGACGCCTGCGCAATACGATTCCACCACGGTCAGTGTTAAGGCTGCAGAGTTCACGCTCAAAGCCAAAGGCCGCATTCTGAAATTCGATGGTTGGACTCGCGTTCAGCGCCCGCTGGGTAAAAATGAAGATCAGATTCTACCTGCCGTTCAGGTTGGTGATGTGGTTAGCTTGAAAGATCTCGAACCTAAACAGCACTTTACCAAACCGCCAGCGCGCTTTACGGAAGCGGCATTGGTGAAAGAGCTTGAGAAACGTGGCATCGGTCGTCCTTCGACTTACGCTTCGATCATCTCAACTATTCAAGATCGCGGTTATGTGAAAGTCGATCAGCGCCGTTTCTATGCGGAAAAAATGGGTGAAATTGTTACCGATCGTCTTGGCGATAGCTTTGATGATTTGATGAACTACGATTTTACCGCGCGTATGGAAGAGAAACTTGACCAAATTGCAGAAGGTCAAGCGAACTGGAAAACCGTACTCGATAACTTCTTCACTGATTTCTCTGCCGATTTAGGCAAGGCTGAAGAGGACGAAGAACATGGCGGTATGAAACCAAATCATATTGTTATGACCGATATCGAGTGTCCAACCTGTGGACGCCCGATGGGAATTCGCACTGCATCGACAGGGGTGTTCCTTGGCTGTTCTGGTTACGCTTTGCCGCCAAAAGAGCGTTGTAAAACCACCATTAACTTGGGTGATGAAGACGGCGTGATTAACGTTCTAGAAGAAGACGTTGAAACCGCTGCGCTGCGTGCTAAAAAGCGTTGCCCAATTTGTGAAACGGCGATGGATGCATATCTGATTGACGATAAGCGTAAATTGCACGTTTGTGGTAATAACCCGAATTGTGATGGTTACATTGTTGAACGTGGTGAATTCCAGCTGAAAGGTTATGACGGCCCGGTTGTTGAATGTGATAAATGTGGTTCGGATATGGTGCTTAAGAATGGCCGTTTCGGTAAGTACATGGATTGCACCAGCGATGATTGTAAAAATACCCGCAAGATTCTGAAAAATGGTGAAGTTGCGCCTCCAAAAGAAGATCCTGTGCATTTGCCTGAACTACCGTGTGAGAACTCAGATGCGTACTTTGTTCTGCGTGATGGTGCGTCAGGGCTGTTTTTAGCGGCCAGCACCTTCCCTAAATCGCGCGAAACACGTGCTCCTTTAGTTGAGGAGTTAGTTCGCTTTAAAGAGCGTTTGTCACCGAAGTTCCACTACCTTACGGAAGCGCCGACTCATGATCCTGATGGTCGCCCAACCGTGGTTCGCTTTAGTCGTAAATCGAAAGAGAACTACGTGCGTTCAGAAATTGATGGAAAACCATCAGGTTGGACTGCGCTTTATATCGATGGCAAATGGGAAGTTACCGATAAGCGTAAGAAATCATAAGGTTTTTTACTAAAATAACCAAAAAAGCGACCTCGGGTCGCTTTTTTTATATTCAAGACATTGCAACTAGGTTCTTATTTGTTGGACAATGGTTTTTTTTATGAAATATACAATAAATTAATGCTATTTTATTTCAGTAATCGTTCTGACGCATAAAATCGTCACTGTTGGGAATGGATGATTTGGTTGTATAGAAGGAACTATGACAATTAGAACTAAGCTACTCGGTGTAGTTGTAATGCTATGTGCCGTTTTTTGTTTCGGTATGTACTTTTCAGTGAAGCACCTTGTCGACGATATTGTGCACCAATTACTTTGGAAGTATAGCGAAGTAACGACTCAGTACGACTCAGAGAAAGCATTGTCGACACTTTCCCAACAAATTGATGTTGCTAAGGTGTTGTCCAGTAACGAAAACGTGATTGACTGGGCATTAGACGCCAACGATCCTCAAAAACAGCGCAAAGCGCAGCAATGGCTGTTAAGCCAAAGAGGTAAGTTCGCAGAAGACAACTATTACATTGCGCTTAATGAGAACTTGGCTTTTTATATGAGCAGCAAGGATGACACCAAAAAACAGTCATATTTGCGCTACCACCTATCTCCCAATAACCCCAATCAGTCTTGGTATTTTAGTCAGCGGGTCAATCATACCTTGTTTGGTGCAACCATCGATTATGACTATGATTTGCATGAGGTAAAACTTTGGATATCACAGCCGATCATTCATAACGGTGAGTTTCTCGGTATTATTGGTACTTCTCTTGACTTGGGACCTTTGGTGCCGAAATTAGTTGGTAAACAATACCCAGGTTTGGCGACCATTTTTGTTAACAACAGTGGTGATATCGAACTTGACTCTTCCTTTACCTCGGGTGACTTCGTGAATCATTTAAAAAGACTTAGGAATAAAAAGTCGTTGCATCAGATTATTCACGATCAAAAGAGCTACGATGCTGTGATGGGGGCGATGAAGCAGCAGGGGCAGGGGCAAGAGACCAAAACTCTGGTGGTCACGCTTGAATCCTCGGGCACCTTTGTTTCGATTAAATATATTGCTGAATTGGGTTGGTATCAGGTTAAGTTTGTCGATATCGATAAGGTATTGGATGGCAACTACCTAAAATCATTCAGTGAAATCAGCTTTGCGATGTTTTTATTGTTTACGGTGCTGCTCTACACCTTCATGAGCCGCCGCTTCTTTCTGCCTATGGCGGATATGTATCGCCACCTCAAACGCATGCTGCCAGACAGTCAGACACCTCATACCCACGACATGGTGGCTGATATTCATCATCAGCTTGATTGCCTCGATCGTGAACTGTTTCGCTCCAGACATTCGCTTGATTCTTTGGTTCGAGAGCGCACGGAGACACTTGATCAACTGGCGATGATTGATCCTTTGACTGGATTGTTAAATCGCTCAGGAATGGAGCGAGAGCTCAATGCTGAACTTGCGAGAGCCAAACGCGAAAATGGTTGTTTTGGTCTGGTTTGGTTATCTATTGATGGTATGGAAGATGTCGAAATCATGGATATTAGCTCGCATCTTGAGCAAGATAAACGCCTGCGTTTTGCTTCTCAGGCGCTTAAGAAAGTGTTGCGTGAATACGACTGTGCTTGTCGCTGGGCCGATGGTGAATTCGTTATTCTCATTCGCTCTAATTCGGTTCAAGCGTTAAAAGCTTTGACTGCGCGGCTTAAAACCGAAATTCATTACTCAAATGACACCTTTGTACTGTCGTTTTCCTTGGGCGGATTGATTGTCGAGCCATCGATGTCGATGCAGGATGCGTTAAGCAAGGCTGACAGCGCACTGTATGTTGCGAAAACCAAAACCAAAGAACGTGTTCATATCATCCAGCCAACTTCTCCGAGTCAACGGTTGCGCGCTTAGTTTTTATAAAAACCTGCTTACTTATGGTTGCTTTTATTTAGTCTGGCATTAAGTGATGTTTCTATAGAATATTCTTTATTTTTCAAATTCCTATATAGAAAAAATAATCATAAATTTAATTTGTATCCCATACGGAATCACGTTATCTATATACATGTGATTGCTTATTTTGTGCGCGAAAACGACAAGTCGGCGTCATGCTAGTGACTCAGAGCTTTTGGTTGTGATCTGAGTGAATAAAAACGTTCAGTATGTTTGTTCACAGTTGCAACAAAGCGGAGGGGTATATGGCCGGAGTTCTGGGTATGATTTTAGCGGGCGGTGAAGGTTCAAGGTTACGTCCACTGACAAATTCAAGAAGCAAACCCTCGGTGCCATTTGGTGGCAGTTATCGTTTGATCGATTTCGCGCTCAATAATTTTGTGAATGCCGATTTAATGCGCATTTATGTGCTTACCCAATTTAAATCCCAATCTCTCAATCGGCATTTAAAGAAAGGCTGGAATATTAGCGGTATCACCGACCGATTTATTGATGCAATTCCGGCACAAATGCGAACTGGTAAACGTTGGTATGAAGGTACAGCCGATGCGATTTATCAAAACCTTCAGTTTATGGAAGTATCTGAGGCGCAACAAATTTGTATCTTTGGTTCAGACCATATCTATAAAATGGATATTCGCCAAATGCTGGAATTTCATAAGCACAAAGGGGCTCAACTCACCGTATCCGCGATTCGTATGCCTGCATCTGAGGCGAGTGATTTTGGCGTCATTGAAGTTGATGAGCAAGGGAGAATGATAGGCTTTGAGGAAAAACCAGCGAACCCCAAATCGATTCCGGGTATGCCTGGTGTGGCTTTGGTCTCGATGGGTAACTATGTGTTTGAAGCACCAGCCCTGTTTGCGGAGCTAATTGAAGATGCTGAAGATGTGGGTTCTTCACATGATTTCGGAAAAAACATCATTCCTAAAATGTTTCCTCGTGGTGATGTGTATGTGTATGACTTTAGCGAAAACTTTATTCCAGGAGAGAAAGAGGTTACCTATTGGCGCGATGTAGGTACGATTGATTCTTACTGGCAGGCGCATATGGACTTACTTGAAGTAGACGCACCATTTTCACTCTACAATCGCAAATGGCCATTGCATACCTATCAGCCGCCGCTACCGCCTGCAACCTTTACCGACTCAGAGCAAGGGAAAGTACAAATTATTGATAGCTTAGTGTGTAACGGTAGTTACATTCGCGGCTCCAAAATCAAGAAATCGGTTCTAGGTTTTCGCACCAACGTTGCATCCGATTGTGACATAAGCGAAAGTATTTTCTTAGGTAGTGTAAAAATCGGCGCAGGCTGTACGCTTCGACGTGTTATCGTGGATAAGGATGTCGATATCGCACCAGGTACATGCATCGGAGTCAATGAGTTTGAAGATAGACAGCGATATGATGTATCTGACAATGGAATTGTGGTAATCCCCAAAGGAGCAAAAATTGGTTACTGACAACTTAGCGGTGCTATTTGTTGCGTCAGAAGCAGATGGTTTAATTAAAAGTGGCGGTCTTGCCGATGTAGCAAGAGCGCTTCCGGAAAGTTTGAAGCAGTTGGGTCAAGATGTACGTCTATGTATACCAGCATACAGTCGTATTGAAGGCGTGCACGAAGCCCCTGTTGTGTTAGACACAGAGCTAACATTTTGGCCTCATACGCAGTATCGAGTGCGTCAATTGGCGCTTGGTGAGGTCTGTGTCTATGCGATCGAATGTGAACGTTACTTCGATAGGCCAGAAATGTACGCAGAGCACAACCAAGCGTATATGGATAACGGCGAACGGTTTGCGTTTTTTAGCGCCGCTTGCCTAGACATGTTACCGAAACTCAATTTCAAGCCTCAAATCATACACTCCAACGACTGGCATACCGGGCTTGTTCCCTATTTATTGCGTCAGCGCTATCGAGACAACTCGTTTTTTCATCGCATTCGTAGTGTTTTATCGGTGCACAATGCGGTGTTCAAAGGGGTATTTAGTTACGATGAACTGCGTTGTATTCCGGAATTTCATACCAAACATGTTCCAGAAGCGGCCGTCAGCGCCAGTCATATCACGATGCTTAAAGCGGGCGTGATGACTGCGGATAAAATCGTTGCGGTTAGCCCAACGTATGCTCAAGAGCTCAAAACCGAACTTGGTAGCCACGGTATGGGGCGTGAGTTTCAGCAGCGTAGTGGCGATTTAGTCGGCATTCTAAATGGCTGCGATTATCAAACGTGGAACCCGGCAACCGATACTTTGATTCCAGCCAATTACACGCAGGAGCTCGATAGCTTGCTCGGTGGTAAACAAGCGTGTAAGGCTGCACTGCAGCAACGTCTTGGCTTGCCGGAAGTCTCTAACGCTATGTACGGCATGGTGTGCCGGTTGACTCACCAGAAAGGCATTCAATATTTATTGCCGATATTGGCCCAATTTCTTGAGCATAATGTACAGATGGTGGTGGTGGGCACTGGGGAAATTGGCATGGCGACCAAGCTCAAAGCACTCGCGGAACAATTTCCAGACAAGCTGCGCTTTATCGAAGCTTATGACAACGAACTTGCTCACTGGGTTGAAGCTGGGTCGGATTTCTTTCTGATGCCTTCTGAATTTGAGCCGTGTGGTCTCAATCAGATTTATAGCATGGCTTATGGCACCTTACCGATTGTGCGCAGTGTTGGCGGCTTGAAAGACACCGTTATCGATTACGGCCAAAACGCACCTGAAGCGACGGGGTTTGCTTTTTATGACCCAAGTCCAGAGCAATTGTTGATCACTATGCTAAGTTCTTTGCTGCTGTTTGAGCAGCAACCTGAGAAGATCAATCAACTTCGCCAGCGAGCGATGCAACAAGATTTTTGTTGGAGCAGCGCGGCGAAGCATTATCTTGAACTGTATCGAAGCGCCATTGAGAAAGAAACCATATATCGCTGAGAGTGAGGGAGAGGCTAAACTGGGTAATGTAGGTGACATTGATGCCTATTCGGCTTAGCTTTTTATTACTTGGTGTGTCAGGCAACGCCGAATTGTTCGTCAGTTAGTCAACGTAAAACCGGCTTTTTGATCTAATTCGGCTTCCTTCATTCACACCTTATGCTAGTCTTGCTGCCAATCGAATCCAGCGACACAGGGACCATTTGTCGATATGTCAAACACTTTGCTTTTTCACAAAACCTATTACCATCCAACCAGTCAGGAGTGGGTGGTGTTTGTGCATGGTGCGGGAGGAAGCTCTTCGATTTGGTGTAAACAGGTTAAAGCGTATAAACAGCACTTTAACTTGCTGTTAATCGATCTTCGTGGTCATGGAAAATCCAATCGATTACTTAAAGATCTGATTGCGAAACGCTATACCTTTCAATCGGTATCTCGCGACATTTTACATGTTATGGATCACCTCAATATTCAAGCTGCTCACTTTGTGGGGATGTCGCTTGGCACCATTATCGTTCGCACTGCAGCAGAAATTGCACCGGAGCGAATTCTGTCTATGGTGCTAGGAGGCGCTGTAACGCGTTTTAACACCCGTTCGCAAGTTCTGGTGGCCCTAGGTGACCTTTTCAAGCATGTCATCCCTTATATGTGGTTATACAAGTTATTTGCATATATAGTCATGCCACAACGTAATCAGCGTCAGTCACGATTGCTTTTTATTCGTGAAGCGAAGAAGCTGTGTCAGAAGGAATTTAAACGCTGGTACACGCTTACGTCCGAGGTCAACCCTTTGATGCGCTATTTCAAAGAGAGTGATCTGGCGATTCCGACGCTGTATGTGATGGGGGAGTTGGACTACATGTTTATCCAACCTGTGAAAGAGATGGTTGCAGCGCATAAGTTCAGTCAATTACATGAAATTGCGGATTGTGGGCACGTGTGTAATGTCGAGCGCCCCGATGAATTCAACCAACGTTCAATTCAGTTTATTCAAAATCAGATCGGCTAATCGGCTGATAGGATTCACCGCAGTGCCAACAGACGGCAAAGTTACCTTCATTCATCTCACCACATTGATGGCAGCGCCAATCAACATTTGGAAAGTGTTGGTGGGCGTCGTAGTCTTTGATTAATTGCTTGGCCGCTTGAAACTGTTCAGGTTCATTTAGCCAAATGTAAGGAAGCGTTGTTTCGTCAAACGGCACTTCTCCTTGGAGGCTAAATAGATTCTCGCCGCGCACTTCGCAATCGATATGTTGTGATGTAAGCAAACCGCACACAATGTGGGTTTCTATCGGAGTCTCCTCCGATATAGATTTTCACTTCGCCCCCTTTAACGGTCTGTGACCGCTTTCCATTTTGTTATCATCCATTTAGCTAGTATAGGAAACACGCCAAGCAGTGCCATCGACATTAACACCGCAGGTGAAATGATTCCTGATAATGAATCGATTTGCGCAAGTTGAGTACCGGCATTGAGATACACCGCGGTGCCAGGCAACATGCCGATTTGGCTTATCCAATAGAAGCGCAACGTGGTAATCGGGGTAATTCCCATTAATAAATTAATAATAAAGAACGGAAAAATAGGTATTAAACGAAGGGAAAATAAGTACATTGCACCATCTCGTTCGATACCTTGATTGATGGTCAAGAGTTTGTCGCCAAAGCGTTTTTGTACCCAACTTCGCAGGAAATATCGGCTCATTAGAAATGCGAGAGTAGCACCGACTGAGCTGGCGAAGGAGACCAGCAACAAACTTGTCCAGAAGCCAAATGCGGCGGCACCCAGTAAGGTCACTACCGTCGCTCCGGGAATGGAGAGGGCGGTGAGGACAACGTAACTAACAAAATACACACTTGCAGCAAGCCAGAAATATTGTGAAATTAAATCTGTCAATAGCTGTTGGTAGACTTTTGCGTTGTCGAGAGTGAAATACTGACGAGTCTGGTAAATAGTTATTGTAATCAATAATATAATTATGCTTGCCAAGATGAACTTTCGGCTTATTCTGACCATTAAAAATGCCTTTAAGGTATGGGGGAACGGTGCAATAAACACCGACTAAACCAACTGATGAAGTCACTTAAATTATAGGAACGTGCTAAGCGATATTATCTTTCATACAGGCAAAAAAAAACCAGTGCATTTCTGCACTGGTTTGTTCGTGATGTGACTTAACTTAATTCAGCCGTTCAGTCCTGCCATCAACTCGCTGCGTCGATCTTGCGGTATGACTGACCAGTGTGTTCCCTTAATCGCACCCTCAAGAGCCCAAAGTAACTCTAAGCTCACATCTGAAGCGTGTGAATCTTGGATTGCACGATAAGCACCTAGTGCACCAGTCTCTTCCAGTTGTGCCACTGAAGAAATTCCGGCTTTCTTGAGCATTCGTTCTGTTGCAAGCCTAAGATTGGGAAGATCTTTCAAGCGATCGGGTTTCGCTTGTTGTTGTGTTTCTTTTTCCAACTTGGCTACTGCTAAAGCATCTTTAGCTAAGTCAAGTAGGTAATCGATCTGATTTGGCCAGTCCATTGGCATTGCGTAGTACTTAGTGACGACAGGGAAACCACGTTTTTTATAGACATAAGGTTCATAACCTTTATCTTTAAATTGTGCTGTCGACTTCTCATTCGCGCGAATATGAAGTTTGTCTCCGACGACAAGTGCAAACATTGTGTCATCAACAAAAATGCCAAATCCGCCAAACATTGAACGAGATTTTACTCTACCTAGCTGCTCGAATAGACGCATTGAATCTTTAAGTACTGGTTTGTCCATGCTTTTTTTTCTCGGTGTTTGATGCCACCAATTTAGGTCCGAGAGATTAGCAAAACTATGTAAACTATTGTCAATATGTTGTTAAGTTTACATATTTGCCATCGGCAACCCCGCTACCTTTCATAACTGTCACTTATGGGTAAGGCCGGAAGCTTTGCGTCCCATCCTTTCGAATGGTTTGCCCTGTGCGTGGCTGGGTTACGTTGTTACATCAAGAAACAGCATAAAACAGCATGTGCGGGACTGATCACAATATGTTTTTAATTCTGTGATCCTGCTTCAAGAAATGATTTCAAAATATGCGATTGATCCAAGAAATAAGATTCAAATCACGGACGTACGCTATGTTGTTTATTTTATTAGGTTTTTTACTGTACAGCGTTCTACTATTTCAGGGTGCATTTCGAAAATTCGCTTGTCATGTTCCTTGTCTTTAATGCGCTCTAAAAGTATCTCAAAAGCGTTCTTACCCACGCGGCGCTTAGGCTGGTGGATGGTCGTGAGGGGAGGCGAAAAGTATTCAGCTAGTTCAATATTGTCATATCCAATCACGGACATATCTTCTGGAATGCGGATCCCATTTTGTTGCAAACGACTCATTAGGCCTAACGCCATGGTATCGTTGAAGCAAAATACCGCTGTTGGCTTGTTATCCCAAGACGCAATTTTATCTGCGGCTAGCACTGCAGTGTCACATTCAAAGTTGCCTTCAAGAATCCAATCTTCGTTGACCGGTAGGTTGGCTTCACCCATCGCACGCTTAAAGCCTTGAATGCGTTCTTGGCAGGCTGCTTTTTCAAAATGACCGCTTAGACACGCGATTTGAGTATGACCATGTTCAATCAGGTATTTGGTGGCCAGATAGCCGCCTTCTTCTGAGTTATCAATGATTTTATCGGCTTGTGAGCTTTCCGGGCCCCAATCCATGATTACTTTAGGAATGTCAGAGTGACGCTCTAACATTTCAGACAATTCTTGAGTTAAATCCGAGCACATTACCAAAATGCCGTCGACACGCTTTTCGGCCAACATGCGAATGTAGTCGCGCTGTTTTTCATAGATGCCACCGGTGTTACACAGAATCAAGGTGTAACCTTGGCGATAGCAGTAGCTTTCAACCCCGTCGATCACCTCGGAGAAAAACAGGTTGGTTGACTGCGTTACGAGCATACCAATAGAACGTGTGGTGTTGCATTTCAAGCTACGAGCCACTGCACTTGGCGCATAGTTCAACTCTGTTACTGCTTCCATGACCTTTTCTTGGGTCGCTTCAGCAACAAAACGAGTTTTGTTGATGACATGAGATACAGTCGTTGTTGACACGCCAGCGAGGCGTGCGACGTCTTTAATGGTTGCCATAGGGTTGTCCACTCGAATACTACAAGGTATTGGATTAATAAGCTTGAATGACAAATTTTTTAAAACTATCAAAAATACAAAAACCGCTATAGATCAAGCGGTTAGTCATTTTAGCTGAGTTGTTGTAATTGTTTGCGGCGTGTATTTTAGACTGCATTTTTTTCAGTAGCAAACAAAAAACATTTCTAAATGCTATTTTTGACATTTCTAAGCTTGATAATCAGACATATAGTTGCAATTAATTTTAGTCGTTATCACGCATTGAGACCGTATAAATCCGCTTGAGTTCCAGACTGGAATCTCATTTATCAGTTTTGGAGTGGAATTTGAATCAATACCATGTTCTTGGCAGGGAAAGGACTAACTGGCTCGAATGAGTCCATAGGATAGCTCGATAGCCTAAAGGCGCTGAATTGAGTCAAACACTTTGAGCTAAGCGTTGTGGCGTGAAATTAGCGAATCAAAGCAGTCGATTACAAGTTAACTGATTACCTGCAATAAAAAACCGAAGCGTTAACTTCGGTTTTTTGGATGATGAATTAAGAAACTTGCTTAAGCGCTGGTTTGTTTCGCTTCGATGGCCGTTTCTTCGTAATCGGAGGCCCAATCACGTAGTGTTTGCCAAATTGTACCCAGCAGCTCATGCCAATAAATTTCGCTTTGCTCTAGGTATTTGCTTTGCGGTGTGTAGCGGTCCCAAAACTGTTTAATGTTTTTCTGCGCCAGATAATTGGTAGGAGCCGGGTAGGGCTTAAGCCCTGCCGCATGAAACTCATGCAACGCTCTGTCCATATGACTGGCTGACGTAACCAACGCTAGCTTTTTGTTTCGCACAAAAGCGGCAGCTTGCCGAGCTTCTTCCCATGTGTCTTTGGCGGTCTCGAGTAAAATAATGTCGGATTTAGATACACCGAGCGAGAGGGCGACTTTTGCCATCATGCGCGCGTTACTGACTTCAGAACCACCGGAATAACCTGACAAAATCAGTTTTGCACCTGGGTACATACGCAGCACGCGAATGCCTTCAGTAAGACGCATTAATCCAGTACGGCTTAATTGCGATGTAGGTGGAAGATCGTCATCAACGACATGGCTACTACCCAAAACCATGACGTAATCAATCGAGCCATCGACAGGAAAGAAAGCCGAATGTTGACGTTCAATGGTCATAAGAAGGCGCGAGGTGACCGGTTGAAACGAGATTAAGAAAATACCTACTAAAGAGAATAAAACAATGAAACAGCCCGATTTCTGACGTGTGGTAAACATAATCAGCATCAGGCCTAGAAAGCCAATGATTAACATTGCTGGGAGCGGCATCAGCAGCGCTGATACAACCTTTTTCAGCTCAAACATACTTAAATAGCCCGAAAAAACATCAGTTGATTATAAAAAAAGACAATGCCCCTTTATTCCTGCCGATCTTGTGACAGAATAGCGACACATGAATTCATGATAACTCAAGCCCTGTGATAGAAGACCGCAATTTCGACGACATTGCCCACAAATTTGCAAAAAATATATATGGCTCTGACAAAGGGGATATCCGCCAAGTAATTGTTTGGCAAGACCTTACCCAGATTCTAGCAGAGATTAGCGACGGGGAAAAACCATTGCACATCCTCGATGCTGGTGGCGGCCTCGCACAAATGTCGCAAAAGCTTGCGCGGCTCGGACATCATATTTCCTTATGTGATCTATCGTCGCAAATGCTGGAACTGGCGAAGCAGGAAATTGAAAAGCACGCTTTGCTAAAGCAGTACCGCTTTATCCATTCACCCGTACAATCGATTGAGTCTCACCTTAATGAAAAGGTAGATCTTGTGATGTTTCACGCGGTGATGGAGTGGTTGGCTGAGCCAAAGCAAGCTTTGGAAACGGTCTTAAAGCAGGTCAAACCAGGCGGAATGGCGTCGATCATGTTTTACAATCAGCATGGCTTAATTTATAAAAACGTCGTTTGTGGCAACCTTCCGCACGTGCTAGAAGGCATGCCCCATCGCAAACGCTTTAAATTGCAACC
Organism: Vibrio xiamenensis; assembly: GCF_900100015.1. Taxonomy (GTDB): domain Bacteria; phylum Pseudomonadota; class Gammaproteobacteria; order Enterobacterales; family Vibrionaceae; genus Vibrio; species Vibrio xiamenensis. The sequence continues at coordinate 72,364 of NZ_FNDD01000007.1, read as the reverse complement.
TCAGCAAGGTTTATATCCCGAAGAGGTCTACCAATGGATGACGGACGCCGGATTTGAAATCTGTGGAAAGTCGGGCATTCGTTGTTTTAATGACTACATAGGTAACGTCAAAAATATGGGGGAGTACCAATTTGAAGACGTGTTGGCATTAGAGAAAAAATATTGCCGACAAGAGCCGTACCTCTCATTAGGCCGATACATACACGTATGGGCAAAGAAAAAAGATAAACAGGAACAATAATGAGTGAGATGACTCAGAATGCTGACAAGCAGCCAATTGATGAATTGGTTGGTTGGGTTAAACAGCACGATTTCTCATTAAATCTTACCAACGAACGGCTAGCATTTTTGATCGCCGTTGCTGTATTGAACAACGAGCGTTTTGATGAAGAGTTAGGCGAGGGTGAGTTACATGACGCCTTTGTCATTGTCACAAAATTCTTTGAAGACACCGGTGAACCTTCCGCTTTTCGCGCCAACAATGCCATCAATGATCTGGTCAAACAGCGTCTGATGAGCCGCTTTACCAGCGAGCTTAACGATGGTGCGAGTATCTACCGTCTTTCGCCTCTTGCGGTCGGAATTACCGACTACTACGTGCGTCATCGCGAATTCTCTAAGCTCAAATTGTCGATTCAACTGTCGATGGTGGCGGGTGAAATGGGTCGTGCGGTGGAAGCAGCGCAAGAAGGGGGAACTCCGGGGCATTGGCGCAAGAATGTCTACGGCGTGCTTAAGTATTCAGTGGGTGAGATCTTCGATCAAATTGACTTGAACCAGCGCGTCATGGATGAGCAGCAACAGATTGTCAAAGATCAGATTGCTGAGCTGTTAAATAAAGACTGGCGAGAAGCGATTAACAACTGTGAGCAACTGTTGTCTGAGACGTCTTCTACTTTGCGTGAGTTACAAGATACTTTGCAAGCCGCTGGCGATGAGCTGCAGACTCAAATCCTCGATATCCAGGAATTGGTCCATGGAGACCCGGAATTGGACTTGATTGACCAAACGCTGTTTGGTCTGCAAATGAAGCTTGACCGCATCACCAGTTGGGGTCAGCAAGCGATTGATTTGTGGATTGGCTACGACCGTCACGTCCATAAGTTTATTCGTACCGCGATTGATATGGATAAGAACCGTGCGTTTAGCACGCGTCTGCGTCAATCGGTAAAAGACTATTTTGAATCGCCTTGGTTGTTGACCTATGCCGACGCCGAGCGATTACGCGATCTTAGAGATGAAGCTCTAGTGCTTCGTAACGACGAAGTCACGGGAGCCGTGCCCTCCGAGGTCGAATATGAAGAATTTCAACAAGTCAATGATGAGTTGGCTGAGCGAATCGGCGAGATGCTTGCGGTGCATAAAACCCAAAATACGCCGATTGACCTTGGTATCGTACTACGCGATTACCTCGCTGAGCACCCATACACTCATCACTTTGATCTCGCCCGAATTGTTGTCGACCAAGCCGTGCGTCTAGGTTACTCAGAATCTGATTACCAAGCGATTCAGCCAGATTGGCAAGCGATTAACGATTTCGGTGCAAAGGTACAAGCAAATGTCATCGACAGATATTAATGAATATATGCCAGAAAAACTGGCAAAAGCGATTTCTAACCCACTGTTTCCGGCGCTGGATAGCCAGTTGCGTGCAGGGCGTCATATTTCCAGTGAGGATTTGGATAACCACGCACTGCTTTCTGACTTTGAGCCAGAATTAGCGGCGTTTTATCAACGTTATAACACCGAATTGGTGAAGGCTGCGGAAGGCTTTTTCTATTTAAGACCGCGTTCAACTTCTTTGATTAACCGCAGCGTGCTCTCTGAGCTCGATATGCTGGTTGGCAAAGTGCTGTGCTTTTTATATTTGAGCCCAGAACGTTTGGCTCATGAAGGTATTTTTACCAACCAAGAGTTGTATGAAGAGCTGCTTGCGCTTGCCGATGAGCAAAAACTGATGCGTTTGGTGACTAACCGTGCGGCAGGTTCAGACTTAGACAAAGAAAAACTGTTTGAGAAAGTGCGCACGTCGCTGCGTCGTCTGCGCCGTTTAGGCATGGTGATCAACATTGGTGAAACCGGTAAATTCTGCATTAGCGAGTCCGTGTTCCGTTTTGGCGCCGATGTGCGTCTTGGCGACGACCTGCGTGAAGCGCAGCTGCGTTTGATTCGCGATGGTGAGGCGGTGGTACACGATGTAGAACCAAGCCAAGGCAACTTACTTGCCGAGCGAGAGCAAGAAGACGAGAACGAAGAACAAGATGATCAAGACGAGCAATACCAAGAGGAAGATGACGCATGATCGATAGAGGTAAATATCACTCGTTGACCATGGTCAACTGGAACGGCTTCTTCGCACGCACGTTTGATATCGATGATCTTGTGACCACTTTGTCTGGCGGTAACGGTGCCGGTAAATCGACCACCATGGCGTCGTTCATTACCACTTTGATTCCGGATCAAAGCTTACTGCACTTTCGTAACACCACGGAAGCAGGCAGTAGCCAAGCATCACGCGATAAAGGTTTGTACGGTAAATTGCAACCGGGTGTCTGCTATGCCGCGCTAGATGTGGTGAACTCACGCCATCAACGTTTGCTGTTTGGCGTTAAGCTCCAGCAAGTGGCGGGGCGTGATAAAAAAGTCGATATCAAGCCGTTTGTGATTCAAGGTCTACCAAGTCGTATCAAACCGACTCAAGTGTTGATCGAAACGGTATCGGACACTCAGGCGCGCGTACGCCAACTCAATGAAGTCAAAGACGCCGCGCTTAGCTATCAAGGTGTGAGCTTTAAGTCCTTCAACTCTGTGGTGGATTACCATTCACACATGTTTGAGTTTGGTGTGATTCCGCGTAAATTGCGCAACAGTAGCGATCGCTCGAAATTCTACCGTCTGATTGAAGCGTCGCTGTACGGCGGCATTTCCAGTGCGATTACCCGTTCACTGCGCGATTACTTGTTGCCACAAAATGGCGGAGTGAAAAAAGCCTTCCAAGATATGGAATCGGCGCTGCGCGAAAACCGCATGACTTTGGAAGCGATCAAAACCACGCAAGCGGACCGCGATCTGTTTAAACATTTGATTGCCGAGTCGACCAACTATGTGGCGGCGGACTACATGCGTCACGCCAACGATCGCCGTAATAAGCTTGAACAAACGCTTTCTCTGCGCACGGAATTGTTCCAGTCGCGCGAGCAACTGATCGCAAACAATCAACTGCTGAATCGCGCTCAAGAGCAGCTTGAAATGCTGATTGAGCAAGAATCGGGCTTAGAGCAAGACTATCAAGCGGCTTCGGACCATTTGCAATTAGTGCAAAACGCCCTGCGTCAGCAAGAAAAAATTGAACGCTATCAAGAAGATTTAGAAGAGCTTAGCGAGCGCTTGGAAGAGCAAGCGATGGTGGTTGAGGAAGCGCAAGAGCGCGCCATGGTCGCAGAAGAGCAAACCACAGTCGCGGAAGATGAAGTTGATAGCTTAAAGAGCCAGCTTGCTGATTATCAACAAGCGTTGGATGTCCAGCAAACGCGCGCTTTGCAATATCAACAAGCGGTGCAAGCGCTAGAGAAAGCGCAGCAATTGCTTGGCGATACCACTCTTACTGCAGAGAGTGCGATGGCGTTGGTGAGTGAACTGAAGCAACAAGAGCCGACCAGTACGTCAGCGCTGTTGGCCCTGAAACACAAGCTGGATATGTCGTCTGCAGCGGCGCAGCAGTTTGAAACTGCGTTAGCTTTAGTGCGTGATATTGCTGGTGACGTCGAACGTTCCAATGCCGCAAATGTGGCGCAGCAAACTTTAAAACGTGCGCGTGATGGCAAGCAGTTAGCACAAAATGAATCACAGTGGCGCGCTCAGCATCGTGAACTTGAACGTCAAGTCCAGCAGCAAACGCAAGTCAAAGCTCTGCTTAGCGAATATCAATCTAAGCACCAAATCGCGCTGGATGATGAATTGGCGGTTGAGCAAGAACGCGAACGCCATTCTATGCAGCTTGAATCGATTGAGCAGCAGGTTGAAACGCTGCGCGAACAGCGCAGTGAGCAGCGCCGTTTGGAGCAAGATTACACAAATGAAATTAAGCGTTTAGAATCGATTGCTCCGGCATGGATTGCGGCAAACGACGCGCTAGAGACGCTCAACCAGCAAAGTCAGCAAGCGTTTGAAAATAGCCAATCGGTGATGGCGCACATGCAAGTGGTGCTGGAAAACGAGCGCCAGCTTGCGCAGCAAAAAGACCAGCTTGCCAGTCGTCGCCAGCAACTCGAGCAGGAAATTGAACGTCTTGCCTCGCCTGGCGGCTCAAACGATCCGCGTTTGAAAGGGTTGGCCGATAGCCTTGGCGGCGTTTTGTTGTCTGAAATTTACGACGATATCACCCTTGAAGATGCGCCATATTTTAGCGCCATGTACGGTCCTGCGCGTCATGCAATTGTGGTCTCTGATCTGTCTGATATCGAAGAGAAATTGGTCGACCTTGACGATTGTCCAGAAGATTTGTACATCATTGAAGGTGATGTCGATGCCTTTGATGACAGCTCAGTGCAAGCAGAGGAACTTGAAGGTGCGGTATGTGTGCGCCTCAATGAACGCCAACTGCGTTATTCGCGTTTTCCAGAAATTCCACTGTTTGGCCGCGCCGCTCGTGAGCAGCGCTTGGATTTGTTGCGTGACGAGTTAGAGCAAGTCGTCGAAGATCACGCCAAAGCGGCGTTTGATTCGCAAAAACTGCAGCGTTTGTATCAAGCGTTTAACCAGTTTGTCGCCAAGCACATTCAAGTCGCGTTTGACGACGACCCAGAGCAAGCTCTGCAAGTGGTGCGTGATAAACGCAATCAAGCTGCGCGCATCCTCGCTGATGTTGACAATCAAGAACAGCAAATGCGCAGCCAACTGGCCGTCAGCAAACAAGCCCTTGCGTCGCTTGACAAACTTGCGCCGCACATGACGCTTATCGAAGACGACACGCTTGGTGAGCGTTTTGCCGAACTGGAAGAGAAACTCAACCAGCTATCCGAGGTTAAAGGGTTCTTAACTCAACACAGTAAAGCGCTTGAGCAACTTGAGTTGGTGGCCAGTGCGCTGGATGCAGACCCAGAGCAGTTCGATGCCCTTGAAGCCGAATACCTTGCCGCTGATCAGCAGCTGCAAACGCTGAAAACACAAATTTTTGCGTTGTCGGATTTGGTTGAGCGGCGCCATTACTTTAGCTACTCAGATTCGGTTGATTTGCTTAATCAAAGCAGCGAATTGAGCGAGCAGCTTAAACTCAAATTGGTTGAAGCTGAGGGGGCTCGCAGCACCGCGCGCGAGCAGATGAAACAGCATCAAGCACAGCTGAATCAGTACAATCAGGTACTGGCATCTCTGAAAAGTTCGCATCAAGCCAAACTGGAAACGGTGCAAGAGTTCAAGCAAGAGCTGCAAGAGTTTGGCGTCAATGCCGATGAAGGGGCGCAAGAGCGCGCAATGCGCCGCCGTGATGAATTGCACGAGCGTTTGCATACTTCACGTTCACGTAAGAGCGAATATGAGCGCACCATTACCTCGACTGAGCTGGAAATGAAGTCGCTGGCTAAGCGGGTTAAGAAAGTGCAAAAAGACTATGTCGAGTTGCGCACCTTTGTTGTCGCCGCCAAAGCCGGCTGGTGTTCAGTACTACGTTTAGCGCGTGAAAACGATGTTGAGCGTCGCCTGCATAAACGCGAATTGGCGTATATGTCTGCCGCTGAGCTGCGTTCCATGTCAGATAAATCACTGGGCGCGCTGCGTTTGGCAGTGGCGGATAACGACGACTTGCGTGATGCGCTGCGCCTTTCAGAAGACAATACGCATCCTGAGCGTAAAGTATTGTTCTATGTTGCGGTGTATCAGCATCTGCGTGAGCGAATTCGTCAAGATATCATCCGCACTGACGATCCTGTCGAAGCGATCGAGCAAATGGAAGTGGAACTGGCGCGTTTGACCGAAGAGTTGACGCAACGTGAAAACCGCTTGGCGATCAGTTCAGACTCCGTTGCGAGCATCATCAAGAAAACCATTCAACGTGAACAAAACCGTATTCGTATGCTTAACCAAGGCTTGTCGAATATCGCCTTTGGTCAAGTGAATGGTGTGCGCCTTAACGTCAAAGTCCGTGAGAGTCATGAAACGCTGCTCAATGGTTTGGCAGAGCAACAAGATCAGCACAAAGACTTGTTTGAAAGCACTCGTTACACCTTCTCGGAAGCGATGGCGAAACTGTACCAACGTGTCAATCCACATATCGATATGGGGCAGCGTTCGCCGCAGGTTCTCGGTGAAGAGTTGCTTGATTACCGTAACTACCTTGAGCTGAGTGTTGAAGTGAACCGTGGCTCGGACGGTTGGTTACAGGCAGAATCCGGCGCACTATCTACCGGTGAAGCAATCGGTACAGGCCAGTCTATTTTGCTGATGGTGGTACAGAGCTGGGAAGAAGAATCCCGTCGTCTGCGCAGCAAAGATATTGTGCCGTGTCGTTTGTTGTTCCTTGATGAAGCGGCGCGTTTGGATGCGAAATCAATTTCAACTCTGTTTGAGTTGTGTGACCGCCTAGACATGCAGCTGTTGATTGCGGCGCCAGAGAACATCAGCCCAGAGAAAGGCACCACGTACAAACTGGTGCGTAAAGTGTTTAAAGACCACGAGCACGTGCATGTGGTTGGCTTAAAAGGCTTTGGTAAGAAGCCCAAGCCACAAACGCTGGAATCAGTAATGGAAGAGCAGGCGTAATTACCAGCTTGGTACCAATATTATCTGCTTAGTAACAATATACCTGCTTAGTAACCATATACCTGCGTGGTAACTAAGAAAACGCCCTCAATCGAGGGCGTTTTTTTATGACGGCAATTTATCCGTATCCATTCGCGAATAAGATCATTTGAAACCGAACCGTCGAAGCTGTTTGTTGCAGGGTAGGGGGCATAAAAAAGCCGCAAACAGTTGCGGCTTTTAGCGTTGGTAGCAGTGTGGGTTCAGAACCGTTTAGAACTGCGCCTTAGCACCAAACTGCTTCGCGGCGTAGGCAACACGCTCTTCCGGTTTAGGGTAGTCAACCGGGGTGCCCATGCTTTCGATATGATGCAAACGTGGCAGTAAGCCAGCGCCGTTGGCAATCTGAATCGCGAGCCCAGGGCGAGCATTCAATTCCAGCACCATCGGGCCTTCTTCTTTGTCGAGCACCATGTCGGTACCCATATAGCCAAGCCCGGTCATTTCCCAGGCGCTAGATGCCAACACTAACAAACGCTCCCAGTGCGGCACTTGCAATGTCGACAGCGCTTTACCGGTGTCAGGGTGATGGGTGACTGGGTGGTCAAATTGTACGGCGCGTACTGCTTTACCTGTGGCGATGTCTAAACCGACACCCACCGCACCTTGGTGCAAGTTGGCTTTGCCATCAGAGGCGGCGGTTGAGCAGCGCATCATCGCCATCACTGGATAACCTTTGAATACGATAATGCGCACATCCGGCACACCTTCGTAGCTGAATCCATCAAAGCAGTCATCGAACTTAATCAGGTTTTCAACCACAGCAACATCGTTTTTGCCGCCGAGTGAGAACAAGCCAGCCAGCGCATTACTGATGTGGCGTTCGACATCTTGTTCGTTGATCGTTGCACCAGACGGCTTGGTATAAGTGCCGTCTTTGTGCGAGGTGATAACCAAAATACCTTTACCACCACTGCCGCGCGCGGGTTTAATCACAAACCCCGGCCAGCCTTTGACCATCTGATGGATTTTTTTTACTTCAGCCTGATTGGCAATAACGCCAATCAGTTTTGGTACCGTACAACCGGCTTGTTGGGCGATGATTTTGGTTTTGAGCTTGTCATCCACCAATGGGTATTTTGAACGATCGTTATAACGGCCAATATAGCTGTGATTACGCTTGTTCATCCCCATAATGCCTTTACGGTGCAGTTTACGAGGCGATGTGTATTCTGACAGCGAGAACATGTTTAGTCCTCCTCTGCCAGCGGTTTAAAGCGGCGTAGCTCAGTTAGACGGTAACCTGTGTAGGTACCTAGCATCAAAATGCCAGCAAGAACAATCAGTTGTAGACCAATAAAGTTAAAGGTCAGGTGCTGAATGTAGCCGTTGGTCATCGCGAGATAAACCAGTACCGCCGTGAGCAGTGAGCCACCGCCTTGCAGTACGACTTCTTTCGCGCCTTCCTCTTCCCATAGAATCGACATACGTTCGATAGTCCATGACAGGATGATCATTGGGAAGAAGGTGATTGACAGACCTTCAGTCAAACCAATCTTATACGCCACCACAGTAAACACCGAGATGATCAGAATAACGGTAATGATGACCGCCGATATTCGCGCGACCAGCAATAAGTTAAGCCGTGACAGATAACTTCGAATTATGAGGCCGGTGCCGACAATCAATAGGAAGCCGATAATACCGGTCGCTAGTTGAGTTTGCACAAACGCTACCGCAATCAGCACCGGCATAAAGGTACCCGAAGTCTTGAGACCGATAATCACGCGCAGGAACACAACGATCAGTGCGCCGATTGGGATCAGCATGATGGTTTTAAACATCGCTTGCTCTTCAAGTGGCAAGCTATGAATTGAGAAGTTCAGCAGACCGTCGGCTTCGATTTTGTCGCTGGTGGCTTGGCGCGGCGTCACTTCTTGAGAAATCATCGAGAAGTGAACTTGGCTATTTTGGCCGCCAATCAGATCAAGCAGCGAGACGTTTGATTGGTCCCACACCAAAATATTAGGATTAATCTGTTGCTGCAAAGATTCTGGGTTAAACAGTTGCCAACGTTCGCCATCCCACACTTGGTTCATCAGCTGCAAAACTTGGCGGCGGCGGCCGTCTTCAAGTTCGATAACTCCAACCACTTTGCTCGGGATTTGCGCATAGGCCAGCACTTTGTCGACCGCTTCAACTTTGGTCATGTTGTTCAGCAGTAGGGCAGAGTTTTGGCTGTCTTCATCGTTCAGCGCTTTAATCAGCTCGCGCGCAAAGGTTGGGTCATCAGATGAGCGTTGGCTGGCTTGGTCAATCAAAGCCAGAACCGCCGCTTCCACAGGGCCATCAAAAGTCGGCTTGATGATTTCTTTGGCGGGTGGCTTAATTTGGGCTTTGGCTTGTGGGTCAACCAGGAATTGCGCTTTGTAATAGATGATTTGTGGGCCTTTGGCTTTGCGAATCGTCCATTCAGCGCGGCGACCTACATCGCTATTAACATAAGCGATGCCGTAGCCAGAAGAGGAAGAGGTTTCGTTGATAAGAGTGAAGCCACGTTGAGTTTGCGGCGCCGCCAGTGAAGCTTTAACGGGTTTATCTTGCGCGGTAAATTCGACTCGCGCTTCAATATCCCAAACTTGGCGAGTTTCACCCGGTGTCCACGGTACGCCATAATTTTGGTGTCTAAACATGCTTAGCGCAATACCGGCGACCACCAATAGGAGTACCGAAATATAGAATGGAACCTTTGACGTCATACTAGACCTTTATTGTTTTTTTGGCTGTTCGGTGTGAATGTACTTGCGGCTGACATCGACAACGGCGATATCGCGAATGAATTCACGTCCCAAGAGTACAGGATGACTCATTTGAGAACGGTCCGCCAAAGTAAACTGTGCCTTCTCATGAATATTCCCAACTTTAACCCATAGCTCGACGACAGCGCGGCGCTGCACTTCAGAACTGGTCGCTTGGCGAATACGAACAAAACGTACCACAGGGGCTTCAATCCAGTTCTGGTCTTCAGCTTTGCTGTCAACTTCGGCTAGATGGAAGCGAACCCAAGTTTTGCCGTTACGTTCGAATTCTTCGACATCGGAGGCGTCTAGGGATGAGGTGGCGGCGCCAGTATCAACACGAGCATCAAACGTTTTTTGAATAGCGTCGATAGTGACACGCTCAATGGCACCGAGTACTACTTCATTGGAAGGAATCGTTGCGATAGGTTCAGGCGTTGCAGCGGCGTTGTCGCTGGCCTTAGATTGGTCGTCTTTTTTCAACTGATAGAGCGCTTTGCGTTCAAAGTGCTCAACTTGTTCATTGAGCTGGTCAATTTCGTATTCAAGACTCTCGATATATTCAGACTGATTACTGATTTTTAGCTCCAGCCTATCAACCTGACGAGAAAGGTTGGTTTCAACTGACTTGATAGCTGCTAATGACTCTTTGTGATACTGCTCAGTTTCCGTTGATACGCAACCCGATACGAGTGCGACAACGAGAACTGGCGTCAATTGTTTAAACATCGAAAACCTTAGTGATGAAAGTAGATGGTTTCAGAATTAGGAGTTTACTTTTATCGCAAAACCGCCACAACCGATTCATTTGGAACGTGAATCAAAGTTTAGCGTCCAAAAAAGAGGATGCATGAATACATCCCCATTTGGTATTAGCTAAGCGTACCTTAATAGTAAAAAAGTACGTTAAGATTCTGTCAATTATGGTTTGCGTGCTATCAGGGTTGCACGGCGAGGGGCAGGGTAACCTTCGACGGTTTTACTTGAGTCATTAGGGTCAAGGTAATCGGGCAATGAGTTGTGAGTCATCCACGATGTGGTGCGCTGCTCGCCAACTGAAGTGACGTTTTCATCGACGATGCGAACATCTTCAAAACCGCACTGCTCCAGCCATACTTTGAGCGCCAAAGCGGATGGGAAAAAGAACACATTGCGCATTTGTGCGTAGCGATCTTTGGGCACCAATACCGCGGTTTCATCGCCCTCAATCACGAGCGTTTCCAGCACCAATTCACCGCCAGAAACCAGCTGGTCTTTTAATTGAATTAAGTGATCGAGCGGCGAGCGACGATGGTAAAGCACACCCATGCTAAATACCGTATCAAACGCTTCCAGTTTTGGCAGTTGTTCAATGCCCAGCGGTAACAAATGTACGCGTTGATCATCGCCCATTAATTTACGAATCGCTTCGAACTGCACCAAAAATAGGTGAGATGGATCAATGCCGACACACAGGCGCGCCTGTTCACCCAACATGCGCCACATGTGATAGCCATTGCCGCAGCCGACATCGAGCACTGTGCGGTTTTTTAGTGGGCTAATGTGCGGCAGCAAGCGCTCCCATTTCCAGTCACTGCGCCATTCGGTGTCGATATGAATGTCGTGAACGTGATAAGGGCCTTTGCGCCAAGGGTGAAAAGTACGCAGCAAGCTTTCAAGCTTCTTTTGTTCGCCTATCGCCAGGGGCTGTTGATTGCTCAGTGTGACTGAGTCTTTGATATCAATATTCTCAGCTTGTCCTTCAGGTATCTTTTTTAAAGCGCGTAGCCAACGCTCAAAATCTCCGTGCGGAGTATTTTGCCAGTCGGTGAGCTGCTGAGGCAGGATATTAAGCCACGACTGCAGACGGGTTTCTTGAGCGATAAGCTGATAAAAATTGCCAAAGTTGAACATTCAATAACTACCTGAACTAAATATAAAAAATCGAAGCATCAATGCGGTTTATTTGATCGCAAACATCGAACCGAAGTTAAAGCATTGGAACCACACTTCATAACTTGAGAAGCCGATTTGGGCAAAGCGCTGTTTATGATCCGCAATGCTATCTGGGCGCATCACGTTTTCAATTGCGTTGCGTTTTTGGCTGATTTCAAGCTCGCTGTAGCCATTGGCGCGTTTAAAGTCGTGATGTAAATCGATAAGCAGCTCGTGTGCGGTGCTGTTTTCGAACACATATTTTTCCGACAAGATCAAAATCCCGCCAGGGCGCAATCCGGCGTAAATTTTTGATAGCAGCGCAAAGCGATCGTCAGGTGACAAAAACTGCAGAGTGAAATTTAATACCACCACCGAGGCGTCTTGAATCTCGATATCACGAATGTCCGCTTCAATCACTTCCACTGGCGTGTCGGAGCGGTAGGCGTTGATATGCAGCTTGCAGCGCTCGACCATCGCAGAAGAGTTATCAATCGCAAAAATCTTACACCCCTCTTGCTCGATATGACGGCGCATAGAGAGAGTGGCGGCGCCCAATGAACAACCAAGATCGTAAATATTGGTATTGGGTTTGGCAAAGCGTTCCGCCAACATGCCGATGGCTGAGATGATGTTGCTGTAGCCCGGTACCGAGCGTTGAATCATATCAGGAAAGACTTCGGCGACGCGTTCGTCGAAGGTGAAGTCACCAATTTTATCAATCGGAGCGGAAAAGATGTTGTCTTTATTGCTCATGGCTTATCTCACGCTGGCGGTCATGTTGAATGACGGAACTTAAAAAAGGCGCGTATTTTAGGGGAAATTCTTTGCGCTGTCATTAACCGCGTCGTTTGCCCTTTATGTCGCCACCTCATCATCAGAACATGGGGAGTTGTGGTTGACTCTTTTGCGCTGGAAATGGGTTTAATCTTGGTAGCGTGAGCATTTCATTAAGCTGTTGATATAGCTTGAGTGCCAGTTGCGGCGCTTCAACATTGTCTGGCGTATGGATCATTAAATAGGGCTGCTTGCCTTGTTCAATCCATTGCGGCAACTTACTCAGCCAAGGGGCAAAAAATTCTAGATTGGCGTCTTGGTCGGGATGGCCGATAAAACGCACCATGGGATGCTTGGCGGTGGCAATGGCGTGAACCGGGACTTTGGGCTTTTTCTGATGAGCGTCGATAACCGCAGCGGTGGTTGGCTTGGCCGCAAATACCGGTCGACTATCCATAATGACGCGATCGATGTTCGACTCGATGAGCCATTGGTTGAGCGCTTGCTCCGCATCGCCCTTGGCAAAGAAGGCAGGGTGTCGCACTTCTAAACCGAGCGCAAAACCTTGTGGGAAATGGTGACAAAACTGCTGCAGCTGAGCTAAATGCTCTGGCCCAAACGCGGCAGGTAATTGAATGGTCCATTGTCCAACCCGCTCAAACAGAGGTTCCATTACCGTCAGAAAATCTCTTAACAGCGGCTGTGAATGTTTGAGCATTTGTTGATGGGTAATGGCTTTGGGCAATTTAAAGGTGAATTTAAAATCCTCATGGGTCGCCGCAAGCCAATTACTGACGGTGCTTGGTGACGGCGTCGCGTAAAACGTGGTGTTACCTTCAACGGTGTGGAAAACTCGCGCGTAGCGTTCAAGACGCTGGGCTGGTTTGGTGCCACTGCCGTAAAATTCACTTTGCCATTGTGGATGAGACCACATGGTTAATCCAAGTCTGAGCGGTAAATTTGTCATCTTTGCTACGTGTCGTGGTGGGAGTGGATTACTTTACGAGAGTTTTGAACGATTGTGTCATTTGGCGCTATAATCGCGCAACATTTTTAGCTTGAGTCGTGATTTGGTTAGTTTGTAGCCGAATCGGTGTTCAATCGCTAGAAAACACAACAAATTATCCGTTGGAATATCGATTTTGTTCGACTTTCAGCGTATAAATGACAGCTTATGTTGCTGCGGTTCTGACCTGCAGCAGCTTGGAATTGATAATTAAACGAGAGATTGGGAATTTCACTATGCGTACCCATTACTGTGGTCACCTGAACAAGTCCCTTGCGGGACAAACTGTAGAATTGTGCGGCTGGGTTAACCGTCGCCGTGATTTAGGCGGTCTGATTTTTATCGACATGCGAGATCGCGAAGGTATCGTTCAGGTAGTTGTGGATCCGGATATGGCGGATGCATACGCAGTGGCAAACCAACTTCGTAACGAATTCTGCATCAAGCTGACTGGCGAAGTTCGCGCTCGTCCAGACAGCCAAGCCAATAAAGATATGGCGACAGGTGAAGTGGAAGTCTTGGCCAAAGGTCTTGAAATCATTAACCGCAGCGATGTTCTGCCACTGGATTTCAACCAAAAGAACTCTGAAGAGCAGCGTTTGAAATACCGCTACTTGGATTTGCGTCGCCCAGAAATGAGCGATCGCATCAAACTGCGTGCGAAAGCGTCAAGCTTTGTGCGCCGTTTCTTAGACAGCAACGACTTCCTCGATATCGAAACCCCAGTATTGACCAAAGCCACGCCAGAAGGCGCACGCGATTACTTAGTACCAAGCCGCGTTCACAAAGGCAGCTTCTACGCGCTTCCTCAATCACCTCAGCTATTTAAACAATTGCTGATGATGTCGGGTTTTGACCGTTACTACCAAATCGTTAAGTGCTTCCGCGATGAAGACTTGCGTGCTGACCGTCAACCAGAATTCACTCAAATCGATATCGAAACGTCATTCATGAGCGCAGAGCAAGTTCGTGCTGTGACAGAGAAAATGATTCGCGAAATGTGGCTTGAGCTGAAAGGTATCGACTTGGGCGAGTTCCCAATCATGCCTTACTCTGAAGCGATGCGTCGTTTTGGTAGCGATAAGCCTGACTTGCGTAACCCGCTAGAACTCGTTGACGTGGCTGATTTGCTAAAAGACGTCGACTTTAAAGTGTTCTCTGGCCCAGCGAATGACGAAAACGGCCGCGTTGCTGCACTTCGCGTACCTGGCGGTGCTTCGCTAAGCCGCAAACAAATTGATGAATACACCTCATTTGTGGCGATTTACGGCGCGAAAGGTTTGGCTTGGATGAAAGTCAACGACCTTGCGGCAGGCGTCGAAGGCATTCAGTCTCCAGTGGCTAAGTTCCTAAACGAAGAGATCATCACTGCTATTGTTGAGCGTACTGGCGCGCAAACTGGCGATATCATCATGTTTGGTGCTGATAAAGCCAACGTGGTTGCAGAAGCGATCGGTGCACTACGTCTGAAAGTCGGTAAAGACCTCGAACTGACCGACACGTCAGCGTGGGCACCACTTTGGGTTATCGACTTCCCAATGTTTGAAGCAGATGACGAAGGCAATGTGGCGGCAATGCACCACCCATTCACTTCGCCACTGAATATGACGCCAGAAGAGCTTAAAGCGAACCCATCATCGGCGTTGTCAAACGCATACGACATGGTGCTTAACGGCTACGAAGTGGGCGGCGGTTCTGTTCGTATTCATAATGCAGAAATGCAAGCCGCAGTATTTGACTTGCTCGGTATTGAAGCAGACGAACAACGACTTAAGTTTGGTTTCCTATTAGACGCGCTTAAGTTCGGTACGCCGCCACACGCAGGTCTTGCGTTTGGTCTTGACCGTTTGGTTATGCTGTTATGTGGTACGGAAAATATCCGTGATGTGATTGCATTCCCTAAAACCACAGCAGCTGCGTGTCTGTTGACCGATGCGCCAAGTCTTGCAAACCCTGCAGCGCTTGAAGAGCTTGCTATCGCTGTGACGGTTGCTCAGGAAAAAGAGCAAGAATAATCTCTATGTCTTCGTGACCTAGTAAAAAGCCGCTGAGTCTTCAGCGGCTTTTTTTATGCACGTGACATTTTATTTGCTTGGCATTGGCTGCGCCTGAAACATTTTATGAACCCAGCCAAATGTCGGGCTATAAATGAATCTCTTGCCATTCGCCTGGCTGTAGTCCGGCCAAATTAACGTCACCCATTGAGTAGCGAATCAAGCGTAAGGTTGGAAAGCCAATGTGCGCTGTCATGCGACGTACTTGGCGATTACGACCTTCAATGATCGTGATAGCGAGCCAGGTCGTTGGAATGTTAGCTCGAAAGCGTACTGGCGGGTTACGTGGCCAAACCGCTGGTTGTTCAATTCGTTCGACTTTCGCTGGCAGAGTGGGGCCATCTTTAAGTTCTACGCCATGGCGTAGTTGGTCTAAATCCGCTTCACTTGGCGCGCCATCAACTTGTACCCAGTAGGTTTTGGGCGCTTTAGAGCTTGGTTGAGTCAGCTGAGCTTGCAATACGCCATCATTGGTTAAAATCATCAATCCTTCGCTATCACGGTCTAGTCGACCAGCGGCATAGATATCTTTGATGGGGATATAATCGGCCAAGGTTTTTCGACCATCACCGTCGGTAAATTGGCTTAGCGTGTCATAAGGCTTGTTAAATGCGATAACTTTGCGCTCTTGAAGAGAAATTCTCGGCTTTGATACACGAGGTTTATGACGATGTTTTGCTGAGCTCTGAGGACTTTTGGTATGTTTTAAGCGGCGTTTTGATGGTGGCGTATTTTTCGATGTTGACTCTCGGGAAGAGCGAGGTGACATGTTAACTACCTTGCAAAAATGTAAATGAACTGTTTGGTAAAGTTTTCTGAGCGACGGTTTTACGCTATCATTTGCGCGCCCAAATACAGGATTGACGAACAAGATAATAGACTATTCTCTTGCTTTTGTTTAATTATAACGAGTTCTCAAGGAAATTGCTGTTTTAGCAATCGAGACAGAAAAAGAAACATCAATCGCAGCAAGCGTTGAGACGACAAACTTGCTTGCCCGCGGCCATTCACACGCCAGCATTTTCAATGTTGCCGTTAGAACAATAGGGAAATTTCATGCCTACAGAAAAACCTACAATCATCTATACCATTACAGACGAAGCTCCAGCACTGGCGACTTACTCACTGCTGCCGATTATCCAGTCTTTTACTGCTTCTTCTGGTATTAACGTTGAAACCCGAGACATCTCATTGGCAGGACGTGTCATTGCTAATTTTCCTGAACATTTGAAAGAAGGCCAACGCATTGGTGATGCGCTAGCTGAACTTGGCGAACTTGCGCAGCAACCGCAAGCCAACATCATCAAACTGCCAAACATCTCCGCGTCTGTTCCTCAGCTCAAAGCCGTAATTAAAGAATTGCAAGACAAAGGCTACGCGTTGCCAGATTACCCTGCAGAACCTGCAAGCTACGAAGAAGAAGCGATCAAAGCAACTTACGACAAAATTAAAGGCAGCGCGGTAAACCCAGTGCTTCGCGAAGGTAACTCAGATCGCCGCGCGCCATTGTCGGTTAAGAATTACGCTAAGAAAAACCCACACTCAATGGGCGCTTGGAGCGCAGATTCGAAATCTTCTGTTGCGAGCATGACAGAGAAAGACTTCTTCGGGAGCGAAAAATCGGTCACTGTTGAAAACGCGACGGCAGTCAAAATCGAATTTGTTGGTCAAGATGGCAGTGTAAAAGAGCTTAAGCCGTCATTCCCTCTACTTGCGAAAGAGATCATCGATACTTCGGTTCTCAACAAAAATGCGCTTGTGGCGTATTTTGAACAGCAAATTGAAGCGGCGAAACAGCAAGATGTGTTGCTGTCATTGCATCTTAAAGCAACCATGATGAAAGTTTCTGACCCAGTAATTTTTGGTCATGCGGTTAAGGTTTACTACAAAGACGTATTTGCTAAATATGGCGACCTGTTTGCTGAACTTGGTGTTGATGTTAACAACGGCATCGGTGATGTTTACGCGAAAATCGAAGCATTGCCAGCAGAGCAACAAGCTGAAATCACTGCAGCGATTGACGCGGTATACGCAACTCAACCACCACTGGCGATGGTTGACTCTGATCGCGGTATCACCAACTTACACGTCCCAAGTGACGTGATTGTTGATGCATCAATGCCTGCAATGTTGCGTTCGTCTGGCCAAATGTGGGGCCCAGATGGCAAACAAAAAGATACTCTCGCGATGATCCCAGATCGTTGCTATGCAAGTATTTACCAAGCGGTCATTGATTTCTGTAAGCAAAATGGTGCCTTTGATCCAACTACGATGGGCAGCGTGCCAAACGTTGGCCTGATGGCGCAAAAAGCAGAAGAATATGGTTCACACGATAAAACCTTTATCCTTGATGCGGCTGGCACCGTGCGTGTAGTAACAGAGTCAGGTGACGTGTTGCTTGAGCAGAGTGTTGAGCAAGGCGATATTTTCCGTATGTGTCAGGTTAAAGATGCGCCAATTCAAGATTGGGTTAAGCTTGCGGTAAACCGCGCGCGCGCAACAGGTGCACCGGCTGTGTTCTGGTTAGATGAAAACCGTGCCCATGACGCTGAGCTTATCAAGAAAGTAAACCAATACTTGCCAGAGTATGATACTGCCGGCCTAGAGATTAAGATTCTATCGCCACTAGATGCATGTAAATACTCCCTGACTCGCATGAAGCAAGGCGAAGATACCATCTCGGTAACGGGTAACGTACTGCGTGATTACCTGACTGACTTGTTCCCAATTCTAGAGCTAGGCACGTCAGCGAAAATGCTGTCAATCGTACCGCTGATGAATGGCGGCGGCTTGTTTGAAACTGGGGCAGGGGGTTCTGCGCCGAAACACGTTCAACAAGTCCAAAAAGAAAATCACCTGCGTTGGGATTCTCTAGGTGAATTCTTGGCACTTGCGGCGTCGCTTGAGCATCTATCAGATGTCACTGGCAATGCGAAAGCAAAAGTACTGGCAGAGACACTGGATAAAGCGACCGGTCTGTTCCTTGATAACAACAAGTCACCATCGCGTAAAGTCGGCGAGCTTGATAACCGTGGTAGCCATTTCTATCTAGCGCTTTACTGGGCAGAGGCTTTGGCTGAGCAGACACAAGATTCCGCATTGGCAGAAGAGTTCGCTCCGATTGCTAAAGTCATGAGTGACAACGAAGCGAAAATTGTCGCAGAGCTTAATGGCGCCCAAGGTGTCGCGGGCGATTTAGGCGGTTACTACCTGCCTGAATTTGACAAGGCATCCGCTTTGATGCGTCCAAGTGCGACACTGAATAGCATCATCGGCTAAACACCATTGCTCGAAAAACGTAGCAAAAAGAAAAAACCCGCTGATTAGGCGGGTTTATTTTTACAACTTAATTTGGCAGCGATTATTTTGCTGGTTGACCTTCAATTGGCACTACTTCGCTAGCGTGGTAGCCTTTTGGTCCTTCCTCGACTTCGAAAGTGACTTGCTGGCCAGCCTTCAGAGTACGATATCCTTCCATTTGGATCGTTGAATAGTGAGCAAACACGTCACTGTCTTCTCCTTCTGGGCAGATGAAACCAAATCCTTTGGCGTTATTAAACCATTTAACTGTACCTGTAGCCATGCTATACATCCCTCATGCATTCTGTTACTGAAGTTGTTAAAAGCTGTCGCCATATTATTTATATGGCACTATCTCGAGTGATTAATCATTTAGCCGCTGCCAAATTTTTAGTCACTATTTGACCAATTTAGCTAATGGTCGGAGACAGTCAATAGCAAAAACGCATTAAGATCGACATATTTGCAAACAAATTGCTTTGGTTGTTTACATTTTGCCAACTCATGAATGGTGATAATTTAGAATCCATTCATTCAGAGACGAAATAGCTTGTTGTTCGCTTTTTAAGCAATTAGTCTAAAGCGTAACGTTAATAGAAATCTTTTATTTGCAGCGATACAATTGCTGCATTAGTCTCTAAGTAAGGGCGTTTTTCAACTTGGTCTTTTTGCGCTGACTTAAGAGATTCATCCCACTTAATTTCAACGCGGAAGCGATACAATTGAACATAGAAGCACTCTTTGTTATTAACTGTTATGAGTAAGCAATTCGAATGGGTAACTCCAGACTCAAATCTACTGGAGAAAGAAAAAACAAAAGTTCAGCCACCCGCTATGTATAACGTGGTTTTGAGCAACGATGATTACACTCCTATGGATTTTGTCATCGAAATTCTTGAGCGTTTTTTCTCAATGGATATAGATAAAGCAACTCAAGTTATGCTCAAAGTACATTATGAAGGAAAGGCGATTTGCGGAACATTTACCGCAGAGGTCGCAGAAACCAAAGTGGCTCAAGTTACGATGTATTCAAGGGAAAATGAGCACCCATTACTTTGTACCATGGAACAGGCTTGATGCTGTTGGAATGACAATGACAAAGTGATTCCTTAAAGGAGGTCCTTATGCTTAACAAAGAATTAGAGTCGAGTTTGAACGGTGCATTCGCCCGCGCTAGAGACAAACGACATGAATTTATGACCGTCGAGCACCTCCTGTTAGCATTGTTGGAAAACGATGCAGCAAGAGAAGCGTTGTTAGCTTGCCAAGCAGATATAGATGCTTTGCGCAACGAGCTAGATGTTTTCATTGACCAAACCACTCCGCTGATCCCAGACAACGATGAAAGTCGGGAAACTCAGCCAACATTAAGTTTTCAACGCGTTCTCCAACGCGCCGTTTTCCATGTACAGTCTTCTGGTCGCAGTGAAGTTACCGGCGCCAATGTGCTGGTCGCCATTTTCAGTGAGCAAGAGTCTCACGCGGCTTATCTATTGAAGAAAAACGATATCAGCCGTTTGGATATCGTCAATTTCATCTCTCACGGGATCACCAAAGCCTCAAGCACTGGTGATGATGCCACCGGACCGGATTCGTTCAGTAGTGACAGCGTTGAAGAAGGCAGCTCAGAAGAGCGTCTAGAAAGCTTCGCAACCAACCTAAATCAAGTCGCCAAACAAGGTCATATCGACCCGCTTATCGGTCGCGATCAAGAACTTGAACGTACTATTCAAGTGTTGTGTCGCCGTCGTAAAAACAACCCATTGTTGGTGGGTGAAGCGGGTGTCGGTAAAACCGCGATTGCCGAAGGTTTGGCGTGGCGAATCGTCGAAGGCCAAGTCCCTGAAGTGATAAAAGACAGCGTTATTTATTCACTGGATATCGGTTCGCTACTTGCTGGCACTAAATATCGCGGCGATTTTGAAAAACGTTTCAAAACCATCTTGAAACAGCTTGAGAAAGAACAAGACGCGATTTTGTTCATTGATGAAATCCACACCATTATCGGTGCTGGTGCGGCCTCGGGCGGGCAAGTCGATGCGGCAAATTTGATTAAGCCACTGCTTAGCAGCGGCAAGTTACGCTGTATCGGGTCGACGACTTATCAGGAATACAACAACATTTTTGAGAAAGAGCGCGCTTTATCTCGCCGCTTCCAAAAAATCGATGTTGTTGAGCCGTCGTTAGATGACACCACTAAAATTCTGATGGGCCTTAAAACGAAATACGAAGCTCACCATGAAGTGCGTTATACCAATAAAGCACTGAGAGCAGCGGTTGAGTTGTCTGCTAAGTACATCAATGAGCGTCATCTGCCAGACAAAGCAATTGATGTTATTGATGAAGCGGGCGCGCGCAGTCGTTTAGCACCAGCAAGCAAACGTCGTAAAACAGTTGGCGTTGCGGATATCGAGTCTATGGTCGCTAAAATGGCGCGTATTCCTGAGAAATCCGTGTCATCGACCGACAAAGACGTCCTTCAGTCTCTTGATGAGAAGATGAAGATGTTGGTATTTGGACAAGACCCTGCCATTAGCGTACTTTGCGAAGCGATCAAGTTGTCTCGTGCTGGTCTTGGCGCAGAGAACAAACCAGTTGGTTCATTCTTGTTCGCCGGTCCAACCGGTGTGGGTAAAACCGAGGTTACACTTCAGCTATCGAAACTACTTGGTATCGAGTTACTGCGTTTTGATATGTCTGAATATGGTGAACGCCACTCCGTTAGCCGTCTAATTGGTGCGCCTCCTGGTTATGTTGGTTTTGACCAAGGCGGTTTGCTCACGGACGCTGTTATTAAGCATCCTCACTCTGTGGTATTGCTCGACGAGATTGAAAAAGCGCATCCAGATATCTTTAACTTGCTATTGCAAGTTATGGATAACGGTACATTAACCGATAACAATGGCCGTAAAGCGGACTTCCGTAATGTGATTCTGGTAATGACAACCAACGCTGGTGTTTCTGAGACAGTCAAGAAATCCATTGGTTTGATTCAGCAAGATCACAGCTTTGATGCGATGGCGGAAATCAAGAAAGTCTTTACTCCTGAGTTTAGAAACCGTCTTGATAACATCATATGGTTCAACAGCTTAGATGAAGAAGTGATTCACCAAGTGGTGGATAAATTCATCGTTGAATTGCAAGCTCAGTTGGATTCTCGCGGTGTATCAATGGAAGTTTCCGAAGACGCGCGCCGCTGGTTGGCGACCAAAGGTTACGACCGTGCGATGGGGGCAAGACCGATGGGACGCGTTATTCAAGAGCAACTCAAAAAGCCTTTGGCCAACGAGCTACTGTTCGGCTCTTTGGTGAATGGCGGTACGGTTAAAGTTACGCTGAAAGATGATGAGCTGAAATTCAACTTTCTTAATGAAGAAGAAGCGGCGGTTCATTAATCGTTTAACTCACCAAATGTAATAGCAAAAGCCGAAGTTTAACTTCGGCTTTTTTGTTGTTTAATCAGTGTCGACCAATAGCGGTTTTCACTCAGTGCCGATTTTCGAACGGGTAGCGCGCTATGATTGCTTGATAGGCGTGTTCTACTGCTAATGGAATGTCCTGAGCGATTTGAAAACCTTTCTCTGGGTAACTTTTAATGCGTTCGAAATCACCGACAAGCGCTTCGATAACATCAGGTAGCAACAACTCTTCATTACAAAAATCATAAAGGTTTTGCCCAAGCGAACTCACTGTGACGTGACGGTATTGATGGGGCCACTGTTTGATGAATGTAGCGAGTGCGCGCCTTTCCATATAGGGTTTTTGTAGCAGAATAAAAGAATCAAACGTTAGGCCCTGCTCGGCGAGAAGTTTGGCGGTAAACGTCATGTTTTCACCCGAGTTGGTGGATTGCGTTTCCAAAATCATCGCATGACGGGGTACGCCCATATCGAAGGCGACATTGGCAAATATGTCAGCTTCACTGGTGGTTAAATCTTGAGTAAACCGCCCACGACCTCCAGAAAACACGATATATGGCGCCATTTTTTGATGATAAAGCTCAGCGGCATATTCTGCGACTCTTGAATCGTTACTGCCAAGAACAAAGATACAGTCTGCCTTTTTTGGTGTTTGGTGTAACTGCATATAATCCCAAAGTGTTTCTATGTGCTGAAAAAGATGAGTGGCCATGTAAGCTCCGCTAAAGCGATTCCAAAGTATGTTGGTAGTGGAATTTATATCCGAGTTGGATAATTTTATCTGAGACAATGCGCTTATCTGGTTCATCGACGATAGTGGGCAGGGGAGTCGCGTCTTGAACGCTGTCTAAGGCATGTTGATAAAACTCAGCTTTACTGACGGTATTGGGGGTTGAAGCATTGACGACCTGGTTGGTGATGTTGAGAGCGGCGAAACTGATGCATCCGATAGCATCTTGCTGGTGCAAAATGTTGGCCGGAGCTGAGCGGCTTATTTTAGCCATTTTGCTGACGAAGCGTGATGGATGGCGGTTTGGCCCAATAAGGCCGCTACAGCGTACGATGGCATATTCTAAACCGCTGTTAATAACCTCTTGCTCAGCTTCAAGTAATACGCGGGCTTTATCCGAGAACAGCGGATTGTTGAGCGCCAATGGATAAGATGCGTGCTGCTCGTGCATCTCTTCACTGCCAGATGGATACACCGAAGTACTACTGACCATGATCAGTTTTTTTACTCCTGCTCGTTTGGCCACATCAACCAAATTGCGCCATTGGTGAACATAGTTACCTGAGTGTTGGCGGCGAAACCCTGGAGGGAAACAGCCGATGACGATTTGTTGTGGGTGACGTTTTAAGTGAAGTTCGAGTTCGCTAACGGTGGTATTCAAATCTGCGCTTAAGGCGTCAACACCTAGCGACTTGATGTGCTGAACACCAGATTCATTGGTGCGGGTAGCCGTGACCGAGTGACCGATAGTCATGAGGTATTGAGCTAAAGGAAGCCCAAGCCAACCTGCGCCAATGACTGTCAAATTCTGCATACTGAGTTCCTTATGTGATAACTACAAACGTATTGGAATCAATACATTATTAACATGTGTAACTGAGTATCAATCTTGGCTAAGACAAAAGCAAGAAGCGTATGGAGGTGGGGGATATGTTTAACGAAGCCTAGCATTAGGCTCCGTTTGAGAAGAGTTATGAGTTGGTTAGAATTTGGAGGATTTTATCGGCATGTTCGGCGATTTCGATGCCTTCGTCAGTTAAATAGCCACCATCTGGTGCGGTACACAGACCTCGTTCAAATAGATTGCTTACGGCAGTTTTGTGCTCTGAATCTGCGTCACTATGTACTTTAATTCCGGTCGAAGCGCTGCGAAGATCAAATTGCAGCAGAAGGTTAAGTTCCGCTAAATGCTCGGCTGTGAATTTCATAGGGCGTTCCTTTTGTTTATGTCTTGCAGTGAAAGTAATCCCATCCTCCTTGGGGGGCAAGAAATCTGTGTCGATTGTGTTAGCTAGGCACGCTTGAAAGCCGTTGTTCGATATAATTATTTCTATAATAAATTTGTTTGCTTATGGCATTTATGTCTTGAATTTAACCGTGTTTGGAGAGATTATCCGCGCTCTAATTAAGTGTATCAAGATGTAACAACGTATGGACTTTAATCAATTCGATTCTCTCTTGCCGCCACAAGCGGCCGAACGCGCTGCTGAAATCGGCGTAGGTAAAGCGACTAAGCCAGCAAGCAAATCATTTTTGTTAGCCGTTTCTGCTGGTATACATATTGGTATTGCTTTTATTTTTTATACCACAGTGACAACAGGTGCTGGTGACTTACCATGGGGATTGACCCATTTAATCGGTGGTCTGGCATTTAGTTTAGGTCTTATTTTGGTTGTGGTGACTGGTGGTGAACTATTCACAAGTTCTGTGCTGACGCTTGTTGCACGTGCAAGCGGCAAAATTACGTGGAAGACCTTAATTAAAAACTGGTTTGTCGTTTATGCGGGTAACCTGTGCGGTGCGCTGTTGCTGGTTGGATGTATGCTGGTGGCTCGTCAGTATATGTTTGATGGCGGCCAGGTTGGTCTAAACGCGATGTCGATCTCTCAGCACAAAATGCACCACGCTTTCTTCCAAGCCGTTGCGCTTGGGATCATGTGTAACGTACTGGTTTGTATTGCCGTATGGATGACCTTTAGCGGCCGTTCGTTGACCGACAAAATCGTGGTTATGATTCTACCTGTTGCTATGTTCGTTGCGTCTGGTTTTGAGCACTGTATTGCCAATATGTTCCAAGTTCCAATGGCTATCGGCATCAAGTACTTTGCTCCAGAAGCGTTTTGGCAGATGACTGGTGCGAACATCGCCGATTATGCAGATCTCAACCTGATCGATTTCGTGCTTAATAACCTGATTCCAGTCACTATTGGCAACATCATCGGTGGTGGTGTGTTTGTCGCGATGTGGTACTGGATCATTTATCTGCGTCGCTAGTATTCACTCCAGTTTAATTGAGTAGTCGGTACAGATGATTGGTATCGGCTACTGGTTTCTTGTCTTCAAGTTCTTGTGGCTTTTCAATCAGCCAATCATTGAAATCATGGTCATCCCACTGACGTAACGTCACTCTATTCTCACTGTCCGTAGCTATCATCACTCTCAATCCATCAATAAAAACTTTGACTCATCCACAATATGGAGTCTAGTTTGCAATTAGATGAATATAAAATTTCTCTGGTGAATAAATCCATCCCAGTTGTTATCCACAGAATCTGTGGATAATAATTTGTTTATGTGTAGATTGTTTATAAATTTTCTCTTTTTTGAGATATTGATGTAGTTTCTTGTTTTACCAGTGAATTTTTATTTAATGATTCTTATCGGTAAGACGTAATCGCAGCTAAAGATGGTGATTTAGGTTGTTTTTGCTGGTTTTTGTCGGCTTTGAGCTACAAAGTGGTTAAAAAATAACACCTGTTTCGCAACGGATATTTTAGCGTGTTAAGCGACTTAAATAAAAACAATACGTTATACGATACGTTGGCCGTTTTGAGCTCGCGAGTCAAAACCCCAGTCTGTAAACTCGACCATTATCGGTCGCTACTATAAGATACGACCTCGAAACAACTTCAACACAGAGTGTAGGCATGACAATCATCTTAGGTATTGATCCCGGCTCGAGAATTACTGGATACGGTGTGATTCGTCAGCAAGGACGGCATTTGTATTACTTAGGGAGTGGTTGTATCCGTACCTCTGAAAAAGAGCTCCCTGGGCGCCTAAAGCAAATTTATGCGGGCGTGTCTGAAATCATTACTCAATTTCAACCGGATGTGTTTGCCATTGAACAGGTGTTTATGGCGAAAAATGCCGACTCTGCGCTCAAACTCGGTCAGGCGCGAGGAAGTGCGATTGTTGCTGCAGTCAACGCCGATCTTCCCGTTCATGAATATGCCGCGCGATTGATTAAACAAGCGGTAGTGGGGACGGGTGGTGCCGACAAAGTTCAGGTTCAGCATATGGTCAAACAGATGTTAAAACTTCCCGCCAAACCTCAGGCCGATGCCGCTGATGCGCTTGGCGTTGCCATCTGCCACGCCAATACCAATAAAACCTTGGTTGCGTTAGCTGGGCGAGCAACAACTGCACGAAAAGGCCGCTATCGATAACTGCGGCGTTGCTTTTACTGGCTATCTATCCAGTAATTTATTATGATTCCTCAATATCAAACAAACATAGGGCCACATTGTGATTGGACGTTTACGCGGCAATATTCTTGAAAAGCAACCACCTGAAATTCTTATTGAAGTGAATGGCATCGGCTACGAAGTACAAATGCCAATGAGCTGTTTTTATGAGTTGCCAAATATTGGAGAAGAAGCCATCGTCTATACCCATTTTGTGGTGCGCGAAGATGCACAACTGCTGTATGGGTTCAACACGGTGAAAGAACGAGCGCTATTTCGTGAAGTGATTAAAGCTAACGGGGTAGGGCCAAAACTCGGCTTAGGCATTCTTTCTGGTATGACCGCAACTCAATTCGTAAACTGCGTTGAACGCGAAGATATTTCAACCTTGGTCAAATTGCCGGGCGTGGGTAAGAAAACCGCTGAACGTTTAGTTGTTGAAATGAAAGACCGTTTGAAAGGCTGGGGGGCGGGTGACCTGTTTACACCGTTTACCGACGCCGCTCCAGCAGATTCGGGTTCTCAATCGAGCTCAAATGTCGAAGAAGAAGCGGTGAGTGCTCTGATAGCCCTTGGTTATAAGCCGACTCAAGCGTCAAAAGTGGTGTCACAGATCTACAAAGCCGATATGAGCAGTGAAGATGTGATTCGTGAATCTTTGAAGTCGATGGTCTGATAAACTTAGTTTTCCAATAAACATAGTTGTCTAATAAACTAGTTGTCTGATGAACTGAGTTAAGGTTTTAAGCGCCGACTTGACGTCTTTTTTATCTCAATTACTTCTATTTAAGGTTTATCTTTATGATCGAAGCAGATCGCCTTATTGCTCCGGAAAATCCAGTCTTTAAAGAAGAAGACGTTATTGATCGTGCTATTCGTCCTAAGTCACTGGCTGATTATAAAGGTCAGGATCATGTTCGTGATCAGATGGAAATTTTCATTAAAGCGGCGAAATTACGCAGTGAAGCATTAGACCACCTGCTGATTTTTGGACCGCCAGGTCTTGGCAAAACCACGCTTGCGAATATTGTCGCCAATGAAATGGAAGTCAATATTCGTACCACTTCAGGCCCGGTGCTCGAGAAAGCCGGTGATTTGGCAGCGCTTCTGACGAATCTTGAAGAAAACGATGTGTTATTTATCGACGAAATCCACCGTTTGAGTCCGATGGTTGAAGAAGTCCTGTATCCAGCTATGGAAGATTACCAACTGGATATCATGATTGGTGAAGGTCCTGCGGCGCGTTCGATTAAAATCGATTTGCCACCTTTTACATTGATTGGCGCGACGACACGCGCTGGCTCGTTAACATCACCGCTGCGCGACCGTTTCGGTATTACTCAGCGCCTCGAATATTACAAAGTCGCTGATTTGCAGAATATTGTTAAACGCAGTGCTGATTGTCTTAATTTATCGATGGATATGGATGGTGCGATGGAAGTCGCGCGTCGTGCACGTGGTACTCCCCGTATTGCTAACCGTTTACTACGTCGCGTTCGAGATTACGCGGAAGTTAAAGGTAATGGTCACATTGATGCTGCGATTGCTGATAAGGCTCTCGATATGCTCGATGTTGATGCCAAAGGCTTTGACTATATGGACCGTAAACTGTTGCTGGCAATTATGGAGAAGTTTGGTGGTGGTCCGGTTGGATTGGACAATATGGCTGCTGCGATAGGTGAGGAAAAAGAGACCATCGAAGACGTGCTAGAACCTTATCTTATCCAGCAAGGTTATTTACAACGTACTCCTCGAGGTCGTATCGCCACCGACCGCGCTTATTTACATTTTGGTATCGATCGTTAAAACTAACTGGTGTCGGAATAAACTGACACTGGTTAAATTTGTGATCTTGATCCTGTTTTTTGAAATTCATGAATGTGACCATTAATGCCTAATATGGTCAAGGTTGTTAATTCATTGTGCTCCTTTCCTTTCTGAAATCCGTACTAAATCACTAAGCGTTAACAAACTGATGGTGTTCTTATTGATCTAGATCAAGATGATGGTTTTTTGAACAAGAACCAGATTGAAAACTTGATTTAAATCAAAGCGGAATCCTCCTACAAACCTTTTGAAACCTAGGTTTTTTAGCAGTAGTATTAGCCCCAGCTATATTAGCTGATGCTTAACAATTAACTAACCATAACGGTACATAATTGCAACAAAGTTTTTAATGTTTACAACATGTTTAATGTTTGAATAACAGTCTAAACTTTCGTCTGTATTTATTCGGAAAGTGTCTTCAGCCGACACATAGGAGTTCTCATGATTGACGTTGTTGATCTATCGCGATTGCAATTCGCATTCACAGCGATGTATCACTTCCTCTTCGTACCTTTGACTCTAGGTATGGCATTCTTGCTTGCCATCATGGAGTCAGTGTACGTAATGACTGATAAGCAAATCTACAAGGACATGACCAAGTTCTGGGGTAAACTTTTCGGTATCAACTTTGCACTTGGTGTAGCAACGGGTCTAACCATGGAGTTCCAATTCGGAACTAACTGGTCTTACTACTCACATTACGTGGGTGATATTTTTGGTGCACCACTCGCGATTGAAGCACTGGTTGCTTTCTTCCTTGAGTCAACTTTCGTTGGTCTTTTCTTCTTCGGTTGGGATCGATTGTCAAAACGTCAACACTTAGTCGTTACTTGGCTGGTTGCGATTGGCTCGAACTTCTCGGCACTTTGGATTCTGATTGCAAACGGCTGGATGCAAAACCCAGTTGGTGCTGAATTCAACTTTGAAACCATGCGTATGGAAATGGTGAGCTTTGCTGAAGTGGTACTAAACCCAGTAGCGCAAGTGAAATTTGTTCACACTGTGGCTTCTGGCTACACTACTGGCGCAATGTTCATTTTAGGCATCAGTTCTTACTATCTACTTAAAGGTCGTGATGTGGCGTTTGCTCGTCGTTCATTCGCGATTGCAGCGTCATTCGGTATGGCTGCGGTTCTATCGGTTATCATCTTGGGTGATGAATCTGGTTATGAACTGGGTGAAGTACAGAAAGTGAAATTGGCGGCGATTGAAGCAGAATGGCACACAGAGCCAGCTCCTGCGTCATTCACGCTATTTGGTCTTCCTAGCCAAGACAAAATGGAAACCGAATACGCAATCAAAATTCCTTACCTAATGGGTATCATTGCAACGCGTTCTATCGATGAGCAAGTTACGGGTCTTCGTGATTTGCGCGAAGAACACGTGGCACGTATCCGTAACGGTATGTACGCTTATTCATTGCTTGAAAAATTACGTTCAGGTGATCAATCACCAGAAACCAAACAAGCATTCAATGAAGTGAAAGGTGACCTAGGTTATGGTCTACTTCTGAAACGTCACACAGAAAACGTGGTTGACGCGACTGAAGCAGACATCCAAGCGGCTGCGGATGATTCCATTCCAACAGTTTGGCCTCTATTCTGGTCTTTCCGTCTGATGGTTGCGTGTGGCGTTATCATGCTAGTGGTATTCGCTGCGGCGTTTATTCAAACTTGCCGTCAAAAAATCGAAAACAGCCGTCTGCTAATGAAAGCTGCGCTATTTAGTATTCCACTACCATGGATTGCTGTTGAAGCGGGGTGGTTTGTCGCCGAGTATGGTCGTCAGCCATGGGCCGTTGGTGAAATTCTGCCTACTCACACAGCAGCTTCGGCTTTGGAAGCGAGTCAAATCTGGGCGGGTCTATTCGTTATTCTTGGCCTGTACACCATCTTCTTGATTGCGGAAGTGTACCTGATGTTGAAATACGCTCGTAAAGGTCCAAGTAGCCTAAAAACCGGCCGTTATCACTTTGAACAAGACGCTAACTCTCTAGAAGATAAAGTTAGCCGCCAAGTAGAAGCGTAAGGAGAGAAATAATGTTTGATTACGAAGTCTTGCGATTCATCTGGTGGGTACTCATCGGTGTCCTGATGATCGGTTTCATTATCACCGATGGTTTCGACATGGGTGTCGGCGCGTTAATTCGTATTTTGGGTAAATCTGAAACCGAACGTCGCGTAATGATTAACTCTATTGCTCCGCACTGGGATGGTAACCAAGTATGGCTTATCACTGCCGGTGGTGCATTGTTCGCTGCGTGGCCACTTGTTTACGCGACCTCTTTCTCTGGCTTCTTCTTTGCCATGATTCTGACTCTGGGTGCATTATGGATGCGTCCGCTGAGCTTGGAATACCGTGCTAAAGGTGAAACGGACAAATGGCGCAACGTTTGTGACTGGGGTATTACGATTTCAGGTTTTGTGCCACCACTAATCTTCGGTGTCGCATTTGGTAACTTGTTGCAAGGCGTACCATTTGAACTGAATGAATTTTTGATGCCAACTTACCATGGTTCTTTCTTCGCTCTTCTTAATCCGTTTGCGATTCTAGCTGGCCTAGTGAGTGTATTTATGGTGTTGACTCAGGGTGCAACTTGGCTACAAATGAAAACCACGGCTGAGCTTTCACAACGTTCACGCAGCGCAGCACAGTTGTGTGCATTGCTAACGACAGTTACGTTCGTGCTTGCGGGTATCTGGGTGCAAAATATCGATGGCTATGTGATCACTAGCGTGATTGACACCAACGCAGCATCGAATCCAGTGGCTAAAGAAGTGGTACGTGAAGCGGGTGCGTGGATGCAGAACTTCCACAATTACCCAATCTTGTGGTTAGCACCTGCTCTTGGTGTGGTGATGCCGCTATTGACTATCGTTGCGTCTCGCGCACAAAAAGGTGGTTGGGCATTCTTGGCTTCAAGTCTTGCAATTGCTGGCGTTATTTTAACCGCAGGTTTTGCGATGTTCCCATTCATCATGCCTTCAGACTTGGTTCCAAGTGATAGTCTGACCATGTGGGATTCAACGTCAAGTGAACTAACTCTTAACATCATGACTGGCGTTGCCTTTGTATTCGTACCTATCATCCTGTGCTACACCGCATTTTGTTACTACAAAATGTTTGGTCGCTTGGATACTAAATACATCGAAGACAACAAAAACTCACTTTACTAAGGAGCAACGAATATGTGGTATTTCGCATGGATTCTCGGCATTTTACTCGCATGCGCATTTGGTATCATCAATGCTCTTTGGCTAGAGCACTCAGAGATGATGGATAAAGACCGCGATGGCGAGTAATTTCGCAGCGCAAGTGGCAAGTTTACATGCTGCTATCGATAAGGCCCTGCTTAGGGCCTTATCTTTAATTTTAGGGTTTGGACATGTGTTTCTCGTCATGTGGGACCCAGAACATTATGCTCAAGCGATTGGCGGTTTTAATTCTATTATTTCACCGCTGCTGATTTGGGCAGTGTGTTCAAGCATGGTTTTTGGTGTTGGATTTAAGCCGATTCGCTGGTACTGGCAGTTAGTATTTAGCCCGTACTTTAGTTTGGCGATACTGCTTTATCTCACCGTATGTTATTGGTTATAACATCAACATTGGTTATAAATAGCACTAGTCGAAAGGCTTAGTGCTATTTTTTTGTCGCATCAAGCCTCAATTTCCCAAATAGGACTTGCGTTGATACGGATAGGTTGCGTTATAGTAATTGTCTAATTTATAAGAGTCATTGGCGTAGTTGTGCACCCAGAACATTCTCCATTTTGTTGGCCGGTTACTGTGTACTATGAAGACACGGATGCTGGCGGCATCGTATACCACTCAAACTATTTAAAGTTCTTCGAGCGCGCTCGAACGGAATTCCTTCGCTCGCTGGGTGTATCCCAACAAACCTTATTGGAACAAAACATCGGTTTTGTAGTCCGACACATGGATATTGATTTCCTGCAAGGTGCTCGCCTTGACGAACAACTAACCGTGACAACATCAATATCTGATTTAAAAAAGGCTTCTATCACTTTCTGTCAGGAGATCGTTAATCCTAAAGGGAAGACGTTGTGTAAAACGATGGTTAAGGTAGCATGTATTGATACTGAGAAAATGAGGCCCATAGCGATCCCTCAATCAATTTTTATGGAGTTAAATCGTAGTGACCGCTGATATTTCAATTCTAGATCTGTTTTTGCAAGCCAGTTTTTTAGTTAAGCTGGTGATGTTAATTCTACTTGGTATGTCAGTGGCCTCATGGGCGATGATTATCCAAAGAAGTAAAGTGCTTTCTAAAGCCGCAAAAGATACCGAATCGTTTGAAGACAAATTTTGGTCCGGTAAAGACTTGTCTGCGCTTTACCAAGAAGTGAATAAACGAAAAGACGAACTCTCTGGTACAGAAGAGATTTTCTACTCGGGCTTCACTGAGTTTGCTCGCTTGCGTAAATCAAACGCGTCTTCTCCAGATTACATCATGGAAGGTACTGGCCGTGCGATGCGAGTAGCCGTATCACGTGAAGTCGACGATTTAGAAACCAGCTTGCCGTTTTTGGCGACAGTGGGTTCAATCAGTCCTTATATCGGTTTGTTTGGTACCGTGTGGGGGATCATGCACGCCTTTATCGCGTTGGGTGAAGTGAAGCAAGCCACTCTTGCGATGGTCGCACCTGGTATTGCCGAAGCGCTAATCGCAACAGCAATGGGCCTATTTGCGGCTATTCCAGCGGTTATGGCTTACAACCGTTTGAGCAATAAAGTTGGCAAGTTGGAACATAACTACGCCACTTTTTCTGAGGAATTCCATAGCATCCTGCATCGTCAAGCAATGGCGGGTAGGGAGTAACCATGGCTGGGTACCAACCGAAAAAGCGCAAAATGACGGCAGAGATCAACGTCGTGCCTTATATCGACGTGATGTTGGTACTGCTGATCATCTTTATGGTGACATCGCCTTTTATCACTCAAGGTGTCGATGTGGAGCTACCAAAGACGTCGACCGCCAAACCAGCGACGGAACTGGCCGGTGATAGTGATGCGAGTTTCATCATCGTGGAAGTAGACAAAGAAGGCCATGTTGGCGTTAGCGTGAATAACGAAGACATGCAGCGTGGTTTGTCGCTTGAAGATGTGATTGTGCGCGTCAAAGCGGAATTGTCGATCAACCCTAATTCACCAGTGGCTGTGGGCGGCGATGCCAAAACCCCATATGCAGAAGTCGTGTTAGTTCTCGATGAATTGAGTCGAGCAGGGATCCCCAAAGTGGGGCTGCTAACGGATATTAAGGAATAAGTCCTAGGGTTTCATGAAAGAACGCAAGCCAAAAAATAATCACTACAGTAAGCCGATTGCAGTTTCGTTATTGCTGCATGGCGCACTTGTTGCCGCCTTGCTGTGGGGTGCCGATTTCTCGATGTCCAAACCTGAGCCGTCGGGCAAGATGGTTGAAGCTGTGGTTATCGACCCTAACGCGGTGCGCCAACAAGCGCAGCAGATTCGTAACCAGCGTGAAGCCGCGGCCAAAAAAGAGCAAGATCGTTTGGATAAACTGCGCCGCGAAAG
The DNA here is from genome assembly GCF_900100015.1 of Vibrio xiamenensis. Taxonomy (GTDB): domain Bacteria; phylum Pseudomonadota; class Gammaproteobacteria; order Enterobacterales; family Vibrionaceae; genus Vibrio; species Vibrio xiamenensis. The sequence goes on along the minus strand of NZ_FNDD01000007.1, from coordinate 38,781 downwards.
CGAGCAGTTAGAGAAAAACCGTAAAGCGGAAGAGGAACGCATTCGCAAGCTTAAAGAGCAGCAAGCTAAAGAAGCGAAAGCGACCCGTGAAGCGGAAAAAGCACGTCAGGAAAAAGAGCAGCAACGCAAAGCAGAAGAGGCGCGAGCCAAACAAGAGCAAGAGCGTGCAGCCAAGTTAGAAGCAGAACGTAAAGCCAAAGAAGAGGCGGTGCGTAAAGCGGAAGAACAACGTAAAGCGAAACAAGCTGCCGCTGAAAAAGCTGAGCAGCAGCGTATCGCGAACGAGAAAGCGGCTAAAGCCGCGGCTGAAAAAGCGGAACGCGAACGCATCGCCGCTGAAAAGGCGGAAAAAGAACGTATCGAGAAAGAGCGCCAAGCCAAAGAAGCGGCTGAAAAAGCGCGCCAAGAGAAAGAGCGACTTGCGAAAGAACGTAAAGAGCAAGAAGCCGCGTTAAATGACATTTTCTCGGGCCTTGAAACCGAAACGCAGCAAAATGACACCGCACGTGGCAAGTTTATTGCCAGTGAAGCGGACCGCTACGGTGCTATTTATACGCAATTAATTCGCGATAATCTGTTAATTGAAGACAGCTTCCGCGGTAAATTGTGTAAAGTGAATTTGCGTTTGATTCCGACAGGCGCAGGGGCTGTGGTTGGCAATTTAAGTATTCTTGATGGGGACAGCAGGTTATGTGCTGCGGCGAAACGCGCGGTTGCTCAGGTGAATACCTTCCCATTGCCGAAAGACCCTGATGTCGTTGCGAAATTAAAGAATATCAATTTAACCGTTGAACCTAAGTAAAAAGGAATAGCTTGTGTTAAAGCGAATTGTTTTAGGTTGTGTGCTCGTTTTGGCGAGTACTTTTCAGATAGCAAATGCCGCGTTGGAGCTTGTGATTACCGACGGCATTGACTCCGCTAGACCGATAGCGATTGTCCCTTTTAAATGGCAAGGCTCACAACCACTGCCACATGATGTGTCGAGTGTGATTGCATCCGATTTACAACGCAGTGGTAAATTCAGCCCTGTGGCCGCGAGCAAAATGCCGCAAACCCCTTACGATGACAAAGACATTGATTTCGATGCTTGGACATCTCTGGGTGTGGATTCATTGCTCACTGGCACCATTAGCCAAGCGGCAGATGGTAATTACGTGATTAACTACAAATTGGTCGATATCGTACGCGGTCAGTTGACCAGTGGTAAAAGTCGCGCATTGAGTGACGACGGGCAGTTGGTTGCATCGAACGATCACGTACTGTTTAACAAACGCGCGACGGTGCCAGGCAAGCGTCTACGTGAATATGCACATCGCATTTCAGATTTGGTGTATGAAGAGTTGACTGGCGAGCGCGGCGCGTTTCTGACTCGCATCGCTTATGTGGTGGTGAACGATAAAGACTCGTATCCATATCAGCTTCGCGTTGCAGACTATGACGGTTATAACGAACGTCTCGTGTTGCGCTCGAAGCAACCATTGATGTCGCCATCTTGGTCGCCAGATGGTAAAGAGTTGGCGTATGTGAGTTTCCAAAACGGTCAAGCTGAAATTTTCCTGATGAACATCTACACCGGGAAAACTGAGAAGTTGACGTCATACCCTCGACATAACGGCGCGCCAATTTTCTCGCCGGATGGTAAAACGTTAGCATTAGTTTTATCAAGGACAGGAAGCCTTCAAGTATACACGCTCGACCTAAAAACTCGTAAATTGACACAGATTACGAGGGGAAGATCAAATAATACTGAGCCATTCTGGCATCCTGATGGCAAATCATTGATTTTTACCTCGGATCGGGGTGGTAAACCACAGATTTATCAAGTAAATTTGGCAGACGGCTCTACTAAGCGCATTACTTGGCAAGGCAGCCAGAACCAAGGCGGACAAATTACACCAGATGGTCGTTTTCTTGTCATGGTTCATCGCAGCAACTCAGGCTTTAACCTCGCCAAACAAGACTTAGAAACCGGGGCGGTTCAGATCCTGACAAAAACCTTGTTGGATGAATCTCCAAGTATTGCGCCAAATGGTGGGATGGTCATTTATAGCTCCATCTACAATAAGACAAATGTCCTGTCTATGGTGTCGATTGATGGGCGATTTAAAGCTCGATTACCGGCAACCAATGGACGAGTTCGTGCGCCTGCATGGTCACCATTTTTGTAGCAAGTAAGTATCAAAAAGTAAGGAAAATACAATGCAACTTAACAAAGTTCTTAAAGGACTACTAATTGCACTACCTGTTCTCGCAGTGACAGCATGTAGTTCAAGCGATGATGCCGCTAACGCGTCTGGCACAGAAACCAATCAGTCTACTTCAACTTCTGGTTCTGAAGGCAGCGTTGACACTACCGTCGTTTCTCCAATGGATGACAACGGTCAACTGTCTGAGCAAGAGCTAAAAGAACAGTCTCTACGTGAGTCGCAAACCATTTACTTCGCTTTCGACAACGCAACGATTGCTGGCGATTACGAAGAAATGCTTGCAGCACACGCTGCTTACCTAAGCAAAAACCCAGATCTACACGTGACTGTTGAAGGTCACGCGGACGAGCGTGGTACACCTGAATACAACATCGCGTTAGGCGAGCGTCGTGCGGAAGCCGTTGCTAAATACCTACAAGCGCTAGGTGTTCAGAAGAGCCAAATTTCAATCGTAAGCTACGGTGAAGAAAAACCTCTTCTACTTGGTCAATCAGAAGAAGTTTACGCGAAAAACCGTCGCGCAGTACTTGTTTACTAAGTCGAGGTAAAGCCTCATGTTCAGTAACCTCAAGCGAATTTCTACGCTTATGTTACTAGCAAGTGCAGCGAGCCCAGTGCTCGCTGCACCAGCTCCAGTATCAGATTTAAATAGCAGTAATAGTTCTCTCTCTTCATCAGTGAGTGGGGGAAGTACCGTCGAGCGTCTCGAACGTTTGATCCAAAATAGCAATCTTGTCCAAGCGCGTATGCAGCAACAGATAGACTCTATGTCTCAGGAAATCAGCGATTTACGCGGCCAGATTGAAAAGAATAATTATGACATGCAGCAAATGGTCACGCGTCAACGTGAACTGTTTGTTGAAGTCGACAAGCTGCGCGAGCAAGTCAATAGCCAGCCAGCTCAAGTGGCAGCAGATTCCGGCAACTCTGATGCATCCGATGCGGGTACATACAGTACTAATGCCACCGAGCAAGAAGCGTATCAAAACGCCGTTGATCTGATTTTGAAAAAGCGTGACTACAATGGTGCCATTGCCGCGTTTCAGCAATTTCAAAAAGATTACCCAGATTCCAGCTTTACGCCAAACTCACACTATTGGCTAGGCCAGCTTTATTACGCGAAAAAACAAGATAAAGAAGCAGTTAAGAGTTTTGCCGCGGTACTGACTTACGCAAATTCCAATAAACGCCCGGATGCGTTGGTTAAGCTTGGAGACATCGCTCAGCGTAATAACAACGCCGCGCAAGCCAAGAAGTACTATCAACAAGTTATCGATGAATACCCGAATTCATCGTCAGCGAACTTGGCGAAAGAGCAGTTAAAATAATCGATATCAAGAGGCGCAAAAGCGCCTCTTGTTGTTTCTATGAGGTGAGACTTTGCTTCTACTTTAGAATCAGGTGTACAATGCGCGGATTACTGGAAATTGCGTAGAGCAAGAGCAATGAACCACATTTTAGATAAAATCGATACCGTATATCCTTTCCCTCCTAAACCAAAACCACTGACTGATGAGCAAAAGCAAACGCATATTAGCAATATCAAAGCGTTGCTAAAGCAGCACAACGCTGTGTTAATCGCTCACTACTACACAGACCCAGAAATTCAGGCGCTGGCCGAAGAAACTGGCGGCTTCGTGGGTGATTCACTGGAAATGGCTAAGTTTGGCAATCGCCATTCTGCCAATACGCTGATTATCGCAGGTGTGCGTTTTATGGGCGAATCGGCCAAAATTCTTACCCCAGAAAAGCGCATTCTGATGCCAACCTTGGATGCGGAATGTTCACTTGATTTAGGCTGCCCAGCCGATACTTTTACTGAGTTTTGCGATGCCCACCCGGATCATACCGTTGTTGTTTATGCCAATACTTCGGCGGCAGTAAAAGCGCGCGCGGATTGGGTCGTTACATCGAGTATCGCACTGGAAATTGTCGAACATCTTGATTCGGAAGATAAGAAAATTATCTGGGGACCGGATCGTCACCTTGGCTCTTACATTGCCAATAAAACCGGCGCAGATATGCTGCTTTGGCAAGGGGAGTGTGTGGTACATGACGAATTCTCAGCGGACGCGCTGCGTAAGATGAAAGCGGTGTATCCGAATGCGGCCATTCTTGTTCATCCAGAATCACCCGCAAGTGTGGTTGAACTCGCCGATGCTGTGGGTTCGACAAGCCAGCTTATCAAAGCGGCAAAAAGCTTACCGCATCAGCAGATGATCGTCGCAACCGATAAAGGCATTTTCTTCAAGATGCAGCAATTGGTGCCGGAAAAAGAGCTAATTGAGGCGCCAACCGCCGGTAACGGCGCAACTTGCCGCAGCTGTGCGCATTGTCCGTGGATGGCAATGAACGGCTTACAAGCGATTGAGCAGGCGCTGCGTGATGGTGGTGAGCAGCATGAAATCTTCGTTGATGAAGAGATTCGTGTTAAATCTCTCGTACCGCTAAACCGCATGCTTGATTTTGCTGAGCAGTTAAACCTGCAAGTGAAGGGTAACGCTTAATTGGTTAATCGCTCGCGCCATAAGTGAGAAGCATAAATAAGATTTGATTCGATATCGAGGGAACGATGCAAGATAAAAGAGTAAAAGACGTCTATAACTCTTACTTTCATTTTAATAATCAGCGAACGCTTTCAACCGATTTAGCCAGTGAACTTTGTTCGGTTGAAGCTGAAGGATGCTCTGTTTTTGTCGACAAAACCCGCAAGTATGACAATCAGATCATCATCCACGGTGTTTGTAGTGCAGCGAGCTTAGATAAGCAGCTGAAGTTGTTTGAAGATGGGTGTTCGCCGGAGATTTCTGTCGAGCCACAGGCAAAGACCAAGGACCTGACAACATGGTTATCGAGCCATGAGTTCGTACCTGATTATGAGCATGAGTTTCTCGAACTGCAGGTATCAAACTACGTAGCGTGTGAAGATATCTCCAGCCAAGTATCCGTTGAACGATGGACACATGAACATGCCGATGCATTTTTAGCGTTACTTAAAACCTCGGGATTAGAATGTAGCGACGAAATCTGGGAGAATAAGCGCTCACTGTATTGTACGGATACTTTTCGTTGCTATGTTGCAAAACTAGAGGGTAAGCCGTGCGCTTGGGCAACGAGTTTTATTCAGGGTGAATATGCGATATTGGCTAATGCGTATACACAAGAAGGCTATCGCTCAAAGGGGTGTCAAACGGCTTTGCTGAGAGCTCGAATTGAAGACGCCATCTCTTTAGGCGTCAAAGTGGCTTTAACCGATGTTATGCCAAACAGCACGAGTAGCAGCAATTGCCAATCGGTAGGTTTTCGTTCTGTTGGTGTACGAAGCGTGTGGTGCCAAGAATAGACTCGTAACAAACCGTTAAATCGTGATTCGCGCCGCTTAGCGCTTTCTGTTCAGAAAATAAAAAACCAGCCAATGCGCTGGTTTTTTCGTCTATCGCAAATGTTTATTCTTGCTCAGCGAGCTGATGACCACGCATGGTGAGGCCGCAAAGCATGGTTGGAATCGCGTTGAAGATCTCTTCAAACTGTTCTAAACCTTGCATGCCTTGTTCTGCGAGCGTTGCAATCGAGGTTTCCGGGTCGTAAAGCATGCTCACAGACAACAGCACGCCGCCAAGTAGGGCGTTATCTTGGCTGTCTTCTGGCATCACGGTTTCCCAGTCATCGCGCGCTAATTGCCAACCTTGCAATACTCCTTCACAAAAGTCGCGAGTCGCATCGGTGACGATATCTGCATCGTCCAATTGGCACTCAACCGGCCATTGCCAAGTATTGTCGAGCAGCGCAGGGCGGTAAGCATTCCACATCTGAATAACCGCTTCGATATAGCTTTCTAGCTGTTCACCGTCAGTAAAAGGCGCAACTTCTTCACCGCCCCATAAAAACGGTAACCATTCGTGCGGTGTGAGTGGGAAAGGCGCGGCCGCCATTGCAGCAATGAAGCCTTGCGTTTTTGCCTGATTGAGCAATTTATCCTCAAGTTCAGGTTGGGCTAGGATTTCTTGTAAAGTCAAAATTAATGCCATTCAATTTTTCAATCCTGCAATCTTATCAGTCATGACCTCGAACACAAAGCTAACCAAGGTAAAAACGCGCACTTGTGATATCTAATTACTTTGACCTAAGCGTCTATACTTATTTGGTTGAATGGAGTGAGAGGTGGCATGGGCCGACCAACATCGTTAAAGCACAAAAGTGTTTACGCACTGGCCATTTACTTGATTATCCTTATTACGATTGTAGGGACGGTGAGCTATCGCGTCATCGAGCCTTTAATTCGTGAAGAAATAGAAAGTCACCTTGACCTTCGAACCGATCTCCTTGCGAATCAAATTGAATCACCGATGAATCAAGCGCATGTGCTTCTCGGTAGCATTACCAGTATTGGTCAAGCGACCCAAGACCGAACTCATCAAATTAGGGCGTTATCGCTTCTATTTGCCTCTACTCGCGGCGTCGCCGTGAGCGGGGGATTGTGGCCAGAACCTTATTCTGTCGATCAACACGTGGCGTACAAAAGCCTGTTTTTCAATCGCCGTGACGATAACCTGGTTGACCGCATTTATTCTTGGGATAACCCCGCCTCAGGTGGTTATGAGAAAGAATCTTGGTATCGCTCTGTGACTGGGGCGGCGCCAAATACGACTTCTTGGTCTTCGGTTTATATTGATTCGTTTACCAGCGTACAAATGATTACGCTGTCGATGCCGTATTACCACAACAAGCAATTTTCCGGCGTTGCGACCGTCGATATTTCTCTAAATGACTTAGTTGAGTACATCCAACAAACCGCAATCGAGTATCATCTAGGCGTGCTATTGAAAGACGGTTATGGCGATGTCATTACCGAACATAATTTTTATTTGAATAAAGATGCCTACGTCAGCAGTTATCAATTCCCCAGTAACGGCTGGACGATTTATGTGGTAAGTGCCTCTGATCCGCTTGAAATGCAGATGTTGAACTTGGTCTCCAAAGTTGAAGTGAGTGTGATTCCGGCAATGTTGCTGTGCATTATCGGTGGGTATTACTGGATAAGCCGCCGCTTGATTACCCCGATCACTCAAATCGCGCGTCAAGCAGAGGAATCGGTAGAAGGCGGCATTATCGATATTGGTTATCACGGTAATGATGAAATCCAGCAACTGATTGATAGCTTTAATAAAAAGACTAAATACTTGGAAGTCGAGAAAATCAAAGCTCAGGCGTCAACCAACGTCAAAAGCGAGTTCTTGGCTCGTTTATCTCATGAAATACGCACGCCAATGAATGGTATATTGGGCACAGCGCAAATCCTGTTTAAATCAGGGCTGAGGCCAGACCAACAACAACACCTTAAAACCTTGTATGAATCGGGCGATCACATGATGACGTTGCTGAATGAGATTTTGGATTTCTCCAAGATTGAGCAGGGTAAGATGACGATTGAATACGCGCCATTTCCGTTTAAAGCACTGCTCGATAGCATCAATAATGTTTATCGCCCGCTTTGTCACGACAAAGGGCTTGAGTTCGATGTTCACTCAACTATTCCTGAGCAACGATGGTATGCCGGTGATAAAGCTCGAATTCGCCAAGTCCTGTTCAACCTGCTCAACAACGCGGTTAAGTTTACCTTCTCAGGCAAAATTGGCGTCTTGTTTGAAGAGCATAACCGTGGCAACTACAGCCAATTGACGATAGCGGTGTATGACACCGGGATTGGTATTGCGCAAAGTGCGCTCAGGCGCATTTTCAACCCGTTTGAACAGGCGGAGTCATCCACCACTCGCCGATTTGGCGGTACTGGACTTGGGTTATCGATCGTCAAACAGTTGAGCGAACTGATGAACGGCCACGTGACGGTGCGCAGCGAATTAAAACGCGGCACCACATTCACAGTCACTTTGCAAATCGACCTCGCATCGCCAAATAAACAACAAACTCAGCAGGTGAGAAGTATCGATGGTCACGGTTTAAATGCCTTGATCGTCGAAGATAACCGTACCAACGCTATTATCATGCAAAATTTTTTGGAAAGTCGCGGATTTCATTGCCAGTGGGTGAAAAATGGCAAAATTGCCGTTGAGCGGCTTAAACATGCCAAGCAAGGCGCGAAAGGCATCGACTTAGTTGTTATGGATAATCATATGCCGGTGATGGATGGCATTGAAGCCACCAAAGCAATACGTCAGTTTGATAACGCTTACAAAGACGTTCTGATCCTTGGGTGTACGGCAGACATGTTTGAACATGCCAAGCAAAAAATGTTTGATGCGGGAATTGATGAACTGGTTCCTAAACCGCTCTCGGACAACCAGTTAGGTGAGGCTTTATTTCAGCAGCAAGCCAAGCTGTATCAGTTTAAGCCAGAACTCATGGCTAAGCCTCTTGAGCACAATTTAGAGCAATATCTGGTACGTTTATACATCGCGTATGAAGAGCAAGATACAGAGAGCATGAATCATCTGCTCGATGAGCTAAAACCGCTTGTTGATCAGCAAGATGAACTGTTTCATCAGCAAGTCGAATCTATGCTTGAAACCCTTCAAAATGGCCAATACCCAACCGCGCAGCAACTTGAATCTCTGACTCTAAGCCTTAAACCTTATTGCGATTAATTCAGTTTACACCCGTCTTACTTGAAGCTGCAGCGGTGTTGGCTATGTTCGTTCACCCAAATCACAGAGTTATCTATGCTCATGGGGGCTAAGTTACTTGCCGCCTACCTGCAACTCCAAGAACTTGGGTATATTTACCGCCTTGGATAAAAAATGAGCTAAAGCATTTTTTCTGGTGATTCAAACTACTTTCCTCTTCAAATCTAGTTATCTATTTCTATCTTTGTTTTTAAAATGGTGAGTAATTCTACTTATTTCGTGTTCAAATGGCGCCATATTCTGCACTATCAAAGATATTCTAGAGACATTCACTTTATATAAAGAATGTACTGGTTATTTGTTTTTTGGAACGAGATAAATGAAGCCACGCGGACCTTTCTGCATTCGGCATGCTGCTGCCGACACCTTTGCCATGGTTGTGTTTTGTTTTCTATCAGGCATGTTAATTGAAATTTTTATCTCTGGAATGAGCTTCCAGCAATCTCTGGCTTCACGAACGCTGTCGATCCCGGTCAATATTGCCATTGCTTGGCCATACGGACTGTTTCGCGACTTTATGCTTAAGCAAGCACGCCGTTTTTCAACTGGTAGCTTGATGAAAAACGTCGCCGATTTGGCCGCATATGTGCTGTTTCAATCGCCAGTTTATGCAGGAATTTTGTATAGCGTTGGCGCCTCGACTGATCAGATAGTCACCGCTGTCACCAGTAACGCGATCATCTCTTGCGGTATGGGCGTATTGTACGGTTATTTTCTCGATACCTGCCGCCGCTGGTTTCGAGTGCCAGGCTACTACTCTCAGGTCTAAACGTTTACTATCGAAGCGTTTTTGCTAAATATTAGCCAAACGGCGTGAAAGGCAGGGCTTTTTTCGGTTTTCCACTTGACCTAAGTGCGTAGAATCATTAAATTAGCGCCTCGTTGGTTCACAAGCCAACCCAATCAAAATACGGTGAGTTGTCCGAGTGGCTGAAGGAGCACGCCTGGAAAGTGTGTATACGGCAACGTATCGAGAGTTCGAATCTCTCACTCACCGCCAAATTCAAGCCTCTAGAAGTTTCTAGAGGCTTTTTCCGTTTTATAACCCTTTGAAAATCATTTAAACCTTCGTCTCACGAGGTTTCTCCCGTCCCTTACAATCCCAGTTTTCTTTGTATGCCAAAGTGTATGCTTCTACACTTACTACAAAATCGGCATACATTTTGGTCTTAAAATCGGCATACATTTCAAGAGGGAGCAGGATTGCCAAGTTGAATATCCCGATTTTATCTCATTGAAAAATAACAATACGGCCGATATGCATACCATAAAAATGCAGGAGCAGGACAAGCCTTTTTTATCATACAGTTTGGCTAAATATCGATTCCGAAGGAGGGGGTATGGCAAAACTAAACGCAAAAGAAGTGCAAAACGCGAAGCCTAGAGATAAGGCTTATCGCCTCGGAGATGGAGGAAATCTCTATCTTTATATTAGGCAAAGTGGCGCTAAGGCATGGGAATTTCGCTATGTCAGAGTATCGACCGGAAAGCCCACATTCATGGGTATCGGTTCTTATCCGGATGTATCGATTGCCGATGCCAGGCAAAAGGCGACCGAATTTCGTAAGCTTGTGGCTGATGGTATTGATCCACAATTGCTAAAGATTGAGCAAAAAGCCAAGTTAGCCAGCGAGCAAAGTAACACCTTTGAAGTGGTGGCTAACTTATGGATGGAGATGAAAAGAAATCGCCTGACGCCAAAAACCACCGAGGGTAACTGGCGTAAACTGGAGCTTTACGCATTTCCTCTAATCGGCTCTCTTGCTGTCACTAAGATCACAGCACCTATGGCGATTGCCGCCCTAAAGCCTGTCGAGGAAGCCGGGCATCTTGAAACCGTGAAACGCACCGCGCAATTGATGAATGAAGTGATGACTTACGCGGTTAACTCAGGTCTCATTCATCACAATCCCCTTAGCGGAATACGGGAAGTGTTCAAAAAGCCAAAAGTCGAGAATATGAACGCCTAAAGTCCGGCAGAGCTATCGGAGCTAGTGCAAGCTATCGCTCTAGCCAATATGGCGATAACGACCAAATGTCTCATCGAGTGGCAACTACATACCATGACAAGGCCTTATGAAGCCGCAGGTGCGAGATGGGACGAAATCGATTTTGAAAACAAACTCTGGATAATACCGCCTTCTCGAATGAAAGCCCGAAGAGAACATGCAATCCCTCTAACGGAGCAGAGTTTAGCAATCCTAGATACTGTGAGATTGGTGAGCGGAGCGAGAGAATATATTTTCCCTTCTATCCGTGATCCGAAAAAACACACTGATGCAGAGTCGATTAATAAAGCGCTTAGTCGGATTGGTTTTAAAGGACGGACATCTGCTCATGGATTACGCTCATTGGCATCAACAACACTAAATGAGCAAGGTTTTAAAGGTGATTGGGTTGACGCTGCATTGTCGCATGCGGAAAAGAACTTAGTTCGAAAAGCTTATAAGCGAACTACTTATATAGAGCAGCGTCGTCCGATGATGGAGTGGTGGAGTCGTAGAATTGAAAAAGCAAGCTATGGCTCAATGTCTATCACGGGATATCGAACTTTGAAGCTAGCTTGGATCAGCTCAGTTTTATAGAGAGTAAAAAGTAAGCGTGACATGCGAACTTGAAAAAATAGCGCCTTTATTTGAGAACAGCGCCTTTTTTATTCGCCATATTAGAGCTACAAAATAAGGCAAAATTATTAGGAGCTTAATTATGGAGATGTCAGTTCGTATCATCCGCTTAAAAGAGGTCATGTGCATGACTGGGCTATCAAAAAGCTCAATTTATCGTTACGCCGACGGAAAAGCCTTTCCGAAATCTGTCCCCTTAGGCGGCCGAAGCATTGGTTGGGTTGAAGCTGAAATTGTAGAATGGTTGCAAGGACAAATGTACAGTCGAAAATAAAGAAGACTAATAAGTTCGGCATTACTCTGTTGCCGTGTTGTTCAATCTTATGAATACTCGTCTAAAGCTCTTAGTGGGCTTTAGACGAGTATTTTCATGTTTGACGAAACTGCTTGCTAGTTAACCGAAGTAATTTTTCCTAGTGAAGGCTAGGGTCCGGTTCAACGACTAAGTATGTCAATTTTTTGTGACGTTCAGTCCATTTCACTCGTGACGATGACTGACAATAAAGTTTGAAACTTACTTTCGAACAAAAGTGAGTTTCGACCCATCGAGCATTTTGACTTTTCGGGTTACTTCTAGTAGCGCAACCATACTACATGCGGCTGGCCAAATTCCCTTACACAACAAATTGATCTAAAACGTGAGTGAGGTACTATTTATCTAGGCTCTGTTGTATCAATTCGTCACAATGGTTAACGTGATAATTGTGGCTTCCTATATAACACTTACGTTACAAAGCCTCGATTTAAGATAATAGCTCATCCTCTTTGTTGGTTTGGAATATTGCGTCAGAATTTGCGTATGTACAACACAACAAAACGTAGTCTTCTTCAAGTTGGTCATCATCCAAATAAGATTGGTCACTTTGATCAACGTCGCCGGACATAAGCTTAGCGACGCAAGTACTACATGAACCTGCTCGACAAGAGTATGGCAAGTCAACTCCCCATTCTTCAGCAGCATCCAAAATATATACGTCGCTCTCGACACATATTGTTCTATCACCACTAGGTGTTATCAATTTCACAACAGGCATAATGAACTATCTCCAAATGTTTCAAATTGTAATTATTAACAATAATACAAATGATAATTATAATCAATGGCTTTTGTTGGGGGTATCTGTAATATTGATATGTTGTGTGTTTTATACCTCGGTAAGTCGTATGTACTCAGCGACATTTATGGATTTGTTCTTAGTTATGCATTTGTACTCAACAAGACTTGCCTAGTGCCCTATATGTCATATATGAATTAAACTTCACGATCTTATTGATAATGGTTATCATACATATTATCATTTCGTGTCAATTTCATGCTGGTATCAAACTAAAAAGTAAGGGGGTAGTATTTTTTCCGATTGATATATTGGTTAAAACACATATTGAGTGCCTTTTATGCTGAGATTAGTTCTCGTTCATTATGGGGGCGGGGAGGCACAAGGAATTGTCCTGTTGAACTAGTGCTAACTGAGCCCACGTAAACAAAATTTTGGGTTTCTCCTTTGATCAAAATGATCAAGGTTTTCTTGGTGATGTAGAGATTATGGATGAATAATTCGACCACGTTATTCATGCGGTCAATTGAAGTAAGGCAGGTAACACATATGAAAGACGAAATTAGATTAATAAAGTTGCCTTCTTATTACCTATGCCACAATTTTTACTTCAATTGGCTGCGATATTAATGGTAAATAGGCAACAGTAAATCCTTCGGCTTACTTCTATTATCAGTTTGATGTTATGTGGTATTTCTATCTTCTACTGTAATTTCTACGGATTAGTATGTTATGTGAATGAGATTGTTAATAAGTAATGTTCGTAATACATTTATATATTTGAGGAATAATATGAAAAGAAGAAACTTTTTACTTATTGGTGTTAGTGGTTGTATGCTTTCGTCGTCAAAAATTCTAGCAATACCAATTTATAATCATACAAGTTATGAAGATGAAAAACAGATAGTCGATCTCAAATTTATTAGAGATGAGAATGGATTAATTTCAAGATTACGTCGATTTATTAGTCATAGACAATCTACTGTCCATGACACTGATGAATTAGTAATACCTATAAGCTTAAATATTGAGTTAGGAAGGAGTGGGCTCGATGATGTTGAAATTATTATTTGCTCATCAGAGTCATATGTTTGTAACAAAGATACCAAGAGTAATCTCAATTCTAACGTTCAAATTGGTACGTTAACTAAAAGTGTAGGACAATCTTTTTTAATGCATCTACCAAAGGGATATATAGCAAATAAAGAGAGCAGCAATCACTTTGATTTGTTTGTAATAAAAAACGAATTATATTCAATGTATAGACTTGTTATTAATAAAAATGTCATTAATAAATATAGTAAATATTATCCAAATTTGTATGCCAATAATAAATTATCAACACTTTCAGATAAGATCTTAGCAAGACATTCCAATAATGTGATTGATGTAAAGCCTTCCTTCAGTGGTGATGTTATGAAATTAGACCTATTACTCAAAGAGATTGTGTGAGGTGAATAATGTTTAAATCGATATTTTATATTACATTAGTATCTTTATTTTTCACTGTCAGCAGTTTCGCTCAGGATTCCATCAATGCGGAAATATTTTCAAAACAGTTTTATGAGGAATCTACAGGCTACGCGAAGAACTTTTTCGTTTTGGGGAGAACCAACTCAGGCAATAGCAAGAGTTCATCATTACAAGTGATTTTTGTAGATAATATAAAGCTTGTGGATAATAGGTATACGACAGGACAGATGGTTATTTCTGATGCCTATGGTAATCAAATAAAATTATTGGAAAATGAAAATAGCTGGAAAGGTGAAGGTGAATACTATAATTATAAATTAAGCAACTTTAATACAGAAGATGGGCAACGCTGGAAACTATCTTTACCAAGCAGAAAGACGTATATATTTGACAATGATGGTAAGCTTAAAAGTGTGATTAGAGGTGAAATAAGCCAATTTTATACATATGATTCATTAGGTAGAGTAAATGATATCTCTGGAAAGGATGAAGTCAAAATACGATATAATGATGAAGGTTTAATTTCCAGTATAATGAGTAATGGCTTAGATACCAGCTTTTATTATGACTCTATTGGAAATCTTGAGTCAATCATATACCCCAGCGGATATGAGGATAACAATTTCTTAGTGTCTGAAAGTGCCTCCAATGCTCAAAAATCTGCGACAAGTAAAGATGATATAGTCAATGGCATCATAGAAAACTGGTCCAATGACGTTACATTAGTTATAGATAAACTTGGACAAGAGTATTATGTCAGTAAAAGAGGAAAGTTATTTCAAGTTAGTAAAAAAACATATAAAGATATTAGAAAATCTTTAACGTATGGCTTTGCATATGTAAGAAGTGTGATAGTTTCAAATAGGCATCTAAAATGTGATTCATGTGTGATATCTACAATCAGGAAGTTCAATCCATCTCTTGACCTTGTTAGCGAGACGGAAATTCGCCCAGGAGGATTTAGTAAAGAAAATAAATACGTATATGGAAGGGATGGATATGTAATTAAAACTTATGTCTTCGGGATAAGTAATTCTCAGTTAGTATATAAGTCTGAATGGGATGGCGATCCTAAGACTGGAAATTTAGTTAGTAGATATTCTGCTGATTATCTTCATACTGCAGAATCAAATCTGGGAGATAGTTTAGATGAGATTTCGGATGTAAAGGATATAGAAGAAGACGGTATCCTTGATGTTGAAGACAGTGCATATTTAGATGAGAATCAGGGAGCTGATTTTAATAATTGCAGTAGAAAACCAAGCATTGAGAATAATATGAGACAGTTTCTTCTTAAGGGGGCTGCGGGGATTTCATCTTATGCAACAGACGAGGCGATCGAGGAATGTTGGTGGCTGTTACACTATGGTTATGGTTCAGACGCGTATTGGAGATGCATTAATGATATAGTGTATGCTCAATGCAATTAAGTAAGAGGTATGAATATGAATAAAGATACATCTAATCTGGTTTTAAAAAAAGTAAAGATGGCTAGTGATAATTTATGTGAAGCAATCGAAGTTGTAAGGAATGATGGTGACGAAGAGGAGTTAAAAAAGATAAGCAAAAAAGTTGCTGTAGTTTTGTCAGGTATTTACCATGAGATAATTAAGCCGATAATTGTTGAATATCCTGAATTA
The DNA here is from genome assembly GCF_900100015.1 of Vibrio xiamenensis. Lineage (GTDB taxonomy): Bacteria > Pseudomonadota > Gammaproteobacteria > Enterobacterales > Vibrionaceae > Vibrio > Vibrio xiamenensis. Next base: position 23,141 of record NZ_FNDD01000007.1, on the reverse strand, counting down.
GATAATATTAACAAAAAGAAGTAAGTGTAAATTAAGAGGGTCCCCCCCCTCTTAATTTAATTATCGATTAGTAATTTTAGCATTTTTTTATAATTATTAATGAAATTTTTAGTGATTACATAATTATCTGACTCTTCGTAATCTATCTCGTGGATCTTGTTACCATCAAAACTGATTATTGTTGCTTCTGGGTAGGCTAATAATATTGGAGAGTGTGTAGCTATAATGAATTGTGAGTCGTTTTCAACCAAGTTATGTATTGCACTTAAAGCTGCCATTTGCTTAGATGGTGATAATGCAGCCTCTGGCTCATCAAGTAAGTAGATCCCTCTCCCTTGCAATTTATTCACAAGTGTAGCTATGAATGACTCACCATGGGACTGCTTGTGTAATGATTTCCCCCCATAACCTTTGAGATAGTCAACTTCATCCATATAACTAGCAAGGTTATAAAAGCTCTCCGCTCTAAGGTAGTATCCATCTTTCGCAATATTATGTGTTTTAATTATATTAAGATAATTATGTAGTTCAGAATGGGTGTTTTTAGAGGAAAATAATGATCCTTTGGTGCCACCTTCAGGATTAAAGCCAAGTGATATTGCTATGGCTTCGAGTAGTGTTGATTTCCCAGTTCCATTTTCACCAATGAAAAAGGTCACATTTTTATTAAATTTCAAGTTATCTAGAGATTTTATTGTAGGTATATCAAATGGATAGTTAGTAAGTTCCGTTGTGTTTCTTATTTTAATTTCACTTACATATTGTGCTGAGGAGTCTAACATATCAGCGTTCTACTTTTACTTAAACTATTTATCCTAATATTAAATCATTTGTTATTAAAAAGTACAACCTCCCCATTTTCGTAGCAACGATTACTCTGATTCGTCAATTTTATGTCCGAGTTCAGAGGTGTCTTTATTAAGGAAGTTCCTGACATCGTAGGAGTTATATAGGTTTCAATTTTCTCTACACAGGCTGCTCTTTGCTGAGTAGCCTGTGCATATACTTATTGATATCGTCAGTTTGAGAATAAGTGGACAAACTATGAAAATTGGCAAGCTAGTACAGCCACTTTTACCATAAGTTTCAGAGAAGACTTTGAGGAAGTATTCGAAGCAATGGGGCTGCAGATTCGAGGCGTCAAAAGCCGTTTATTAATCCCTGATTGGTAACGTCTAAAAATGCTTGAGTATTAGCTATTCCAATCACCATTTGTCCGTTTTACGATGTATTAATCTTCGCGAATGCCTTTGTTCAACATTTTTGTTAGCGGCGAGATTTCCATGACCCAAGATATACCCCAACAGCTGCTTCGTGAATTGGAGCAACACGACTATTTAGATTTGGCGGCGCTTTATGAGCGCTACCCAGGTACGCATTTTTACTCTCTGGTGGAAGCCTTGTATCAAATCAAGGCTGAGCACGGCTTGAATACGCGCATTTCGCGTTTTATCACTGAGATTGAAAAGCTCACTCAAGATTTGGATGCAAAAACGCTGACGGCTGAGCACTTTTTGTCTCTCACTAAAACGCTAGACTTAAATCAGCGCGCGCAGAAAGCGGCGCGTTTTATTCATACCAAGGACAATCATATGGCATTTTCTAAACCGGTTGATGTGGTGATGTTTGGCGATTCGATCACCGAATGGGGGCCGTGGCATGATGGCATAATTGGCGTGAGCGTCGCCAATCGCGGCCTAGGCGGTGATACCACTCAAGGCATGATTATGCGCCTTGAATCCACCATCGTGTGCCAACCGAAATTGGTGTGCGTGATGGCAGGGATCAATGACTTAGCTCAAGGTTACCGCGTGGATGAAATCATTCACAACTACGCCGAGATGCTGAGCTTCTGGCGCCAACATGGCATTGAAGTTTGGGTTCAGTCGACGCTGCATGTTGGCGCGCGTCTGGAATCACTTAACCCGCTGGTAGCAACGCTCAATCAACGCTTACTTGAACTTTGCCAGCGTCATGATGTGGCTTTTATCGATTTGAATGTCTTGCTGTGTCCGCAAGGTGAACTGCCGCTTGATTGCAGCGCCGATGATCTGCATTTGAACTCGAAAGCTTACGCTACATGGCTCACCGCCCTCAACCCGATGCTCGCCAAACGTTTTAACTAACACCTGTTTTCTAACGCTCTCGATTCGGTGCTTACCACTTAGCACTTACTACTCGTTACTGGCACTGGCTTGAGGGCGTTCACCCATCTAACGACTATCCTCTTTCCTGCCTCTCTCCCTAGCTTGTTTATCTTTGCAAATTAAATATTGTTTCAAAATGTTTTGTTATGTTATAACATTATATATCATTTCCGGAGAGGTATAAGGAAAAGTAATGAATCAATTTTCAGCAGCTGCTCGCTCCCAGCAGGGCTTTAAGCCGCTTTCTTATTCCGCTATCGGGCGAATTCTTATCGTGACCCCGATGGTTGTTTTGTTGTGGCTCGCGATTTATTGGGCGGTGCTATTACCATGATACAACTGAATAATTTAGTGGTCGGCTATCAAGGTAAGGCTCTCACACCACCGATTTCAGGCCGTTTTGAGGCGGGGAGTTTAACCGCTATTCTCGGCGAAAATGGGGTAGGTAAATCGACACTTCTCAAAACGCTTGCGCAAATCCATGCGCCCATTTCAGGTGAGCTTAACTATGCCAAACCCTGTCACGAGTTACTTTCTTGGCTGCCTCAACATGCCGATATTGACCGCAGTTTCCCCATTCGTGTATTTGATGTCGCGGCGATGGGGTGTTGGCCAAATACTGGATTGTTAGGTGCGTTAAGCGACGAACAGTTCAAACGCGTTGATGAGGCGTTATATCAAACTGGTATCGCTTCACTGGCACATAAAACGATCGATACGCTTTCTGGCGGCCAATTTCAGCGCATGCTGTTTGCGCGTTTACTGGTTCAAGACACTCCCGTGATGATGATGGACGAACCGTTTGTCGGTATTGATAGCCAAACTCGAGCGGCATTAATGGAGCTGATCACTGGTTTAAACCAAGCTGGAAAAACCATCATCACAGTTTTGCACCATATCGAAGTGGTTGAAGCGTTTTTCCCCAAGCTACTGCTGATGAAAAACAATCAAGTGCTGTGGGGTGACACTCAAACCGTGTTGCCGCATTACTTTCACCAACATTGGACAACCGGGCCTAGCGCTGAACATACCAAGGGAGAGGCTCGCTTTGAATCTGCATGTTCTTGATGCGTTTATTCAGTTTGGCTTTATGCGCCGCTCGCTTATTGCGTGTTTGGCTCTGTCGGTGAGCTTAACGCCGCTGGGTGTTTTCCTACTGTTAAGGCGTATGAGCCTGATTGGCGATGCGCTATCGCACGCTGTCCTTCCTGGCGTCGCGATAGGGTATTTGCTTTCTGGTATGTCACTTTTGGCGATGGGCATTGGCGGCTTTGCGGCTGGGCTAATTGTCGCGCTGCTTTCCAGTTGGATAAGCAGTGCCACCAAGCTGCACGAGGATTCGGCATTTGCTGGTCTGTATCTTGGTTCGCTAGCGCTTGGGGTGACGTTGGTGTCGCTACGGAGCAGTGGTGTCGACCTGTTGCATTTACTGTTTGGCTCTTTGCTGGCGGTGAGTAATGAATCGCTAACCTTTATCGGCGTAATTAGCACCATCACAGTGATTTTGATTGCGATTTTTTATCGCGCACTGGTGTTTGAATCCTTCAACGCCCTGTTTCTTTCTCTTAGATCTAAGCGTTTGCCATCACTGATCCAGGCAATGTTCATGGCGATAGTGGTGATGAACTTGGTCGCGGGTTTTCAAATCCTCGGCACGCTAATGACGGTTGGTCTGATGATGTTACCGGCGATTTCAGCACGCTGCTGGTCAAATCGTCTGCCTGCCATGTTGGCGCTGGCGATGGTGGTTGGCTTTGTTAGCTCTATTATTGGTTTGACTTGGTCTTGGTACCAATCGATTCCCGCAGGCCCTGCGATTGTGCTAGTAGCCACTCTATTATTTTTAGCTTCCGTTCTCTTCGGATCTCATAAAGGCATCTTTCCGCTGCGAAAACATGCCGGTTAATTGTTAAACAAGTAAGGAATAGATAATGAAATTTTGGCAAAAGTCCCTAGTGTCACTTGCGATTGCTGCAAGCTTAAGCCCAATGGCGATGGCAAAAACCGTTGAGACAGTCGCAAGCTTTTCTGTACTGGGTGATATCGTCAAACAAGTGGGTGGCGAGCATGTCAACGTTAACACTCTCGTTGGCCCTGATGGCGACCCGCACACCTTTGAGCCAGCACCAAAAGACAGTGTAGCGATTAAAAAAGCCGATGTGGTTTTTGTGAGCGGTCTTGGTCTTGAAGGTTGGCTGGATCGTTTGGTCAAAGCATCCGGTTATCAAGGTGACATCGTCACAGCGTCAACAGGCGTGAGCACGCGTAAGATGGAAGAAGACGGCGAAGTCATTACCGACCCGCACGCATGGAACAGCGCAAAAAATGGTGAAATCTATGCGCGTAACGTAATGGAAGCGCTGATTAAAGCAGACCCTGAAGATGCGGATTATTTCAAAAAGAGTGGGGAAGCGTATATTGCTCAGTTAGCAAAACTCGACGAGTGGGCAAAACAAGCGTTTGCCAAAGTGCCTGTTGAGAAGCGCAAAGTAATGACCAGTCATGACGCGTTCGGTTACTTTGGCCAAGAATATGGCGTGAAATTCCTTGCACCCGTTGGCGTTTCAACAGAATCAGAGGCGAGCGCAAATGATGTTGGTGCTCTTATCCAACAGCTTAAAGATGAAAAGATCTCAGCTTACTTTATTGAAAACCAAACTGATCCACGCTTAGTAGAACAAATCGCGAAAGCATCGGGTGCCAAGAATGGCGGTGAGCTGTACCCAGAAGCGCTTACCGCAAAAGGCGGCGAAGCGGACACTTATGTTAACGCGTTTAACCATAATGTTGAAACCATGCTGGCGAGCATGAAATAACACCAGAGTGGGCAGGTTTAGCCTGCCCATTTTTATGCCGAAAAGTAACTCGATTTTGAGCCCAATTTTTGAAAGCAAACTTTTGTTCTAACAAAATGCCATTTATGTTGTCATAATTTGAAATGTTATAACGTCGTTTAATTGTTTTTACTTTTATAGCGATGAATCGTTTTTAGGCGTTTTGTGGTTTTTTATGATAAATACAACATTGCTCAAGCAAATTGGCTACTCAATAGGGCTCTCTATTGCGGTTGTTGCTTCCTCCTCCGTTTCTGCTCATCCCCATTCTTGGATCAATATGACCACCCAAATTAAAGGTGATGACCAACAGCTCACCGGTTTTGATATGACGTGGACGTTTGATGCGATGACGACCGCGTATCTGTTTGATGGTGAAGATATGTCAAAAGCGCATCGTGAAGCGACGCTTGCCAAGCTTGCCCAGTCAGTTATCGATAACATGCTGCCCAGCCATTACTTTACTTACTTTTTTGATGCCGATGGCACCACGCCGATTCGTTATGAAAAAGTCACCAAAGCGCGTCTTACCACAGCCAAAGGCAAAGCTACGCTGCAATTTGATTTGCCACTCGCAAAGCCCTATGTGTTTAACGGCAAAACATTAACTTTGAAAGTCTTTGATCCAACCTATTACGTTGATATGTCGTGGGATGATCGTAGCCATTTGATTTTTGATGAGGCGCTGAAAAAGCACTGCGAGTTAACTTTGATTGAACCGCATCCAACGCCAGAGCAGGTCAGTTACGCGATGTCACTGCCGGTCGATGCCGACCCAGACAACGCGCTCGGGCAGTTATTTACTCAAGCCGCGGCCATTACCTGTCAAGCATCAGCCAGTCACTAGCCCAGTAAAATAATCGCCTTCGCTAAAGGAACCGTTTATGCCTTCAATGTATAACTTTCGTCCCATCGAATCGGAAAATCGAGTGTCGACAGTAAAGATAGTAGAGCCTCGCAAACCCAATTGGCTGAAAAGCACGGTCACTGTGGTGCTGACGCTTGGTGTGATCGCTGCGATTGGTTATGTGCTTTGGTTGCAATGGCCCACGGTTTTGATGACTTCGATTCGCTGGCAAAAACAGATCGTTAATCAAATGAGCGACCTGTTGTATTTAACCCATCAAAACGCGGCCTCAATGTGGAGCTTGGCGCAAATCAGCTTTTTATACGGCATTTTTCACTCCCTTGGTCCGGGTCACGGCAAAGTAGTGGTGAGTACGTATCTCGCCACTCACAATACCAAAATTAAAATCGGTATTTACATCACCATTATCTCGGCATTGGTGCAGGCGTTAACGGCGATTGTGTTGGTGAGCGCAGTATTGTTTGTGATTGAAGCGTCGATGCGCCAACTCAATGGAGTCGTGAATCAGTTTTTCCATGCCAGCTATGTTGGGGTGTTCTTACTCGGTATGTACATTGTATGGCAAGGCTTCAAACAATGGCGTAAGCCTCATGCCCACTCACACCATGATGCGCATGAACACAACCATGATCACGCCCATCATCACCATCACGGCGCCGATTGTGGCTGCGGGCATAAACATATTGCGTCAGCCGATGAACTCAATCAGGCATCCAGTTTTAAAGAATACGCGGCCATGGTGACAAGCATTGGTTTGCGCCCATGTACTGGTGCTATTTTAGTGCTGTTTTTTGCCAATCTGGCGGATGTCTATTGGCTGGGAATATTAAGCAGTTTTGTGATGGCAGTGGGCACAGCGATTACCACCTCAAGCATTGCTCTGATGACAGTGTCGGGAAGAAAATTTGTGCGTTATTACCTCAAAGATTCTGCATATCAAAGCATCAATATTTGGCCGTTTTTACGCGTTTTTGCTGGGCTGTTTTTGATTCTGGTGGCTGTTGTGCTGTTTAATCAAGGCGGCTTTGGCATGTCACCAATGCTCAATTAGAACGCTCAATTCGAATCGTGATTAAGTCATGAAGCCGCGCCAATATAGCGCGGCTTTTTCTTTGTTCGTCACTCTTTGATTTCTGTTTGGCGATGGCTAGCGAACCGTATTGCGGCCCGCCAATTTCTTACTGCGAATTGGCGGGCATTTGCCAATACAAGGGCGCGCCATAAACCTCGATAAAGTAATCAATCACCGCACGCACATTGAGCGGTGGGTGGCGCACATTCGGATAAATAGCCGCGATATGATGTGGCTCAGTATTGATGACCGCTTCATAGCTTGGCAGTACCTGCACCAATTGACCTTTCTGCAAATAATCGCCAATGAGCCAATCTGGAAACAGCACTAAGCCCATGCCGTTTAACGCCGCGATAAGCAAGGTTTCCGCATTGTTTGAAATCAGGCGCGGGTTAAGTTGCACCTGTGTCCAAGGACTTGCTGTCTTGCTTGCCTTGCGCAACAGCCAGCGGTTAGGGCCTGATGAGCCGCGATAGACCAAGGCTTGATGCTGATTGAGTTGCTCTGGCGTGCTCAGTGCACCATGTTTTTCGATATAGCTTGGCGCGGCCGCGAGGTGATAGTGCTGCTTGCCAATAATGCGCGCGTGAAAAGAAGAGTCAGTCAGCGGGCCGATGCGAAAAATGACATCAGCAGCGTCGCGGTGTGGATCAATAAAGTCATCGGTCTGCGTTAAATCGATCTGCAGTTTAGGGTGGCGTGTCGCAAGGCCGGCTAGCCAAGGCGCGATATGGCGCTGGCCAAAAAATACCGGCGCGTTGATTCGAACTAGGCCGGTCGGCTCTTGAGCGCGGTCTTGCAATTCGGTTTGCAGTGCGCCGAGCTGCTCGGTCATTGCTCGAGCGTAATCGACAAACAGCCGCCCGGCTTCGGTGGCAATCACGGCGCGCGTATTGCGGTAAAAAAGCTGCTGTCCTAATGCATCTTCAAGTTGGTGAATGACACGCGACACCATTGAAGCCGAAACGCCTTGGCGCCTTGCAACCACAGAAAAGCTTTGGCTTTCAAATACGGCAATAAAAAATTGCAGCGCGCGAATATTGATCGAATTGAGATCAGTCATAGGACTCCAAGAATCGTGGCGATTGGGTTAGCTACTATTGCAAATATTGCACAGGTCATTCCTAGATTATGTCATTTTTCAATAAAGCACTTCAATGTAAGCTTTGCCGACCAATAATAGGAGTGTATCTATGCAGTTAATCTTGATTCTGCTGGTGGTGATTGGCGGCATGGGGTTGTCAGTTGAAGCCGGCTTATTAGGCCCGCTTGGCCATCAGGTGGGAGAGCTTTGGGCAACGCTAAGTATTTTTGGTGTTGGCGCGGGGCTAACATTTTTGTTGATGCTGTTTTTCAGCCCGCGCAATAGCCCTTCATTTTTTGCTCAGCCAGGCTGGACACTCGTTGGCGGCATTTTAGGCCCAGTGTATGTGGTGATTTTAACCTTAGCCACACCGAGCATTGGTATCGCGCTGACCATGATTGGTGTGTTGGCTGGCCAAGTGTTTAAGAGCCTAATCATCGACCATTACGGTTTGTTTGGTACGCCGCATCGGCCTGTGAATCGGCAACGTGTGGCAGCGCTGATTTTTATCATCGCGGCGCTTGGTTTAGTGGCGCAAGGGTAGGAGGGTAACATGACATTGATAATGATTTTATTGGCGGTCATTGGCGGCGCGGCTTTGAGTATTCAAGCGGCGATTAATGGTCAACTGGGCAGCAAAGTCGGGGTGCTGCGAAGCGCATTTCTGACTTTTTCGGTGGGCGCTTTAGTGACCGCGCTGCTGGTGTTCTTCTTTGAGCCTAAACACGCGGTAACCTTATTGGATGTGCCCAAATGGCAGTTGTTGGGCGCACTGTGCGGCGTGCCGTACATTGTGATTATGGTGTTTGCGGTGCAGCGCATCGGCACAGCCGTGGCAACCGTTGCCGTCATTTTCGGTCAACTGTTTATGAGCATGGTGATCGATAATTTCGGGTGGTTAGGAAATCAGCCGATTGCCTTTTCCACCACTCGACTTGGCGCGGTGGTGTGCTTAGGGATTGCGCTGTATTTTATTTACGCGAGTAGCCGTGAGCCGAAATCTGAGCCGCTAAAGGTAAAAACGCAGCCATAATTTGAGTTTAGAAAATAAAAGCCGCGCCAATATAGCGCGGCTTTTTGCTGGTTGTTTGTATGCTTAGCAATCGAGCGCTTGCGCGGTTTATTACGGCTTCGATTGTTACGCTCTCGGTGATTACGCCAGCGACACGGTTTGTTTGAGCGTTGCGGGTTCGCGCTGCATCAATACGTGTTCGCCGCGCACGGACCACAACACGTCAGCTTGTTCGCGAATCACCGCCACATCATCTTCACCTTGCAGCACAATAAAGTTTGCTGGTTTACCCACTTCGATGCCGTAGCGGTCTTGAATGTGCATCACTTTGGCGCCGTTGTCGGTGATAAAGTCGAGCGCGGTTTTAAAATCGTTATAACCCATCATATGACAAGCGTGCAGGGCGAAATCCACTTGGCGCAGCAGTTTGCCATTGCCCAAACTGTACCAAGGGTCTTGAATCGAATCTTGCGCCAACGCCACGGTAATACCAGCGTTGCGCAGCTCTTTCACTCGAGTGATGCCACGACGCTTTGGAAAGGTATCAAAGCGGCCTTGCAGATGCGTGTTCTCGGTTGGACAAGAGACAAAGTTGATAGCCGATTTTTTTAGCAAGCGGAACAGCTTTGAGCAGTAGGCATTGTTGTATGAATGCATCGCAACAGTATGACTGGCGGTGACTTTATCGCCCATGCCCGTTTCTAATGCAGCGGTGGCCAACACTTCTAAAAAGCGTGAGTTGCCATCGTCAATTTCATCACAGTGGACATCAACCAATTTGTCGTGCTTGTGCGCCAAATCGACCACCCAGCGCATTGAATCGACGCCGTATTCACGAGTGTATTCAAAATGCGGAATGCCACCGACGACATCAGCGCCAATCTCCAGCGCTTGTTCCATCAGTGCTTTGCCGTTGGGGAACGACAAAATACCTTCTTGCGGAAAGGCGACGATTTGCAAATCAAGATAGGGCGCAAGCTTTTCTTTCAGCGGCACAATCGCTTTTAGCGCAGTGAGGGATGGGTCGGTCACATCAACATGGGTACGAATATGCTGCACACCGTTGTGAATTAAGAGTTCAGCGGCTTTGAGTACTCGGCTTTGCACATCGTCAATGCTCAGCATTTCTTTGCGCTCAGCCCAACATTCGATGCCCTCAAATAGGGTGCCGCTGGCGTTCCAGCGCGGCTCTCCGGCGGTTAGCACCGCATCAAGGTGAATGTGCGGCTCAACAAACGGCGCGCACACCAGTTGCTGTTTAGCGTCAATATCGCAAGGCTCGCTCAGTACGCCAGTTTGCTTTTGGATATTTGAGAACAGACCATTTTGACACTCGATGGTGAAGAGTTCGGATTGGTGGCGCAGCCGGGCGTTGATGATTTTCATAAAAGTCCTCGTTATGGCTTCTGCGCTGGCTGAATAAAACGCTCAATCATAAGTGCGTTTTGAATCGCCAGCCGATGGTTGGCATCGTCCAAACTCAGTTGGGTGAGTTGTTCGAATTTCTGAATTCGTCCACTGACGGTATTGCGGTGAATACCCATCTGCAAAGCGGTGCCGCGCAGTGAACCAAGGTTATTAAAGTAGTGTTCTAAAGTCAGTTTAATCTGTTGATGATCGCTTTGCTGGCTATGATGTAAAGGGCCAAGGGTTTGTTGGCAAAATTCGCTCAGCGCCAGAGGATCGTCGATAGCGGCGAACAACCGCTGCAGTCCAAAAGTGGTGTGATGGAACAGTTGACCGAGAAAATGGCGATGAATGAATTCGCTGCACTGGCGGGCTTGAAACACCAGCTTGTTGAGTTTCGCCAGTGATGGCGCATCACTGAGGCCAATACTTGAATTCATCCCTGCTTGTTGTAGCTGCTGATGCAGTTGCTGCCACAGGCTGAGGTCGCGGACGTCTGGCAATTGATCGTTTTCCGGCACACATAACAGCCAACCTGCGCGGTATTCAATCAAAGGAAACGGGCTTTGACAGCGATTAAGAAACTCGCGCAGGGCAAATTGCCACGATTCTAGATTGTGGCGCGATTTATCACACGGCAGCACCATTGCCAGCGCCAGTCGATTTTGTGTTGGCAGACCAATATCACCAGCTTGCGCTAAGGTAATTGGCTCTGGTGACTCCGGGTTTTCAATCATCTGCATTAAAAACCACTGCTTGGACCGCGCCGCAAATGTGCTTTGAATGATGGCGTTGGACAAGCGTTCAGTGACGGTCACCATCGGCAGCGAGTAGGGCTGCTCAAGCAGTGCCATCTGAGCTTGTTGAGCATAGCGAACCCAGCTGTTTTTCAGTTCTTTGATGTGATTTGAACCGGTTAGCACCACCACCGCAGCGGCGTTCTTATCCGCTGCGACTTTGAGTAAACGCACAAAGCCTTCATCGCTCCAACGGCGGTTAATGCCGGTGATAAAAATCACTTCACCGCCGACTAGCCAAGGCGCTAAGTCGTGCTCCTCGGCGATGTAAGGCCAACGAATGACTTTATCGGCCAATCGCGAGTGGGTGCGCAGGGTAATTGCTTCAAGTCCGCTAATGCTTGGAATATCGCCAACGGTAATCAAGGTTAGCCTGCCTTTACTTGGTTACGCTGCGGCGCTAAGACGCTGGCAAGTAACATATAAACGATACTTGAAACCACAATGCCGACCAAAGGTGGCATCCATGGTGAAAAGTAAGCCGCGCCAGAACCAAGCACGTAGGCAATCAAGCCTTTGGCATCAAAATTAGGTAAGTCGATATCGCCAAGTTTTGGCGGATTGGCGCGGTGCACAAACCAGAAGTTGGTCATGATGATGGCGCCAATCGGTGGAATAAAGGTGCCAAGCAGCACTAAAAACGGAATCAGATAGTTATACATGCCAAAGATAGCTAGCACAGTGCCCACCGCCGCGCCAATCACAGTGATAAGGCCGCGTTTGTCGGTGCGAAATAGGTTACAGCCCGCCGCCGCGAAGTTATAGATGGTGTTATCTTGAGTCGTCCAGATATTAGCAAACAGCATCAGTACAGCCGTGATCATAAAGCCTTGTGCCACTAGCACATCGACGATATCCGATTGATGGTAAATCATCGCGCCAAACGCACCGACAAACACCATCAGGCCGTTGCCAAGGAAAAACGCAAATAGAGTGGCGATCACCGCGACTTTGCCGGTTTTGGAAAAACGGCTCCAGTTGGTGGCTTGTGCGCCGCCGCTGATAAAGGTGCCAATCACCACAGTAATGGCGGCGCCAAAGCTCATGCTGTCTTGCGGCTCAATTGCAAACAGTTCGCCAATCCCACCGACATCAATCAGCCCCTTGTAGAAGCAGATACCAATGAACAGCAGCATCGCGGGTACCGACACTTTAGAAAGAATTTCCATCGCGCGATAGCCAATCGAAGCGGTGACACAAAAGCCGAAACCAAACAGGATCATCAAAGGAATTTGCCAGCTTTCATCTAAGTTGCACAGCTTAGTTAATACAATCGCCATCGTTGCCACGCCCCAAGCGTACCAACCGATTTGGGTAAAACCGAGCACAAAATCCGCCAGCTTACTGCCGTACTCCCCAAAACAGTAGCGCCCCAGCAACACAGTATTCAGCCCAGTTTTATAGGCGATGTAGGCCAGCGCGGCGGCGTAAACACCTAAAATAAGGTTGCCGACAAAGATGATGGTTAATAGTTGGTGGAGCGAAAAAGCGGTGCCAAGCTGGCCGCCAGCCCACATGGTCGAGGTAAAGAAAGTAAAGCCGACCAAAAGTGCCACCATTGACACTATGCCTTTGCGATGTTCGGCGGGCACGGCGCTCAATGGGTAATCGTTATTTCCCTGCATGATGTGGTTTCCTGCGTGTGAGGGTGAAAGAGGTCATCACCAAGGCGTAAACAAGCTTTGTGCCAATAAGAAATATGGCATGAAGTGGGCATTTGGTACGAATTAATTTTAAAGAGATGTCGTTTTGGTACGGTTTGTTGGCTGTAAAGAAGGGGTTATGCACTATTTATGATCTCATTGCACCAACTTGGTGTGGTGCAATGAATTATGGCGAAGCCACTGCGTAACAACAATCAACCATTCGATGAGATATTGGCATTGGTCTCTGCGTTAGCAGCATTCTTGTTCAATTTGATACAGCAGAGCGAGGGCTTCTTGGTCTTCACATTCACGAAAGTATTCATACAGCATATTGAGCTGATTACCGACAAAGTTGAGATCATCGCGTTTCATGTTGGCTTGCTCTTGGCGTTTATTCGCAAAGTAACTGTGCCACTGCTGCGCGCCATGATTGGCTTGTAAATGGGTTTCCAACATAGAGACCAGCAAAATGGCGTTTTTGTCGCAATCGATATTGCAAAAAGAGATATAACGGTCGGGTTCAGACATAAAACAACTCACCATATTTAGCAAAGGGAACTTTTCTGCGAGCAAACTTTGTTCCATATTTTAAGTTATTGTTTTAAAGGGTTTTTATATTTTTGTTTGCCAAGTTTGTCGGACAAAACCTCGCAGTTGTCATACATCTGCCAATGACGTTAGTCATTCCATTATCAGTAACTGATGCCATTTGCTCGCACTGTTTGTGTGGCTCTATTTTATCGGCTTTGCTGCTGTTGATAACGCTCTCCAACCGCTTTAAGTCCAGCCAGTGCATAGCAGCTCAGATGGTCGATAACTTCGCTGGGCGGCATCGCATGAACCATTTTCAGTGGGTTAGGGCTGAGGTTACGCGTCACTAGTAGCATCAAACACGGCGCCACCAAATTAATCAAACATGGCATCAGCTCCGGCGCAGTTTCAGGTATGCCAGACACATCGCTGAGCAGGCGCTTGAGAATCGCCATTTTGGGTTGAATTTCTTCGTCGATCAGCACAGCGAGATTGGAGCTTGGCGACAGCACCTCGCGCGCCAGAATCTGCGCATACCAACTCGGTTCGCTTAGGGTTCGCTGGCAAACCAATTGGATAAATTGAGTGAGCTTTTGCTCGGGCGCCAGAGCTTGATTTTGCAGCGCGTGTAAATCGTCGATATTGATAATCTGGCGATGAGCGGTGGCCAGCGCTCTTTGATACAAACCGCTGCGATTACCAAAGTGATAATTGATCGAGGCAAGGTCCACTTTGGCTTTTGCAGCGATGGCTTTATTGGTGGTTTCGGCAAAGCCCGTTTGGGCAAACAACTCGCCTGCGGCGGCCAAAATACGTTGCCGAGTTTGCTCTCCGTCTGCGCGAGTCGAGGTTTTTCGAATTGTCATTATCATCCTTGCTTTTGACGCTTGATATTTGACCAACTCTAGTCTAGTTTAAAATTAAATTCAATTTAAACTAAGCGTAACGAGCGACCGAATCTGCCATTGCAAAAGAGCCGGAAATCGGTGCTTGGGATTGATAACCGAATAGGCGTGATGACATGGCTGATGTGAAACAAACTCTCGCTGGGCTTTGCCTTTTGGTGGCGCTGAGCTCGTTATTTGGCTGCTCGCCGCCGGTGCCCAAACAGGCGCTGGGGATGCTTGAGCGCGAGCGAGTTGCGCTGATTGCACCGGTAAGTGAAGTGATTGAAGCGCTGCCAATCAAAGAGGGCGCGCCGGTTGTCAAAGGCGATGTGCTGGTTGAGTTTAACCGCGTTAGCCAGCAAGCACTACTTGATAAAGCAAAGGCGCTGCAAACCAAAGCGCAAGCCGCGCTGAGCCAGTTACTTAATGGTGAGCGCGCCGAAGATGTGCTGCAAGCGAAAGCCAATTGGGTCAGTGCCAAAGCCAAATTTACCGACAGCGATAAACAGTATCAGCGGGTGGCGGAACTCGTCGCGCGCCGCTTGGCGTCTCAATCAGACCTTGATAATGCGCTGGCTGAGCGTGACACCGCCAAAGCCAGCTTTGAAGCTGCGGAACAAAATTGGAAAAAACTCTCGGCGGGTTATCGCCAAGAACAAATTGACCAAGCTCGAGCCGAACTCACCGCCGCCGAGCAAGAAGTCGCTTACCAAAGCCAAAAACTCAGTGATCTCACTGTGGTTGCCACTCGCGACGGCATTTTGGACTCACTGCCGCATCATCTGGGTGAGCGTGTCCCCGCCAGCAGTGCGGTCGCAATATTGCAAGCCAGCAGTGCGCCTTATGCGCGGGTGTATGTTCCCGAGCCTTATCGCGCCAAGCTTACGGTGGGCAAGCAGGTGACAGTGCATGTTGATGGCTTGAGCGAAGCGCTTACTGGCACGGTGCGCTGGTTGTCGGTGGAAGCGGCTTTCACGCCATACAGCAGCATGAGCGAACAAGACCGTGAGCGTTTGGTGTATCTCACTGAAATTGATCTGCCTAAAGCGAGCCCAAGCTTACCTGCCGGCATTCCAGTGCAAGTGGATTTGGAGTAATGACGGAAAGGCCATGAGTGAGCTTGCGATTAAGGCGCGTAACATCAGTAAGACGTTTGCTGATTTCACCGCGATAGACAATATTTCGCTGTCGGTGCCGAAGGGCAAAATTTACGGCTTTCTCGGCCCGAATGGCTGCGGCAAGTCGACCACCATTCGTGTCTTGACCGGGTTACTTACCCCAAGCGGGGGTGAGGTCGAAGTGCTCGGCTATTCGATGCCAAAACAAGCCGACCAACTGCGCCGCCATATCGGTTATATGACGCAAAAATTCTCTCTCTATCAAGACCTCAATGCAGAAGAGAACCTGCGCTTTATCGGTACCATTTTTGGTTTGCGCGGCCGCGAACTCAAGCAGCGCTGTGAGCAACAGATCGCCACTTATGGCTTAAGTGAGCTGCGCAGGCAATTAGTCAGCGGAATGAGCGGCGGGCAAAAGCAGCGCTTGTCGTTGGCCGCCGCGACCATTCATCGCCCTAAGCTGCTGTTTCTTGATGAACCGACTTCGGCGGTTGACCCGGAAAACCGCCGCGATTTTTGGGAAAAGCTGTTTGATCTCTCAGAGGCGGGCACTACGATTTTGGTGACCACTCACTATATGGATGAAGCCGAGCGCTGCCATCGTTTGGCCATCATGGAAGCGGGGCAACTGCGCGCCGATGATGAGCCAGAGCGTTTGATGGCCAACATGGGAGTGAATATTGTTGAAGTCAAAGCGCCGAATCTGCGCCAGCTTAAGGCTGAGCTACTAACACGTCCCCAAGTGCGCTCTGCCGCGCAGCTTGGGGTGAGGCTGCGCGTGCTGATTTATCAGCAAGTCCTCGACCCCATTGCCTGGCTGCGCGGTGAATTTCCAACTCTCTCTCAAGCTGAGCTCAGCATCGCACGACCAACCCTTGAAGATGTGTTTGTCAGCGTCACCGGAGAGCATTCGTAATGAACGGCTTGGTTCGCATCAAAGCGATAGTATTTAAGGAGCTACGTCAGTTATCACGCGATCGGCTGACCTTTGGCATGATTGTTATGATTCCGCTGGTGCAGCTGATTTTGTTCGGTTATGCGATCAATACCGATGTGCGCCATATTCCGGTTGGGCTGGTGGATCAAAGCCACAGCCAAGCCTCGCGGCTGCTTAGTGAAACCGTGCGCGCGTCCCAGGTAGTGGAGTTTAAAACCGTGTATGTATCAGCGGATCAAGCTAAAAAGGCGATTCAAGCTGGAGAGATTCGCGCAGCTTTAGTGATTCCCCCCGATCTTAATCAGCGCATTGCCCAAGATAGAGTGCTGGCGCAATGGATGGTCGACGGCTCTGACAGCGTGATTGGCGCGACCATTCAAGGTTTGCAAAATATGCCATTCACTACCAATAACAAGCTTGCCAATCAGCAAGTCGACCCGAACGCTAAAACCAAAACCTTTGAAATTGCGCTGTTTTATAATCCTAGCCGGCGCTCAGCGGTCAACATTGTCCCTGGATTGCTGGGGGTGATTCTTACCATGACCATGGTGCTGTTTACTAGTATTGCGATTGTGCGTGAGCGCGAGCAAGGCAACTTAGAGCTGCTGATCACCACGCCAGTGACATCACTTGAGTTGATGGTGGCGAAAATCATTCCCTATATTTTTGTCGGTATGGTGCAAGTTGCTTTGGTACTTGGGCTTGGGCATTTCATTTTTGCGGTGCCGATTAATGGCGATTTAGTGCAGGTATTTCTCGCGGCGCTGCTGTTTATCTGCGCCAGCCTAACCTTAGGGCTGATGATTTCAACCGTGGCGAAAACACAGCTGCAGGCAATGCAAATGACGGTGTTTGTGCTGCTGCCCTCGATTTTACTGTCGGGGTTTATGTTCCCTTACGAAGGTATGCCCGTGGTAGCGCAGTGGATTGCTGAAGTGTTGCCCGCAACGCATTTTATGCGCCTGATCCGTGGTGTGGTGCTGCGAAGCGCCGAGCTTAGTGAGATGTGGAAAGATACACTCTGGCTGCTCGGCTTTACGCTGATCGGTATTGTGCTTGCCTCGCTGCGGTTTAAAAAATCGTTAGACTGATTCCCATTCCATTGCTCACCGTCATTGGCTCCTAGGTGATTACCAGTGAGCAATGCAATCCTCATAAAGCGCGCGATTTCGTGCGCTGTCTGTTTTCAACATTGTGCATTTCACACCAATGTTGCTCATTTTTAGTGCACCAAAGTATGACGTTAAACGTTTAATTGTTATATCGAATGATGATTTATAAAAAACATTTAATTGATAAAACAGTCATTTGTAGACATATCTCCATGCTCATTATTTGGTTTACTGATGTTTGGCATGCTTGATGCTTTGAACAATATATGAATCATGTGTTTAATATATGGGACAAAGCGATGAAGAAAATGGACAAACCTGAGCTTGGCAGTGACGCCAAACAAGAGCTGACTCTAACACCAGCGGATACCTTAAACGCAAACGGCGCTAGTAAGCGTCACTTCCTCAAAGTAGCGGGTGCATTGGCGGCGACCTCACTGTTTCCAGTACCGTTTATTCGTAAAGCTTGGGCTGATGAACCGCTGAAAATTTCGACTTTTGGCGGTTCGTTTGGCCAGATGTTTGCCAGCGAATTTTTTCCGGAATTTAGTAAAGCGACCGGTGTTCCGGTGCAGCGTGTTGACCAAGCTTCTGGCTCGCAATTTATGTTGCAACTGGCGCAAGCCAACAAAGCCGGTAAGGTGCCAATGGATCTGTGCATGATGGTGGATGCTCAGGTGCTTCGTGGACGCAAGCGTAACCTTTGGCGCAGCTTTGATGCCAAAGGCTTGAATAATGTTCAGGCCTTGGATACGCCATATCGACGTGAAACTGACCAAGGTGTCGATGCGGTCGGCGCGCTTGCGTATTTCATGACCATGGTGGTCAACCCAGACATGCTCGACACCCAGCCCGATTCTTGGTCGGTGTTGTGGGAGAACCACCCGAATTACTGGGGCGTACAGAGCGGCGCGCAATCGCCAATGTGGGAAATTGCCGCCAATCTGTATTTCGGTGGTAACGATATTCTTAATACTCGCGAAGGTATTGATAAAGTGATTGCCAAAATCGCGGAGATCAAACCGAACGTTAAGCTGTGGTGGCAAAGTGAAGGCACCATGCAAACCGCGTTGCAAAACGAAGAAGTGGTCGGCGGAACCTTTGTTCACGACACCGCTGTGTATCTTGAAAATAACGGCACTTCAGTACATTCAATCTTCCCCAAAGAGGGCGGTTTACAAGGGGTCAACTACTGGTGTCAGCCAAGTGGTTCGAAGAAAATTGATCAAGCCCGCTTGTTCCTTGAATGGAGCAGCAGCCCAGAGGCGCAAGACATTATCGCTCGCAAACTGATGTGCGCGCCACTGCTGCCCAAATCCAAACTGTCACTGAGCGAGAAAGAGTTCGCTATGGTGTCATCAGAAACCAAACCCATCATGATCGCTACCGAAGCGCGCATGAACCACGCTGAATACCTAGAGCAACAATTTACACGCATGTTGAGAGGGTAAGGTTAGCGATGTTTTATGGTTTAGAGCTGAATAGCTTACGTAAGTCCTACTCAGGAACTGAGGTGGTTAAAAACGTTTCGCTCAAAGTGCCGCAAGGCGAATTTGTGTGCTTTTTGGGGCCATCGGGATGCGGAAAAACCACCTTGCTGCGCATGATTGCGGGTTTAGAAGAGACGACCTCCGGGTCGATCTCTTACAACAGCAAAGAGATCACTAAAACGCCGGTGCACCAACGCAATTTTGCCATGGTGTTTCAGTCTCTGGCGCTGTATCCGCACATGAATGTTGCCAACAACATCAGCTATAGCTTGAAGCTGCGCGGTGTGTTGCCAAGTGAGCGCAAGCAAAAAGCGGAGCAACTACTTGAACTCATTCAGCTGCCAAACATCGGTGAGCGCAGTGTTGATGAGCTCTCTGGCGGCCAACGTCAGCGCGTTGCGATTGCGCGAGCGCTGGCTCAAGAGCCATTGATCTTTTTGATGGACGAACCGCTCTCGGCGCTTGATGCCCAGTTGCGCGACCATATGCAAGTTGAGCTGCGCCAACTGCAGCAAAAGCTAAAGATCACCACTATCTTTGTGACTCACGATCAGCGTGAAGCGATGAGCATCGCCGATACCATCGTGGTGATGGGCGATGGTGTGATTCAGCAAGTCGGGTCGCCGCAGGAGGTCTATCGCCGTCCAGCCAATCGTTTTGTGGCCAGCTTTATTGGTCAAAGTAATCTGTTTAGTGCATCAGTGCTTGGTCGCAATGAGCTCGAATTGTTTGGTCGCGGCGTCACTCATCGCGAGATCCCAGAGTCATTGGTGGTTGGCGAGGCCTGCACTTTACTGGTTCGCCCAGAGCACATTGAGCTATGTGAACCCGGTCAAGGCTGGCCTGCGACGGTGGAATTTATTCGCGATATGGGCAGCTCGCTTGAGCTGAGACTGCGCCATCAAAGTGGTATGGAAATCATCGCCACCACCAGTTCGGTAGATAAGGCGCTGCAACTTGGTGATTTGGTTGGCTTTGGTTTTGATGCACAGCATTCAGTGGTGCTTGAAAGCGAGGAGGCGGCGTATGGCGGGTGAGTTATCGCTGCAAATCGAGCCGTCGGATCGCATATCGCGCTGGCTGTCTATTTCTTGGCCCGGCATTTTGCTGCTGGTGTGCGTATTTGTGCCATCACTTTTGCTTATCCGCGTGAGTGTCGCGCCAATGGATATCGCAACACTGTGGGGCGATGGCGTGACGTTTAAGTCATTTGGTCAATTTGGCGATTATGGCGTAATGCGCGCGCTTGGTTGGTCACTGTTTTACTCGTTAGGCGTGTCGATTCTTGGTATCGCAGTGGCGTTTCCGCTCACTTGGCTTATCACCGGCATGAGCCGCAAATTACAGACCTTGTGGCTGATTTTTTTGCTCAGCACCTTGTCGCTTTCTGATGTGCTGATTTCGTTCTCTTGGCAAGTGATGCTGTCACATAAACAGTGGGTCAGCCAGTTATTGATTCATCTTGGACTGATGGCCAAAACCGCTTCGCTGATCCCAAGTGTTGGCACTGTGTTTTGCAGCCTTTTGTACATCACGGTGCCATTTAGCGTGTTGCTGCTTTTTCCCGCGCTCTCAAGGCTCGATCGCAGCCTAATTGAGGCGGCGCATACCATGGGCGCAACGCCGCTGCGCAGCTTTTTTGGCTTGGCGATTCCGCTGAGTAAAAAGAATCTGTTTGTCTCTTTGGCGCTGTCGTTTATTTCAACGATGGGAGCCTACACCGCGCCGCTGGTACTTGGCCGCCCTGAAGATTGGCCGCTGGCGGTGATCATTGGTCAAGTGGCGTTGTCGGCGCAAAACTTTCCGTTGGCGTCGAGCATGTCGTTGCTGCTTTTGGCGGTGACTTTGCTGGTGGCGTCATTGCTGTTTTGGTTATCGCGAAGAGGGAAGTGCTGATGCTGAACATTAAGCGTATTGCGATTGGGCTATTCCTACTGATTGTTGCCACCTATCTGGTGATGCCGCTGCTGCTGGTTACTGGGGTGAGTTTTAATCGCCAACCTTTGATGGTTTTTCCTCCCACCGATCCAAGTTGGCGCTGGTATGTGGCGTTTTTTAATGATGCCGGCTGGACCGACTCGCTGTGGACATCTCTTAAAGTCGCGCTTGGCGCGGCATCATTGGCCATCACCATCGCGCTGCCAATTGCGTGGGCAAGTTGGCGTAAATCTTCGCTGCTGACCAAGTTGCTCAATGTGTTTGGCTCTATGCCGATCATGTTGCCGCAAGTGGTGATGGCGATTGTGTTTTTGGTTTACTGGAGCAAGCTTGGTATGTCTGGCCTTGCGACCAGTACCGTGGCGAGCCATGCGGTGGTGTTTACCGCTATGCCGCTGGCTTTTATTGTCATCGGTTTTAACAGCATTGACCGCATGTTGATCGAAGCGGCGACCACCATGGGCGCCACCAGTAGCGATGTGATGCGCACCATCGTCTTACCGCTGATTTTGCCTTATGTCTGCTCAGGTTTTGTGTTCGTGTTCGTCTCAAGCCTCAATGAATACATCATTGCCTATTTAGTCGCGGGCTTTCAGGTACAAACACTACCCATCAAGATTTTCAACAACATGCGCATGGGCTTTCAACCCACCATGTGCGTCAGCGCGGTGCTGTTTTTAGTCCTCGACTTGGTGGCTTTTAGCCTGATTGCGCGGGTAGGCAATCTACCCAAACTGATGGGCGCGAAAAACTGATTTCAAAGCGCCGACATTTCAATTTAAAGCGCGTAACCCTTTTAATTTAAACGGACATGTAATGTGTCATCAATGGAAATAGTATTGTGAATAAAAAGCCAAATCCGATGTTAACTGGCAACCCTGTATTGCTGGTGATAGATATTCAAAAAGGGTGTTTTCTGCCGTACAAGCCAAGCGCTACCATGCCTTTTATGCCCGATTCGACCGAACGTTACGCCAGAGCGCGTAAAATTGTCGATTGCGCCCGTGATAACGACATTCCGATCGTATTTATTCAGGAAATTCACCATAAGAGCAAACTCGATTATGGCCGCGAACTCGATGGTAACGAGAACATCCACTGCCTTGATGGTGCGGCGGGAACACCGCTGGCTTATGAGGAGATGGGCATTCGTGACGATGACTTCATCATTCAAAAGCAGCGTTATTCGGCATTCTTTGGCACTGGGCTGGAAATCATGCTTAAAGCGTTTAAAGCCGACACTCTGATCATGGTTGGCGGCTTTACCGATGTTTGCGTGCACTACAGTTTCGTCGATGGCCATCAACACGATTACCATTGCCGC
The DNA here is from genome assembly GCF_900100015.1 of Vibrio xiamenensis. Classification (GTDB taxonomy): domain Bacteria; phylum Pseudomonadota; class Gammaproteobacteria; order Enterobacterales; family Vibrionaceae; genus Vibrio; species Vibrio xiamenensis. Next base: position 937 of record NZ_FNDD01000007.1, on the reverse strand, counting down.
GTCGTAGAAGATTGCACTGCAGGTTCAAGCCCAGAGGCGCATCAGGCATCTTTAGTGGCGATGGAATATCTGCAGCATGGCGCGATTTGTCATAGTGATGCGATGCTGGCGGCGATGGCATTACACTCAAACAAGGATTAATCGATGGCGCACTCCCTTGCCGCGTCTGCTCGAGTGTTAGAGAGTAAGCGGCTACTTGCTATCGCTATGCCGCTGGCGGTGGCGCAATTGGCGCAAATGTTAATGACCATCACTGCCAGCCTTATTTTAGGGCGCTTGGACAGCGTGGCGCTGGCGGCGGGCGGTCTAAGCACCAGCTTAACGGCGTTTATCGCTTTGATTGCCCAAGGTATTTTGGCCAGTTTACAACCCTTGATTGCTCAGGCGCGCGGCCAAAATCGCGCGGTTGAAGCCACCCAAAATCAAATTGTCGCCGCCGCGCTGGTGATGGCGGCTGCGGTTTCTATTGTGCTGATCGTTGCGCTTTGTAACATCGAAGCGTTGCTCAGTTTTGCTCAAGTCGATAGCAAAGTGGTGAAGCTGGCAGGCGCATTTTGCCAAGCGTATGCGTGGGGCATTCCAGCTATCTTGTGCAGCGCGGTGCTGCGCTATTATTTAGCCGCAGTAGAGCGCGCCAAAGTGGTGATGTGGACATTTTTTGTCGCCACATTGGTGTACGCTCCAATCAGTTGGCTATGGGTGCTGAGTGACTACGGGATTGGGATTGCTGGGGCGGGTTATGCGCTGAGCCTTAACTGGTGGATGATTTTGCTGGGGTTAGCGCTGTATTGCCGTCGCCATCAACTGCTTTCTACTCAGATGTTGTCGATTCCGGTTGGTGATGTGCTCGCTTCAGCGCGGGCAATATTTAAACTCGGTTGGCCGATTGGTGGTATTTACGCCGCCGAAATGGGGCTGGTGTCGTTATCGTCCCTCT
>NZ_FNDD01000010.1 GCF_900100015.1 Vibrio xiamenensis | reverse complement strand
TCTGGCTCTGGCTCTGGCTCTGGCTCTGGCTCTGGCTCTTTGGCTTGCGGCGCAGGCGTTGATGGTGGCTTCGTTTCGCCCCAAAATTTCATCACGGCTTGGTCAGGGCGAGATAAGGTGGTTTTCGACACAAAGCAGCCGCTTTTCACCGCCAGCGCCTCACCTGTTGCCAGCGATGCATTGACCGCCGCAACATCGCCAACCACGCGAATGGTCATCCAGCCACTGCCTTTGGCGGGCTCGGCGCCAAGCAAGGTCACCGCCGCCGACTTCGCCATCGCATCGGCAACCACAATCGCGCCGGCAAGACCGCGCACTTCCAGTAATCCTAATGACTGCTTCACTTGAGCCTCCTTTGAATAATCTATCGCGCCGAGCTGTGCGTTATGCCGCCGCGAATCCTGTCTTTAGCGCTTGACTGAGCGCTTTTTTACCGAGGAGTAAACTTACCGCGGATTAAACTTACAGCGGCTTAAACGCCAGTCCTTTAACTAACCGCGCGGCGTTACAGCCCAGAACTCGCAGAGCCTGTGCGGTATTGGGCGCATCCAGCGCTAAACGAAACAGCGGTGTTTCAACCGCTAAATTGCGTGAATGCACCGCGACATATTTGCCGTCACTGGCAATGCCAACCGCCAGTGGTGACAGGGCAGCGGCTTGATACGCTTGCTCTACAAGGCTGCTACCATGCTCGAATTCGAGCGTTTTATAAGGAATGCCTTCCTCTTCCATGCCCCAGAGCAGCGGCGTTAGCTTTGTAGACGTTGGCTCGCTTAGGCGCACGTAAATGGCTGGTGACTCTTGCAATTGGCTCATTGCAAAGGCTCCTCTTGTGCTTGTCTTCCTTGCTGGTAGGCGAGGATCAAACCTGTGGCCACGGCGTTTCTTGGCCCTTGACAGCCGCGCACATTGCCGCGCCCAGCGACCAAGTTGTAATGAGACAGTGCATCAGTCACCAGTTGTGGTACTTCAAAATCCAGCGATGAGCCGCCAACCAGCACCACAAAAGGAATGTCACGAATGTTGCCCGTCGGGCTGACGCTTTTCAGCGCTCTAAGAGCATTGGTGACGAACACTCGCTGTTTGGCGCTTTGACGCACCAGTTTGACGCGCTCGATGGTGTGCTCGCCCGGCAGCGGTACAAAACGTGGCTGCGCTGGATCATCGTCTTTTGAATCCCCTTGCGGCGGGTTTTTCACCACTACGACGCGGGCAAAGATTTCACTTGGCAATGGTTGGTCGAAAAACTGCACCGTGCCGTCTTCATGGCGCAGATGAAACAAGCTTTCCACTTTGGCAAGTGGGTATTTCTTAATGTCTTCAGCGAGATAGCGGTCATCAAGCCCCAGTTCGCTGGCGATGATCATGGTTACCATGTCCCCAGCGCCTGCCAGGTGAGTTGCGACAATTTCGCCGTTGTGGTTGATGATCGAGGCATCGGTTGAGCCCGCACCAAGATCCAAAATTGCCAGCGGAGTTTGAGTGCCCGGAGTAGTCAGCGCACCAAGAATCGCCGCTTCCGCCTCGGCGCCGCCAATTTGCACTTTGACGTTGAGGGTGGCTTGAATTTCTTGCGCGATACGTGCCATTTGCAGATGGTCAGATTTAACCATCGACGCGATGCCCACTGCGTGCTCTAACGAAAACTCGCCCGCTAAGCCGCCAACCACATTGACCGGCACCAGAGTGTCGACCGCCAGTAAGTCTTGAATAAAGATTTCGCTGCTCGGTTTGTCGGTGAGTTTGGCCATGGTTTGCCTAACGTTCTCAAGCATACCGCCGATGTTTGAGCCTGCTTCGCCAGTGACGTTATCCAGCGCCGAGCATGCCTCAACCCCTTGCATGATTTTTTCGCTGCCTTCGGCGACATCAATGGAATGACTGCGCCCTTGGCAATACAAAGTCAGGTGTCCAGCAGGAATGGTGCGCGCTTTGACATCGCCAGCTGGAGTTTTCACCACTACCGCCGAGCGAGTGCCAATCAGCGCTCTGGCAACAGGCACGATGTTTTTGGTTTCGTCACTGGACAGCTCAAACACAGTGGCGATGCCATAAGGGTTGGACAGGGTACTGATCACTTGTCCGGGCGGCGCGACTTCCACCGCAGCCAGCATGCCAAGTGGAATGCGGTCGATATAACTGACCTCATCGACAATCGGCAGAGTGCGAGATAGGCGATTGCTTACCAGTACGCCGTCGTCTTTTTGCAAAATCAGCGCTTGAATTTGGTAGCCAGCCTCGGTTGCCGCATTGACCATGGTTGCGACATCCGCAAAATCAAATTCCCCCGGTACCACCAAAATGTAGGGCTGATCGTTATCGCGTTTAAGCAAATCTTCACAGTTAATGGTGAGCCCAACGCCAAGGCCGACACCACCCGGCGTTTTGGGATTGTGACCAATCATGGTGGATTCAGTAATGATGGTTTCGGTGATGGTTTCCATCGCCACATCGCCAATCACTGGGGTGGCTTCGTTGATACGAATAAGAGAAATATCACCGCGGCTTAAGCTGGCGTTTTCCACCACCATGTCGAGCGCTTGATAGATGCCAAACAGATTGCGTTTGGTGCCCTTAATTCCGGTGGTTTCGGTGATGGCGCTGGCCATAAAGCGTACATCGGAGCCTTGCACATTCGCCAGTGCCACTTCGGTAGAAGAGTTTCCAATATCAATGCCCACAATGTACGCCATGACCTTACCTCGTTAACTGCTTGCTGTTGTGATGATGTTTTGATTAGTCGTCGCCTTTGAGTTTTTTACGCGATACGTACAGAGCCGCGGCTTCGCGTACGTAATCGGCGCACACTTTGGCGTGATATTTCTGCTCCAGTTCATCACCGATCGCCAGCAGCTCCTCTTTGCTTGAACGATAGGGGCGCAGCGCGTTGTAGATCTCAAGCACCCGTTCATCGGGAACAAAGGTCAGCTCGGCGGCGCGCTCAAAGTTGAGCGCTAAGCGATCGCGACCAGCGCTGCGAGCGATGTCGGCTTGAATACGCAAAATCTCGGGTGTGATGCGCATGTCTTGCGGCGTCACTTTGCCGGACAGAACATTTTCCAGCGTCATATCTTCAAGGGTTTTACCTGTGCTGGTTTTAACCCAATCTGGGTGTTTATTAGCGAGCGGGTAGTCGTCAACGCTCGCGCCAGAGTGACTCGCAGTGGGCGCCGCGGCGCTTGGTGAAGCGCTTGGCGCAGATGCTGAGGTATTGCCACTGCTCATTTTTTCCAGCACATCACGCACTAGGGCTTCGATGGATTCCGAGTTCATAGTCCGTTCCTCTTTAAGCTAATACTTGCAATTCGAGTGCGGCTTTGCCGGGCACCACATATTTGGTCTCTTTGATGTGCAGCACCGCGGATTTGGCTTGGTATTTTGGCCGCGCCATCTGATCGTTTAAGGTCGGAACCGGCTGTGGTGACTCACCTTTGGCGTACTTGGCCGCGTTTTTGCCAATTTGGCGATAGGTTTCCAGCGTGATCAGTGGTGCTTGTGGAAATAGCTCCAAGTTTGATAGCGGTGGTAAACCATTTTGGTGAATAACTGTCGTGCCTTTGGATTGCACGCCAACACAGATCCCCGAACCGCTCAAGCGGTCGCCTTCCACGGCGATGAACGCCACATCGGAAGATTTAAAGCAGCGAATCACTCGCGCTTTTAAGCCTTCTTCTTCAATACCAGCGCACAGTTCGCGCAGGATCTCTTGGTGCGGCGTACCGACGATATTGGCGGTTTGGCTAAGGCCAAAGGCAGGGCCAACCGCAATCACTACCTCATCGCGGCTTGAGCCGGGTTTGGCTGGGCCGGTTTCTTGCAAAAAGCCACCACTGGCGCTGCTTGCGCTACTGGTCGTGGCTGCGCCTTGGTTTGAAAACGACACCGGTTTATCGGCGCCTTGCATCTCTTTGAGGACATCCTCGACGATCTGACGCAGCAGTGTTTCATTAATATCAACCATCTTTCGTCTTCCTTATCCAAGGTCTTGCGGGTCAAGGGCGTTAGGAATGTTTTTGATCTCTTCCCAGCGCTCACCTTGCAGGCGATAGCCTGTGGCAGGGCCAGCGTAATCATTGACATCATTGACCGCAGACAACACTTGGCTGTCGCCAACGATGATTGCTGAGGTGTGCAAATAGTCGCCGGAAATTTTGGCTTTTTGCATGTTGAGCATGTCTTGGGCAACGTCATTGAAGCCGCCGCTTGCGAGCGCTTTCACTACATCAAGCCCGGTGATGCTTTTCTCGATAACTTGCTGCGCCGCTTTAAGATCTTCGACAATGTTGCGCTCTGGCATGTCTTTCGAGCCATGGGCGTAAGTGGCTGCGGTGACTTCTTCGTCGGTAATTTCTGGAAAACCAAGCCCAGCAAACACCACTTGCATGGCGCGCGCAGCTTTGTTGCGCACCGCAACCGCTTCTTCTTCGCGCACAGGGCGCAAGCCGCCATCGACTTTTAAGTCGCGCTGAATCACGTTGTAGTCGTCAAAATCTTCGGCGTCTTCATTGGAACCGGCGAACATGTTGTCGTAGTTCGGTGTGGCCGAATAGCCAGATGAGATAAAGTCTGTGCCTGGCAAAAATTGCATCAGCAACCTTGCGGTGCGGCGCATGTCCGAGTGGGTAAAGGTTTGGTCGTTACTTGAGGCGCACTCAAGGTCGAGCGCCGCGCAAATCAAGTTTTCCGCCAGCACAGCACGAATGCCAGAAGGCACCGCCGAAGGCACACCAATACAGCTGACCGAGCCGTTTTGCAGCCCTTGAACGCCGGCGGCTTTGGTGATGTAGATGCAGCGCGCTTCCAAATACAGCATCGATTTGCCTTCGGCGTAGCCCATTTGCACTTCCGAGCCAGAGCCCGAAGTAAAACGCATTTTTAAGCCGCGAGAGGCGTAAGATGAGGCCAAAAAGCCTTTTGACCACGGCGTGTCATCGCCGTCGGTAAACACAGGTTCGGTGCCATACACCGAAATGGTTTCGGCGTAGCAAGTGTGGCCGAGCATGCCAAGTTTAAGCTCGGTGGCTTCTTCCAATGAACATTGGGTCAACACACCGGCGCGGCCCACTTGTGAGCCGACTAACAAGGCAATGGCGTTAAATGGCGCATAACGGGCGACCGCGACGGTGGTTTCTTGTTCGTCAAAACCACGCAGCGCCCCTTCGGCGGCATCAGCGGCAATTTGCACCGGATTGTCGCGCACATTGGTGACGTGAGCTTGTTGTGATGGGGTGCGCCGAGCGCGCATTTTCTGCATCGCCATCATCATTTCCACCACGTTCATTTGCGACATCACTTCGACAATTTTTGCCGGTGTCATGGCGGTGGTGATTTTGATGATGTCACTGCGTGGCACGTTTGGATCACACAGCATGTTGGCCACTTTGACAGAGTCCATTTTCATCGCTTGTTCGGCATAGTCTAAATTGATGCCGTAGCGCGCAATGTAGTGGTCGATTAAATCGAAATCGGATTCATTTTTTCCATCCAGTTCAACGACTTTGCCGTTGACTATTTTGATTGATGGGGTTGGGTCGTTGGGGCTTTCCATGGCGATAAAGCCTTCTTCTACCCAATCTTTGACGAATCCATCCTGGTTGACTGGCCGTTTCGCCAGTGCTTCAAATCGTTTTGAACGCATGAACCAACCTCGTTTAGTGGATTAAATGTAAGACGGAAGATCGCTGGTGGGCTCATCACCCATAGTGGCGAGCAGGGTTTTGCCGATTTCCCGCGCTGAAATCACGGCTTGGCGCACCGCGCCGGAGTCACCAGAGACGACCAAAATGGCTTCGTTACTGAAACTGGTGCCGTTGGCTGGGGTGTTGTAGGCGACCACATCGACATTGGCAGATTTAACCGCGGTATCGGCCATCACAACGCCTATTGACGCGGGGGCACCAACGATCACGCCGCAAGCTTTACCAAGTGGCGCGCCAAAGGCTTTTTCTAGCGCATAGCTGGCGCGAGCACTGTATTGCAGCTCGATGTGTCCCGCATCGTTACCGTAAACATCACCAAAAGTGCGTTCTAATTCTTTGAGCGCCACTTCCACCGCGCGGCGCACGTCGGAAACATCGTCACCACCAAACACAATCAGTGAACCGTGTCCGGCGCCGCCTTTGGTATCACGGGGCAGTTCGATGCACACCACTTCGGTGTTGGTGCCTTTCACGGCTTCATCGGCGGCCATAATGTGTGGTCCGGCGCCGGTCCGTGCGCCGAGAATGCCAATCGAGCGATAGCGTTTTTCTAGCTTCATCGCTTCGAGTAGCGCAGCATCGACATTGGCAATCACCAAGCCGATGGTGTCGCCGACTGCGGTGCCGACAAACTCTGTCAGACTGCATGTTTTTGTATTCATTGTTTTGCCTCGTTCGGGTTTCGGCGGTGACGGCTCGGCACTGGACTGACCGATGCGAGTCATCACCTGACTCATAATTTGGTCAACTAGAGGGTTGTCACTCATTCGCTAATTCCTTTGGGAAGAATTTTCTCAACATCGGTGTGTGGACGTGGAATCACATGGGTTGCGACCACTTCACCTACATTGGCTGCTGACGATGCACCAGCATCGGTCGCTGCTTTGACTGCACCAACGTCTCCGCGCACGATCACAGTGACCAAGCCAGAGCCGATTTTTTCGTAGCCGACGAGCATGACGTTGGCTGATTTCACCATGGTATCTGCCGCCTCGATGGCCGCAGTCAGACCATGGGTTTCTACCATTCCTAGAGCTTCTTGTTGCATGGGGTTACCTCGTAAGCAATTGACACTAATACCAAGCAGATACTAAGAAAAACCCGCAAGAAATAATGGTTTAGTTTGAGCAATAAATTGGGAATTATTGGTGGGGATATGTGAAAAGATTGCGCGCTAAAATTAATAACTTCAATGTTTTCAATGCTTGAAGGAAATAATGGAATGACACTATTTAGCGGTAGGACGAAGACGGTTATTGGTGAATTTCGTGATTTAAGGCAAGTTATTTACTCATTTTGATCAACCGCAAATAAATGCCAACTATGAGATGTTGTTATCATTATTTTGATCTCATCAATCGCTAAATTTTGTTATTGCTATTTTTTATAACTTATTGTTTTTATGTTTATATTTTTGTTTGTTGAAATTTTGTTGCCGAGAAAAAGCCAAAAATTATCAGCTCTAAAATAGGATAGGACAAAAATCTCATTCGGTTAAAAAATATACTTTAAGGGTTCGGTCTGTTCCTTATTGCTGTGTTTTAGTCTTGGTTAAGGAAATAAGACTCGTCAATCTTATTAATAACTACTCATGTTTATTAGATTGCGATCTAATTAAGGGGTTAGGATGAATACGCTTAAAGACCAATGTATTGCCGAGTTTTTTGGCACCGGTTTATTTCTATTTTTTGGTAACTCTTGTTTATGTGCAGTAAAACTGGCTGGTGCAAATCTTGGCTTGTGGGAAATCTGCATTGTGTGGGGGCTTGGGATTGCGCTGGCGGTGTATTTGTCCGCTGGAGTGTCGGGGGCGCACTTAAACCCGGCGGTTACCGTTGGCTTGTGGCTGTTTGCCAATTTTGAACGCCGTCGAGTGATTCCATTTTGCGTGGCGCAAATCGCCGGCGCATTTTTTGGCGCTGCAATATGCTATTTGCTCTACCACAATTTGTTTGTCAGCTACGAAACCGCCCACCAAATGGTCAGAGGTTCTGATGAAAGCCTCTACCTTGCCAGTATTTTCAGTACCTATCCGCACCCGGATATCTCAGTATTTCAAGCCGCGTTGGTTGAAGTGGTGATCACCGCGACGTTAATCAGTCTAATTTTAGCGCTAACCGATGATGGCAATGGTGTGCCACGCGGTGCCCTTGCACCGCTTTTAATCGGTATTTTGGTTGCGGTGATCGGTGCTTCCACCGGACCATTGACTGGGTTTGCTATGAACCCCGCACGCGACTTCGGCCCGAAATTGTTTACCTATTTTGCCGGTTGGGGAACCGTGACCTTTACCGGTGCTCGTGACATTCCATACTTTATCGTACCCATCATCGCACCTTTGATTGGTGCCTGTGTGGGTGGCGCGGGTTACCGGTTTTTTATCAGTCGTGGATTGCCTGGACAAGAAAAATATAAAGAAGAAATTCAATAGCCTGCGCCTGGTTTACGCCTAAGGAGGCGTGTATGGACAACATCATTATCAGCCCGAGCAAATATGTTCAGGGTGCCAATGTGATGGCCAATTTGGCCACCTATCTTAAACCGCTTGGCGAGCATGCTCTGGTGATCGCCGATGCCTTCGTGACCCATTTAGTTGAGAAGGCAGTCAACGCCAGTTGTCAGCAGCAATTGGTAGAAGCGTATTTCACTGAGTTTCAAGGTGAGTGCTGTATTACTGAAATCGACCGCATTACCGAGCATGCCAAAGCTCAGCATGCCACAGTGATCGTCGGGATTGGCGGCGGTAAAACCCTTGATACCGCCAAGGCGACGGCGGCGAATTTGAGCCTGCCGGTGGCTATTGTACCGACCATCGCTTCTACCGATGCGCCAACCAGTGCGCTATCGGTGATTTATACGCCGCAAGGGGAGTTTAGTGAGTATCGCTTTTATGCCCATAACCCCAATGTGGTGATCATGGATACTCAGGTCGTTGCCAACGCGCCGACGCGGTTATTGGTTTCCGGCATGGGAGATGCGCTTTCGACCTACTTTGAAGCGCGCGCCAATCAACGCAGCGGTAAAGCCACCATGGCAGGCGGCGCACCGACTCGCGCAGCGCAAACCTTGGCCAAATTGTGCTATGAGATTTTGCTCAGTGATGGCCTAAAAGCCAAACTGGCTTGCGATCATAATCTGGCTAGCCAAGCGCTCAATAACGTGGTCGAAGCCAATACTTACCTGTCGGGGGTTGGCTTTGAAAGCTCGGGGCTGGCTGCTGCCCATGCGATTCATAATGGGCTGACTTTGATGGAAGAGTGTCACCATCTCTATCACGGAGAAAAAGTGGCGTTTGGTACCTTAAGTCAATTGGCGTTAGAAAACGCGCCGCTAGATGAAATTCGCACTGTCATCGGCTTTTGTCGCTCGGTGGGGTTGCCAACCAACCTAAATGATATGGGCGTGACTAACATTGACAGAGCCAAACTGCTGCAAGTTGCGCAAGCGTCCTGCGCCGAGGGTGAAACCATGCACAATATGCCATTTGAGGTCACGCCTGAGGCGGTATTGGCAGCAATGCTCACGGCTCATGAACTGGGCTCGGCAGTAATATAAGCTTCGCTGCGGGGGGAGCTTAAGCTCGCAATCTTGTGTTGCGGCTTAGTGGCAAAAGCGCTCATTAAGGGCGCTTTTTTTGCTTTAGAATATTTTCCCATAATAAGTTTTTGGCTTAGAGCGAATATTCATTTAAACAGCTAACTTTATAACAAAGCGTAAAATAAACGCTAACAAGGTGATCTTGGAATATGTAACTGCTTGCTGAATAAATAAAAGTATTTAATGAAAATTAATTGGGAGAAATATATCTAAAGTATGAAGGTTTTATATTGATTAATTGCACACTAAAAAATAAATTTATAATGATTAATCGATCACTTAATCTCAAGGTTTTAAATGTTATAACGTGTTGTAAGCTAGGCGGTCACATTTTTTATACCCTATAATTTATTATTCTAAAAACCATGTAAGAAGGTAACTATGACTACTGTTAGCTCATTAGATTCCGCTTTAATTAGAAAAATAGCGGCGGACTTTGCACGGGCGACCGAAATGGCGGTGGTTGTGGTCAATATCCACGGAGAAGAGATTTCTGAGCGATTTAATTTTTCCACGTTTTGCCAGAAAGTACGCCAAGATCCTAAGCTTTATCAGCAATGCATGCTGAGTGATCGACGCGGTGGGTTAAAAGCCTCAACCGATAACAAGCCGTGCGTTTATCGCTGTCACGCTGGGCTTACCGATTTTTCGATTCCAATGATCATTGAAGGCCATTTGGTCGGCTTTGTGCTGTGTGGCCAAGTACGGTTGGTGGAAGATCAAGCCGATTCGCTACAAGATATTCTCGAGTTTCATCAAGATTGGGCTAAAAATCAGGAGCTTAATAAGTATTATCAAGATATACCTGTGGTCGATTTTAAGAAAGTCGAAGCCTCGGCAGAGCTACTGAAACTGATCGTTGATAACTGCATTCGTAAACACATTAATTTGATGGTGATCGACGCCACCGACACCGAACACGAGCCTAAAGTTCTCCACACTTCAAGCAGCAACGACCACAAAATCAAAAAGGCACTGCGCTATATCGACAACCACTTTTGCGATGACATTAAGCTTGAAGATGTGGCCTCACATGTCTACCTAAGTCCTTACTATTTCTCTAAATTATTCAAAAAGCAGCAAGGGATAGGCTTTAACGCTTATCTCAATAAACACCGCATGATGCACGCGCAGAAAATGCTCACCAATAGCGATTTACCGATCGCGATTATCGCTAAAAATCTTGGCTTTTCGCAGACCAGTTATTTTTGCAAAGTGTTTCGTAAAATATGCGAAATGACACCACAAGAATTTCGTGATGCGCATTATCGTGGCGAAGTGCTATTTGAATAAATCTATTCACAACTTATTTTCAATTCCATTTATTTATTAACTTACTTCTATTTGTGCAAATTTATTGTGTAAAAAACACCAGCATGCGAATTATAAAAATTTGCTCAACTTAACAAAAATAAATAATTGGAAAGCGCAATAATTTACCATTGTTGTTTTGGTGATAAATAAACTATCTGTGTGAATTTGTTTGGTTTTTAATTTTTGATGGCAATTTTTTACCATTAAAGTGAAAAAAGTCACCACCATTTGTTTTATTGTCACCAGAAATTATCGCTTAAATGTTTATAGTAAGGATATTAACCCAAATTAAGGTCACCGATTAAGGCGACCTGTCGATGAAAAATTTTCGGTTTGAGTATTGATGTGCTCTTAATGCGGAATATGCCGTGTTTGAGCATCGGAAGTGAGGTGTGATTCCTCCGCAGCCCCCGCTGCTGTAATGCTGACGACTTGATTACACCACTGTGTTTACGGGAAGGGATCAAGAAGGGTGAGGCTAAGCCAGAAGACGAGTCAATACCGCCCCATAAGCTCCTTCGGTGGGAAGTGAGCGGGAGTCCATTTCTCTAGCCTTGGCAGAGAGGTGCCATCTTCCGTGCGCGACTTTCGAAGTGATAAAACGCGAGGTGGACCATGCCAAGAGTGCGTTCCGTTGACCATTTAACACTTCACAATGTGTTTCAAGCGTTGAGCTTGTCTGTTGTTGCCTTAAGCGGGAGAACAGCATGCTGAGCTTATATCTGTATATCAGTGCTTTTTTTCTCGATTTTACTGTGGGTGATCCGCCGACGTGGCCGCATCCAGTGCGCGTCATGGGGCACGCTATTTCTGGCCTTGAACGGGTATTGCGCCGCCGCGCCAAAACGCCAGATGCCCTTTACTTGGCGGGGGCAGTGCTTTGGCTAGCGGTGGTTGGCGCCAGTGCAGCATTGAGTTGGTGTGTGCTTAGCCTTGCTTATCAGTGGCACAGTGCGATTGGCGCGCTGGTGGAACTTTGGATGGCTTACACCGTGCTTGCCACCCGTTCGCTCAATGATGCGGCGCTGGCAGTGATGGTGCCGCTGCTGTGTGGTGATTTGTCGCAGGCGAGATATCAACTATCGATGATTGTTGGCCGTGACACCGAACGTTTAGACAGCGAGGCGATGACTCGCGCTACGATTGAAACCGTGGCGGAAAACACCGTCGACGGCGTGATTGCGCCGCTGTTTTACCTGTTTATCGGCGGCGTGCCTTTGGCGATGGCCTACAAGGCGGTCAACACTCTGGATTCGATGGTCGGTTATCACAACGCGCGCTATCGGCAGCTCGGTTGTGTGGCGGCCAAATTGGACGATGTGGCGAATTGGATTCCAGCAAGAATAAGCTGGTTGTTGATGGCGATAGCGAGTGGTTTCGCAGGGGGAAGTCCGCGTAGCGCGCTGACTATCGGTTGGCGCGATCGCCGTCAACATGCCAGCCCCAACAGCGGCTGGCCGGAAGCCACCGTTGCGGGCGCGCTTGGGGTGCGCCTTGGCGGGCCAAATTATTATTTTGGCGAGTGGGTCGAAAAGCCTTGGCTGGGTGATGCCAAACGCAGCTTGCAGCCTGCCGATATTTTGCTCGCCACTCGCACTATGTGGGTCGCATCGCTAATGGCATTGGCGCTGTTTAGCGCAGGTTTTCTATGTGTTAGCAAATTTTAGTGTTAGCAAATTTTAGTTTTGAGCGGATTTTCGTTGTCAGCAGATTGTCGTCATGAGCCGATTTTCTTCATGAGCAAGTCGTAGCGCCGAGCCGACTTTGGTGATTCGTACGCTTAAACGCTTATCTCACAGTCGCTTATTCCACCAATAAGCATCGACATTACCGGCAAATATTTAGGTGGCAGGAGCCCGATATGAGTTTTATTCAGCAGCCGCAGCATATTGAAGCGACCAGCTTTGAGATCATCGATGACATTTTGGCGAGCGATTATCCCGAGCACCAATTTGGCAGTGAATTGGAAAAGAAAATCGTCACCCGCGCCATTCACACCACTGCCGATTTTGATTGGTTAACCATTATGCGCTTTTCGCCTGCGATGCTTGAGATGTTGCAAGCCGCCTTGAGTCGCGGCTGCACGCTGTATACCGACACCACCATGGCGCTGTCGGGCATCAATAAACGTTTGCTGGCTGAATTTGGCGTTGAGGTGCGCTGTTATATCGCCGACCTTGACGTGGCAAAGCAGGCCAAAGCGCGCGGAATCACGCGTTCAATGGCGGCGGTGGATAAGGCGCTTAGCGAACCGGGAGAAAAACTGTTTGTCTTTGGCAATGCGCCAACTGCGCTGTTTCAACTGTTAAGTGCCAATCCCAACCCTAAGCCGTTGGTGATTGGTGTACCGGTTGGGTTTGTTGGCGCCGCAGAATCAAAACAGGCACTGTATGACAGTGACTTTCACTTTATCACTGCGCTAGGGCGCAAGGGCGGCAGCAATGTTGCCGCGGCGATCGTCAATGCGGTGTTGTATGCGATGCGTGATGCGCGCGATGTCACGACCAACGCGATAAACACCGATGCTGCGAATACTGCTGACGCCAGCCAAGCGCCGCAGTAGCAAGGTCAGCCATGGGCAGTGAGATGGAAAGTTCAATTAACCCAGCCGAGCAGTTGGTGTGGCATCGCGGTAAAGCGTATCGCAAAGGTTATACCACAGGTTCGTGCGCTACGGCTGCGGCGAAAGTGGCGGCGCTGATGGTGATGCGTCAACAAGCGATTCATCAAGTTTCGATCGTGACGCCATCGGGAATCGAGCTGCAATTAGCGGTTGAGCAAGTCAGCGTCGAACCCAGCCAAGCTATCGCTGCGGTGCGTAAAGATGGCGGTGATGATGTCGATGCCACTCACGGCATGCTGATTTTTGCCAAAGTCAGTTTGTTGCCAAGAGAGTGCGATATTTTGATTGAGGGCGGGGTTGGCATTGGTGTGGTGACGCGCAAAGGCATCGGTCTTGAGGTCGGCGAAGCTGCGATTAACAAAACGCCGCGTCACACCATTACCCAAGCGGTGAGAGAGGCGATTGGTCCGCAGCTTGGCGCGCGCGTAGAGATCTTTGCTCCACAAGGCGCAGAGCGCGCCAAACGCACTTATAACGCACGGCTGGGTATTCAAGGTGGCATCTCGATCATTGGCACCACAGGCATAGTGACGCCGATGTCTGAAGAGAGCTGGAAGCGCTCGCTGGCCATTGAGCTTGAGCAGAAACGTGCCAGCGGCTTTGAGCAAGTGATTATGGTGCCGGGCAATCATGGCGAACGTTTTGTTGAGCAGCAACTGTCGTTGCCAACTAACGCGCTGGTGACCATGAGCAACTTCGTCGGTTACATGTTGCAAGAAGCGCAGCGGCTCGGCTTTGGTCAGGTGGTATTGGCTGGTCATATCGGCAAATTGGTGAAAGTCGCGGCTGGGGTATTTCACACCCACTCACATATCGCGGACGGGCGGATGGAAACTCTGGTAACGCATTTAGCGCTACTAAATGCGCCCCATGAGTTACTCAAGCAGGTCTATCACTGCGTTTCAACCGAAGAGGCACTTGAACTGATAGACCAAGCGGGCTTTCAAGTGGCGTACTCAAACATCGCCAAGCAGGCCGAGCTTCGAGTTCAGCAAATGCTTAAGTACGCGGATAAACCGCTTAATTGCGATGTGGTGCTGTTTTCTATGCAAGGTGAGGTTTTGGGAAGTAACCGCCCAATAGCCGACATTCAAACCGATTTTTTGTGCTCGACAAATAACAGCAAACAAGCAAAGGAGAGTCGCAATGATTAGTGTGATTGGCACTGGCCCAGGCAGTCGCATGATGCTGACCCGTCAGGCGGAAAATGCCATTGACCGCGCTGAATTTTTAGTTGGCTGGCCGCGTCTGCTGGCGCTGTTTCCAGACTTCATCGGCGAGCGAATGGAAATGTCTGGCAGCATCGATTTAATGCTTGATTGGTTACGTTGTAACAAAAGGCGGCGCGTCGCGGTGTTGGCATCGGGCGATCCCATGCTGTTTGGTATTGGCAAATGCATCGCGGATGCCATTGAGCCTGGGTATCGCGAGTGTTTGCCCGGCATCAGTTCGGTGCAACTGCTGTTTTCAGAGTTGGGCTTGGCGATGAACGATGTATTTATTACCAGCAGCCATGGCAAACAGCCGAATTTCGATTTTCTGTTTGCGCATTCCAAAGTGGCACTGGTGACTGATAAGTCCATCGGCCCTTACCAACTTGCTCAGCAGGCGATGATTCGCGATTTACGCTGCACTTTTATCATCGGCGAGCGCCTTGGCTACGCCGATCAGCGCATTTCAATTGTGCCGCCGCATAAGGTGGAGATGGAATATGACATGAACGTGGTGGTGATCCTTAATGAAAGACAGTGATTTTCTGCGCGCCGATGGGGTGCCGATGACCAAACAAGAAGTGCGAGCGGTAGTGCTTGACCGATTAGAGCTCAACGCCGCCGGACGCTTTGTTGATGTCGGCTCTGGCTCGGGCAGTGTGGCGGTGGAGGCGGCGCTGCGCTATCCCAACTTAAATGTGCTGGCTATCGAGCAAAAGCCGAGCGCGGTAGCGCTCACCGAGGAAAACGCCAAACGCTTTGGTTGCGAGCGAATCCATATTTTGCCTCAAAGTGCTCCGTGTGAATTTTCTGGTCGTGTGGATGCGATGTTTATCGGCGGCAGCGGCGGCCAGTTAACCGAACTGCTGGATTGGGCGCTGGCCCATCTGGTGGAAAATGGCCGCTTAGTGATGACCTTTATTCTGCAAGATAACCTCAATCTAGCGCTTAACCATTTGCGTCAGTGCTCGGTAGCCAGCTTGCAATGTACCCAACTTTTGGTGTCGCAAATGACGCCGCTTGGCAGCAGTTATTACTTCAAACCCAATAACCCAACCTTTGTGGTGGCGTGCAAAAAAGTGACGCCGCGCGATCCGCAAACGTCAGCCGAGCCCATTAGCAAACAAGGGGAACAATCCGATGGATGAATTCACACCGTCACACGTCTACTTTGTCGGCGCCGGGCCTGGCGACCCGGAGCTTATTACGCTCAAAGGTTACCGATTGCTAAGTAAAGCTGAAGTGGTGATTTATGCCGGCTCTTTGATTAATCCGGCGCTGCTCGATTATTGCCAACCCAGCGCTAAGTGCGTGGATAGCGCGGCGCTCAATTTGGGTCAAATCATCGAGTTGATGGTGAGCAGTGTTCGCGAGGGCAAATTGGTAGTGCGGTTACAAACTGGTGATCTGGCGCTGTATGGGTCGATTCGTGAACAAGGTGAAGAGCTCGCCAAGCAGGGCATCGGTTTTCGCAGTATTGCGGGGGTGTCTTCGTTTCTTGGCGCCGCCGCCGAGCTTGGCGCTGAGTATACCGTCCCTGAAGTGGCGCAAAGTCTTATCATCACACGCATGGCGGGCCGCACGCCAACTCCGGAGCTGGAGTCGCTCGAACGTTTTGCCGCTCATCAAACCTCAATGGCGATTTTTCTCTCCGTGCAGGGGATCGATGCGGTGGTCGATAAGCTGCTCACAGGCGGCTATTGCCGTGAGACGCCGATTGCGGTGGTGTACAAAGCGACCTGGCCTGAGTGTCAGGTGGTCAAAGGCACGCTCAGTGATATTGCCGACCAAGTGAAAGCGGCGGGCATAAACAAAACTGCGCTGATTCTCGTCGGACGCTTTTTAGGTGATGAGTACCACTATTCCAAACTTTACGATGCGGAGTTCAGTCATGAGTACCGTCAGGTGTGAATCGGTCTCGCTGTTTACTTTAACTCCGGGCGGTCAAAAGCTGGCAAGCCAGCTGCGTGGGCATTTGCCGATGAAGTGTTACTGCGCCGAGAAATATTTAGCGCACAGCACGTTTTCCCAAGGTTTTGAAGCTTTTGCTGGCAGTTTCAAAAATAGTGTTGCTCAAGCGTTTATGCGCGATAGCGCGATCATTGTGATTGGCGCGTGCGGCATTGTCGTGCGCACCATCGCGCCGCTGCTGGCCGATAAACTCTCTGACCCAGCTGTGCTGGTGATTGATGAAAAAGGTCATAACGTCATCAGCTTGCTGTCGGGGCATCTTGGCGGCGCCAATGAGCTGACCCGTTATGTTTCGAACATTTTAGAGGCTAACGCGGTGATCACCACCTCAACCGATGTCAACCAGACCTGTAGTTTGGATCTGTTATCGCGCCAGATGTGCGCCGAATTAGTCGATTTTCGCCGTGCGACCAAAACCGTTAATCAGTTGTTGGTAAGTGGTGAGCCGGTGGGGATTTACGTTGACCCTGACCTTATCGAGCTACTGGGGTTTGATATTCACAACTTCGATATTCGCGGTCTGCGCGTTGTGGCAGCGGACGAGCCGATTGCCAACGATTTGAGCGCCTTGATTGATGTGTCGATGAACGGCGAGCGTCCGGATTGGCCGGTGCCAAGTTTTCAGTTGATTCCCAAACGTATCGTTGCAGGAGTCGGCTGTCGCAAAGCACTCGCACCAAATGTGCTGCTTAGCCTATTTGAGCAACATTTGGCGCGTCATCATCTGCATCCGCTGGCGGTGGCAAGCCTTGGCAGTATCGATATCAAGCAAGATGAACCGGCATTACTTGAGCTTGCCAAACGGTGCCAAGTGCCGCTGACGCTCTATAGCGCGGAGCAATTGGCACAGAGCGCTGAGCGCTTTCCAAGCTCGGAGTTTGTCAAAAAAACCGTTGGGGTTGGCTCGGTATCGCAGCCGGTGGCCTGGCTGCTCAGTGGCGGTCAATTACTTGGTGAAACGCTCAAAACTCAAGGCGTCACCATCAGCTTAGGAGTGCTGAATTAATGTTATACGTGATAGGCATTGGCCCGGGTGGGCTTGACATGATGACCTACCAAGCGCGCGAAGCGATCGAGCAAGCGGATGTGATCGTCGGTTATAAAACCTATACCCATTTGATCAAAGCCTTGGTGGGCGACAAACCGGTGATTAAAACCGGTATGTGTAAAGAGCTTGAACGCTGCCAAGCGGCGTTAGAACTGGCGCAAAACGGCAAAACCGTGGCACTGGTTAGCAGCGGAGATGCGGGCATTTACGGCATGGCTGGGCTGATTTTAGAATTGGTCAGCAAGCAAGATTGGTACGTTGACGTGAAAGTGATTCCCGGGATGACCGCCAGTATCGCTGCCGGTGCAGTGCTTGGCGCGCCGCTCATGCACGATTTCTGTCATATCAGTTTAAGCGATTTGCTCACTCCGTGGCCGGTGATTGAAAAGCGCATTCAAGCCGCCGCTGACGCTGATTTTGTGATCTGTTTTTACAATCCGCGCAGCCGCGGAAGGGAAGGGCATTTGCGCCGCGCATTTGAATTGATGGCGCCCTATAAAGCGCCGACTACGCCGGTTGGCATCGTCAAAGAAGCGGGTCGGCGCAAACAGCAGCACTGGCTGACCACGTTGGAAGCGATGGATTTTGAGCTGGTGGATATGCGCACTCTGGTGGTGGTGGGTAACCAGTCTACCTATGTCGACAACGGTTTGATGGTAACGCCAAGAGGATACCAAGTGTGAAACCCAACCATGTGCTGGTGTTTGGCGGTACTTCTGAGGCGCTGGCGATTTGTCAGGCGCTGCATCAACACCAAATTCACTACACGCTCTCGGTGGCGACCGCCGCAGGGGAGCAAGCGGCGATAAGCTTTTCCAAGCAAGTCGCCACGCGGCTGATTTTAGGGCGTATGGGCGTGAGTGAGATGCGCAATTGGATCGTCAACTATGGCGTTGATTGCGTGATTGACGCCGCGCACCCGTATGCCGAAGTGCTGCGCCAAACCATCTTGGTGGTGTGCGTGCCAATTGAATGTCCGGTGATTCGTTATGAGCGCGGCAGCCAAATTGATCAATTTGATCATCCGTTAGTGCAGCGCGCACCAAGCCTTGAGAAGGCGTGCCAATTGGTCACCGAGAAGCAGCAAAAAGTGTTGCTGACCACTGGCAGTAAAGACTTAGCGCAGTATCGTCAGCGGCTAAGCGATAAGCAATTGTACGTGCGAGTGTTGCCAACATCGAAAGTACTCGCCCAGTGCGAAGCGCTCGGCTTTGGCCTTGAGCAGATCATCGCCATGAAAGGGCCGTTTAGTCAGGTGATGAATTTAGCTTTGTATCAAACGCTTGCGCCGGATGTGGTGATCACCAAAGAGTCTGGCGACGCGGGTGGGTTTAGCGAGAAAGTCCAGCCGTGCATTGCCCTTGGCATTACTTGCATTGTGATTGCGCGGCCAAGCAATGGTCTCGCTAATAATTACACCGCCTTAATTTCGAGCATTGAAGAGTGCCGAGCGCTCTTTGCTCACTGGCAACAAACGGAGCAACGCGCATGAAAAAAGCCCTTCTAATCATCAGTTTTGGTACCAGTTACCCAGATGCGCTGGTCAATAATATTCAAGCGTGTGAGCAAGCGCTTGCTAGCGCACACCCTGATCGTGACTGTTTTCGCGCTTTTACCTCATCAATGATCATCAACAAGCTGAAACGCCGTGATGGCTTGGTGATTGACAATCCACAGCAAGCGCTGGAGCGTTTGTATCAGCAAGGCTACCAAGATGTATTGATACAGTCGCTGCACATTATCAACGGCGATGAGTATGAAAAAATCGCTCTCGAACTCAAACACTACCGTAGCCTGTTTTGGCGCTTGCAACTCGGTTTACCACTGCTCAGTGGTTATCAAGATTACCAAAATTTGATTGCGGCCATTGAGCATCAATCGCCCGCGCTGGCGCGTGACGAACGCTTAGTCTTGATGGGCCATGGCGCGACGCATCATGCGTTCGCGGCTTACGCTTGCCTTGATCACATGCTAATGACCGCCAAGTTGCCGTTTATTGTCGGCGCGGTGGAAAGTTATCCGGATATTGGCGCTGTGATTGAGCGGCTTAAGAACGAACAGATCAAAAGGGTGTATTTAATGCCCTTGATGCTGGTGGCCGGCGATCACGCCAAAAACGACATGGCATCAAGTGATCCCGATTCTTGGCGCAGCCAAATTCAAGCCTCTGGCATTGAGGTGCACGCGATCGTGAAAGGGCTTGGCGAGAATGCTTTGATTCAACAGATGTTTATTGAGCACTTAAACAGCGCCATTCACCTAGAGGAGCAAGTGGCATGAGCCAAACCAACACCCGCGGCAAACTTTACGCCATCAGTACTGGGCCCGGTGCCAGTGACCTTATCACAGTGCGCGGCGCGCGTATGTTAGGCGAGCTGGATGTGCTGTATGCACCGGCGGGTCGTAAGCAAGGCGACAGTCTAGCGCTATCGATTGTGCGCGAATATTTAAGCTCCAAGGTGCAAGTACGTACTCGGCATTTTCCGATGAGCAGCAACGATGATGAAAAAATTGCCGCGTGGGATGCCATCGCGCAAGAGATTGTGCATCAGGTCCAGCAAGGGCTGCGCGTTGGTTTTGTTAGCCTTGGCGATGCGATGCTGTTTAGCACTTGGGTGTTCCTGCTAGAGCGGCTTGAGCACCAAATTGATATCGAGATCATCCCTGGTATTTCGTCGTATTCATGCATTGCCTCAAGTGCGCAATTTCCATTGTGTATGGAACAGCAGTCGATGGCGGTGATGTCGTGCACCGCGCCTGTGCAAAAGCTTGCCAGCGCGTTAACTGACCACGAGTGCGTGGTGCTAATGAAAGTGTATGGCCGCTTTGCCGCAATCAAACAGCTACTTGGCGAGCTTAAATTACTTGACCATGCTGTGCTGATGGCCAACGCTTCGATGGACAACGAACTGAGTTATCGTCAGTTGGCTGATGTGTCGGACGATATCGAGCTGCCGTATTTTTCAACCATTATTGTCAATCGCGCTTGGTCGACTCGTTAAATTCACAAGTGCGAGCCTAGAGCTGCGAATAAGGAGACGAAGGATGAAAACAACAATAACGCCCAATGCTTTGGCGTGGAGCGTTTGGATTGGCGCATTTGGCATGATGCCAACCAATGCCAACGCAATGCACATTATGGAAGGCTTTCTCCCTCCAGTATGGGCATTGACTTGGTGGGTACTGTTTATTCCGTTTCTGGTGCTCAGCATTCGTTATCTTAAGCGCACTGTTGGCCAGGACAGTCACAAAAAAGTGCTGATAGCACTGTGCGGTGCATTTATTTTCGTGCTATCGGCGCTTAAGTTGCCTTCGGTCACCGGCAGTTGTTCGCACCCAACTGGAGTTGGGCTGGCAGTGATTCTGTTTGGTTTTATGGTAGTGCCAGTGCTTGGCGCTATTGCGCTCTTGTTTCAAGCGCTGTTGCTGGCGCATGGCGGTTTAACCACGCT
The DNA here is from genome assembly GCF_900100015.1 of Vibrio xiamenensis. Classification (GTDB taxonomy): domain Bacteria; phylum Pseudomonadota; class Gammaproteobacteria; order Enterobacterales; family Vibrionaceae; genus Vibrio; species Vibrio xiamenensis. Next base: position 125,292 of record NZ_FNDD01000010.1, on the reverse strand, counting down.
TGGCGCCAATGGCATGTCGATGGCGGTGCTGGCGCCAATGCTTGGTTATTGGGTCTGGATTGGCGCCAAACGGCTTGGATTACGTCGTGATATCGCGGTGTTTTTGTGCGCGGTGGTGGCCGACCTTGCGACTTACTTTGTCACCTCGTTGCAACTCGGGTTGGCGTTTCCTGATCCGCAAGCGGGCGTTTGGGGATCAGTGGTCAAATTTGTCAGCGTATTTATGGTCACACAAGTGCCGATTGCACTGGCGGAAGGGCTGTTAACTGTGCTGATTTATGACCAGCTTACCAAGCGTTCGCTTATCACCTCGCAAGGAGTGTTGCGATGAAAAAGACCTTAACTTTGATCGCGCTGCTGTGCGCATTGGTGGCGCTGCCATTTGTGGTGACTCAAAACGGCGCTTATGAAGGCTCGGATGGCGAAGCAGAAGCGGTGATAAACCAGATTGCGCCGAGTTATCAGCCATGGGCGGCGCCGCTGTTTGAACCAGCCAGCAGTGAAATTGAGAGTTTGCTGTTTACATTGCAAGGCTCACTTGGCGCGGCGGTGATCTTTTATATCCTCGGTTTTTATCACGGTCGCAGCGCCGGTAAGAACGAGGTTGAAGGTCAGAATGAGGCTGAAGGCAAAGCCAATTCGCGCCGTCCAAACTTGGCGAAATCAGGCGGTCTGCGCCATGTTGATCATCGATAAATTTGCTTATCAAAGCCGCTGGCGCTCGGTCGGCGAAGGGCGAAAAGCGGCGTTGTATGCCCTGTGTCTGCTGCTGGCATTTTGTTTGCCACTGGCAAAACAAGCGCTGCTGTTTGCCGCGCTGATGATGTTGACCTGTCACGCCGCGCGGCTGAGCGTGCGCCAGTATCTTGCTTGGCTCGCACTGCCAAGTGGATTTTTGCTGCTGAGTTTACTGGTGATGGTGCTGACCAGCGCACCGCGAGCCGCGGATTTAATCGTCGCGCTGCCTTGGTGGGGCGATGGTTATCTGGGTATCAGTGATGCCAGTTTGATGCTTGCGGTGCACACCGCGTTTCGCGCGCTGTGCTGTTTGGCCGCGACCCTGTTTTTTGTGCTCACTACGCCGTTTGAGCAATGTTTGTCACTGCTAAAACGTGCGCATTTGCCACTGGTGCTGATTGAGCAGGTCATGCTGACCTATCGCTTTATCTTTATTTTTATCGAAGAGGCGCAGGCGATTTTTAACGCCCAAACTCTGCGTTTTGGCTATGGAAAACGCCGAGTATGGTTGCGTTCGTTGGCGATGCTGGTGGGACTGCTGCTAGAAAGAGTATTGATTCGTCAACAAAAAATGCAGTTGGCGCTGGAAGCTAAGTTGTATCAGGGAGATTTTCATCTATGAGTTTGAACACCCAAGGGCTGAGTTTTGGCTACCAGCGCGATGAATGGGTATTGCATGATTTAACGCTTAATTTCGCTCAGGCACCAGTGGTTGGCGTGGTGGGCGCAAACGGCTGCGGAAAATCCACTCTGTTCCAATTGCTGCTTGGCTTGCTTAAACCCAGCAAAGGCCAAGTGCGTTGGCAAAATACGCCACTGAGTTATAGCAAAGCGGCACTATTGGCTCACCGCCAACGTGTGTCATTGGTGTTTCAAGAGCCGGATCAGCAGATTTTTCATACCGATATTGTCAGCGATGTGGGGTTTAGTTTGAAAAACCTCGGTGTTGATGGCGCGCAAGTGCAGCGGCGCACGGCCAGCGCACTGCGCATGGTGGATGGGCTCGGGTTTATCGACCGTCCGGTGCAGTATTTGAGTTTTGGTCAGAAAAAGCGCGTGGCCATTGCCGGGGCCTTGGTACTCAACAGTGACTACTTACTGCTTGATGAGCCAACGGCGGGGCTTGATCCAAGCGGTGTAAGGCATATGAAAAGTGTCATCGACCGAGTGGTGAAGCAGGGCAAACACGTGGTGATTTCAAGTCACGATATCGATTTGATCTACCAAGTGTGTGATTACGTGTATGTGCTGGCCAATGGTCGCGTGGCGCTGCAAGGGGCGCCGGAAAGTGTATTTCTAGACCGTCAATCCATTGAACAGATTGGGCTTGAACAGCCGTGGTTAGTCAAGCTGCATGTTGAACTGAGCTATCCGCTCTATCGTAATGAACAGCAACTGTTTGCCGCTGCGCACAACGCAGGGCATCAAGCCAACGCTTAGGAGAGAAGCTTATGACTTACGCAATTATGCTACAAGGCACGGCATCCGATGTCGGTAAAAGCGTGTTAGTGGCCGGGCTGTGTCGTATCTTCGCCGATTTAGGTTATTCCTGCGCGCCGTTTAAAACGCAAAACATGGCGCTGAATTCCGGCATTACGGCTCAAGGCGCAGAAATGGGTCGCGCGCAGATTTTCCAAGCCGAAGCAGCGCGCATTAATCCGGATGTGCGAATGAATCCGGTGCTGCTTAAACCAACCAGCGATCGCAGGTCTCAAGTCATCGTCATGGGCAAAGTGCTGCGCGATATGGACGCGCAAACTTACCATGAGTTCAAACCTCAATTGCAGCAGTGCGTGTTTAACGCTTTTAGCCAGTTGGCCAGCGAACATCAAATCATAGTCATCGAAGGCGCGGGTAGTCCGGCAGAAATCAATCTGCGCGACCGTGATATCGTTAATATGGGGCTGGCGGAGATGATCAACGCGCCGGTTATTTTGGTTGCCGATATTGACCGCGGCGGCGTATTCGCCTCGATTTACGGCACGCTGGCGCTGTTGAGTGATTCTGAGCGCGCGCGGGTTAAGGGTGTGATCATCAATAAGTTTCGCGGCGATGTGGCACTGCTGCAACCGGGCATTGATCAAATCGAAGCTTTGACCAAAGTGCCAGTGCTGGGGGTGGTGCCGTATTTGAATCTCGATTTAGAGCAAGAAGACGGCGTGGCATTGCAACCGGAGCGGATGCGCGCGCGCCAGCGTCAAGCCAAACAGAGCGAAGCCGAAACTGGCTTTGAAAGCGCAACGATGCTTGATATAGCAGTGATTAAGCTGCCCCATATCGCCAACTTCACCGATTTTAATCCCCTTGCCACTCAGCCAGATGTCAATCTGCGTTATGTTAGCTCGGCAGATGAACTCGGCAAACCTGACGCCATCATTGTTCCGGGCAGTAAAAACACGCTGTTTGACCTTAACTATCTTAATCAAAGTGGATTATCCGCTGCGATTGGTGTGTGCGCGTTTGGCAAAACGCCGGTGCTTGGCATCTGCGGCGGCTATCAAATGCTGGGTAAGCAAATCATCGATGGCGTTGAGTCTGGTATTGAACGCATGGCGGGGCTGGGTTTATTGGATTGTGTTACCCAGTTTGCAAGCCGCAAACACACCACTCAGATTCACGCAGTGATGAATGGCGGATTAGGCGGTTTATATCGCACTCAGCAACCCATTGAACTGAGTGGCTACGAAATTCATATGGGCGTGACCACCTTAGGTGAGCATGCTCAGCCGTTTGCCAGCATCGATATGCGAAATGACCAAAAGGTGCTGGTTGCAGATGGCGCAGTGAGCGCCGATGGTCTGATCGCTGGCAGCTATATTCATGGCCTGTTTGACCATAGTGAGTTTACCCGTTTGTGGTTAAACCGCCTGCGTCAAAGCAAAGGCTTGCTGCCTTTAGAACCGGACGTATTTGACTACCAGCAATACAAGCAAGGTCAGTTTGACCTGCTCGCCAATGAACTACGCAGCGCTTTAAGCATTGATGCCATTACTGCATTGATGACGCCGTTTTCTCTTAAATTGAAAACCTCGGCCTAACGGCCAAATCTTGTCACCGCAGGCAAGAAAGGAGCATCGCATGACCGCAAGCCTCGCTACTCAAATCCAGTCACTGGTGGATTCCATTGCGCCAGTCGATGAAAGCGTACGCCGTCAGGCGCAGCATCAAGTTGATCAGCTGTTTAAGCCGATTGGCAGCCTAGGCCGTCTGGAAACATTGGCTTGCCAGTTAGCGGCGATCTACCGTCGCTGCGATTGGCCGCTCGGGCGCAAAAAGATTCTGGTGATGGCGGCGGACCACGGCGTATTTGCCGAGCATGTGGCGGTGACGCCTAGAGAGGTTACCGCCATTCAGGCGTGTAATACCGTTAAAGGCTTAACCGGCGTCGCGGCGCTGAGCCACGCTAATGATGTCGGGGTTGAACTGCTTGATGTCGGTATCGATAGCGAGCCGATTGACGGCACGGTGAATATCAAAATCGCGCGTGGCTGCGGCAACATTGCCAGTGGGCCAGCGATGAGCCGCGAACAAGCCAGTCAGTTGATCGCTAATGTGGCGAGGTATACCCAGCAGGTAATCGACCAAGAGCAGCTTAGCGTGATTGGTATTGGTGAACTGGGCATTGCCAACACCACGCCGGCGGCAGCGATCGTCAGCGTGGTGACCGGGCATTCGCCCAAGCAAGTGGTTGGGCTAGGCGCCAATTTTCCCAGCCACCGTTTGGCACATAAAGTGGATGTGGTGCGCCAAGCGATTGAGGCTAATCAGCCTGATGCGCGCGATGGGCTGGATATTATCGCGAAAGTAGGCGGCTTTGATTTGGCAGCGATGAGCGGCGCGATTCTGGGCGCGAGCGCGATGCGTATTCCGGTGATGCTGGACGGTTTTCTTTCTTATGCGTCAGCGATGATCGCAACTCTGCTGGCGCCCAACGCTCATGGTTATCTGATTGCCTCGCACTTGTCGGCGGAAAAAGGTGCGAGTTTGGCGCTTAACTACTTACAGTTGCAGCCGTTTATTGATATGCAATTGCGCCTTGGTGAAGGCAGCGGCGCGGCGCTGGCGATGCCGTTTATTGATGCAGCCCACGCGATGGTTAATCGTATGGGGACGATGGAAAAACATGGCGTGCCACTGCCAAGTCCAATGTAATTTTTAACCTATGTTTATCGCCCAAGGCGCAGTTTCCAGAGGAAGCTGCGCTTTTTTTGTGCCTGCGGTTAGGCGTCCAAAGAGAACGATTATCGCGACATCAAACCTCAAACATGGCGGATTTTACACCCTGATTTCTAGGAGCGAAATTTGCGCAATTTCACGTTTTAGATGGCGTGAAAACAGGCGCTTAGACCCATTGATAAAACCCATTATTAAAGAGTTTGAGCTCGGTCATACCAATCTATAAAAAATGTCCGATTTCCAAAATACCTGTCTGAAAAATGAAGTTGTGCGCGGCGAATTTAGGATGTAATTGACCCACTTAGAATTGAGGTCGACGTTATGAATAGTGTTATTGCAATCGATTTAGGCGCTTCGAGCGGGCGCGTTATGGTCGGGCAGTTAGTGGCAGATTCCGCCGCACCAGATTTTACTGCGCAACAGCGCATCACTCTTGAAGAGTACCATCGCTTTAGCAACAGCCAAGTGATTATTGAAGGCCAATCTTGCTGGGATTTATATCGAATTTTGGAAGAGATTGATGTCGGCATTAACAAAGTCGTGTCTGCAGGGATTGAAGTTGAATCTCTGGCGATTGATACCTGGGGTGTGGACTTTGTGTTGTTGGATAAATTCGGCAAACACCTGGGTGAATTTGTCAGCTATCGCGACAGTCGCACTCAAGGCATGCTGTCGACCTTATTGGAGCATAGCGGCTTGAGCCGCGAAGATATTTACGATATCAGCGGAATTCAATTTCTGACCTTCAACTCACTATATCAGTTGAAAGCCATCAGTGAGCAAAAGCCCGCATGGTTTGACGACATTCATTCCTTGCTGTTTATCCCTGACTACCTGAACTACAAGCTTTGCGGCGTGCAGCATTGTGAGTACACCAATGCCTCAACCAGCCAGCTGCTGGAGTGTGAATCCAAAACCTGGTCACCGATTTTGATCGATGCTTGTGGCGCCAATCCAAGCTGGTTCCTGCCACCAAGTATGCCAAATCAAATCATCGGCCAATACCAAAGAGACGACGTGGTGATTCCGGTCTGCTCGGTCGCCAGTCACGATACTGCATCGGCGGTGGCGGCAGCGCCGATTAAAACCGGTGAATCAGCCTATTTAAGCTCAGGGACTTGGTCTCTACTGGGAGTGGAAAGCTTTACGCCTTGCACCAGTGTGCTTGCCCAGCGTTACAACATCACCAATGAGGGTGGCGTTGACGGGCGCTATCGCATTTTGAAAAACATCATGGGCCTTTGGTTACTGCAGCGTTTGAAAGCGGAAAACCCATCACTAGCGTTTGAAGATTTTGCTTTACTGGCGAAAAGTGCGAAGCCATTTCAATACCTTATCGACCCCAATGACGATGCATTTTTAAATCCAAGCTCCATGACCGCAGCGATTAAACAATGGTTTGCTGAGCGCGATTTGAGCGCGCCGCACACCTTTTCTGAGTTGGTGCGCTGTGTATATGACAGCTTGGCGCTGGCCTATCGTCAGGCGCTCGAACACATCACTCAAGCGAGCAACATTCACGTTGACTCGATTCGTATCGTGGGTGGTGGAACGCAAGACAAACTGCTTAATCAGCTGTGCGCTGATGTATGCCAAATCACCGTTTATACCGAGCCAACCGAGGCTTCGGCGCTGGGAAACGTGGTTAATCAGATGATAGCGCTCGGTCATTTAGACAATTTAGAGCAGGGTCGAGAAGTGATCGCCCATTCGTCGCAGGTACAGACCTACCATCCACAGTCTGTGGCAGAACTCGCGGCAATAAAGCAGCGCTATCAGGCCTTAACGCAGTAGCCGTCACCTCAATTGAGCAGGCGCAAGGCTAATGACCCACAAGCGACATAACCAAGGAGACGATTTGCAGTCATCACGCGTTAGTGAGCGCAGCGTTGGATTTTCCACGCCAAATCACCGCAATCAATACAACAAAAATAAAGCAATAAACCAATAACAAATCGGGCGGCGTGCTGCCCTCAACCCTACATAAAGAAGGATATACATCATGTCTGTTGTTGCCGGAATCGGGTGGCACCTGGTCGGTGCTGCTTCTGCTGCCGCATTTTATGCGCCATATAAAAAAGTCAAAGGTTGGTCTTGGGAATTGATGTGGGCCATTGGTGGGCTGTTCTCATGGGTCATCATGCCGTGGCTTGTCACCGCAATGCTAGTGCCGAACTTGGCCGAGTTTTATTCGCATATTCCGATATCAACCTTCTTTATGCTGGCGTTTTGCGGTGCGATGTGGGGTATCGGCAATATCACTTACGGTTTAACTATGCGTTATTTAGGCTTATCGATGGGCATTGGTATCGCGATCGGTTTGAACTTAGCGGTCGGGACTTTACTGCCACCTATGCTGCGCGGAGAGTTGGTGAATGTCATCACGTCACCAGGCGGTGGCTTGACCATGTTGGGTATTGTGGTCGCGCTTGGCGGCATTGCAATAGTGGCGTATGCCGGCAATGAAAAAGAGAAAGCGCTCGATGAGCGCGCAGAAGAGTTCAACCTTAAAAAAGGCATTATGTTGGCGGTGGTGTGCGGGATTTTCTCCGCCGGATTCGCCTTTGGTTTAGATGCTTCTGGTCCAATTAAAGCACAATCTGAAGCGATGGGTATTAACTACCTGTATGTCGCGATGCCAGCGTATGGCTTTATCATGGGTGGCGGTGCGATTGTGAACTTCGCTTTTTGTCTCTACAACATTTTCACCAATAAACAGATCTCGGTGCGTAACGACATTTCTCTGCCACGCAAGTTAATGATGCGCAATCTCGCCTTTACCGCTATCGGCGGCATCATGTGGTATCTGCAATTCTTCTTTTACGGCTGGGGTGAAGCATCGGTTCCTGAGCGTTTGGGCTACATCAATTGGATGTTGCATATGTCGGGTTATGTGCTGTTTGGCGGTGTAATTGGTTTGATTATGGCTGAGTGGAAAGGGGTGGGTACACGTCCTGTACGCATTCTGGTACTTGGCCTGATGGTGATCATTGTTGCTGCCAATATCGTTGGTCTTGGCATGTCTTAAGAGGGAGAAATTATGACGATTCGTAAAGCATTCGTAATGTATGTGAACAGTGACAAACATGACGAGTACCAAAAGAGACACGATCAACTGTGGCCAGAGATGAAAGCCACGCTCAAAGAGTATGGAGCGGCGAATTATTCGATTCACTTACTGGCTGAGCAAAACATGCTGTTTGGTTATGTTGAAATCGAAGATGAGCAGCGCTGGCAAGCGATCGCAGACACTGAGATCTGCCAAAAATGGTGGCAGCACATGAAAGATGTGATGCCAAGTAATCCAGACAACTCGCCGGTTTCTGTCGACCTTAGAAAAGTGTTTTACCTGGCTTAAAACACCAACCATACCCACCCGTGGGCCAAGCTCACGGGTTGCGCCGTCTCTATGCGGCGCGTGAATTTCGGGTGTCTTATTAAGGGAGAGCTGGGCGATGAGACACCCAATTGAATTGATGAAATGACAATTTATGAGGTGTATATGTCTGTATTTAAACTCGCGTTTCCAAAAATTAATTTGGCGGGATTTGGCGCGATCGAGGAGCTTATCAGCGTAATTTCCGCTAACCACGGCGATGCGCAAGGCTTGTTGATTTGCGATCCGGCGATGATGAAACTGGGGTTTGCCAACAAACTGCTTGAAAGCAAACTGAATTTGGCGCTGTTTGACCAAGTCAAACCAAACCCAGATACCAATACCGTTAAAGAAGTATTGGCGTGTTTTGATGCTTATCAAGCGCAGTATTTGATAGGTTTTGGTGGCGGTAGCGCCATCGATACCAGTAAAGCGATTCGCATTTTGTCGAAAAATGAAGGGCCAATTGCGCGCTTTAATGGGGTCGATAAAGTGGAGCAACTCGGCTGTCCGTTGTATGCGATTAACACCACTGCCGGCACCGCTGCGGAAGTGACCAGTAATGCGGTCATCACCGACACGGAAACCCACGTAAAGCACGTTATCATCAGCGACAAGATTATTCCTGATGTGTCGGTCAACGACCCATCGGTAATGTTGGGTATTCCCGCTGATGTGACTGCTGCGACCGGGATTGATGCATTAACTCACGCGATCGAATCTTATGTCTCTGTTGGGGCGCATGCCTTGACCGATTACATTTCTCTTGAGTCGATTCGCTTGATTGCCAAGTATTTGCCGCAAGCGGTGGATAACGGCAAAGATGAGCTGGCGCGTGAAAAAATGGCTCAAGGTCAGTTTATTGCCGGGCTGTCATTTAACAGCGCCGGGCTTGGAATGGTGCATGCGATGGCTCACCCGGGCGGAGCGCACAAAGACTTACCACACGGAGTATGCAACGCCATTTTGCTACCGATTGTATGTGAGTTTAATCGCCCTTATCGAGTGGAGAAATTTGCCAAAGTTGCCGCCGCGATGGGTGTGGATACTTCAGCGATGAGTGATGAGCAAGCCAGTGTTGCCGCCATTGACGCGATTAACGCGCTGAACAAACGGGTTGGCATTCCTGCCGGATTTGGCGAACTGGGTGTCACCGAGGCTGACGTACGCAGTTGGGTGGATGATGCACTCGCTGACCCATGTGCCGGTGGTAACCCGCATCCAATGACCCACGATCAAGTTACACAGCTGTACTTGAAATCCTTGTAATTGAGGGTGATGAGAGCAAGCGCAGTGTTTGCTCTCATCTTAGGATTTGCGCATTCGCCGTTAGGTGAGCTTTGCCTTGGCGAATGTCGCCAGCGAAAAGGAGGGAACATGCTGTTACTAAAATCCAATGAGTATGTGGGCGCGGCATCAAGTGTGCGCGTGCTCAGCCGTCACCCTCAAGCGGACTACCCCGAACACGGCCACGATTTCTCCGAGTTAGTGTTGGTCTGCTCTGGCAGTGGAATTCATGTGATTAATGACCAGCAGCGTGTGATTTTGCCGCATTCGATCAACTGCATAACTGATAGTGATTACCACCTTTATGATCGTACCCACGATGTGAACCTGTTTAATATCTGTTATGACAAAGAGCGATTGAATATTAATTCTTGCTGCGTGGACATCATCAAGCGCTTAGAGAGCGATCTAAGCAGTATTTTGGTGACTCAAGAGTCGTTTGAAGCCATCCTTGGTTTGGCGGAGCAACTTGAAGTTGAGCAGAATAAGCAACAGCGAAATTCCGAAGTGATGTGTTCGCTATTGTTTGAACAGCTGCTGATCCAGATTGAGCGTCTTAGTATCAAGCATGGCGCTAAAACTCCGCTGATGCAGGCGGTCGTGTATCTGTGCGACCATTATCGAGACAGTAACTTGTCGATTGCCTCGGTATGTGAGCAATTCTGTGTCACGCAAAAAGCGCTGAATCATAAGCTCATGGCTTTGTCGGGGTTATCGACCAACAAGTTTGTTAATTTATTAAGGATTAAGCATGCAGAGCGTCTGCTGCTATGCGGAGTGAGTATTACCGAAGCGGCGTATGAAGTGGGCTATAACGACAGTAATTATTTCAGTACTAAGTACAAATGTGTCACTGGTCGTAAACCATCAGACATAGTGAAACACGCAGAAATGCCGATTTAGTTACTGATTTTCAAGTCAAAAAAAACAGCGCCGATGCGCTGTTTTTTTAGCTTTGGGTTATTGGTCTAATGATCGAGGTACAAAAAGTTCTTCCAGCTTTCCATACGAATCAGAACTTTACGCATGATCGACACATGCTCAAAGTGATCCGAGAACACCGCCACTTCGGCATTGGTGCCAAGTGGAATATGATAATCACTCATATCGTCGGTGATTTTCAGTTTCACCATCACTCGTCCAGTGGTTTGTAGAGCTTCGGTGCCGTAAAGTTTACCCGTGGCCTGTATTTGGCCTTCTGCAATCGCTGGTAGCACTTCAATCACTTTGCCTTCAAACACTTTGCCAGGTACTGCGCGGAAGACGAATTCTGCTTCGTAACCGGCTTTCAGGCGCTGCAAGGAGTTTTGACGAAATGCAGCGATGTAATGGTGCTCTTCTGTGTGGACAAAGGTCATCACTGGTGCCAGCGGTAGTGGTACGGCCATCATGCCCGGTCTTAGTGCTACGTGCGTTACAAAGCCTTTGGTTGGCGCGCGCACGACTGTTTCGTCGAGGTTAAATTGCGCTTGGTCTAACGCTGCTTTTAAGCTCGCGACACCGGTATTTTCGCCATCAATTTCGGCGGTATACGCCAGTTTGGCTTGTTGCTCACTGGCGCGCGATGCTTCTAACGCTGCTTCAGCGGCCAAATAGCTTTGGTGGCGAGTATCGACTTGTTGCTCAGTAAACGCGCCTTTTTTAAAGCCTTGATTGTAGCGTTCGTATTCACGTTTAGTACGGTCACGGTCGGCTGTAGCTTGCACCGTGTTTGACTGCGCAGCTTTGTAAGTGGCTTCCAGCTCTAGCACGTCTTGGCTAGCTTCGGCCAATGCCGCTTTCGCTTGAGTGACTTTCGCGATGAACGGCGTCGGGTCGATATGAAATAGCGGCGTTCCCGCTTCCACTTCTTGGTTCGGTTTTACATCCACAGAGATGACTTTACCGCGAACCGTTGGCATGACTGGCGTGGTGGTATACACCTGACCACCAATTGCCGTAAATGGGTGGTTGTAGTTCATCAACAAAATGAGGGTACCAACAAGCACCACACCGCCAAGAATTGCGGTTGGCACAGACCACTTGTTGAGTGGAATACGAAACACTTTAAAGATGGTAATACAAATTGCGGTGTAAGTGAGAATCAGCAATAAATCCATTATTGATTATCCTCGTGCTTCGCCGTTGGGGTTTGCGCCGTTGAGGCAGCGGCGGTTTGGCCGTTTTTCATCGTAGCGATTTCCAACTTTAACTTGGTGATTTCGTGATGCATTTGTTCAAGTTGCAAACTGAGATCTTTCGCAGACCCCATACCTTGGCGGTTTTTAAAGCCCCAGCCGCGCTCTTTGCGCCATAAGGTGGCCCAAATCCAAAGAAATGGCCACAACGCATGCAGAGTAAATAAGCTCACCCAGCCTGCATAGTGAATTGCATCTTGGTGGGGATGGTCACGTTCTTTGGCGATCTCATAGGGAATGTCGTGCAGCACAATAATGCCGTAAAACAACACCAGCGCTACGAAGATCAACATCCCGAGCGCAAAATAATTTAAAAACATGGAAGTGTTTTCCTTGATAAAACGAAAAGCAAACCTGTGCGTCCCGCGTCGTTAATATACGAACAGGATAGCAACTCTATGCTATTAAAAAGGTTTTATAGTCGAGACAAACGCTAATAGTAGGGGCTTGGCGAACAAAAAAGATGATTAAGGTCAATCTAACCGTATTCGGTTCGTTATCAAGAAGGAGACAGGGAGCAAATAACTCCCTCAAAAGGTTAGTTTTCTAAGCACACCTGATTGCGACCATTAGCTTTGGCCCGATACAGAGCTTTATCTGCGCGATAAAAGGTGCGTTGGGTGTTTTCACCGTCGCGGTGTTTGGTGACGCCAATGCTGACTGTCAAACCACGCTCGCCGAGGACCTCTTTCCAGTTAAATTGGAAGATGCGCTGCCGGTATTGCTCAGCATACATTTTGGCTTGCTGTTCATCGGTGTTTTCAAGAATCACTAAGAACTCTTCACCGCCAAAACGCACACATGATGCGTCACTGAAATGAAAATGTTTGGCGAGCTGTTTTGAAACGCGAATGATCGCTTTGTCGCCGACCAAATGGGAGAGTTCATCGTTGATCGATTTAAAATGGTCAATATCGATCACCAGCAGTGAAAAGGGTGTTTCGTGTAGCAGCAGATCTTTAAGTTTAACTTCCATCCAGCGCCGATTGCGCAGCAGGGTTAGCGGGTCGGTGAATACATCTTGTTGTAGCTGAGCCACAGTGTGTTTCTGGCTTTCGGTGGTCTCTTTGAGCTCGCGGTTTTCAATTTCCGACAAAATTAACTTGAGCTGCAGCTCAAAGCGTGACAGGCGGCGTAGTTGGCTTGCGCCAAGTTCACCAATCGGAATCGCGCTGACCAGTTCGCTTTCAATAGCGTAGGCCTTCTGCTGGTAGAGAAGCGCCGCTTGATATTTTTGTTGTTGCTCGTAAATGGTGCTCAGCGAGTTAAATAATTGCAGCCCCAGCACTGGCGCGTAACCGGAATCAACGCGCTGCTCGGTACTTTCCAGTAACCAATTAGATAAGTGAGTGCGGCCTAATTCATTGAGACAATAGGCAAGTTCAAGGCGCAGCATATTAGACAGCCAAGTGGAGTGAAGATTGCCATAGGTATATTGCACATTGGCGAGATAATCTAACGCGCGCTGTGCTTTGCCTTTATGGCGTAAAAGCATGGCGTGATAGAGATACACTTGGCCTGAAAGCACTTTGTCGCTGACCAAAATACTCAGCTGTTCACACTCTATAAGCAGCGCTTCGGCCACGCTGTGACGTCCGAGCTGGATGTAGCAAGCCAGCATAAACAATTTGTATTTTAGGCGTAGAGAGCGGCTGGTGAGGGCATGGTCGATGCTGTCTATCTTTTGGTAATAACTGAGGGCGCGATCGTGATCGCCATAAGCATCGCACAGATTACCCATGCCGATAATGGCGGTCGCGTAAGCATCGATATTGCTGTGTTCGACGGCGATATTGGTTGATTCAACGTAGTGGGTCAGCGCATTAGAGTAATCACCCACGGTAAAAAATCGGTCACTTAAACTGTTTTTGATGTCTAGAATCAGCTCGGAGTCTTGAGGAAGGTTGAGCAAACTCAACGCGGCGTTAAGATCGGCGATGCTGTCTGAATAGCTAAGCTGTTTGCTTAAGTGCTCGGCGCTGATGATAAAACATTGCGCTTGTTCACGAGACGTGGTCGCAATATCGGTGCGCACATGGGCCCAAAATTCAAGCGCATCTTCGCCAGTGGCTGCTGCGGCATCGAGACCGCGGTCAGAGATTTTTTTCAGTAATGCTTCCATCTGCTCGCTTTCGTGCCTCAGTTGTCTTCGAGTTGGTCCAGAGTGAATGGAAAACTCAGAATATCGTAAAACTCCATCTCCGGAGCCTCGGTTAATAGCCCTTGACGTTGCCAAGGGTAGATTGCCAGCATCTGCTCTAGGCAGTAATACACTTGATGGGCCGGTTCGTCTTTTTCAGACAGCAGCAGTGCGACGCGATTTGGGCTTAAGCGTGCTAATAAATCATGGCGACAACACAGCGAGTGAGCCAATTCTGCGCTGATGTCGAGCACTGCGGAGTCCTCGTGTTTGATGATGATGACTGAGTGATTGGCGCGTTTAAGCTCGGTTTTGCACATCACCAACTGTTCCCACCAATAGGTTTCTGACACCATCTGGGTTAACTGCTGTTCGGGGTCAAACTCGTGCTGGCGGCGAATACGGTTAATCAGTTTGCGCGCGCGTTGTTCCATTTGGCGCTTGGAGGCGCGAGCTTTGTCGTTGCCAACGCGCAGGGTTTGTTCACGCAGCATCTGCAGTGAATATTGGCGATATTTCTTATACGCATTGAGTGCGGCTTGGTAATCGCCGCTTTCTTCCGCAACGCGAGATTGCTGAAAACAGATTTGTGACAACAATTCGCCATTATCAAAGGTTGTGGCGGATGCTTCAGCTTGGGCGAGAAGCTGGGCAGCGCGCTGTGGATCTTTACGCAGTAGTTCAAGGCGCGCGCGGCTGATATACGAGTGCGATTTCATCCACATCAAATTGTGTTTGACTGCCAAATCGTGGGCTTTTTGGGTCGCTTCTTCGGCATCTTGGATGCGCTCTAAGCCAAGCAGTGCCAAGCCACGAAAGTCCCAAATTTCCGCCTGCCACGTTTTGTCATCGTGATAGCGTAATGCTTCGCTGGCACCATCCAGTACCGACAGCATGTCAACAAATTGGTTAAGTAGATAATGATCCCAAGCCAGCAGAATTCGTGCTTTGCCTTCCAACCAGTTTATGCGCGAGTTATTGGCGACGGTGACCGCCAGTTCGTGGGTTGAGCGCGCCAATTGTGGTTCATTGGTGATGCGCCAAACGTTGCCAAGGCCAATCAAGCTTTCGATTTGAATTTCGATTTCGTCGGTCAGCGCAGATTGTTCCAGCGCGTTAATCCAATATTGCTGAGCAGAGTAATACTGCGCTTGGCCCCAGAAGTGCAGGGCATGGATATGAAGAATTTCCGGGACGTGATCGTCGCTATCGATGCTGTTTAGGCGGGTGAGGGCTTCTTTGATGGTTTTTAGGCCTTTACGGTAGTCCATCAAATGCCAATGACATAAAGAGATGATAATCAAAGCGTGAATCACCGCTTTGGTATTCATCATGGTGTTGGCCTCTTCAACGCATTGTTGTGCCTTAGCTAAAACAAGGTGCGGATCTTTATCCACTTGTTGCTTTAGTTGGAGCAACTGAGTTTCGAGCGTGAGTTGGCTTCTATCCAAAAACAAGTCCTTTACGTCATTGTGCGACTTCATCATTCGAAAGCATTATAAAAACAGGTATTAATACAACTCTAGCAAAAAACCAAAAACACCTGAGTTTTAATGCTCAACTTCACAGTTATTTGCGATTTAAGCCAATAAATCTTTGAGAGATAGGGGATCTTGAGTCAAACCTAGCGCTTGTGCTGCGGTTTGGCCATCCTTGCCTTGATAACAAAGATTGTGCCAAGCGCGGAAAATATCCAGCAAAGGCAGTAGTCCACCTGGGCGAAGTTTGCGCCGTGGTTCGTTGATGAAGTCTTCAAACAGCAACTGGAAACGCTGCTGATAGGAGGACACTTGGCGTAAGCTGGCTTTATTCAGCCATATTTCCGGATCTGGATGGTCGCCTGCCAGATAGCAAATGCCTTTTGAACTGGCTTGCTGGTTGGCGATCGCCCAGCGGTCGCGCCACCATCCCATATGCACGATATCGATTTTGTCGAAGTACAGTTGGCGTCGCCAGTTGGCATCTTCTTCGACATACATCAGATCGACATTGTTGTGCTGAATGCGTGACAGGCAAACGCTCAGTGCGGCTGAACGCAACAGTGGATCTTGAGGTAAGTAAAGCGTGACGCGTGGCTGTGGTTGGCAGAGATCCAATACATGCAAATAGTGCGCGTAAGAGGTGTAAGGCGGTCGAATTAACGCGCCTTTAGTGGGATAGTGAAACGCCGTCAAATTGCCAATAGGGTCTTCAACATTACCGCGCGCCAAAATGGTTTGGTATTGGCGATCAATTCGTTGGTGAATTTGGCTTTGATATTCGCGATCGTCGCTCCCCGCTTCGGGTAAATAGTGCCGTGATACGAAACGTGCCGGTTGCTGAAATGGGTTGTGATCAATCGGACCCACCGAGCTTTCGTTGGCGGCGTAGTTGACGTGCTGGCACAGAATATACCCAGACTGAGCATCGCCGGTGGCGATCCAAAATACACCATTGTCGCTTTTAGGTTGCAGCGGCCGATAATTCGATGCCAGTTCGTAATGAGGCGCATGTTTCATCCAGCGCGCATCAAAGGTAGCCAGTTTGCGCCGGCAACGGCTGGCGATATGGTCGATATGATCGTAGAAGGTTTTAGGATTAATATTGAGGCGGCGGCAGATTTCACGCACCGAGTAACTCATAAACAGCAATCCAAGTAGCGATTCTTGAAACTCGAGCTTTGAGTTAATCCCAGACCATTTATCGACAAATGTCGACTGACACTGTTTACAGCGATAGCGTTGGCGATCGCCACTATAGCCAAAGGCATGGTAAAGGTGTTTGTGCGTATGAACCGATAAACCGAGGTTGGCGCATGCTGGGTTGCGACAGGCGGGTAAACCTTCGCTGTGAAGCTGGCGCAAACGTGCCAGTTCTTGATTCACATCGTGGTTGTTGAGCAAAGGGGGGAAAGCGCCGCATTCACGGCAAACCATCGCCGGACGCTTAGGGTTGACATCCTGCACAATATACCGATGTGCATCGCTCAAACCAAAGTTGTCACACGCCAATGTTTTACAAAAGTTGAGTTGCAATCCTTGTGCATCCGTTGGTAGCTTGTCGTCGCTCACCATCTCCCCCTTATTTGTCCAACTGCCATCCGTGGCAGCGGTATGGTTTTAGATACTAATGGCGGTTTCCAGTGCCACTTTCATCATGTCATTAAACGACTTTTGACGCTCTTCAGCACTGAGTTTTTCACCGCGAATAATGTGGTCAGATACGGTTAAAATCGTTAGCGCTTTTGCGCCAAGATCCGCAGCGACGCCGTAGATTCCCGCCGCTTCCATATCCACGCCCAAAATGCCAAGTTTGTTCATTTTCTCGAAGATGTCGGCTTCTGGGGTGTAGAACAGATCGGCAGAGAACACGTTTCCGACTTTGACAGGCACGTTTTGCGCGCGAGCTGAAGCAACCGCCGTTTCTAACAAACCAAAGTCAGCAATGGCTGCGAAATCGTGATCGTTAAAACGAATGCGGTTAACTTTTGAGTCGGTAGAGGCACCCATGCCAATTACCACATCCATCAATTTCACGTCATCACGTACCGCGCCACAGCTACCCACACGGATAACGTTTTTCACGCCAAATTCAGCAATTAGTTCGTGAACATAGATACAACAAGATGGAATACCCATACCGTGGCCCATGACCGAAACTTTTTTGCCTTGATAAGTACCGGTGTAACCGAACATATTGCGGACATCACACACTTGTTGAACATCTTCTAAGAAGGTTTCGGCAATGTATTTTGCTCGTAGTGGGTCACCTGGCATTAAAACCGTTTCTGCAAAATCGCCAAGTTGAGCATTAATGTGAGGGGTTGCCATAGTTGTTACTCCAAAATTCTTTCAATGTGTACTAATTCTGTTGAAAAACAAAACACGCTATGACTGCAATATTAGGGAGATGAGAGGTTATGTCTTGAGAAGTTGCTCACAAAAAAACCGATAATAACATGCCCTTTGTTTATTGATAACTAAATCTGTTGAAAGCGCTAGAGCAATCGATTTGCTGATAGTGAAAGGAAAACTTGCCCCAGAGTGATCCAAGCAAAGCATAAAATTGTACAACTTAAAAATTTGTACAGGTTTTTAAGTTTGTGCTAAAAGTTATACATGATATTTTTTTGTATAACTTTTTTAATGCGAAGGTGACGGTATGGATTCTCAGATTCTGGTGGGTATTAGTGCATGCGTGCTCGGCGAAAAAGTGCGTTTTGATTCCGGGCATAAAGCCAGTGCTTTTGTTAACAAAGAGCTTTCTCCCTATCTACGCTTTGTCGCGGTGTGTCCTGAGGTTGGCATTGGTATGTCGGTGCCGCGACCAACAATTCGGCTCATTTCGGACAAGCAACGCATTGCGCTGGTCGAAACCAAAGATGCCAGCAAGGATTACACTGATGCGATGCAAAGTTACGCCAATCAAAAAGTCGACGGCTTTTTAGACCAGCCATTGTGTGGCTATATTGTGTGCGCGAAATCGCCAACTTGCGGAATGGAGCGAGTCAAAGTGTATGGCAACAACCACGCCGAAAAGAGCGGGGTGGGCCTTTATACCCAAGTGTTGCTTGAGCGCATGCCTTGGCTTCCGGTTGAGGAAGATGGTCGCCTGAACGACCCAGTGTTGAAAGAGAATTTTATCACTCGAGTATTTTGCTTAGCCGATTTCTACCAGTCGATGGGAGATGAGCCGACTCGAGGCAAAATCATTGACTTCCATTCGCGTTACAAATTGACGCTGATGGCGCATCATCCTGACTCGTATCGCGAACTGGGGCGTCTTGTTGCACACATCGCCGATTATGATCTTGATGACTTTGTGGCGCGTTATCGGCTTGGGTTAATGAACGCCATGGCGCACCGTGCAACGCGTAAAAACAACACCAATGTCCTGATGCATTTACAAGGATATTTCAAGCGCGCGCTGGGCAAAAAGGAAAAAGCGGAGCTGAGAAAAGTCATTGACGATTATCGCGTCGGCTTATTGCCACTTCTCGCGCCATTAACCCTGATTAAACATTATTTACATACCTATCCTGACCCGTACTTGGCAGATCAGCGTTATTTTCAGCCTTATCCAGAGGAGCTTCGTTTACGTTATGGCTTGTAGTTCAACTGTCCAAGAGCAAAAGTGGTATGCGATTCGAGAAGTGTCTGAGCTTACGGGAGTAAAGCCAGTTACGCTGCGCGCTTGGCAGCGTCGGTACAACTTGATTAAGCCGCATCGCACTGAAAAAGGCCACCGTCTCTACAGCGAAGCCAACATTGAGCACATTCGGCTGATTCAAAGCTGGCTGGCAAAGGGCGTGGCTATTGGTAAAGTCAGAGCGCTGCTTGAATCACCAAGCGAGCAAGCCAAGGTGATAGAAGCGCCAAATCAATTGGCAGAGGTCGACGAGTTGCTTGACTCGCTAGCCCGACTGCAGCGCGGTAAAGCCGAAGCGGTGATTGCTCGAACTTTTAAAGAGTACCCGATAGATATTGCTGAAGCCGCCTTTGTGCAACCGATTCAGACAGCGCTTTCGCATATGAGTAAAGCGCAGCGCAGCCTACAAACAGGACTGTTTCAATCTTTGATGATGGCAAAGCTCAGCGCTATTTTGGAGGCCGAGAATCGCGCCGCGCACAAAGGCCATTGTTTGTTGGTAAACCACGAAGACAGCGGCCATATAGGTGCTTGGATATGGGCGATTCAACTTGCTGGCCAAGGCTTGAAAGTCACGGTGCTGGATGGTGTAGCGGACTTTCGCGGCTTAGTTGACCATTTAGGGCTCACCGATTATCAGCAGCTCGCCATTTATGCCAATCATTCGCTGGTGGCAACGCAGCGTAAGGCGCTCGAGACTTTAGCGCACTCTTTGCAAGTTAGGTGCTCGCCGGTGCTTGAGCAATTGTTAGTGCAAGGAGAAGATCAATGAAGCTGGTGTGGCTAAGACGTGATTTGCGTGTCGATGACAACAGTGCACTGATTGCGGCATTAAATTCAAATGAGCCGGTAGCGGCGGTATTTATCGCAACGCCAGCTCAGTGGCAGCAACATCATTTGGCGCCAATTCAGGCGGATTTAATTTGGCGTCGGCTGGCGGAGCTTTCTGGCGAGCTTGAAGCGCTCAATGTGCCGCTGCTGTATCGCCAAGTTGATCGTTATGGTCAAGCAGCGCAAGCGGTGAGTGAACTTGCGCTCGAATTGCAAGCAAACGAGGTCTGGGTTAACCGTGATTATGAGCTCAATGAGCAGCGCCGCGACGCCTTGTGTGAACAGCTACTTGAGCCACACGGCGTAAGCTTTAAAAGCTGCCACGACAAATGTGCGCTTGCGCCGGGTGAGGTCAAAAATCAGCAAGGCGAATACTTCAAAGTATTTACGCCGTTTAAAAAAGCGTACCTAAAGCTATTTTACGCCCAGCCGTTATCCGTGCTCAAAGCGCCACAAGGGGTTAGCTGGCCATTACCATCGTCGTTAGAGTCTTGGCGTTTTAGCAAACAGGCTGCGTTTGATTATCCACGTCAAACCAGCCAAGCTTGGCCGGCCAAAACCACGGAAATAATTGCACTGCTGCGCGAGTTTTGTCAGCAATCTGCCGATGATTATAAGCTAAGGCGTGATTTCCCCGCGCAGGCTGGGACCAGTAAACTATCGGCATATTTAGCGATTGGCGCACTGTCGGTACGCCAATGTTTGGCGCGTTTAAGTTACGGTCATGATGTCCTCAGTGAAGGGCGACAAGTATGGCAAAGTGAGTTGATTTGGCGGGAGTTTTATCAACATTTACTGTGGTTTGAGCCTAAATTGAGTCGCGGTGAAAGCTTTCTTAATTGGGGCAAACGTCTCGCGTGGCAGCGTAGTGAACGCCATTTTGATGCCTGGAAGCAAGGCCAAACTGGCTATCCAATTGTTGACGCAGCGATGCGTCAGCTCAATCAAACGGGTTGGATGCACAATCGCTTACGAATGATAGTGGCGAGCTTTTTGATTAAGGATTTGCACATCAGTTGGCGCCAAGGTGAAGACTATTTTATGAGCCAACTGATTGATGGAGATTACGCGGCCAATAATGGTGGTTGGCAATGGTGTGCGTCGACGGGTTGCGATGGACAGCCGTATTTTCGAATCTTCAATCCGATCACCCAAGGCGAAAAATTTGACCCTGAAGGTGAGTTTGTTCGTCACTGGGTGCCTGAATTGTCTGAAGTTCCAGACAAATTTTTGCATCAGCCTTGGAAATGGGACGGGGTCAAATTATTGTCATATCCGGCACCAATTGTTGATCACAAACCGGAAAGAGAGATAACCTTACAGCTCTATAAAGAAGCGAAGGATGGGAATTAATGCTACGTAAATTAATGTCTTTGTGTTGGTGTATTAGCGCCGCAGCCTTTGGTGCTACTTATGACTTACCTACCGAAGACAGTAGCATCGTGGGTCGCACTCAATATCATGTGGTGCAAAAAGGTGAAAACCTTTCTGATATCGCCAAGCAATACGATGTTGGTATGTTATCTCTGATGGCGGCAAATAAGGGGGTCGACCCGTTTGTGCCGCAAGTTGATTATGTACTGACGATTCCCGGTCAGATCATCTTGCCGAGTGTGCCACGTAAGGGAATTGTGATTAACCTTGCCGAACTTCGCCTTTATTACTTTGAGCCGAAAGAGCATAAGGTGCATATTTTCCCGGTTGGCATTGGGCGTATTGGTCGCGATACTCCGGAAATGGAGACCAAAATAAGCCAAAAAAGGCCTAATCCAACTTGGACGCCGCCCGCCTCAATTCGTAAAGAGTATGCCGCCAAAGGGATTGAGTTACCCGCTGTGGTTCCTGCCGGTCCAGAAAACCCACTGGGTGAATTTGCGATGCGCCTAGCTTATGGAGCAGGGGACTATCTGATTCATGGCACCAACAAAGATTTTGGTATCGGGATGCGAGTTAGCTCCGGATGTATTCGTATGGATCCGCGTGACATTAAGTGGTTGTTTGCTCAAGTGCCGGTTGGCGAGCCTGTCCGTGTGATTGACGAACCGGTAAAAGTGGCGCTTGAACCCGATCGCAGCGTATTTTTAGAGGCCCACGAGCCGTTAACGCGCAGTGATGGTTCAAAGAAAGCAATGCGGATTCCAACTGAGCTGCGCTGGTGGTTAGATGAGTTTAAAGTCTCAGACAGCAAAGCAAAAGCGGTGATTCTGGCACAAAATGGCGTGCCAACGGAAATTGCTCCGCCAGAGTTAATAGAGCAATAACCGTAACGAAAAAAGGCTTGATGTATCAAGCCTTTAATTTTTAGGTTAAAACACCTTTGGTACAAAAATAGAAAGGGTCTGCATTGCAGACCCTTTCTTATTAGAATTTTTGCGGAATTACTTAGTGTAAGACTGAGCGATGTTATCGATACGCTCGTTGGCACGCGCTGCTTCTTCTTGAGCTGCCATCGCTGCATCGCTAGACTTTTGAACTTCTGCAGTAAGCTCAGACTTCATTGAAGACACTTCTTGGCTCAACTGACTTACTTGATTGCTTAGTTCGTCCATTTGTGCAGTTGTTTCAGCATCAGGACCAGTAGCACAACCAGCTAGTAGAAGTACAGAAGACGCGGCTGCGGCGATTAACATCTTGTTCATATATGAACTCCTTGCATATTTTTTTAAGTATCGAATGACGCCCTATACCTACGAATCAATATAGCGACGAAATAAATTGTAGACTCAATATTACAGAACAGATAGGACGCCAAAGTCAAAAAAACCCAAGTTTTTAAGTAATTAACTGATTATGCTGGTTTGTTTTAAATATGAGACAAAATCACAGCATTTGCTATGTGATTGAATAACAAAGCACTATCAAACACGGGATCACGGGGCATTATTTGCTAAGATCTCTGGGCAATTGCGCGCGATTCGGTGTACTATTGCGCGTTTTGTAATGAATTTATGTTAGTGTCGCGTCAAAACGCGGTCACTCAGTGGAGAAAGCTTTTGCAATTTAAAGATTTAGGCTTGGACAATCGTCTATTGAAGACGGTTAAGCATTTTGACTTCAAACAGGCGACTGAAATTCAGCAACAGGCGATTCCTGTTGCGATTGCGGGTAAAGATCTGCTGGCTTCGTCCAAGACGGGGTCGGGGAAAACTCTCGCGTTCGTACTGCCTATGTTGCATAAGTCTCTTAAAAGCAAGGCCTTCTCTGCAAAAGACCCACGTGGCGTGATCTTAGCGCCAACCCGTGAATTGGCTAAGCAAGTTTACGGTGAGTTGCGCACTATGCTTTCAGGGTTGTCTTACGATGCAACCTTAATCGTTGGTGGTGAAAACTTTAATGATCAGGTTAAGGCGTTACGTCGTAACCCTAAGTTTATCGTCGCCACACCAGGACGCCTAGCTGACCATTTGGAACACCGTTCGCTGTTTCTCGATGGCTTGGAAACGCTGATTTTGGATGAGGCGGACCGTATGCTTGACCTTGGTTTTGCGCCAGAATTATTGCGTATTCACCGCGCAGCTAAGCACCGTCGTCGTCAAACGCTGATGTTCTCGGCAACGCTTGATCACGCTGACGTTAACGATATCGCACTTAAAATGCTCAATGCGCCCAAGCGTATCGCTATTGGTGTCGCCAACGCAGAGCACAAAGACATCACTCAGAAATTTTATCTTTGTGATCACCTTGATCATAAAGAGGCGTTGCTTGAGCGCGTGCTTGATGAAGCGAACTATAAGCAGCTGATCATTTTCACCGCGACTCGCGTTGATACCGAGCGTCTGACTGAGAAACTTAATGCTGCGAAACTCAAAGCTGTGGCATTGAGCGGCAATTTAAATCAGAACCAGCGCAATACCATCATGAGCCAGTTTGAGCGTGGTGTGTTTAAGATTTTGGTGACGACAGATGTCGCGTCACGCGGGTTAGATATCGCCAATGTGACCCACGTGATTAACTTTGATATGCCAAAGCATACTGAAGAGTATGTGCATCGCGTTGGCCGTACTGGTCGTGCCGGCAACAAAGGCGACGCTATCTCTTTGGTTGGCCCAAAAGATTGGGACAGCTTTAAACGCGTTGAAGCCTACTTGCAGCAAGATTTGAGCTTCTCTGAATTTGCGGATCTAAAAGGCAAGTTCAAAGGTATCAAGCCGCGCAAACCAAGTGTGGTTAAAGGCAAAGCACAATCTAGCAAAAAACCCAAAGCGCAAGGGCACAAGCAAGACAAAAAACCAGCCAAGCGTGATAAAAGTTTTTATCAGAATGTGGCGGTTGGTGATGATGTGTTTGTACCGCGCAAGAAAAAGACTCCTCCAAGTGAGCCACAAGAATAAAACAGTAAAAGGTTGACTGCGGTCAGCCTTTTTTATTGCTGCGATCCATCCTCGTCTTCAATTCATCAATCCTTGTCCGGCCTTAGCTTAACGCGCTTCATCTTTGTTCGAGCTTTTGCCTCTTCAGTTGACTGAACACTTACGGCGCATCGCGCGATCGTCATTCAGCGGCTATTTTTGTCATATGCGATGCGCTAAATTTGTACAGTGAAAATCAGTTGTAGCTCAGTAATGTTCGAAAAATCATTACCCTACATAAGTTTTGAGTTGTGAATTTTAACTATCAAGTGTCATGTAGGCTTCAACGAACTGAAACACAACTGTCATATTTCCCCCCTAAAGTGAGCATCGTCAACTGAAAACACAAACGGCAATTTTAGCCTTAAAGGATATTAGTGATGAAAAAAACAGTAATCGGTGCCATCGCTCTACTTGGCGCAATGACCATGACGACTGCTTCAGCAAAAGAAACGATTTCTGCAGTTGGTTCAAGTAGCGTTACACCATTAATGGAAGTCTTCTCAGAAACTTACATGAAGAAGAATTCAAACGTATTCATCGAAGTTCAAGGCCCTGGTTCTTCAGCTGGTATTAAAGCTGCGAAGAACGGTTCGGCTGACCTAGGTATGGCTTCTCGCAATCTGAAATCTTCAGAAGAAGAGCCATCACTAAAAGTTGAAGTCATTGCTCGCGATGGTATTGCGGTAGTGGTAAACCCAAAAAACACCATCAAAGGTCTAACTGCTGAGCAAGTATCAGCAATTTACAAAGGCGAAGTGACCAACTGGAAACAAGTGGGTGGTGATGACAAGCCTATCGTGGCGATCACTCGTGATACTGCCTCAGGTACTCGCGGTGCGTTTGAAGACATCATGTCTCTTAAGAAGAAAATCAGCGGCAAAACTGTGTCGGCGATTTCACAACGTGCGCAAGTGGCAAATGGTAACGGTGGTCTAAAAACCATGGTTGCGTCTAACCCTTACGCAATTGGCTACATCTCTCTAGGTACTGTAGACAGCAGCGTTCACGCGCTGGCTATCGACGGCACAGATGCAAGTGTTGCTAACGTTAAAAACGGCCAATACAAAGTGGCGCGTCCTTTCCTTGTTCTTTACAAAGAAGGCAAACCATCGGCTGAAACTAAGAAATTCCTCGATTGGATGCTAAGCGACGAAGCACAAGAAATCGTAGCTTCTCACGGTTACATCTCAATCAACTAAGATACATCTAAGTTAAATCGAATTTTGCTCAGCCCACCTTTGGGCTGAGCCTTTTACTTCACTGAGATTCACATGTTGTTTAAGTGAAAAGTGAGAATTTATGACCATCGCATCGAATAGTGAAAAGCTTATGAGTAGTGAAGCTTCGCCGGTTTCTAAACACACGCTGCGCACCAAAAAGCGTGTCGATTGGAAAGAACGCATCTTCCACGGCCTGTTTTTAACCAGTGCTGTCATCGGGATCGTCTCATTGGCGATCATTGCTTATTTCATCGTTAAAGAAAGTATTCCCGCCTTTGAGGAAGTCGGTGTCACTGGCATTGTGCTAGGACAAGACTGGCTGCCGCCAGCGCTGTATGGCGTTGCCACAATGATCGTAGCGTCGGTAGTTTCAACATTTGGCGCAGTGATAGTTGGTGTGCCAATCGGCGTGCTGACCGCAATTTTCATCGCTGAAATCGCCCCTAAACGCCTTGCTGACGTGATTCGTCCTGCCGTTGAACTGTTGGCGGGTATTCCTTCTGTCGTCTACGGCTTCTTTGGTCTGCTTATCATCGTCCCGTTGATTCAAAATGTGTTCGAAGTTCCGGCGGGCAATACCATTTTGGCGGGCATTATCGTACTGGGTGTGATGATTCTTCCGACAGTGATTACTGTGTCTGAAACTTCAATTCGCGCTGTGCCAAGTTCGTACAAAGAAGGCTCTTTAGCGCTTGGCGCATCAAAGATCTTTACCATCTTCAAATTGCTGGTTCCTGCGGCACGCTCAGGCATTATGACGGGTGTCATCCTTGGTATTGGCCGTGCGCTCGGCGAAACGATGGCGATCATCATGGTGATGGGGAATGCGCCAGCGATGCCACAAGGTTTGTTGGACTCCGCTCGAACACTGACTGCCAACATCGCGATTGAAATGTCTTACGCGAGCGGTGTGCACGCCAACGCGTTGTATGCCACCGGTGTGGTGCTGTTGGTATTTATTATGATTCTCAACGCAGCGCTGCTGTATTTGAACCGTGAGAAGGCGAGGTAATGACGATGGAACACACCACTCAACTGGCAAAGCTACGCCAAGCTCGCCAATTCAAAGACAATATTCTTAATGGCTTTATCTGGGCGTCTGCGGCGATAACGGTCGGATTCCTGTTCTGGATTATTTGGTACATTTTGTCAAATGGCCTGCAGCACGTAGATTGGAAATTCATTACTGACAATTACACCCGTACCGGAGATGAGCACGGTATTTTCCCAATGATAGTGTCAACCATTTACATGGTGATTGCATCATTGGCTGTGGCGGCGCCGCTTGGGATTATGACCGCGATTTATCTGACTGAATACGCCAAAGTGGGCAGTCGTTTAGTCAAAGTAATTCGTTTCTGTACTGAATCGCTCGCGGGTATTCCGTCGATAATCTTTGGTCTGTTTGGTATGACATTTTTCGTTGCCATTCTGGGTCTAGGCTTCTCTATCTTATCGGGCGCGTTAACACTGAGTATTTTGATTCTGCCAGTGATTATTCGTACCACGGAAGAGGCGTTGATGGCTGTGCCGCAAACTTACCGTGAAGGTTCGTATGGGCTAGGTGCATCAAAAATCTACACCATCTGGCGTTTAATTTTGCCAAGTGCAATGCCAGGTATTCTGACTTCAATCATCCTAAGTATTGGACGTGTGATTGGTGAGTCGGCTCCAGTGTTTCTCACCGCGGGCATGGTTGCGCGTATTCCTGACTCTATTATGGACTCAGGCCGCACGTTGACGGTTCATTTATACAAACTGACTACCGAACTGTTCACCGTCGAGGAATGGAACCAAGCTTACGGCACTGCGACTGTGCTGATTGTGGTCGTGCTACTTATCAACATGGTGACCAAACTGATCGCCAAGAAATTTAATACCGCGACTTACTGATTGCGATGCGATTTAGCGCATAACAGCACGATTGAAGATACAGAATTAAGAGATAACACAATGAACAAATTCAATATTCAAAACCTTGACTTATTTTACGGCGACAACCAAGCACTGAAATCGATCAACCTACCGATTCCAACTCAGCAAGTCACTGCGTTAATTGGCCCATCAGGCTGCGGAAAATCAACGTTACTACGCTGTCTGAATCGCATGAATGACCTGATTGAAGGGGTTAAAATTACTGGTAAGCTGGATATGGATGGCACTGACATTTACGGCAATATTGATGTCGCTGATTTGCGTATCAAAGTCGGCATGGTGTTTCAAAAGCCGAATCCATTTCCAATGAGTATCTATGAAAACGTTGCCTACGGACTCAGAGCTCAAGGCATTAAGGACAAGAAACACATCGATCAGGTGGTAGAACGTTCTCTGCGCGGCGCTGCGCTGTGGGATGAGGTGAAAGACCGCTTGAAATCCCATGCGTTTGGCCTCTCTGGCGGTCAGCAACAGCGCTTATGCATTGCGCGTACCATAGCGATGGAACCTGATGTGATTCTGATGGACGAACCGACCTCTGCACTCGATCCAATTGCGACGCATAAAATCGAAGAATTGATGGAAGAACTGAAGAAAAATTACACAATCGTTATTGTCACCCATTCGATGCAGCAAGCACGCCGTATTTCGGATAGAACTGCGTTCTTTTTGATGGGAGAACTGGTCGAACATGATGATACGCAAGTCATTTTTAATCAGCCGAAAGACGATCGCACGAAGGGTTATGTAAACGGCGATTTCGGCTAATTAACAGCAATATCACTATAATTATAAGCGATGGTAAAACTTGCCCCTCTATAAGAGGGGCTTTTTTTCGTATTAAATTTCTTATTTATAAGAACAGAAAAGTAATAAATTAGTTTTGTACATGGTTGGTAAGTAAGTTTATGAATCTAATTTTACATTGTTATTTTAATGTCAGCTTGGTAGGACGTTTCTTATGCATTGACGATATATAAAGCATTGTTTTGCTGCTCTTCTTGTAATTGCTATGAGCGAGCTTCTAAATTTTGAGAACCCAAAAAAACAGGAAGAGAATGCTATTTGTTTTTCGTCAAAAAAAATTCAGACTATGTGCTTTGATAGGGAGCTTAAATCTTTGATTGGGCTTCAATGTAATTAATTTGTCGCGTTTGAGCGTTTCAGAGAAGGTGTCGTTCTCTGGCGATGACGTAGTTATTGTAAGGATAAGATTTGTGATGAGAGATATCGGAGCAATCAAAAGCCATGGTCAAGAAAATATATTGGCTTACCGATTAACTGACATTTTACTCATATCTCTGACTCTCCTAGTACTTAAAAGTGTGTATCTAGGTACTTGGGAAATCCAATATATCTTAGCTCTGTGTATTGCGTTAGTTGCCTATAGTATTGTGGGAGAATTGTTGGGTGTATATAGCTATTCGACATATAACTCAGCGAAGCATTCTTTGGGGCCGATTATTTTTACCTGGTTTTGTACCATCGCAGTGCTATTAACCATTGCGTTTATGTTTAAGGCCACAGAAAGTTATTCGCGCATTGTGATTGGTATGTGGTTTGCCATTGTTCCAGTATCCTTAATTGGTTTCCGTTTATTGGCTGTGCACTTACCATCTTCAATCCATTCTGATTCGTATGAGCAGAAAAGTATTATTATTGGTGCCACACCTGGTGGTGTAGCGCTTGCTCGCGAGATTGAACAGAATAAACATATTGGAATGAAGTTAGTAGGTATGTTTGATGACCGCTCACCTGAGCGTTTACCAAATGAATTGCCTCAACCCATTCGCGGTTCAATTAGCGATGCTTTAGAAATGGCGAAAGAACGCAATTTTCGTCATGTCTATGTTGCGTTGCCGATGGAAGCCTCTAAACGTATCAAAGAGATCGTGAGCTATTTCTCTGATAGTACAGCACGCGTGTATATTGTACCGGATTTCTTTACTTACGATTTAATTCAATCTCGCTGGCGTAATGTCGGTAGAATCCCAACTCTTAGTATTTATGACACTCCTTTTTACGGATTCTCAACCTTTATCAAACGTGTCGAAGATGTTGTTGTAGCGTCGATTATTTTGGCGCTTATTAGCCCAATTTTATTGGCGGTTGCTATTGGAGTTAAGACTTCATCGCCAGGGCCAATTATTTTTAAACAGTACCGCTATGGAATGGATGGCAAAAAAATCAAAGTTTGGAAATTCCGTTCAATGAAAGTGATGGATAACGGCGCTACCGTCAAACAAGCGACGAAAGACGATCCGCGAGTGACTAAGTTTGGTGCGTTTATTCGCCGCACATCACTTGATGAATTACCGCAATTTATTAACGTACTACAAGGTCGAATGTCTATTGTGGGGCCTCGCCCTCATGCGGTGGCTCACAATGAGGAGTATAGAAGTCTGGTCGACAAATATATGTTACGTCACAAAGTCAAGCCAGGTATTACCGGTTGGGCACAAGTCAACGGCTACCGTGGCGAAACGGATACAATTGATAAGATGGCAAAACGTGTGGAATACGATTTATTTTATATTCGTAGCTGGTCACTTTGGTTAGATATCAAAATCATATTTATGACGGTATTTAAAGGATTTATAGGCAAGACAGCCTACTAAGTAACAACTATTTGGGTAATTAAAAAAATGATAAAGCGTATTGTTCAGTTTTTGCTAATCAATATTATTTTGTTGAATGGCGCTATTGCAGCAGAAAATTTATATCGTCTAGGAGCTGGCGATACTATTAGTATTTCGGTGTATGGGGAAGATTCTTTAACAATACCAGACCTTAAGATTGATAACAGGGAAACTATCGATTACCCATATTTAGGTGTTATTAAGTTAGGTGGAAAAACCTTAGAAGAAGTTCAAAGAGAAATCACTCAAGGACTATCTGGTAACTATTTAATCGACCCCAAAGTTAACGTCACAATTGTTCATTACCGAAATATTTATATCAACGGACTGGTTAACCGACCTGGTGGTTATGAATATGAGCCAGGATTAACTGTGCAAGAGGCAATTTCTCTGGCTGGCGGGGTAATGAGTAAGTACCGTCGAAGTGCACATGCTTATTTGGTCAAAGCAAAAAATATTAGCAAATATAATCAGCTAAGCAATGAAGACTTGGCTAAAGCGTTTGATGAGGATACGGAGCAAGAAACACCGCTCTATAAAGTGGTCGAACCGGGTGACACTGTCTACGTGGTCGCATCATTTTGGTAAGTAATTAGAAACAGACGTAAATTTTAAAAGAATTCAAGTTGAGATAATAAAATGCATGGCTTAGACAACAGTATTCCTCAAAACGAAGAAAAAGTGATCGATGTAGGTAAATATATCACTTTGGTCAAACGTAATTGGCTTAAAATATCGCTATTTACATTACTAGTTACTATCGTTACTGCGTTATTCGTTTTTTCGCTAACCCCCAAATATACGGCGACCGCCACCTTATTAATTGAGCCGCAAGTAAAAAGTGCTGTTTCTTTTGAAGATGTGGTGGGTATTGATACCACTCAGAAAGGTTATTTTGCGACTCAAATTGAAATTATGAAGAGTCGTCAAGTTGCTCAGCGCGTAATCGATCGATTGCACTTAGAGCAAAACCCTGAGTTTAATAGCTCATTGGTCGAGAAAACTGGCATTATCGCAGGCATTAAATCTGGTTTTAACAGTTTGATTTCTTTGCTATCAAGTAAGAAAGAAGCCGCCTCTGACGAGGCACGCCAAGAGCGCATTCGCCAAGGAATCATTAGTACCTTCTTGTCAAAATTGGATGTTACCGCTATCGACGGGACTCAGTTGGTGAATGTGAACTTCACTTCCAAAGACCCAGAACTGGCGGCCACTATTGCTAATACTGTTGGTGAAGCTTTTATTGCTTCCAATATGGACGCGCGTTTAGATGCAACCCAACAAGCATCAAGCTGGATCTCGAGTCGTTTACAAACGTTGAAAGACGAACTTAAACAGTCAGAAGACAAACTGACTGATTTTCTACGTAAAGAAAAATTGATCGACGACAGTGGTATTGATAGCCAAACCAGCTCTTTGATCAGTGAACTCACGATTCGTCTAAATCAAATTCGCGATCGTCGCATTGAGCTTCAGTCTGCTTATCAAACCTTGAGTGCTCGTGATGCGAATAGTCTCGTGACTATTCCTGAAATTTCTAAGCACCCTCAAGTTATCTCTTTGCGTAACGTACTCGCAGAGTCACAAAAAGAGGTCAACGAGCTAGCTAAACGTTACGGTCCTAAACACGAGCGTATGCAAGCGGCTATTGCAAAACGCGATAGCGCACGTAATGAATTAAATCAGCTGATCTCACAGTTAATCAACGGTGTTAAGAAAGAACTTGAGTCAACTCAAAATCAAGAAAAACTAATTGCAGAAGAACTAAATAACAAAGTTGCTGAATTCCAGGATATCTCGGTTAAGAAGCGTGAATACCAATCTCTAAGTCGTGAGGTTGATACCAACCGTAATATTCTTAATGTTTTCCTAAATCGTTACAAAGAAACAGCAGCAACAAGCGATTATAAAACCGAATACGCACGCTTTACGGATAAGGCTGAAATTCCACAAAAGGCTTCTAAGCCTAATAAGAAAATGATGCTAGTAGCAGCATTCATGGGAGCGTTATTCTTTGCTATTGCTGTGATCATTTTGATCGACATTTTGCGAAATACCATTACCTCAGTGAAACAATTCGAAGAGCGTATGGGACTAGTGCCACTAGGTGCGATTCCACAGCTTAAGAACAAAGGTAAGATCACCAGCGATGTGTTTTTTGATAACAAAGAGCCACAATTTGGTGAATCAATTCGTGCGGTAAGAACAGCCCTCACACTATCTTCAATGCAAAATGGTCGTAAGACATTAGCAATTACGTCATCGCTGCAAGGTGAAGGTAAAACAACCACTGCAATTAATGTGGCACAAGCTTTTGCTCAAATGGAAAATGTACTACTGATTGATTGTGACTTACGTAAACCTGCAGTTGCTGAGCGCTTTGGTTTCTCGAAATATCAGCAAGGTATTACTAACCATATTCTGATGGGAGCAGATCTAAACCAGTGCATTATTAAGGACAAACCATCAGGTTTGAACATTTTGCCTGCTGGTATGCTAACGCCAAATCCTCAAGAACTGCTGAGCTCGAAAGCGTTCAAAAACTTATTGGATACGTTGGTTGCTCAATATGATCGAATCGTTATTGATACACCGCCAACATTGCTAGTTAACGATAGCTTGATTGTGAGTAAAGCGATTGGTCATATTGCGATTGTTGCTAAAGCGGACAGTACTCGTTTCGCTACATTGAAAAATACGATGGCGCGCTTTATCAGTCATGAAGTGTCGATTGACGGCGTGATCATTAATCAGCTGAAAAGCAGTGCTATGGCAAACGAATATGTTTATGGCAGCTACGATGCTAAAAATGACAAACTTGGCACGGTATAGGTAAATAGGCAACTAAGATACACTGCCATAAAGCAGTGTGTCTTTTATTATTTTTACGATATTTGATTTTCTTTCGTATGACTACGTATTGAAAGCATTGGATATGTCTATTCACGATATTTCTTGGTCAATAGAATGTATATAGATAATGTAAGAGATTTTAGAAAATACAAAGTGAATGTGGGCTTAGCTTTGTGCGTGCTTTTTTTGTGCATGGGCTTTAGTTCTAGATTAGTTCCAAGTGCATTCCTGCTCCAAAAAATTATTGTCTTAGGCTCTTGTGTCGGATTGATAGGATTATTAGGACCGGATAAACGATTTGTAAAAAACTTTTATTTTTATCTCGTTCTTGTCTTTACCTGTTATTTTTTAAGAGACCAATACTATGTAGGTCTAAGCTTTTCAGAATTTATTAAAGCTGTTATAGGCGGCTCACTGTTCTTTCTGATATTAACTGTAGATTTCAAAAGCTATATTCGCTCCGTATCTACGGCCTATATTCTTCTTCCTATGATTATGGTACCTATTTCATTGGTTCTGAGTAAGGTATTTGGTTTCAGTTTAGGCCAACCAGGTCGTTTCGGAGCTGGTATTGCCAGTGCTCACTACGCCTTTATAACTTATTATGCTGTAGTGCTGGCTTGTTATCACTGTCTGAATAAAGATAGATTCAGCTTTCTTCTCTACGGTGGTTCTTTGCTACTGTTGTTATTATCAGGTAGTCGAGGACCACTAATAGCGGCATTGATTCCTTCTTTAATGTTATTGAAGTTCTTTAAGCGTCCCGCTTTTCGACAGAAGCTGTGGTTTTTAATGCCGGTGATTATCTTGGTATTAATCAAGTTTATATCTGCGATGATTGCGCGAACAGAAATGGAGACATTTAACGCGGAAGGTTCATTTAACTTGTCGGGACGTGATGTCGCTTGGGAATACTTTTTGGCACAAGTTCAAGGTTTAAACTTGTTCGGTGGCGGCTTAGGTTCTACTACCAATATCACTCAAGGTGTTCGTGAATTTAACCTTTACTTATTTGTCGCACCTCATAACGAATTTATTCGTGTGTTTCTAGAGTTAGGGTATTTTGGTGTTACATTGTTTTTCTTGAATATATTTTTAGTTTTTAAATATATATTCAAACATGCGACAAGACAAACTCGATGGTTTCTAATTCTCGCGTTTTTAGGTTTTATGGTTGTAACTATTTTTGATAATACGTTTAGTACGATCCAGTCATATGTACCGTTGGCACTTTTATTGAAGTTTATATTAACAGCAGAAGGCATGAAAATAAGAAATGACCCAAAACAGTCCAATCGTATCGGTGTATATACCCACGTATAACCGATCAGATTTATTAAAAAGAGCTATTAACTCTGTGCTTGAGCAGACGGTAAAGGACGTTGAAATTATCGTCGTTGACGATAATTCACCGGATGATACTCCTCAAGTAATGGCGGAACTGATGGCCATTTACCCACAGCTAAAGTATTTCCGCAATAGTGAAAACCAAGGCGCATGCTATAACCGTAACTTGGCGATTAGAAATGCGACAGGGCGCTTTGTTACAGGTTTAGATGATGATGATTACTTTTTACCTAATCGTTTAGAAAGCTTTTTAACTGCATGGGAAACGAAAAGCCCAAATGCTATTGCTCTGTTTGATAACGTAAAAATCAAAAAGAGTGAGCATGATATGGAGTCACTCTCTTGTCCTAAGTCTGTTGATTTTGATTGCCTGTGTCTAAGAAACGATGTAGGTAACCAGATTTTTGCTGAACGTTCATTGTTTTCCGATGGTGTTGAATACGATGAAAAACTGAAGTCTTGGCAAGACCTTGAACTTTGGATGCATATTCTCTCAGTAAACAAAAATAAATGTTTCCAGAATATAGAGAAGTACACCTATATCTTTGATAAAAGTCATCCACATGAGCGGATTAGCAGTGTGAATGTCGATAAACACTTAAATTCATTTAACTATATCAAGGCTAAGCACGCTTTGAATGGCAAAAATGAATATCGTCTTAAATGCCAAGCATATGGCTATAACGCGCGTTCGATTAACCCAATTACACTACTTGTTGATGCATGCAAAAGTCAAAGTTTATATGTTGTTTTGAGAATGTCTAAATATTACTTAAAGAATAATAAAGGTATGTAAGTATTATGAAAAAGTTATTAATGATGACTACATGTATCGTCAATCCAGAAAATGTCAGTGATTTGATGAGAATGGTTGATTCTTACGACAACAGTCAATCAAATTATTCGCATATCGTACTGGTTCAAACCGATTACACTGGTTACGAAAAAGAAATTGAATACGTGAAGCAAAAAGCCGACGTTATTTTTACTGAGCCGATGGTATCGCTGTCACGCGCTCGCAATATTATGTACGAATATGCAAAAAAGCAGGGTATGTTAGATGAAGCGGAAATTATTGCTTTCCCTGATGATGACTGTTGGTACCCAGGTCAAAACCTAGACAAAATTTATCGTATGTTTGAGCAAGATAGTCAATTAGATCTGTTTGTTTGTCTATCTTCAGAAAGCCCTTCAGAGTTTGATGACTCAATGAATCCTGAACCTATGGCAGTCAAAGAACTGATTAATACTGCGACATCTAATACTATGTTCGTGCGTAAATGCGCGCTCGATAACAAAGAATTTTTTGATGAAAAATTGGGTATCGGCTCTATCAATAATGGTGGAGAAGATGTCGACTTTGTTATGCGCTGTTTTGTTAATTCTCGCAAATCCCTTTACTTGCGCACTGCGATCGTCTGGCACCAAGAAGAGAATATGGGGGATAAACCTCGTTATTTCCAAGGTGGTTTTAAGGCGCTTAAAAAGAACGCGTTTAAGCATCCGATGTTTGCTGTTTTCTGTTTCCGTAAATTCCTCGTCGGTATTTACTACATGCTGAAATACGGTATGTCGCCAAAAATGTTCTTTAGTGCATCGTAACCGAGCGGATTATTTGAAGACGTATTTATGACTGATAAAAACAAAATCATGTTAGTGGCATCTCCTGGTGGTCACTTTGTAGAGTTGAGCTTAGTGGCAGAATGTTTGCAAGATATGCATGTCATGATTGTCAGTACCTATGATGAAAAACCTTCATTTATGTATGGTGATGAGTATTTTCAGGTGTCGGATTTCAGCCGTGATAACGCTCATGTCATGTTTAAAGTGATTCGTGAGTCTTATCAGATTTTGAAAAAGAATAAGCCAAAACTGATTGTTACAACTGGCGCTGCCCCTGGTTTGATTATGGCGATCGTTGGTCGCTTTTTCGGGATTAAATCAATCTGGATTGATAGCATTGCGAACTCTCAATACATTTCATTGTCTGGAAAAATCGCTAAAGCGTTTGGCATTAAAGTGTTTTCCCAGTGGGAGAGTGTGGCTAAGTCTTCAAATAGTGAATATCACGGGAAATTGTTATGATTTTTTTGACCGTCGGTACTCAGTTACCGTTTGACCGCATGGTAAAGGTGGTGGATGAGTTTGCTAAAAATAGCGACTTAGAGTTTATGGCCCAAGTCGGCAAAAACGAATACCAATGTAAAAATATGAAAGCACAGGATTTTTACCCACCGGATGAACTAAATCAAATTTTTCATGATGCAGACGTGATCGTGTCACATGCGGGAATGGGGTCGATCATCAATGCGCTTAAGTTGAAAAAGCCGATTGTAATTTTCCCACGTTTGAGCAAATTTGGTGAGCACCGTAATGATCACCAAGTAGACACCTTGGAGTCATTTTCTAAGATTCAAGGGGTTCATGTTGCGAGTACTGAAGAGGAATTGCGTGAAGTGTTGTCTCGGTTAGGTACGCTTGAAGAGCCACAAGGCATAGAATCACCGGAGCGGGCTCGTTTGGTTAACAAAATACGCGAGTATTGCATTTAAGGTAACGGTATGACGACATCGCTTCCCAATTCGATAGTATCAAAACTAAGTTGGTTAGCCGTGAGCTGCTTATTTCTCGCGTACATATTGAGTGTCGTCAATCAATTCAACCTTGATTTGTGTCTACTGGAATATCGCTTAGATACCCCTATTGCCAAAGAAATGCCCAACGAGCAGCGGAGTTCTGACAGCCCGGATCTTCTCACTTATCAAGCAAGTTCTTTGGCGAGAAAAGGTTACCAACTGAAGCAACAGGGGGCCGTGAAGCAGGATTATCAACCGTGGTTTGAGTCTGCTATCGCATTAGCTAATCAGGCTTCACAGCGCAAACCGATGGATGGAGAGCCTTATCGACAACTCGCGAATGCATACTGGAATCTTGGTGCCAATGCTCAAGTCATTGGGCGTTACATTGCTAAATTGCAGTCCACAGAGCCTTTTGAACGCAGCACTATTTTTGATAGCTTGAAGTACTACTTAAGCTTTTGGGAGCAACTGTCAGTCTCGGAGCGTAAGCAAGCCATAGCATATTTGTATGATACGAAGAAATATGGCATTTATTATGAGTTGATAGGATCCCAACTGGATAATCAGGAGCTTAGAAAAAAAGCCTGCCAAATCTATGCATTTAGCCATAAAAAAATTTCGTTCTGCATGAAAGAATTTGTAGAATTATATTACTAATTATCATTTTTTACGAAATGTAATTCACTTGGTTTAAATTGCTGTTTCGGTAAAGAAATATATATCAGGTATTCGCCATGACTAAAGCGCGTAGTGTCGCGGTATTGTCGTTCTTTACCTCATTAATTCGAGTCCTTGGAGGACCGATAACAATATTACTTGTCACTTCTACTCTAAATGCAGAAGAGATGGGTTTTTATTATACATTCTTTAGTTTTATATCCATGTCCCAACTTTTTGAGGTTGGTGTTAGTTTTGTCTTAAAACAATATTATAGTCATGATTGTAAATATGACTATAATGGGCAGCTAAGTTCTGAGACTAAACTGCGTTGTGGACGTTTATTACGTTTTTCCATTCAATGGTATTCTGGAATAGCAATAAGTTATTTCATAATACTAGTTCCTGTCGGATTTCTATATTTCTTCGACTATTCTGGAGAAGTAGACTGGCAAAGTGCATACCTGCTTTTAATTTTATCTACTAGTCTAAGATTTATTGTTAATATCATCGACAGCTATCTCGATGGGATGCAACGACAAGTTCTACTGAATAAAACTCGCTTTTTTTCATCATTATTTATGTCCTTAACGTTATGGACATCGATTTATCTGGGTTTTGACTTGATGTCTTTAGGGATAAGTCAGTGTGTCTATGTCATAGTTTTTGTCTTATTTGCCAGTAAATATAGGGCTCACTATTCACGTGATATTTGTCTTAGTCCTATCAATTACTCATTCAAAATTGAAGTGAAGCGTATTTTTCCATTGATGGGAAGAACGAGTTTGGTTTGGTTTTTGGGGTATTTTTTCTGGAATGGTTTCACATTACTTAGTTTCAAACTTTATGGTGCTGAAATGGCTGGGAAGATAGGATTGTCGATTGCGTTGGCAAAAGGCGGGTACGACGTCGCTAATTCGTTTTTGATCAACCAGAGAACCATGATTGCAAACTACTTAGCACATGATGATTTTTCTTCAGCCTATCGCTTGTTTCAGCGGTATTTTGCTCTGGCTTTTTCTATCTTGATGATTGGATACAGTGGAATTTTTGTTATTAAGTGTCTATTTCCATCTTTTTACTTGTTCGATAACACTTTGGAAAGTTTTGACTTGCTATCGATTTTCTTATTCTACGGTTTAGTTATGGTTATGACTGGGTTTAATAATTTTGTTAGAGCCTACAAGATAGAGCCATTCATACTTTTGTCTTTATATAATGCAATTTTTATACCGCTAATGTTTTATGCTACTCCATTCTTGGGTATTAATGGAATGTTTACTGCCTCCATTATAATGTTCATTCCCTCCGTTATATATTCTAGTTATTACTTCATGAATAGGGTAAAGAAAAGTAAAGTTTTGTTATTAATGTAATTGAACTTTACAATTACACATGTTGTAGTTTTTTGTATTTGGCGTTAAAGAAATGTGTTGAGCATTTCTTTAATCTTAAAAGTTTACTTAACAGCGTCTTGTTTTTGAGATGTTGCTGGATATGACTTCAATTCAATTCTGGGTTCATTGATTAAATCCACATTTGTGCAATCATGTTATTCCTAGGCGACTTTGTTTTTCCCCGCGAAATCAAATGGACATTCTTATGAATAATATTGAGTTCTTTAGGAAAAAACACCGGGAAATATTTATTTTTATCGGTATTTTTTCTGCAATCATTAACCTTTTAATGCTCGTGTTACCTGTATATAGCTTGCAGTTGTTTTCTCGAGTTCTTTCATCCAAAAGTATTGAAACTTTATTGTTTCTTGCTGGTATAGCACTAGTATTACTTTTCTTACAATCCACACTCGATTTTATTCGTGGTCGTTTATTGTTTTCTGCTGGTGAACTGTTTGATAAAGCATGTTCAAAACAAATTGTTGAACAGAGCTTACTTAAGTCGGCATCTAGCGTCGGTGAGTCTCGCCGACTTTCCCAAGATATGAAAGATGCCAAAATGTCGGTGTCGGCACCGTTTAACAACTTGATGTTTGACCTGCCGTGGAGCCCTCTGTTTGTCCTGATCATTTTTGCTTTTCACCCATATCTTGGCTTTTTTGCGATTGGAGCAATCGCAACTCTCGCCATTTTGGCGCTGGTTAACCTCAAGTTGACGGAAAAGAATCATAAAGCAATGAACGATGTTGCTTTTAACAACGGGACAAATCTAATCAAGTTGTTTTCTCATGGTAAGGATATTAACCACTTTAATGTGGCTGGACCGTTGGCCAGCGATTGGTATGCGTCAAACAATTCCCTTAATGAGCAGCAAAACCAAAACAACTTTGTCACCACCATCATCCAATGCTCGATTAAATATGTGCGAATGACGATGCAGATCGGGGTGTTGGGATTAGGTGCTTGGTTGGTTATTAGTGACCAAGCGCAATCTGGCGTTTTGATAGCGTCATCGATTTTGCTGGGCCGCGCTTTAGCTCCGGTCGATCAAAGTATGAACCAGTGGCACAACTGGCGTCGTTGCCGCGCTGCATACAAACGCATTGAAAAGATGTTTGATGAAGCCGAAGCAGATAATCGTATTGAGTTGCCAATTGACCAATATAACTTGGCGGTTGAAGCGGCGACCATTCGCGACAAGTTTGATCGCTACACGCTTAAACAGGTTCAGTTTGAATTAAAGACTGGGCATACGCTTGCGATCATCGGTCCAAGTGGTTCAGGTAAGTCTGCGCTACTAAATACGATCAAAGATCCGAGCCGTTTGGCACAGGGCAAAATTCGCGTCAATGGTATTTCACTTGTTGAAATGCCAGCAAGTCAGCAGGCGGATTTGATTGGTTATCTACCACAAGATATCGAATTTTTTGAAACCTCGGTGTTTAACAATATTTGTAATTTTGATACTAGCGACGGTGTTGAAGAGCGGGTGTTTGCAGCGGCAAAACTGGCCGGTATTCACGAATGGATTTGTCAACTTCCTAATGCTTACCAAACGGTCTATGGCAAAGGTGGTTTTGGCCTTTCTGGCGGTCAAAAACAACAACTGGCTCTTGCCCGTGCCGTCTACAAGCAGCCTAAAATTTTATTGCTTGATGAGCCAGATTCCAACTTAGATCCGCAGGCCGAGCAACAACTGCTGTTTGCGATTAAGAAACTGAAACAATTGGGAACGTCGATTGTTGTTGTTAGTCACCGCACTAAACTGCTCAGCGCAGTTGATTGGGTTGTGGTGCTTGAAAAAGGTCAAATTCGTGATGCAGGTAAGCGTGATGAAGTGCTGGAACGCATAGCCAACAACAATAAAGTCGCTAATCTTCGAGCAGGTAGACAACAGAATGCTAATTGAATATAACGATTTCACGGAAGACACTTTTACTTATAAGAAGTACATCAAGGCGGGGCTTATCTGCTTAATTATCGGTGGTTTAATGACCTATTTCTGGTTAATTAAAGCTCAGCTTGAATCTGCGGCCATTGCTCAAGGGGTTATCGGTGTAGAAGGTAACCGTAAAACGATTGCTCACCTTGAGGGCGGAATCGTCGATAAAGTGCTGGTTCAGGAGGGCGATTTAGTTCATGAAGGTCAAACGCTAATTACCTTATCGCCTATCGCGGCTAAAGCCAAAGTAGGTCAGCTAGAGCTTCGCTACTTTAGCAGTCTTGCCCAGCAGAATCGTTTGGAAAGTGAGCGCCATGCTGATGATGAAGTGATTTTCTCACCAAAAATTTTTGAAGCAGCAAAACGTTACCCTTCACTTAACGCTGTGATTAAGACCCAGCAGTCGTTATTTGCCAGTCGTCGTAAAATGCTGGTCAGTCAGTTGCAGGTGCTAACTACGCGTTTGCAAGGTGCTGAAAGTGATAGCGGGTCGTACACACGCCAATTGCAACGCCAACAGCAAGCTTATAAGTTTATGCAAGAAGAGCTGGATATGCAGAATAAGCTGTTGCAAAACGGTTATACATCCAAGCTGCAAGCTATTGAGCTTAAGCGTAATTTGGCGATGCTGTCGTCGGATTTGATGCAGTTAAAAGGTCAGCTTGATAGTTTGGATAACTCCAAAGCTGAAATCAAAGAGCAGATGCAAGCTGTCAAACACCAATTTGTGAGTAATGTGGAAAGCGAATTGCAGGATGTATCGCAAACGGTTGATGATGCCCAAGAGCAATTGGCGGGAGCGAAAGATGTACTGCATCGTTTGACGATTGTTAGTCCGCATTCTGGTCGTGTGGTTGGCTTAGCGGTGTTTAGTCATGGTGATGTGATTAGTCCTGGCGAAACGGTGATGCAAGTTGTACCGGACAATGACTCGTTGATCGTTGAAGCGACATTAAAGCCGGAAGACATCGATCTCGTGCATAAAGGGCAAAAGGCCATGGTTCGTCTCTCTGCATATAATTATCGTACAACGCCAATGTTTGATGGCGAAGTGCTAACTGTTGCCGCTGACCGCTTACCAGATGAAGAACGCCGCGACCAACAGCAAGGTTATAAAATCAAAGTGACGATTAAGCCTGAACAGTTGAAAGAGCATCCAGAGATCACTCTATACCCAGGTATGCCAGCGGAAGTGTATGTGGTGAAAAATAAGCGCTCACCAATGGATTACCTACTTGAACCCCTTGATATTGGCTTGCTAAGGGCATTTAGAGAGGATTACTAAATTACCCTTTATAGTTGGTATGTTTTATAAAATTAAGCCGCTACGTAAGTTAGCGGCTTTTTTATGCACTGATAATAGTGATGATGTCGTTGGTCGGTTCGAGGCTAAGAAGAGGAAGTCGCTGCGGTTTGGAATGTATATTGATGGGGTTAGTGAAGGTTGTCTTTTATCCATTCCAACGCTTCGTTTTTATTGCGAACTTGGATTTTTTTGAAAATGTTATTGAGGTGTGTTTTTACCGTATGTTCACTGATATATAGCGTATCGGCCAACTGCGAGTTTGACTGATTAGTACTCATCATCTGCAAAATTTGTTTTTCACGCTTGGTGAGATTGACAGGCCCTTCAACTGGCTTTTTTACGATTGGTTTTGGCGC
This sequence comes from Vibrio xiamenensis, assembly GCF_900100015.1. Lineage (GTDB taxonomy): Bacteria > Pseudomonadota > Gammaproteobacteria > Enterobacterales > Vibrionaceae > Vibrio > Vibrio xiamenensis. The sequence goes on along the minus strand of NZ_FNDD01000010.1, from coordinate 82,857 downwards.
ATTGGAATGCTCATAATGTTCCAGCATTTTGCTTAGAATTCCACGTGGCAGCCAGTTTTCCCCCGATGAAATAGCCAGTAAACCTTGCTGAAGTTTTTCTATGTCAGTGGCTTTGCCAAATATCCCACGAATACCTTTCCATTTGACGATATCGTGAAAGTTCATCTTGTCAGGTGCATTGATCAGAACAGTAAATACCGATTGGGTGGCAAGAAAAGTCAGCAGGGCTTGCTTGGTCTCATAGTTCAATACATCTAAGTCAATAATCAGCAGTGATCGGCGCATTGCACTAGGTGATTCGAGGAGCTGTAGGGGATGGGTAATAGCAATAGGTAGATCGAGAACATTCTTTAGCGAGTCACTTAACGCTTTAACTTGCATAGTGCAGTTAGACAACAGGATTATGCTACTAAAGGATTTTTCAGTCATACAAGGCAACTATTCAAATATCTTGTTTAATTAGAATACGGAAATAGTAATTCTCGAATAGCGTATTGTCATTTCGGAATACCCAAATAACATTGCGGTATTAATATTGAAACACGCATTGTATTTTTTATTCTTATTTTTGAAGCTTGAATTTGACGCGTAATTAATACTTTAGTCTTGCTTTTAGTACCAGTACCAAAAAATAACCAAATCGAGGGTGCTGGTGTGAATAATTCAGGGAATTTATATATGATTTCAAAAGCATCGAGGGAGAGAGAGGTTATTCAAACTCGGTGTCTGGCGAAAAACTTTTACTAACTGAATTTTGACGGTTAGTTTGCACAAATGAGTAATCATCAAAAGGAATTCATCATGACTGTAATAGTAGGCGAAACAAATACTGACGGTTCAGGTTCTTCCACCAACTTGGATGCTGAAAATGGGGTGGTAGTGGTAACTTCGTATAGCGAAGACGGCGTTTTGGTTATTGATACGGACGGCGAAATCATCGATACGACAACAGCTGCATCTAGCGAATGGGACGCTGATGGTTATAAGGAGATCAGTGTCGAAGGTAGCTATGAAAGCATCACTATTGCTAACTTCGTGGATGTAGATATTGATACAGAATCTGATACTGGCTTCACTCATATCGAAGTGTTGTATGCAAAACGCGGTGTTATTGATACGACTGGTACCGATTCTGCAGATTCGATTTATATCGCGGTTACTACAAATAATGACCACTGGAGCAATACATTTACCGTAACTACTGGTGACGGTAATGATTTCGTAGAGTTTGCTAACGTTGAAAATTCATATTTAACCGGCTTCGACGTTGATTTGGGCGATGGTAACGATACTTTAGATATCTCTGAATTGCTTGTTGCAAGCGATAATGCGGATGCTCGCACCGCAGATGGTGGTGACGGATTGGACGTGCTGATCACTAACGGTGACGAAGCGGTTGATTTTGAAAACTTTGAAGTTATTACCGGCAGCAGTGATGTGACCGTTACTCTTGATGCAGAATTGCTTGAAGCGAACTCTACGAGTGAATTTGGTTTGGTTGTGGCGGATGTTCAGGTCGATCTCGGAGAAGATATTAGTGCGTCAATAGCGGAAGGATTATCTGGTGATCAGATAGATTACTTGGAAGATCTTGGCTATGACCCAGACGATTTCGTCCAAATTGATGTTATTACCGACGAAGGTTCTTATGCAATTCTGACCAATGAAGTTGACTGGGTAAGTCAAGTCGCGTCAGTGTAGTTTAAAAATAATTAAATTTTTTTGATAAAGGCTGGTTTTTAACCAGCCTTTTTTAGTGTTCGTCAAAAGCATGTCAGGTTTGTGTGCGAAAAATAAAGCTTAAATAATCGATGGATTTCTAGAATTTTGTAGTTTTAAGGTTTATTGCCTAATAATAAATTATAACTAGAAAATCAATATTTTTTATTCTTCATCCTGAGTTTTTATCCGGTTTCATTTTCTTAATGTATAAGTTTTCTAGTGTTATTTATTTTACTTATAGGGGAATTGTTCTAATTTTTTCTAGTACCAAAAAAATACCAAAAGGTTTTTTGGGTCTGGTATTAGTGGCTGTTTCAATTATTATTTTTCCACCGCCTCAGGAGAGGTCGGAATAAAAATTTAAATTGTTTATCGGATAATCCGATTGGCTTAATAATAAAAAAGGCACAAAAAATGAGTATTATTTTTGGTACAACTAACACTGACGGTTCAGGCTCTTCTCACAACCTTGACGAAGGTAACGGCATCACTATCACCACTGGCGAAAACAGCACTAACGGTGTTAACTCAATCGTAGTTGAAGATAGTCTAAAAGATATCATTGTGAATGCTGACGAGTGGAACGGCGTAGACAACAAAGAAATCCGTATCGATGAAAACGCAGATTTCATCCAAATTGACAACTTCGTTGACGTTGAAATCGTAAACGGCGCAGAAAACGGCTTCAGCCATATCGAAATCATGAACGTTAAACGTGGTAGCATCGATACCTCAGCTAGCGACTCTGACGATTCTATCGTTATCGGCGTTAACTCTAACAACGATCACTGGGACAACGATTTCCACATTGAAACTGGTACTGGTTCTGACATGATCAAGATGATGGACGTGAACAACTCTCAGTACACTGAATTCGACATCAACGCTGGTGAAGGCAACGATACTGTTGACGTATCTGACCTACTAGCTGCTGAAAAATCATCTCAACTTCGTCACGCTGACGGCGGTGAAGGCCTAGACGTACTAGTAACTAACGGCGACGCAACTATCGATTTCGAAGGTTTTGAAGTTGTAGAAGGTACTGGTTTTGACGCAACTCTATCTCTAGATAGCGACCTACTTGCAAACAACGCTGACCTAGAACTAGGCCTAGTTGTTTCTAACATCGACGTTGAAATCGAAGCGGATTACACAGTAACTGAAATGACTGACGCTCAAGCTGAATACCTAGACGAACTAGGCTACGAAGCTGATGACTTCACTGCTCTTACAGTAACTACTGAAGACGGCGAATATTCTCTACTAACTGATGATTCTTCTTACGCAGTAGCGTAATCTGTCATCGCTTAGTCAATAAACCACCGATTCGTCGGTGGTTTTTTTAATTTTCTTTTCGTCACCCTTCCTGTAAAGCTCGTCTTATTTGTTAGAAGCACCTCAACTTCTAACCAAAACTCAATCAGCCCATGTATGCTGTCATGCGCAGCCCTTAAGTTGTCATTATAAAAGCCGTGCTTTTTTATCAAGCTGGTTTAGAGCACAGTCTAAGTTTTTGATATCAAGTGATACCTCGTTTATACGACAGGCATAAAGCGGCGTGAGTTACTCAAAAAGCCTTTGTAAATAGACATTTTGACCACACGACTGACTCGCAATACCAAGGAATGCTGTAATACAGGGGGTATTCATATCGTGTATTTTGAATACCGAGTAGACGTGATTAACAATATTGGGCAGTTATCAGAAAACCAAGGATCACTGTGATGAGTTTGCACTCTTGGCGAAACACTACCGTTCTGCCTCGTTAATCGTGAGATAAAAGGTTAATTATGAAAATTAAAGCAATGACTATCGGAGTAGTGGTCGGTGCGTTGGTAATATCAACTTCGGCACTGAGCGATATAAGTACCCAAGCGGCAACGTTGGATACAGATGCTCTAACATCAACGATTACGACTTCCACACAGGATATTGCCAAGCTAACCTCGCAATTGCTAAGTGAAAATCCGGATAATCTAGAGCAAGTTTTGACTTTACTCTTGCAGTTGAAGCCGGAGTCAGCTCAGCAAATTTTGGCCCAGGCAATGAGTGATTTTCCCGAACTGGCCGCTCAGTTTGCGGCTTTGGCAAGAGCTCTTGGCATTAGCAATGAATTGATTACGATTGCTGCGGTTGAGGCGGGCGTGGATCCAACTCAAATAGCTGAACAAACGGCAGCGGGTAATACAAGTACCACCCCAACCCCAACAACACCAAGTACTAAATATCCAGTTTCAAGAAGTTAAACATAAAAAAAGAAAAGCCAATTGGCTTTTCTTTTTTTGGGGCGTGGGATATCTCTGGTTAGAAACTGAACGAGGCACCGACACCGTAGTTGACTTGGTTTTGAGTCAGTGTCTCTCTATAGTTAACTTCAGTAAATAACTTCAGCCAATCGTCAACCAAGTAACTTACCCCGGCATAGATATTTTGTTCATTGCCTTCTAGAGTATCGGTTTTCGATTTATGGTGGATAAATTCATAACCGGCAAAAGTAGTAAGTTCAGGAGTATATTGGAGCTGACCTGCAACAGCAATGGCATTACGTTCGACGTCTCGAAGTGAATTCGATTTTCGTTCTGCCTTATTGTAGTAGTAAGAGGTACCCAGTTGATAATCGCCAAATGTGTAAAAAGCCGATAATTGCGAGTAGTTATAGGTATAGGTTTTTGTTGTTGAGTTACCTATACCGGCCTGTAGTTTTAAGTCTTCTACCGAGTAGCTACCATAAAACTCTTTTAATTCGCGGCTGTTCTCTCCCGAAGCAAATCCATATGTGGCATCCAGCTTAATGCCTTCATATCCGTAGACATATTTGATGGTTTCATCTTTAACACCAACGGTATTTAAGCTCGCTTTGCCGCCATAAATTTCTGAATAGTCCACCGCACTAAGATCATCCGATGACGTTGAGTGCTTACCATAAGTCAACGTTCCGAGCCTTTCAACACCGAGACCGACAAAGTACTCCGACATATAAATGTCATCCTCGTCTTCTGTTTCATCGCGATCAAAGTTGATTTCAGCTTCAGCGCCAGCGGCAATTGAGATGGAGTCCATAATAGCGTAGCGCCCTTTAACACCAACGTCGGAATCCCCAAAGGTATAATCGTTATCGACAGTATCAGAGAATTTAGCGCGGGCCTTCATGGTTCCGTATGCCGTTAAATTTGCTCTATCATTTTCGATAAGTGTATAAGCCATCGCCTGGCTTGAAAAAACAAGTAACATACTTGTTTGTATTAGTCTCTTTTGCATAATTTTTCCGTTAAAATTTATACATAAATGATAATTAATGATTCATCCTTGTGTGCAAATTAAAGATCATTAGTTTGTTTTGACTAAATTTAATTATTTAATTCTATCGTTGAGAATATATTACATATGACTATTCAGTTCTGTAACAAATATGAGAATGAATGAAATAAGGTTGTTTTTCTATTTACTTCATCTACGTTAACTTTAAAAATTAGTTTAAACTTTTGCATTATATATAGTTAAGGATATCAAGGCTGTGAAATCAGTTATTGGCTGAAAATGGACGTTATGCGCTTAAAAATTAGTAAGTTAGAGCATTTTTGCTTTTGCAGTTTACTACTGTTGGTTTTCTGGGTTCCTATCCCTTTAGCATCAAATCGTGTTTGGGCAATTTCGATATTCGAAGTATGGTCTGCATTATTATGCTTATTAGCTTTATTCTGTAATAGCCGTAATGGTTTTAATGTTGTTAACAATAAACTTAAACCTTTTTTATGGTTGATTGTACCAATAGGAATATTTCAGTTATGGACTATTGTACAGTTAATTTCTTGGCCACTAAATTGGTTGAATATAATCTCTCCTGCAGCAGCTAAAATTTATAGTTCAGTGGAAGTTATGCACGCGCCAATTTCCTTGGATCCTTTTTCAACCGAGTTGTCTGTTATTAAAGGTATTGCTTATCTGATGATAATTATTAGCGCAGCATTACTAGTAAATAGCGTACAGCGTCTGCGTTTAGTTTTAACCACAATAGTATTGAGTGGTGTTTTTCAGGCCTTATATGGCGCATTTGAAATTCTATTGAATCAGAAACAGTCCCTGGTATTTGGTTTTGATATCGGGCAAGCCGCGACGGGGACGTTTGTTTACAAGAATCACTTCGCCAACTATTTGTTGCTGTGTTTGTGCCTCGGGGTAGGTCTTATTGTGGGTGATCTCCATTCTTCGCCCTCGGGATCATGGATTCGACGTTTGCAACGCTGGAGCGAAGGTACGCTCTCGAGAAAAATGTTTTGGCGTTTGGCAATCATTATCATGGTGATTGGCCTTGTGATGTCACACTCGCGTATGGGCAACAGTGCGTTTTTTGCCAGCACTGTTGTTGGCAGTTTGGTGGCGCTGGTCACCTACAAAGATAAGCCCCGAGCTTTTGTTGCATTTATTGTTAGCATATTGCTGGTCGACACTGTGGTGGTGGGTTCGCTGTTTGGGTTAAACCAACTGCAGCAAGAAATTGTTCATACCAGTCTTGCCACCGAAACGCGCGATGAGGTCGTCGAGTGGAGTTTGCCTGTGATTGCTGATTTTCCTCTCACTGGTACGGGAATGGGCAGTTATGCATCGGTGTTTTCCAGTTACACCCAGCGAGCTATCGGCTACTACGATCATGCTCATAATGATTATATTGAATTTGCTGTTGAGGCGGGGGTACCGATGACGCTGATGCTAGGGGCAATGTGTTTGTGGGGGCTATGGCTCTGCGTACAAGTGATGAAAACACATAATAGCAAAACATTGAAAGGTGCCGCATTAGGCTGCTTTATGGCCGTGGTCGGTATGTTGATCCACATTTGTGTCGATTTCAATTTGCAGGCTCCTGCAAATACAGTGACGTTTTTATTGATATTAACGTTAATCGGTTGTTTTAGTTCAATTCGAGCGCAGCGTCGCTCGTCTGGAAACCTGAATGTTTAACCATATTCTTGTTGTGTGTGCTGGAAATATTTGTCGTTCTCCTGTTGCAGAGAAAATATTGCAGCAGAGTTTGCCAAATAAAAACGTTTTTTCGGCAGGGTTAGTTACCGAAAAAAGCCGTCTTTCTGGTCATGGAGTATACCCTCCAATGGCACAAGCGGCGCGAGACAAAGGGATCATCCTCAACGAGCACAAAGCTCAACAACTTACTCAGCGATTGTGCGATTGGAGCGATTTAATATTGGTGATGGAGCACAATCAAATTGAGCAGATCGCGAACGTTTATACTCAAACTCGCAATAAAACATTTCTACTCGGCCAATGGGCCGCAGGCAGTATTTCTGACCCATACGGCGGTGATAAACAAGTTTGCCTGCAATGTAGCAGCCGAATTGAACACGCGTGCCAAGCATGGGTTGCTAGGCTTAGCTAGCGTTTGGCGAACTTCATCTGATACATTTTTTTGTCTGCGACTGAGATAAGCTGATTTAAATTGTTACCATGCTCAGGATGTTTGGCGTAGCCAACACTGGTTGTCATCGATACCTGCGTTTTATCTTCAAGCTCAATGGGGTCGATAAAGGTGTTATGAATATGCTTGTGCAGGAATAACGCATCGCTATCACTAGTGCGCTCTGAGATAATCGAAAACTCATCACCTCCAACGCGATACAAAATGAAATCGTGTTCATTTTGGTTGTGGCTGAGCCTTTGCGCTAGGGTTTCGAGTACCGTGTCGCCCGCTTGGTGGCCATATGTATCGTTAATACCCTTAAAGCCATTCAAATCGAGAACATAGAGACAAAACGGTCGCCCGCGTAAGATTCTATCCTGTGTCTGATGCATCATGGCTAAGCGATTTGCAACTCCAGTGAGCGGATCAATTAATGCCAACTGTTTATGGTAGCTGGATTCCTTGTGCAGAATATAGCTGACCAATCCGATACAGCTAAACAGTAAACACATCAGAATAAACTGGAAATGGTTGAGCATTTTGGCTTGCGCAACTTGTGACTGATAAACGGGGCTTTTAACGCGGAAGTTAGCATTGATGAACTGGATCATCGTGGTGTAAAGATGCTCGAGATTATGGGTAAATTCACGATTTGTGTCTGCATTAGCTAACATTTGGTGCGTTGGCTCAAGATCTTGATATTTATGAAAAATATGAATAAAAAATTCATAGGCGCCTTCCATACTCATCAAGGTATCAAACTCTTTATTATCGATCAGTAGGTCGAATCGACTCCAAGTCAGTTCGTATTTCAGCAGGGTGCGATTTAAGCTTTGTGCATCGTTATGGGCGTAGCGAGATGCTGCGATAAGTTCTGAAAATTCTTTGCTCAACTGAAACAAGAACCACGTCGCTTGATTTTGGCGATCAGAGTAGCTGCGCGACAGGTCTTTGGTCGCGGAAAGTAAATAAAAATTCGCTATGATCAATAAAATCGAAAATACGATCAGCAACGTTTTCGAGCGAGCAAGTAACTGGCCTAACTCGGTTTTGGCGCGAATATCAATCATGTTACTCAATCGTGATTGTGGCTATTTGCCAAGTCATTTGTTGGCGAAAATATTCAGTATCAAGGCTAGGGGTTTTGGATAAATCGTAAATTAGCCAAAATGGCCCTTTATCGCGTATTCGCATCCGCTTTCCATCCATTTCAAATGCAAGGTACGGTTGATAACGTTGAATATCTGAAACGGGGGTAACCGAAACATAGTCATTGAGCGCTTTGAACTTGATTCTTTTGGCATTTTTGACGTGAAAATAGTCAAGTAAAGAGGACAGTTTTATCGCGGTGAAATTGCGAGTGCCTTTATACCAAGGCAGTGGCGTCGACACACGTTGTGGTTCAAGCTGGGACTCAATTTGTTGAACGCTTAATGTCTGAACAGTACCATTTGGTAGAGCGATCTTGAGATCAGCCTCGGCATAGCTTAAAGGACTGAAAAAAAGAACAATCAATGTTATCCATTTCATGATATGCAACTGCTACTATAGTTGGTTGTTTTTCACTGGGCGCTAAGTATAGGGGCGTTTACAGAGCATGAAAATCCTTTTATTAACACTTTTGACACTTAGTTATTGGTATAAAACAAAAAGCCCTCATAAAATTGAGGGCTTTCAGTGGTTTATAAATTCTACCAGTTAATAGGTAAATTTAGAAAATCAGGTGAGCAACACCGGCGATCACTGGTAGGGTAATCAAAGTACGTAGAATAAAGATAATGATTAATTCTACGATATTGACCGGGATCTTACTACCAAGCAGCAGCGCGCCAACTTCCGACATGTAAATAAGTTGAGTGACAGACATCGCCGCAATAACGAAACGGGTCATCTCGTTATCAATGGAAGCCGCTAAGATGGCAGGGATAAACATATCTGCAAAACCGACAACCATGGTTTGTGACGCTTGAACGGCTTCAGGAATCCCTAGCATCTCAAGGAACGGAACAAAAGGCTGACCTAACATTGCAAACACAGAGGTGTGCTCTGCAATCATCAGCGCAATGGTACCTAGTCCCATGACCACTGGTAATACGCCAAATACCATGTCGGCAGCATTTTTTAGACCGTCATGAAATACTGATTTGAGTGGGCCGACTTTACTGGCTTTTTCCAGCGCTAGATTCATACCCCAAGAAAAACTGGTGTGGCCTTGTGGAATGGCATCAGCATCATTATCTGGTTTGGAACCATCAATGAAGGTGTCTTTTTTCATACTTAGCGGTGGTAAGCGTGGAATGATCACCGCAGCAACCAGCCCAGCTAAACAGATAGAGCCGTAAAAAGGCAGGAATAGATGCTCAAGTTTGACTTGTGCTAGCACCACGAGGCTAAACGTAATGGATACAGCAGAGAAAGTGGTACCGACAACAGCGGCTTCGCGCTGAGTGTAAAACTTCTCTTCGTACTGTTTACTGGTTAGCAAAATACCAACACTGCCGTCGCCAAGCCAAGAAGCAATACAGTCAATTGCACTGCGACCAGGAAGGTTAAACACTGGGCGCATAATTTTGCTCAGTAGTGTTCCAAATAGTTCCAGCAAACCGAAGTTGAGTAGTAGTGGTAGTAACAAACCAGCAAAAATAAACACAGAAAATAGGGTTGGTAATAAGCCTTCAAGCACCAAGCCACCGGTATTTTCTTCCCAAATAGCTTCAGGACCAACTTGAAAGAAGGTTGCGACAACTGCGATACCGCCAACGATTCGTACACCAAGCCACAGCAAAGAAGGGTTAAAAAGGTTATTTAAAAATGGGCTACGAGTAATAAATCTTGGCTGTGTTAGGCGCGTAATGATGGAAGCAACTGACATAAACGCAATGATAGCGGTGACTATCGTAACTAAGAAATCGCCAAATATGGCTTGAATTGATTTCGCCAATACTGCAACCGGGATAGTGATATCGCCTTGGTAGCTGATTGGAAACATAAATAGAAATAATCCCAATAAGGAGGGGATCAAAAAGGTCCAAAAGTGCGCTTTCGACCTTGGCTGGTCGATGGTTTTTGTCGTGTCTTGCATCTGTTCACTCATGTTACAACTAGTCAATATTTGCCAACCGTGGCATATATATTCACTAAACATCCATTTCTAAGCGTTGGCGGCGAGATTACCTGCAATTTACGCTTCAAGCAATACTATTCATTAATTTAAATTAATTATTCAGATTAAATGCGTATTTTATTGGCTGGTTCAGTGATAATGTATGCTGAATGTTATACAGGTTATCATTCTGTTTCAAATGCCATTGCGTCGAAATGAGAGCAAGAGCAGGTAGAGCCAGTAGGAGATTGCGAGAAGAAATGCCATCGCCGATGGTGCTGCTAAAGCACTGTTTTGGTATGAATGAAAGAGTTTGGCTCCGATTATTCCACCAGTGATGAAACCAGCCAAAATAAAGACAAATAATTTGGCTTTGCGATAGTCAAAGCCTTGCCCACGTAGTTTGGCGCCGATCATCAGGCCAAGGTCGGTAAGAATTCCGGTCATATGAGTGGTGCGAACCACTGCGCCACTGAACGTTGTGATCATCGCATTTTGTAGGCCGCAAGCTGCCGATGCGAAGTATTGGCCGAGGATAATATCCGATTGCAGTAGCTGCATTGATGCCATCAATAGAAAGCCTTCAATGCACAAGGCAACGCCGTAGCGACGCCCTAGCTTGAGAGCGGCACTTTCAATAAACACACCGCTTAGTACAGCGCCAATAACAAAGCTGAGTACGATCAGTAATAAATGCGTGAGTTGAGGTTGATCTAAACCAATGCTGGTACCAATCATGGTCAAGGTCCCAGATAAGTGAGACACCGCCTGATGCTGAAAACCGAGTAGACCAATGGCATTAACCATCCCTGCCAACAAAGCAAGCAAAAAAGCACCGTATTCGACCCATTTAGGCAATTTTGAAATCACATCACACCTCGAAATTCTAGGGGTGGGATTATAACTTTCAATCAGAGCTTCGAGTAGTAAAACTGACGGTAAACCTATTTCCGTTCAGATGATGATTTAACAAGGGCGATAAAGGGGGGCATGTCATGGTATTCGCAGCGATTCCCTCGCTTTTATGTAATTGATTCGCAAGCCACTCATAGCGTTGCGACAAACTCGATTTACTTATCCATTTCCAGTCATAGCGTGAGCTACATCAAGTTAATTAATTGAGCGATAAGCGCAATAGTCACTATACTTTTTTGTTGTGAGCCCAAAGCAAGTGGTACCAATAAGAGGCTCGAATGAAGGTGACAGTAACGAAGGCATTGTTTGCTCACTTACTGAACGTTTTAAAGCCAGAAACAAGACGCGGCAAATTATTGTGTACTACATGGAGTTGGAAATGATCAACAAACGTTTTTTTAAAACTAAAGACGAAGTCGAAGTGACTTTCGAAGTACCTGATGAGCAGGTGGATAGCAAAGTGTCACTGGTGGCAGATTTTGCTGATTGGCAGCCGATTGCGATGCAGCGTGTTGCCAAGAGTAAAATTTTCCGTTTTAAGACTCGCCTGCCAAAAGACAGCCAATTTGAGTTTCGCTATTTGGTTGACGATCGACGCTGGGTGAATGACCCACACGCCGATTTATACCGTCCAAATGGCTTTGGGGAAGACAACGGTCTAGTTTCGACATTTGAATGATTAACGTATTGATAATCTGAATGAACGTAGTCACATTTGGTGACTTCTCTCTAAAAAAAAGACGTTAGTACGTCTTTTTTTTGTCAACATAGGTCACCGTAAAGGTGACTTTTTTATAAAAATCCGTAATCTTATGCCTTTGAATTAAGATATAAGCAAGGGTAGAGTGTGAACGCCAAATCCATCACAGCTCGTTTCACAGAGTTGCCAAGACTGAAACTGACCATGTTGTTGGGGCTTCCTATCGCTGCTGCTATCGGAATGGTTGCTCTTACAGAAACAACCCATCAAGGTACTGTCGAACTTTCTCTTCCAGAATCCGAAATCGTTAATAACATTCTTTTATCCGATGCTGCGGATATCTATAACCTTCCAGATTACGAATATGTGATTCAGTCAGGTGACAGCTTAAGTAAAATCTTTGAGCAACTTGGCTTTGGTTATAGCGACATGATGAAAGTCATGGAAACGGATCTGAACTATCTTGCCCTCGACACCTTAAAGCCAGGCAATACGTTACGTTTTTGGCGCTCGGAAGATGGGAAAAGCTTAGAGAAAATGGAATTAGAGTTCAGCGTGGTTGAACGTGTTGTTTATACCCGCTTGGATGATGGATCATACGAATATAAAGATGTAAAAATTCCGGGAGTTTGGAAAGAACTTCCAATGATTGGGGAAATTCATGGCAGTTTCTCTCAATCGGTTGCACAGCTAGGCCTTAACAATACAGAAATCGAGCAGGTCGTTTCGTTACTAAAAGATAAAGTCAATTTTGCCCGTGATCTTCGCGCTGGTGATAAATTTGAGCTTGTCCAATCGCGTCAATACGTGGGAGATACGTTAACGGGGAATCGCGAGATTCAAGCCGTGAAAATTTTCAACCGCGGTAAAGTGTTTAGCGCGTATCTGCACTCGGATGGCCAATATTACGATCATAATGGCCAGAGTTTGCAGCGTGCGTTCCAGCGCAAGCCGGTCAACGGTAACTATCGAATCAGTTCTGGATTTAATCCGTATCGTAAACATCCTGTCACAGGACGTATTGCGCCGCATAACGGTACTGACTGGGCGACACCTGTTGGGACGCCGATTGTTGCTACGGGCGATGGTGTAGTGGTTATGACTCGTAAGCACCCTTATGCAGGGAATTACGTGGTTATTCAACATGGCAGTATTTACAAAACCCGTTATTTACACCTGAGCAAAATATTGGTGCATAAGGGACAGAAAGTGACGCGTGGTCAGCGTATTGGTCTTTCCGGTCAAACGGGTCGCGTTACCGGGCCACATATCCACTATGAGTTGATCATTCGTGGTCGACCTGTGAATGCGGTGACGGCGAAAATTCCAATGGCGAGTTCAGTGCCTAAGAGTGAAATGGCCGCCTTTAAAACACGCCGTGATGAGCTCGATAGCATGCTGAAAACCCAAGAGTTACAACTGGCTAAAGAAGATCAAGAGACACCTACCAATTCATAGTGTTCACGGTAAATATCGTGTTACTTGAACAAAAAACTAACCCCTGCAATGCAGGGGTTATTCGTTTGAGGCTTTCGGAGGGGAGTGTTCTTCTTGCGTTAGGTGACGAATCAAGGTTTTCGGTGTTTCAGGTTTGGAGAAGTAATAACCTTGAATTTGGCGACACCCCATTTGATACAATTTGTCTAAAGCATCTTTTGTTTCAACACCTTCTGCAACGAGAGTCACGCCCAGTTGCTCTGCCAATTGAATGATTAGCCACACTACGCGCTCAGAGGTTTCATTGCACAGCATGTTGCGAATAAAAGTAGCGTCAATTTTTATGCAATCGATAGGATAGCTATGAATATAATTCAGGCTCGAATATCCGGTACCAAAGTCATCAAGTGCGACCGTGAAACCAAGCGCGCGAAGACTATCGAGAATATTGCGCACCTCACAAGTTTGTTTTAGAAGCACCGTTTCCGTCAGTTCAATGACAAAGTCTTTGGGTAAAAAACCATATCTTTCTATAGTTGATGTTAGGTGCTTAAGATATCGCGTTGAATCATTCAACTCATGTGCTGAACAGTTAATGCTCAACTTGATGTTATAGCCAAGACCGATTTCTAACTGCTGCTTGGCTTCACATGCCATTTCAATGATACGTTCACCCAGCTCGACGATAAGCCCAGATTGTTCTGCCGCCTCGATAAACTCCATCGGATAAATCGCGCCAAGCGTATCACTGTTCCAGCGCGCGAGGATTTCAAAATATTGCCAGTTGTCGACACCTTTCGACACAATCGGCTGCGCGAGCACATAGATCTCGCTTTCCGGTGACATCGGCTTATTGAGTTCGTTTCTTAACGCATCAATGACCATGGTGCGGCGATAGTATTGCGCGCTAAGGTGAGTGTCGTAACATTGCACTTTATTATTGCGTGATTGCTTACACGCCTTTAATGCCAGAGTTGAGTTGAGAATCAGTTGGTCGGCGGTAAGGCGCTTATCTGATTTACGTGCAATACCGATACTGACGCTGACCTTTATATTGTGTGAGGAGTCGATGTAGCCTTCTTCCAGCGTGGTGATGATTTTGCGACAGATGGTTAATGGATCGCTTGAAAAGGTGATAAAAGCGAATTCGTCCCCCGCGATACGAAAAGAGAGTTGATCTTCAGGTACTGCATCCAAAATGGTATTGGCGACGAATTTGATGATTTGGTCGCCAATGTAGTTGCCGTAAAGGTCATTGATCGACTTGAAGTTATCGATATCTAAATACGCGAGTGTAAAGCTCTCATTGGCACCGGCGGTAAGAAACTCCAACTTGTCGGAGAGAAAGCTGCGGTTCATCAGCCCGGTGAGATTGTCATGGGAGACTTCATAGCTCAGCTGATTAACTAAACTGTCTGAGCGAGCAGAGAGCCATTTTGAGCGCAAGCTATGGACAACGACATTCGCGAACAGCAGGTGGTGAAAAATGACATTTTTTTCATCTTGAATCGGCGAGCGAAAGGTCGATATCAGTATGCCGATGACTTCACCTGATTTGGTTTTTAACGGCACTCCAATATAACTTTCTAACTGATGTTGTTGAATGTAAGCATCTTCAGTAAATTGCTTCATCAAACCCGAGCGATAGACGCAAACGGGTTGGCCGGATGTCAGTACGTGCTCGCTTGCTGTGCCGTGAATAAGAAATGCTGCAGGCGTATCAGCGCTGTGTTCACATGAGCAAGCAAGAGGACGTGCTTTTGAATGAAATTTGTCAATATCAAATATGCTGGTGCAAAAAGTACCTAAATGTTGGTGTAATTCTAATGTGACTTTTTCGAGAAGTTCTTCACCGTCTAAAACCAGTGTTTCATTCACGATAGATAAATCGATCGTATTACCAAGCTGTGAGTTTGTAGCCATATTTATGCACCCACGTTGTTATAAAAAAGCGTTGTAATAATTAGTAATCATATGCACCGTAGTTACTATGGTATAGCATAGCCGCTTTTTCAACTTTGTAAGAAACCCGAGTGATTACTCGATCTTCGATTTCCCCTTAGCTTGGTGCTGTTCTTGGTCGAGACGATCTTTTAAGTAATTGAGAAACAACTGAGTTCTCGTATGTTGGTACTCGAGTTTCGGATAATAAGCATAAACAGTGGCTTCATCGGCGCTCACGCTGGGTAGCAGCCTCACCAAATTGCCGTTTTGGAGATCTTCTTTGATCATCACATCATTGGTGATGAGAATCCCCATACCGTTTTTGGCTGCGTAGAATAGCGCTTCTGGATTGGTGGTTGCGAAGTTACCCGTTAATGTCACTCGCTGACCTTTTGATAGTTTGAGTTCGCGCTGTGGCCTTTCGCCCCAAATTAACACATTGTGCTTGGCAAGGTCCTCAACATTACTTGGCATTCCATGTGTCGCGATATAACTGGGCGCTGCGTAAAAACCGGCCTTGTGGTCAAATAATCGGCTTGCTTTAAAACTCAATGAGTTGAGCTGTTCAATCTCACGGCTAATGAATAGATCTAAGCTTAATTCTGGCAGTTGACCTGGTGTGGTGGTCGTCAGCTGTATACGAATCTCAGGATATTTTTTAAGAAAATCATCGAGATATTGAACGAGGAATTTAGAGCCAACGGCAAGTGTTGCGCCAATACGTAACAGCCCGGCTGGGGTTTGGTTGACTGAGCGTGTTTCATCAACGATGGATTGCCAGCCGTCGATCTGTACCTTGGCGCGTTGGTAAAAAAGTGCCCCAGCTTCAGTCTGAGTGACAGAGCGAGTGGTGCGCTTGAGTAGTTGGACGCCAATCCGTTCTTCAAGCATATGTATACGCTTGCTAATTGCTGAGCTGGTGGTATTTAACTTTCGAGCTGCACCGTTAAAGCTGCCTTCTTCCACGACGCCAATATAGCTGCGCACGCTTTGCATCCAATCCATATTTGTACCAGTTGTGCTAATTGGGAATTAATGTTGGTAATATTGTCGTTATTATCTCTGACGGGGCATTAATGTATAGTTTTTTCTCTGAATCGATAGCAAAGTCAACTTGAATGCGGCTAGCGTGCTGATAGAATGCCGAGCAAACAAAATAAGGAATCGCTGTATGCAACAAAACGAGTTTGAAGCGCTAGTTAAACGCTTATTAGAAGAAGAAAACTTGCCGAAGGCGTTAGCGGTGCTGAAGGATAACGACGACTCAGAAATCGCAGAAGCCGCCCAATTGCTGACTGGGCAATTTTCTGTGGCAGAAATTGAGGGTGAGCGCCGTATTTATCACATTTCTGTGCTGGAAAATGAGCAGGGCGAAGAACAGGAATATGTCGAACATATCATGAACGAAGGCGACGATTTAATTCGCTTCATTGCTTGGTTCTTCGATGCTCAATTTGGCGTTAAGCGTAAAGATACGTACCAAGCTGCGGGTAAAACATACCGTCAAGAAAAACGTAACTAAAATGTGATGTGCATCTTGTTTTTCTAAACTTTGTGATTATAATCACTCCTGCCAGTCGTAGGAGCGAATTATAATGAATAACGATTTTTGCAATGCTTATCTTGGCCTCATGCTCGTTCAACAGATGTCTGCTGATTGCCAGCGTGGTCAATGCTCAACAAAGAAACACTCAATGTTCAAAAGATGGTTTAAGCAACTTTTAGCATTGCGTTAAGCGAAAAAGCCCAATACTCAGTGATTGGGCTTTTTTGTTGTCAGCTTTAAACCACCTCCTAGGACGGTGGTTTCAGCGAGAATTACTGTGATGATGGGCGTTGATGATCTGAATGACATTATCTGGGAAGCGCTGGGTGCCTTTCTTCTCCAGCCACAGTTTTAACTCTGTTGCACCGCCTACATATTCGTCTTCAAGCCAGATTTGCGGCATGGTTACCGGGGTTTTCTTGCCTACGATGGCTTTCACCGCTGGAATCATGCGGTAGAGGTGTTCACTGGATGTGACGACATCACGGTATTGATAGGGTATACCTGCACTCTCAAGCATGTGTTTGGCTTCGATACAAAACGGGCAATGGGCTTTACCATAAACCACATTGCCTTTGATGGGCTCTTTGTCGGCCAACTGCTCTATCACAGCTTGAATTAACACACCGCGATTTAACGCTTCTCCTTGGCTAATAACACGGTTTTCTACCATCACAATGGGCGCATGCCAAGCTCTATAGCGCAATGGCTCCCACCAACAGCTAAGCCAGTCTTTTTCGACTAATCGTACCGGAATGCCAAACAGTTCCGTATCAAACACGTTATGAAGTATATCTTTGGTCAGCGTACATTCACCGCAAGGTATTTTGACTTTAAATGGACCCCAATGCCCAGCCCAACGATATAAGGTGATATTAATTGGATCTGCCATTTGAACTTACCTCATTGAATGCTTTGCTGATAAAGAACCGATTACCGCGAATTTAATTTCATTTGCTCTAGTGAGTATGGCGGTAAATTTGTCTGTTCAAGAGAAGTTTTTACGCCTGTGCAAAGGTGAGAAGCGTTGCCAGCCAAACACTTTAAGCGCTGTGGAATATCAAGAATATGATCTAAGTCCGATTTTGACCTAAAGAAATTGTGACTGATGGCTCGTCGCAAAAGCTAGGGGAGCAATAGAATAGGCAAAAAAAACTCCCCTAAAATAGGGGAGTAAAGAACATGAATGGTTCGTAGTTTCTGCCACGGGTTTCCCCACTACGAAAAAGAAGCACAAACGCTGCCGAGCATTTGTAATTACTATAAAGCAGGTAGCGTGCCAACTTTTTAAACTCAGTAAATTCGTCACATTTGGCCGAATTCACTGTCAGAATCGTCCGACGTGATGGCTATTTTGGTGAACTTTGCACTAATTTGATGCAAGAACCTGTTTTTACTGAGCTTACTCCTATGCCGCACTACCTAACGTGATCCTACTCAAGATTAAAAATCGTAACGAATACCCGCTTGCAATTGGTCGTCTTCGCCATCGATTTGTTCAAACTTGTAACCTGCGTATGTGCGCAGATTGCCGTTAAACTTGTAAACCGCTTCTAGTGCAACGTTATCGACAGTATCTTGGTCATCCACTTGTTGGTTGTTGTACACCGCAACAAATGTGGTTTTACCTAGTTTGTATTTTGCGCTGGCTTCAATACCGTCGGCGTCGGCATCGTCCGCTTTACCTGTCACGTAAAGAGCCGCGATAGTTAGATCGGAAATTTTGTATTGGCCGGCGATGTTAAACTGATTGTTGTCGGCGTCATCTGCTGCATCTTGCGTGACATAGCCAGCGCCAAGTGTTAGACCAAAATCCAGTTCATACACGCCCGAGATTCCGTAGCTATCGGAGTCTTTTTCCTCAGCGGAAATGTAGTTGGCTTTAACTGTTAGATTGTTAAATTTGCCTTTATAGACGAAGTTGTTTTCACGCTTATCTTTGTTGCCAGAGATAAGATCTGCTGCGTCTGCGCCAAACGTTGCCATAGTGTCAGTGAAATCGGTCACCTGCACCTGGGCTGAATCTTGTTTACCGTAAGAGAACTCGCCGAAGTTGCCACCAATACCGGCAAATACGTAACGGTTAGTGATCTCGCTGTCCGTATCCATTTCTGCTTCGTATTTACCAAAACCGTACAATCCGTTATCGAGTTTGGTTTTACCATTTAGGTTGACACGAGCGCGAGATTTGTCTTTGAACGAGCTGTCGGTCGCGCTTTCATTATTATCAGAAACATTGAATCGCGCTTCAGCGCGGCCACCGATTTTTAGTTCGCTGGTTTCGTCTTGGTAGACGGTTGCTGCCAGTGTAGAACCTGAGAATAATGCGATTAGCACTGCTGAAGAAATGACTGATTTTTTCATTTTTATAAACCCTATAAATAGTTACTTTGGAGCATTCCTACTCCTCGAAAACGAGACTAAAGTAGCTTTATAGTGTTAACTTTTTATTGCTTTTCAGTGATGTAATCATGTCTGTTATATGTAATCTTTATGACTTAGCTTAATATCAACGTTTGCTGTACTTCGTACTATTTATCAGGCACGGCAGGGGAAAAATCCTATAGCCATAATGGGGTAGTTTTGTCATACTGAATAACATATTGTGCGCAATCTAATTGGAGCTATTATGAGCCAATGTGGTACCGAACCTTCAGACTCAAAGATAAAACACAACCTGTTATCACTCGATAATCAGGTATGTTTTCCGCTCTACAGCGCCGCCAATGCGTTGATACGAGCCTATCGTCCGTTTCTTGAACAACTGGATTTGACCTATTCTCAATACCTGACAATGATGGTGCTTTGGGAGCATAATGGCATTAGCGTCAAAGACTTAGGTGAGAAGCTTCATTTGGATTCAGGGACGTTGACCCCCTTGCTCAAACGTCTGGAATCAAAAGGCTATGTTGAGCGTCAACGCAGTGCTAAAGATGAACGTATACGCGTTCTTTTGTTGACGGAATCCGGCGTTGCTTTGAAAGATCAAGCCAACAGTATTCCTGAAAAAATGGCTTGCCGATTTGGGCTTGAATTGGAAGAGATGGCAATGCTTAAGTCTTTGTGTTTAAAAGTGATAAAAAACTTTGGGGCGTGATCGTAGTTTTCCATTCTGAAAATCGATATTTTTTTAGCACCTCGCTAGGATAAGCTTTGGTTCTATTTTAATCAGGGAAGACATGATGTACACGGTGCGCGTTGGGGAAAAAAATATCAAACCGACAAAGGTGGTTTGCGTAGGGCGCAATTATTTAGAGCATATTCAGGAACTGAATAACGCGATACCGGAAAACATGGTGGTGTTCAATAAGCCCACAACCTCTATCTCTCACCAACTTATTGCCTCAAATAAAGAATCGATTCATTACGAATGCGAAATCTGTTTCGTGGTTAAAAAAGGTCAGCTTGACGCTGTCGGGGTGGGGCTGGATCTTACCAAGCGACATGTTCAGTCTGATCTTAAAGCAAATGGCCTGCCTTGGGAGCGAGCGAAAGCGTTTGATGGTTCAGCAGTATTGAGTCGTTTTGTATCATTAAAAGGCGTTAACATCGACGAATTACAGATGGAACTGTATATCAACTGTGTACGAGTACAGCATGGTGAGGTTCGACAGATGATGTATCAGCCGCAGACGATTTTACAAGAAATCAAAACTTACACTACGTTGTGCGATGGCGATGTCATCATGACGGGTACTCCTAAAGGTGTTGGCGAAGTACATCAAGGCGATGCGTTTTTGGCACGCTTGAAAGTCGGCGATTACACGCTAATTGAAGTTGAATGGGTGGCGAATTAAACCACCCAAAGTTTTAAGACTAAAAACACACCCATACTCACAATGGTGGTCAGTAACACGTTGTGAGTTTTCCACGCCAGAAACCCAGCCAGCAAGGCAGCAAGCAAGTATGGATTACTTGGTGATAACCAAAGCTGTTCATCTGGGGCAAATACGATCGGCGCCCAAATGGCCGATAATACGGCGGGGCTTGAGTAACTGAGTAAACGCTTGGTTTCAGTGCCTAACTTGACTGGCAGTCGTGGTTCGAGAAATAAGTAGCGACTGACAAACACCAGTGCCGCCATCAGTAGAATCGATATCATCACCATCATGTGCGTTTTATTCCCCATACTTCGGCGACATAGCCTGCCAGCATTCCACCAACGCTCGACAGAATAAGTGCCCCCGGCGTATGTAAAATCGAGAACAGCACTGAAAGGCCCAATGCGACAAGAACCGAAAGCGCAATAGGATGGCTTTTTATGGTTGGTGTGATAATGGCGATAAAAGTGGCAGCCACAGCAAATTCAAGGCCGAGTTGGTTCATCATTGGAATATGGCTACCGGCTAAAATGCCGATAAATGAAGCGATGTTCCACACCAAATAAAAACTCAACCCAGCTCCTAGTGCATACCAGCGGTTAAATTCCTGGTCTGATTGCTTGCCACACAAAGCAAACAGTTCATCAGTGAGTAAAAATCCCAGTGCTAACCGCCAGCGAGCAGGAAGATGACGGATTTTTTCGCGCATCGATACGCTATAGAGTAGGTGGCGTGAAGTGATGAATAAGGTGGTCAACAGCATGGTGGTAATTCCCGCGCCGGCTTTGATCATTCCGGTTGCGACGAGCTGCGCTGCGCCGGCAAATAAAATCGCCGAGAGCGCTTGGCTTTGAATGATATCAAGCCCAGATTGCGCGGCATAAGAGCCGGCAAGCAGTCCCCACGGTGTTACGGCGATCGTTAGCGGTAGCATTGCAATGGCGCCTTGGATAAATAAACGCGTTTTGGTTGGCTGCAAAGTTGAAGAGGGCAAAACAGTACTACTCATAAATCATCCTGATAGTGAATGCAGAACGTTATCAAGCCACAAATAAATGTCAAAGACTTGTACAAAATTGCGTTATTTGGTTGGCATTTCTAATCTTGAGGTTAAAGTGACTTTAACCATTGAACCAGTCGCGCCAAGCCTTTAGGTGAATTCGTTGCCGGACGCCTTTCTTTACCAATGTAATAGCTTGACAGAAACATACTCCGTTTTTCTTGTGGATTTCCGGAAAAGGTTTGGGTGAGCATATGCGCTGTTTGATGAGCATGGTCATTAGCCAGGCTGAAATCCATTGCTAGATAGCCTTGAAGGTACAGCCAACCGTGGGTAACAAATTCAAGTTCATCGGCAGCATCTAACTGAAATGCATTTTTGTGTTCGGCTAGGTTGTTTTCTATGGCGAAAATCACACCTTTCGCGGCTTGGCTTTGGGCTTCGAATTGAGTGATGGCTTCGATATGCGCTTTGGTAAATAGTCCTAGAGCGACATCTAATTCGGGTTTATCGGCGGTGACAATTTCAAAAAGTGAGTGATGACGCGCGCAGAAAGATTGCCACTGAGCCAAATAGGTTTGACTAGAGAGTAGTTGGTTCATGCCAATTTGAGTTAGGAATTGCTCGAGCGTATTCATTGTAACTAATGGTTTTTCAGATCATCTTTTGACTTTGAATCTCAAGGATACAAGCGAGGGCATGAATTTTCGACATAAAAATAGCCAGCATGTGCTGGCTATTTTTGTCTACAAGTACTTTAACTTAAAATTATAGTACTTTGATGTTTTCAGCTTGAGGGCCTTTTTGACCTTGAGTTACGCTGAATTCAACCGCTTGACCTTCAGTCAGAGTACGGAAACCGTCGCCAGTGATAGCGCTGAAGTGAGCGAAAACGTCAGGACCGTTTTCTTGTTGAATAAAACCAAAACCTTTAGTTTCGTTGAACCATTTTACTGTTCCAGTAACTGTATTAGACATAATATAAATCCTATTAAAAAAATGTTAGCCGATAAAGGCACGATAGCGCGTAAAAGTAGATTGCTATTGCGTACGGTACGACTGAGGAGTTACAAGAAACTCAACGAAACGCAGGTGTAGACAAAGAATCGATTTCTAGCTGCGGTATAGTCTGAGAGAGCGCCCCATTTAAGTCAACTAAAATATGCGGGCTTACACTAAATAAAGTCAGATTTTGCTGAGTTTTATGCGCTAGGTAGGGTTTTTGATTTTTGGGTGATGAATTTCATATCAATGTCACACTCGTTCCATGTTCGAAACAGACTCTGAAACAGCGACAAATTAGTGTGATAAATCATTTAGTTTGCTTAGTATTTATCGCATTACTCAATAGATTGCGCATGGTGTTTGCTAGGTTTTTGGGTTAAATAGTCGGCTTGGTAATGTTACATTTGGATACATATTATTGCGTTCTGGCTTGTGTTAAATTTTTGTATCAATTTGCCTTTGGCTACTTTTTGAACCAGAAAACTCCCTAATCTGCAAAGACATTTCTTTTTTGCCACTGATCATTTTCGTTACATTCTGTTTTTACCGGGACCCTGACTCATCATAAGGTGCTATTTGCCCTTGTGTTTTACCTAATCAATTAGCAATATATTGGAAATTAAGATTTCGATAATGAAATGTTTGTGTGGGTTATGGAGCGTGGTATGAAATTACTCCTAATTGCGTTGTTATCCGTTTCTGGTGGTGTTGCGGCCGCGGATCATTGGCATTCTTTTATGCTCGGATTGTCGATAGCCTCGTTGGCGGTGGGTAGCTGTTATTGGTTCGCATTTCGCTCCAGCCGTTACCCTCAACTGGCCTTTTTGCTGCTTGGATTAGGGATGTTGGCGAAGTTGTGCGTGACCGTTGCAGGAGTTAGCTGGGGGATTTCGCAGCAACTGATCAGTTCGCCGCTGGTATTTTCGCTCTCTTATTTGTTCTTTTCTATTGTGACCACTTATCTATGGTTTGCGTATCGAGATCGCGGCGTGAAAGTGACGCAGCGGTTACTGCAAAAATTTGCCTGATCTATATAGCTCGCCATCGGCGAGCTTTTTATTTTTTATCGCCGCTGATACGGTCGACATTAGGCATTGGTTGGCGTTTCATCTAACTCCGCTTGCTGGCGTGAGAGAAACTGTTTCATGGCTTGTTGATCAAGGTAACCGTCGGCTTTTTTATGAGCTCGCAGATACTGATAACCAGAAATCATCTGTTGATGCTCTTCAAGTGCTTGTGGGGCGCGGTTAAAGACCGCTTGATATGCAAGCGTATAGGCCTCCATATCCACCACTTCGGCTTGGCGATATAAGTACCCACATCCAGTGGCAAGCCACTCTAAGGAGCAGTTAGCCCGCATCGCAATTTGGTTGGCTTTGGATAAACTTGGCTCACTTCCTGCGAGATATTTGCGAACTAAGGCTTCAGAGAGCTCGACTCGACGAGCAAATCCACTCACCGTCTCTTTGCCAATCAGTTGCTTTAAACGTGCTGCAAAACTCAAATTTCGTACTCCAGTTCGAATTTGTTCCCAGTATACGTTGAGCCAAACGCCAAACAAGCATAACCTCGTAAACGAATTCATTTTGGAGGTAAGGACATGATGTCTAAAACGACTATTGCTCCTCAAGGCCCTGAGTTTTCTCAAATGGTACAGGGTTATTGGCGTCTTGCTGATTGGGGAATGTCGCCGCAACAGCGTCTTACGTTTTTAAAACAGCATATTGAGCTGGGTATTACCACCGTTGACCACGCGGACATTTATGGTAACTACGAGTGTGAACAACTGTTTGGTGAAGCACTTAAACTCGACCCATCGGTAAGGGAGCAAATCGAAATCGTCACCAAATGCGATATTAATTTGTGTAGCGATAAGTTTCCTGATCGTAAAGTGAACCACTATGACACCAGCGCCGCACATATCTATGACTCGGTGAATAATTCACTTGCGCGACTCAATGTGGAACAGCTCGATGTGCTATTGATTCATCGTCCTGATGTGTTGATGGACGCAGACGAAGTCGCTCAAGCATTTCAGGAGCTGCATAAAATTGGCAAAGTGAAACATTTCGGTGTGTCTAATTTTAGTGCTTCCCAATTTAGTTTATTGCAATCGCGTTTATCGAAATCCCTTGTAACTAACCAAGTGGAGATCAATCCGCTGAATTTCGAAGTCGCGCACGATGGTACGCTCGATCAACTGCAACAAGCTCGTATTCAGCCTATGGCTTGGTCGTGTTTGGCTAAAGGCGAGATTTTCAGTGGCAATAGTGAACAAATACAACGAGTGCGCAAAGAGCTTGAAGCGATTCGAGACGAAATCGGCGCGCAAACCATCGATCAGGTTATTTACGCTTGGGTTATGCGTTTGCCTTCGAAACCTGTGCCGATTATCGGAAGTGGTAAAATTGAACGTGTTGCCAATGCAGTCAAAGCGTTGCAATTAGAGCTTTCTCGCGAACAATGGTATCGAGTTTGGGTTGCAGCAAAAGGCCACGGTGTGCCATAACGGAGCACAAATAATACCCCAACAAAAAAGCCAGCGTATGCTGGCTTTTTCTATAAGCGTTGGCGAATTAGATAAACATTTGCGCCAGCACATATCCTAGGCAACATGAACCAATGACAGCAATCAAACCGACCGCCATAAAGGAGTGGTTAAAGTACCATTTACCAATTTTGGTGGTACCTGAGGTATCAAAGTTCACGGTCGCGATATCCGATGGGTAATTCGGAATAAAGAAGTAACCGTATACGGCAGGCATAATACCAATCAGCAGCGCAGGGTCTAAGCCCAGACTGAGTCCGACTGGCAACATCATACGCGCGGTCGCGGCTTGAGAGTTAACGACCACAGAAACAATGAATAATGCCAAAGCAAACGTCCAAGGGTAGTCGGTCACCATTTCAACGATACCGCTTTTGAATTGTGGCATCGCATATTGGAAATAGGTGTCGGACATCCAAGCGATACCATAAATCGCTATCGCGGCGACCATACCGGATTTAAACACCACGCCATTCGGCACTTTACGCGGGTCGGTTTTGGTGACCAGCAAAATAATACCGCCAAAACACAGCATCATCATTTGAATCACAACCGCCATACTGACTGGTTTTTGGCCTTCAACGATAGTACGGCTTTCAGGCAGCATCGCGACTACGACGATAGTCAGGAGCGCCAGTAAGAAGATCAAGACGGAGTTGCGAGCAGCGGTTGGCAAGTTTTCATCAAGAGATGTTGCTGTGGTGCTTTCAATACGCTCACGCCATTCTGGATCTTGCAAACGTTCTTGATAGATAGGATCGTCATTGAGTTCTTTACCGCGTTTCAGGCTGTAAAGCGCCATTAACAAAGTACCAAATAGTGTTGCTGGAATGGTGACAGACAAAATCGATACTAAGGTAATATCGTGCTGAATATTAGATAGCTGAGCGAGGTAATACACCACAGCGGCTGAAATTGGCGATGCGGTAATGCCCAGTTGCGAGGCCACTGAAGCCGAAGCCATTGGGCGCTCAGGACGAATGCCATTTTTCAGTGCGACATCACCGATGATCGGCATAATTGAATAGACTGCATGACCCGTACCGAGCAGGAATGTCATCGAGTAGGTGACAAAAGGGGCAATTAAAGTCACTCGTTTGGGGTTTTTACGCAGCAATCGTTCTGCGACTTGAAGCATGTATTTCAAGCCGCCTGCGGCTTCGAGTATCGAAGCACATGTCACAACAGCAAGAATAATCAGCATCACACTGACAGGAGGGGAGGTCGGTGGCATCTTGAACACAAAAACTTCAATTACCAAGCCGATACCCGACACAACACCAAGCCCGATACCACCATATCGTGAGCCGATGTAGAGCATTAAGAGTAGGAACAAAAACTCCAAATACAGCATATTAATAGTCCTAATGTTTATTATTAACTAACAATATTTTCCCGCTAGGTTTATAAAAAAGCTGACGTACAGTTCACACTCCAAAATGCCAACAAACTGCAAACGTTCTTATTGGTAATGGATCACAGAAAAAGCCGATTAAGTTTCTAGGTTGAAAATAAATTGTAAAGATTATGTTTGTTGGTGGTTTATGAATTTGAGTGCTTTTTGTTCTTAGGATAGCTAATGATATTAGTGTTATTTAAATCAGAGCGTTACAAACGGATTTGCACCTAATTTAAGCGATATTATCACCTGTTTTAGATGTGATTACTTGCCCATAAACTGTGAGTTTATGGCGGCTAGGTCGCTCAGCTTTAAGTACAAATTCAACGCAATTATTCATTGTTAACGGTTGATAGCTTGAATTAACTGAACGCTATCTTTTTGTATCAAAACTCATATACTCGCTAGTCTTAATAACAATAATCGTTATTAAACTTGCCAATAATTTAAACAATAAAAATAATAGGAACGAGTGAGTGAGCGAAGGAAGTTTATTTCAATGGAGTCGAATACGGCGTTTTAATTTCTCAGTGTGGACCGTTCTCATCGGTGTACTGATCGCCAGAACCAGCTATTTCATGGCGTGGCCATTTTTAGTGGTGTTTCTGTATCGTGATTATGGTGCATCGGCAACGCAAGTTGGTGGAATGCTCGCACTGTCGGCGTTGGTAGGCGCGTTTACTGGGCTTTATTCGGGGTATTTATCGGATAAGTTTGGCCGAAAATGGGTGATGGTCGCCGGCAGTGTGATTGCCGCATTTGCATACAGTGGTATCGCAATGGCCAACCAAATTTGGCAATTTTATCTGTTAATCCTTGCCACTGGGTTAATGAGGCCGATGATCGAAGCGCCCGCTAAAGCGGTATTGGGCGACAACCTCAGCGATGCCAAAGATCGTGAGCTGGCGCAGAACGTGCGCTATTTCATGCTTAATCTCGGTGGTGCGATCGGGCCCTTAATTGGGGTTACCCTTGCGCTGGCCGAGCCACAAAAGCTTTTTTATGTTGTTGGTTGTACATATTTGCTTTATTCCCTTTGGCTATTTTTTGGCATTGAACGTTCGCAGCGCGGAGCCGATAAAATCAAGCCACAGACGCCAAACTTTAGCGCGACACTGAATGTGATTCGCCAAGACGGCTTGTTCGTTAAGCTTATTATCGCCAACTTCTTTATGATGTTTGTTTATGCGCAAGTCGAGTCCTCGTTACCTCAAGTTATCGTTCGTTCTGGGGCAGAAAGCGCCGCGCAAATTATTGCCTCACTGGTGCTGATTAATACCGTGACTGTGATTGTGTTTCAATTTCCGCTCCTTAAGTGGCTGGAAAATGTGGCTTTAATGTGGCGCGCAAGACTTGGGGTGATGCTGATGGCGCTGGCTCAGTTGGGATTCGTTTTCACTCCGGAGCATTGGCCGATGGGGTGGGCGATCAGTTGTTTCGTGTTGAGTCTTGGGGAAGTGATCGCCTTCCCGACACTCAACGTGCAAATCGACCGAATGGCGCCTGAGCATCTACGTGGTTCTTATTTTGGCGCCGCAGCGTTGTATTCGTTGGGATTCGCTTTTGCGCCGCTTGTTGGTGGGTTAATGATTGAACACGCTTCACCCACTTGGCTATTCGGGCTGTGTTTCTTACTCTGTTTGCTGATGATGTGGTTATATACACAAGCGCAAAGTGCTAATCAGACAAGTGCTAAACAAGCCGCGAGCACCGCTTAGATATCATTGCTCATTAGTGGTCAAAAAAGCCCTGCGCATGCAGGGCTTTGTGGTTTTAACGGCTTGATAAAACTTCGCTCATTCCCGCATGTTCCGGCGCGAGTTTGATGGTTTGGGTCGGGTAGGCAATCGACGCGTTATGCGCATTAATGATGTCCATAATTTTTATCAGTACATCTTGCTTCACTTCGTGGTAACGAATCCAGTTAACGGTCTTGGTAAAGGTATACACCATCATATCCAGAGATGACGGTCCAAATCCGTTGAAGTTGACGATCAAGGTTTGCTTGGTGTCGATATCAGGATGGTTTTTAAGCATTTTTTTAATCTCGTGAACAATATCGCTTAGCACTTCGCTGTCGTCGTAGCGAATACCTATGGTTTCGTAAATGCGGCGATTGAGCATTCGCGAAGGGTTTTCGACCACGATGTTACTGAATACTGAGTTGGGCACATACAGGGGGCGCTTATCAAAAGTGCGAATGATGGTCATACGCCAGCCAATACGCTCAACGGTGCCTTCGATGTTTCGATCGGGCGAACGTACCCAATCGCCCACTTTAAAAGGACGGTCGAAATAGATCATCATGCCGCCAAAGAAGTTAGACAGCAGATCTTTAGCGGCTAAACCGACAATCAAACCACCGACGCCGCCAAAGGTTAACAGTCCAGATAGGCTTAAGCCAAAGGATTGCATGATCGTCAATACCGCGATGGTGACGAAGAATAATCGAATCACTTTCGATACCGCTTGAACGGTGGTCTCATCGCGTTTTTGCTGGGCAATCACATGACTTTCAACATTGGTGACTAAACGCAGCACAAACCACACACAGACAGCAATCACCAACAGTAATTTCAAGGTGCTAAGCCAATCGAGTGTGGTTTTAAAATGGCCTTCTAATAGGAAACCAAGCGAAATGATGCCTGGCCAGCCCCAGATTAAGGTACTAATGGGGGTCTTGAGCGCCTGAATGACTAAGTCATCCCAGCGCAGTTTGGTTTTTTCAGCCAGCGCTTCAAGACGTCGGTAAACCACACACCAAATTAGCCAAACAACGAAACTGGCGGCGGTGATGAATAGGACATTGCTTTCCCATTTGTCGACGAATTGCGAGGCTTCGTTAGCCAGTTGAGCGATCTCTTCTTGCATAATTGAGCGTTCTTGTAATTGAGAATAAAGGTTGGACTAAAACCCCTATACTACGTTATAAAAATCAGACAATTAAGTCTTGGCTGACAGGAATGTCCGACGATGTCGTAAAAATACTGTCAGGATCGACTCGTGGTGTTTGATTGCACTATCTCTTAAGCGCAAACTTTGCGCGTTTTAACAACCAGAAGGTAAAACCATGAAACTTGCTGATAAGCAATTTGCCGTTATTGGTCTAGGCCGCTTTGGCATGTCGGTATGTCAGGAGCTCCAAGATTCGGGCACTCAAGTATTAGCCATCGATTTAAATGAAGAACGAGTGCAAGCCGCGGCAAGTATCGTAACGCAAGGTTTGATTGCTAACTGTACCAGCGAAGAGGCAGTAGCCGAGCTGAAATTAAGCGATTATGACATGGTGATGGTTGCGATTGGTTCCGATATCAACTCAAGTATTTTAACCACCTTGGTATTGAAAGAGGCAGGGGTTAAATCGGTGTGGGTAAAAGCCAACGATAAGTTTCACGCCAAGATTTTGCAAAAAATCGGTGCCGACCACATCATCATGCCAGAGCGTGATATGGGGATTCGCGTCGCAAGAAAAATGCTGGATAGGCGAGTGCTGGAGTTTCAACCTTTAGGTTCTGGTATCGCGATGACCGAAATTGTCGTTGGCGCCAAGTTAATGACCAAACAGTTGAGCGAGTTGTCATTTTACGGCGCAGAGGGTGTGCAGATTCTTGGCTTTAAGCGAGGTTCCAGTGTTCAAGCATCACCAAGCGGCGACCAAAGGTTGGAAATTGGTGATGTTGTTATTGTGGTTGGCCCAGAGGCGACCTTAGTCTCTAAGCTGAAGTCGTTGTAATGGATATTCACAGCCCAGGGCTATTTCAACTGCCCGTTAAAGAAAAGAAAAAGCATAAAGGCTCAGAGCCTTGGGTCATTTTGGTGAGCTTTCTTGCCATGCAGATCCCAGCGGCATTGTTGCTGATGTTTCCGATGTTCTCGGTGACGGGATTGTCATTTACCGATGCGCTGTTTACGGCGACATCGGCGATAAGCGTAACAGGGCTTGGCGTGGTCGACACTGGTACTCATTTCACGTTGGCAGGTAAAATCTTGCTGATGGTGCTGATGCAGGTCGGTGGGCTTGGGCAGATGACGCTCTCAGCGGTGTTGCTTTATCTGTTTGGGGTACGCCTTAGCCTCAAACAGCAAGCTCTGGCGAAAGAAGCGCTCGGTCAAGATAGCAAAGTGAACTTGCGTAAGTTGGTATCAAAAATCATCGCGTTTGCTCTGATTGCTGAAACGATTGGTTTTGTGATTTTGGCGTATCGCTGGGTGCCTGAAATGGGTTGGAGTACTGGTTTATTCTACGCCTTGTTTCATGCTATATCGGCATTTAATAACGCTGGTTTCTCGCTGTTCTCCGATAGCATGGTGGGGTTTGTTAGCGACCCTCAAGTGATTTTCACCCTTTCAGCATTGTTTATTTTTGGTGGTCTAGGTTTTACCGTTATCGGTGATTTGGCTGCCAACTGGCGCAGAGGCTTTGGTGGTTTTCAGCTTCACACCAAAATTATGCTGGTGGCGACACCGTCTCTTTTGCTGTTTGGGACTGTGGTGTTTTGGCTACTTGAACACAAAAATCCGGCGACCATGGCGAATTTGTCGAGTACCGGGCAGTGGATGGCGGCCTTTTTTCAATCGGCCAGTGCGCGTACTGCGGGTTTTAATAGCGTCGATTTAGCGCAATTTGGCCAGCCGGCACTGCTGATTATGATCGTGCTGATGTTGATCGGTTCTGGCTCCACATCCACTGGTGGCGGGATCAAAGTGTCGACTTTTGCGGTCGCGTTTGTCGCAACGTGGGCGTTTTTGCGTCAAAAACGTTTTGTGGTGATGTTTAAACGTACCGTCAGTTGGCCAACGGTAACTAAAGCGTTGGCGATCATTGTGGTTAGCGGCGCGATTTTGACCAGTGCGATGTTTTTATTGATGCTGACCGAGAAAGCTAGCTTTGAGCAGATTCTGTTTGAAACCATCTCTGCATTTGCCACTGTTGGCGTTTCTGCGGGCTTGACTGCAGAATTGTCAGAGCCAGGGAAATACATCATGGTTGTCGTGATGTTGATTGGACGAATCGGACCGTTGACGCTTGCGTATATGCTGGCAAGGCCCGAACCGTCGTTAGTGAAGTACCCAGAAGATACGGTACTAACCGGTTAATCGTCAGAAAAGTGTTCTTGCAGCGCGGCGCGGCGATTTTTAGCTGGGCCGCCGCCCTCCATATTGACGGTATCTTCATAGCCCGATTTGACCAAGCGTTGAGTCGGGCTATTGGGTACTAAGCGCCTGAGTTGCGGTGATTCGTGAGTACCTGAAATTTCATAAATACTCACTCCACGTCCGGTTTTAACCTCAATGGTACTACCATCAAATTCAAAGTGAGTCGCGATTAAACGACCGTTGCGATACACACCGTGCTCACTGAATTTTAGCCGCTCAGTGTTATACGGTGGCGCGCCAATTTCAATCCAAGTGCCATACACGTTGCTTGGGCGCACGTAGTCTTTATAGCTGAAGTACAGAATCAAGCTAAAGCTGATCGCCAATGCGACAAATGCAATGCCAAATATTGTGCGGATGATACGCATATTTTGATCCACGGTACGACGACGTTTACGCGTCGGAATGTCTTTACTCTGGGTCACTGGGGCCATAGATACTCGTTAAATGTCGATTCTCGATTCGGGCGTGCCTACTGTTTATCGTCAGCGATAGTATCTAACCAATCTATCTTTAAACTAACGTTTAGCATATTTTTTGAAGCGACATCAATTCTTGTTCAT
Source organism: Vibrio xiamenensis (assembly GCF_900100015.1). Classification (GTDB taxonomy): domain Bacteria; phylum Pseudomonadota; class Gammaproteobacteria; order Enterobacterales; family Vibrionaceae; genus Vibrio; species Vibrio xiamenensis. The sequence continues at coordinate 50,587 of NZ_FNDD01000010.1, read as the reverse complement.
TGCAAGGATAAGTTTGCTTATCGCTAAAAGAACGAAAGATTCATAAAGCTGATTGTATCGATTATTACCTGACTCTTTGATTGCTAAACAAAAATTCACCTCCGCCAGTGACTGAATTCGCTAATTTGGTTTGAGAGTTTGGTGATTTGTGTTTTTCTCTTGAATGCAGGTCAGTGTAATTGGTCTTGCCTAAATCAGGACATTCGGCTAAAAGAAAACGGCAATTTTTTAGTTAGACAAGGACGAAATGCATGATTGAAGAAAATACATACTTTGATGGCGGCGTGAAATCTCTCGCGTTTACTCAAGATGGCGCAAAAAGCAGTGTTGGCGTTATGGCCGCCGGAGAATATACCTTTGGTACTGGTGCTGCGGAAAAAATGACGGTAGTAAAAGGCGCACTAACGGTAAAACTGCCGGGTAGTGAAGAGTGGCAAACATTTAGCGCTGGCCAATCTTTCAATGTACCGGGCGACTCGTCTTTTGATTTACAAGTGGACGTTGCGACTGCGTATCTGTGCGAGTACTTGGCATAACAATTATCCACCCTCTGGCAGGATGAAAAAATAAAAAGCCACGCGGTAACGCGTGGCAAAAACAGCAACAAATTCACAAGGCAGTGGCGTGGAGGGTTGCTAAAAATTTTTAGTTTTAAAATGGTTAATATTGATGGAATTTGCCAGCGTTGTAGTCTTCAACAGCTTGTTCAATTTCTGCAAAAGTATTCATCACGAACGGACCGTAGTGCACCACTGGCTCATCAATCGGTTGGCCGGTAAATAGCAAAGCACCGACATTGCCACTTGATAGCTGGACGTTATCACCTGCCGAAAGTAGACCAAACTGACCCTGTTTTAGCTCACGTTCACCGACGTTAAGTGAACCGTGATACACATAAATCATCATGTTGTGATGGTTTTCTGTTGTCACATCCAGCTTTGCAGACGTTTGACTACGCCAGTCAGCAACCATAGCCGGTACACCAGTATCTTGTAGTGGACCTTTTAACGTTTGCTCATTGACATTCAAGGTACCTGCGAGGACGCGAATCAACCCTGCATCATCACTTTGATATTCAGTGATGGTTTCCGGTTGGAAGTCGTGATACTTCGCTGGCTGCATTTTATCGCTGGCAGGTTGGTTTATCCAAATCTGGAAACCGTGCAGTTGCCCTTGTTCCATGATTGGCATCTCGCTGTGTATTACGCCTCGACCGGCTGCCATCCACTGCGCGCCACCGGAACGAAGTTCTCCGACGTTACCCATATGATCTTTGTGCTGGAAGTGGCCCATCATCATATAGGTCAATGTCTCAATTCCACGGTGTGGATGAGGCGGGAAACCACCAACATAATCTTTTGATTGATCGGATTTAAGCTCATCCATCATCAAAAACGGAGAGAATCGCGCGTTATTAAAACCCGCAACACGGCTGATTTTTACCCCATCACCATCAGAAGTGGCTTGGGAAGGAATGATCTGCGTTAATTCTCGTGCTCGCGTCATGAGTGTGTCTCCGTTACTTAACTTTCCTATAGCATAGAAGAGCTGAGATCTTTTGAAGAGCGGGCGCGCCTGAGCGTGATGTTCGACTTTTTCGAACATGCGGGTGTCAGTGGCTGGCGAAAGTGAGTGAAAAGGCTAAATAATCAAACGCTCAATACCGCCTATACTTAAGTTAATAGCCAGCAAAGGAGACGAATTATGGCTGTCGTACCCAAACATGGGCAAAACCATAATAAATACGATCCTTCACAAGACTTAACCGCTGATCAGATTCACCGCTTTGGAAAGGTGGCGAATAAAGTCCAGAAGCAAAAAGAGCAACAAGAAGAACGTCCGTCTGCAATGGTGTCGGCTCGAAGGGCGGCACTAAGGCCCATTATTCGGCCCAAGCCTGATAAGCCGAATACGGCGCGTTATGCAATATGGCTGATGGTGGTCTTAGTGGTGTGTTTGTGGATTATGTATATGAGCGGTTAGAGATGTACGGTAAGTCGATTTATTGGTTTGCTGCACTGTTGACTGACTTATCTCGATAAATGTCTTGCTCAAGACTGCTGTGATCGTGAATATTTTGATAAAAACAGTATTGATTCTTACCGCTGTGCTTAGCGTAATACATGGCTTTATCCGCGCAGCGCACCAATTCAGAAAGCGTATCGGCATCTCGCATATGCAACGCAACCCCAACGCTCAAAGTTAAATCATTGATATATCCAGCTTGTGATTCTTGACTGGTTTCAAAGATAGCAGTGATGTTATCGAGAATACGAGTAAGGATCTTATGGCTTGGAACTTCACTGAGCAGCAGAATAAACTCATCCCCAGCAAAGCGTGCCAGTGAATTATTCATATCTTGGCAATAACCCGTGACTTGAGTACTGGAGGCCAAACGCTGGGCGACCTCCTTTAACACTCTGTCTCCGATGTCATGTCCGTAATTATCGTTAATCTGTTTAAAGTTATCGACATCCATGAACACCATCGCGGTGATACCGGTTGTTGCTCGTGCTTGATCAATTTTGGTTTGGGCCCAATTTTCAAAACTCCAGCGGTTGGCAAGCCCGGTTAAATGGTCGCGATACGCAAGGTCTGAAATCCCTTGCTGAGAAAGATGCTCAATGTAATCGGTCAACTTATTGCTGTAGAAATGAACAAGATTAAGCAAAGTGGTAAACACAATGAAACTGGCTAAAAATGCGGCAGAAGAAAAATCTGAATTGAACAATACCGCGCCTTTAAGCTGGCTGTAAGTGGTCACAATCGCCACGAACAGCAAACTTATCAGAGCACCATAGCGAAAATGGTTTACGAAGATGAGCATAAAGGTAATCGGGTAGAGCCAAAATAAGTCGGTGATGCTGGGCGTATGGTAGAGCAGGGAGATGGTCGTTTGAAACAACAATACGACGCTGAGAATCAAATCGGTATAGCGACTATCACGAGTTAAGCATTGATAAATATTGAAGGAAAGGATCAAAGAGCAAGTCATGTTGAGGAGAGTGAACGCAGATAAACCAATATCATGATAAGCAAATTCATGGGCGGTAAAAATCACTATGGTTACCAAGGAGCACAGGGCAATCAGCTTGTTTTTCTTTCGAGCATACAGAACTGCCACCTCTTCAATATGCCTGCCAATAAACCATGTCATTCGTTTGAAGTCCTATTTCATGAATATGCAGTTAAATAGTAGGAGATATTTATGGAAACCTTGGCATCAATAAGGTTATTTAATGTGATTGATGTCAATAATTTGTCAATGCAATGTGTTGTCTATTGCGAATCAATCAATTTAAACATACTTCATGTGGTTTGTGCGTCTTGCTTGCTCACAGATTCGTTCATTTTCGAATCGCCTTTTCGTACATCATTGCTAAGTGGGAATTTAATGACTAAATATTGGCAAATTCGGAACGAATCCACTGCCGTAGTTGCAGAATATATTCGTTTTTAAGCTTGTCTTTATGGCAGGCAAAATAAAAGCTTTGCGCCGGGTTTTCGACCGGATGACCGACCTCAATCAACAAGCCTTGCTTTATATCCTCTTTTATAAACAGTCGATGAGTGACAAATACGCCAAGCTGACGTATCGCGGCTTGCATTGCTTGTAATGAACTGGAGAAATTAAGGTTGTTGCTCGCTGGGGGGATAGCAATGTGGTGGAATTCGGCCCATATCTTCCAATCGTCTTTACGTCGCTCATTGGTTGCCATGATCGCGGGATAGCGTGCAAGGAGAGATTCAGGTGTATCTTGCGGCTCAACTAACTCCGGGCTACAAACCATGATCAATTGATCATGGGCTAAACGTTCGCAGTAGTAATCTTGCCAATCGGCTTTGGCACCATGAATGACCGCGACATCCACCCCTTCTTGTGGCAGCGAAAATGCACCAACAAGATTGGAGATACGCACGTCTAAGTTTGGGGCGTAAAGACCAAAGCGATTCATCTGCGGAATCCACCAGTGCATCGCCAGTGAGTTAATCATGTTTAAGGTGATGCGATTCGATTGTTCTTTTTGCATCATTTTCTGCGTGGCATCAACGATTTTCTCTAGGCTAGGGGCGATTTCTTTGTAATATTTTCTTCCATTAACATTGAGCTCGACGCGTCTGCCAACTCGATGAAACAGCGTTTGGCCGAGTTGGTTTTCCAGCGACTTGATCGCCTGGCTGACCGCAGAATGACTGACATTTAGCTGGTTTGCTGCTTCTGTCATACTGCCAGTTTCAGCGACGGCGACAAATGAATACAGTGATTTTAAAGGTGCGAGTTTTTTCATCTGTTAGTTTTTCTTAACGGTGGTGTAAATATTACTCGTTTTTTATTTATTTGCCAGAGCGATAGAATGCGCAGCAACAAGGGAGGAGATAATGCCAAACCAGTTGTACCCCATTTTATTTATGCTCAGTTCTACCTTCAGCCTTTCGATAAGTGGTTTATTGTCGAAATCTTTAGCCAACCAACTTGATGCTAACTTATTTGGTTTTTTGCGCTTTTTGTTACCAGCATTACTTATTCTACTGATGTTGTGTGTCCGCGGTGTGAGAAAGCCAAGCGCTGAAATGCTCAAACCTATGTGGATTCGAGCCTTGTGCATCGCCGCCTGCCAACTGTGTTTTATTTTTTCACTTAAGCACTTAACTTTGGTTGAAAGTGTGGTGCTATTTGGTACTGGCCCTTTGTTTATCCCCGTTTTAGAGCGGCTGTTTTTTGCAGAGCCGATTAAGTGGGTCACGGTGGCTTGTCTGATTGTGACGTTTTCCGGTGTGGTGATGCTATCCGGCGGTGTGGGCAATATTGAATTTCGACCAGAATTGTTTATTGGTTTGGCGGCAGGGCTATTTAATGCTGGTTCACAAATCAGTTTGTATCGAGCGAGTAAAAGTCAGCTCAACGCATTAGAAATTAATTTTTGGACCTTCTTTTATGCATCGATATTGCTGTTTCCAGTTATGGCGGTCAGTCTCTATGTGAGTGATTCAGCGTTTAACTTACAATTTGTGCAAGCAGAAGTTAACAATCCCATTCTTCTGGTAGTGATGTTGGCAACCTTGTCGCTTTTGGTCATCAACACTCAGGTGTTTCGCTCTAAGGCTTATAAGCTGGTCAGTTCCAGCTCGCAATTGGCACCGCTTATTTTCACCAATTTGTTGTTTACGGCATTATGGCAATGGCTGTTCTTCAGTGACCCATTTACCCACCATCAATTGCTTGGCTTAGCGCTGATTGTGCTCGCCAATGTGTTGAATATGCTGATTCCACAATGGCCTAATATTCGTAAAATGTTTGAACAATATCAGCATCGTACCAGTCACTAGACGATGTAAAGAAAAGGGAGCCTAGGCTCCCTTTTCTTTTCGCGTAACTCAGCGATTTTGCTGGCGGACGCGATATCACTTCATTATTCCACTTAAGTTTGCAATGTTAGTTCGCGCCATTTTTCGACACTAAACCATAGGGCAGGTTGGCAAACAGGTTGGGATCATTGCTGACCGTTGGTGATGCATGTACGCCTTGCCAGTCAAGTAGCATGATGGCAAGGACGTTACGTTGCTCACCTTGGCTGAGGTTCATTTCCCCAGTAGCTGAAGGAATCATGCCTATATCGGCACTGATTGCTTTACGTACCGCTTCGCGAGTTTTTTCGACTACGGCATCGTTGTCCAATCCGGCCAATAAGAAACTGATACCGACTTGAGCGATGACTTTCGGTGTGGCGCGCAACAAAATGGTATCGATATGTTGGCGAAAGTAGTCGTAAATCCATTGCTGGTCCCCTTCGTTGACCGACGTTTGATAGCGATGGGACATGGCCTCAATGATGTGCGTCATGGTGTAGATTTTATTGCGATATTGCTGCGCGGTCAGTGAGGCATCTTTTTCGTCAGGGTAGGTTTCGCGAAAAGTATCAATGAAGGCGTCGACCACATCTTGTTCACCTAATTCGCGCAACCAGAATACTTGCGCCGCCAATTGCGGCGCCCAAGCTTCAATCATAGGTTTGCTGGTGGCGTATTTTTTAAAGTCATATCGACGTATTACTTGGCGCAGTTTATCGTCTTCACGGTGTTGTAATCCGTATTCGTTAGCGCGCGCCATCGCGCTCAATAAATCGATACCTAAATACACATATTCCGGCATGTTTTTGCTGACGTTATAGCGTCGTTGGCTACGTTCGTCTTGAGTTTCACGCATTGGGGCGAGACGACGTTGGGCATACAAGACGATTTGTTCTGGCGTGTTGACCTTATCTGCAAAGTGATTGAGTGTGCTGGCAATGGTATTGAGTTCAGTATGAATGGTCGCGGCATAACGTTTGCCATCCAGAGTTTGGCGGTACATGCGCAAGCCATAATGGCTCTGTTTGCTAGGTTCTAAAGTAAATAATTGATTTTCATAGGTATGGCGAATAATTTCGGCCGATTGCTCAAAGGTTAACTCCGGGACTTCTTCGGTGGCTGCCACGGTATGAAAGGCCCAAAGGCCTATCCAGAGTCCACTTAAAATGCGTGTCGCTACTTTCATTCTGCTCACTTAGTGGGAAGGCATTAACCACAGTGCCCATCACTGCGGTTTAGCTATTAGCCTAGTGCTTTGGCTAAGGACTAGGTGTCAACTTGGTGTAAGAGTTTAAAAGGGCGCGATAGTTATCCCACTGCAGCCAAAGTTAACTGATAAAAGTATGGAGAACTGCAACGCAAAGAGGCCTGCCTAATCGATGATATTGCGAAAGGTCAGGTTGACTCGTGGCTGCTGGCAACGGCGAGTCTTCGGTAGGGCATGTTTCCAATGATGCTGAAGTTCGCCAGCCATAATCAGCAGAGAGCCATGGGTTAAATCTAAAGAAAATGTCTGCTTAGTTGCAATGTGTTTAAGCGTAAAACGTCGTTCTGCGCCTAAGCTTACCGACGCAATCACAGGGTTTCGCCCCAGTTCTGGCTCATTGTCTTGATGGTAACCCATTGAATCTTCGCCGTTACGATATAGGTTCGCCAATACCGAATTAAACCTGTTGTTCGCTTGAATTTCACATTGTTGCTTGAGCGCGAGAAGTGGCGCCGTCCAAGGCAAGGGATTCATTGTCAAACCGGAATATCGATAACTTTTATCGCCATACCAGGCTTGTAAACGCGGTTGCATCACCGATTTTCCGAACATCATGATGGCTTCTTGACGCCAATCTAAATGATTGAGGCAGTAATCAAATATTTCATCCGATTGTTTTAATGGCAAAAAATCACGTTGCCAAAATAATCGACCCTGTTCTAGTTCGATCCATTCACCTTGATGTGGAAAAAGCATGATATAAACCTTTGTTCATATTGGTGTTTGTGTTTTTGACCCGTACGCCATTTTATCTGCAACTTGGTAGAATTGTTCTAATATAATTGATAGATATAAAAATAATTGAATCAGCTTTTTGTGAACTCGCACGCCACTAAAGTGTGAGTAATCAACTTACGCTAGGGCCGGGCACTAAGGGGAATGCCTGAATGGGGCGATACACACGCAGGCAAATTGCCGTTGCCATTATTTTAACCATCATCACTATCATATCGATAGGGATGATTGAGCATCTTAACAGCAATCAGCGAGCATTTATTCGTGATCGAATTCAAGATGAAGCTCGTGGCGACCTCTCACATATTCGCGCTCAACTCGAAGCCGCCATTCTCTCGGATATTTATGTCCTTAGCAGCTTAACCACTCTGGTTTCGCTTTCACCAAACAATGACTTAAGTAGTTGGAAAGAAGTAGCACGTCGAATCAAGCGCAAAAGTCGTCACATCAAAGTTATTGGCCTTGCTCCTGATGATGTCGTTCGTTTTATTTATCCATTGCAGGGCAACGAAAAGGTGTTAGGTTTGGATTATCGCACCGTGCCAAAGCAGTGGGCCTCAATAGACCGAGCTCGTGAAATCGAGAACATTTTTATCTCTGGTCCGGTGTCGCTGGTGCAAGGTGGTCAGGCGCTGATTGTCCGTATTCCTATTTTTACCGATCCACCGAACAACAAGCATTACTGGGGAGTGTGCAGTGCCGTCATTTCAATGGATACGCTGTTTTTAGATGCCGGCGTTGAACTGTTTAGTTTTCGCTATAACATCGCGATAAAAGGGGTGGATAGCACCGGGAATTACGGTGAGATTTTTTATGGTGATGAACAAACCTTTAACGATGCATTTGCCACTGAAACCGTGCATTTCCCCTACGGCAGTTGGTACATTGCGGCGTCACAAAAGCAGGATGTGCTCAATCAAATGCCGTGGAACCATCGCGATTTAGTGCGCATTATGGGCTATTTGGTGTTAGCTACCATACTGCTGGCGTTCTATGCGGTGTACCGCTTATACCAAATGGCGGATGCGCGAGCGCTACATGATGAACTGACTGGGTTACCCAATCGACGTTACTTCATGTTTTCTCTAGAAAGCCTATTTAATGAGCAAGCTAAAGAGCCAGACAGTATCAGCCTATTTGCCATTCTCAATATCGACATCGATAAGTTCAAAGCCATTAATGATCGCTATGGTCATGCTGCTGGCGACAAAGTTTTGGTTGCCTGCGCCCAGCGGATTAAAGGGGCACTAAGGAGTTCCGACTTAGTGGCACGAATTGGGGGTGATGAATTTCTTGCTTTACTGCCGCGCTTTAATCAAAGCGAAGAAGTCGAGACGATTTGCGTAAAAGTTCGCGAAGCCATCAGCCAAACCCCAGTGGTTTATAAGCAGCATCTCATTGAAGTTAAAGCGAGCGTCGGTTTTGTTCGCTATCGCGACGATTTTCAAAGTGTTGAAGAGATGCTGCATTTAGCCGACCAACGTATGTATGCCGAAAAACGTGAAAAGTAATCTTCACCTTGAACGGTAAAATTGCAAAATGCATGTGGTGATTTTTGCATTTTGCAATAGAATTTTGATTTGCAAAAGTGTTATGCATGATGTTTGCGTGAAACTGGCGATTTTATCAGCAAAAAAGCGTTATTTATCTAATTAAAAAGTTGGCATACTATGTGCTTTAGTTAAAGTGACCCTTATTAAGCCGAGGGTCACCTAGCCAACTGACGTTGTTAGTGAACCAAAAATTTGTTCACAAATGTATACAGCCAATCGCGCCAATTTGCGATTGGCTTTTTTTCTTTTTACTGGTCATAAAGTTTTACTTAACCAGTTAACGCCGCCGATCTTCATGGCCTTTCCCTCGCCGATCTTAACCTTCACTGTCTTGATAACAACTTGGTTGCCTTGGACAAACAGCTCCTCGAGAACAAATTAGTCGCGCGGGCGCTTCAATGCCTTTTTCAATCCAGTGAATATTTAAAATTCGAGCAATGGTGGTGAATTCCCGTTTCATTGAGTTTGGAATCGTCGCCATACCGTGGTTTTGCACGCACAGTTGTTGCAGCTCATGAGCAAGCGCCTGTGAATCACCACCTTGCGCATCAATAGCAGGATTTAAGTCAATACCTGCGCACAGTACGCGTTGATTCCCCGCCGCATCGCCAACATTAATCGATTCACAGCAATAAATACGCGGCTGGTCACCTACATGCAAAATGGAAATTTGCGCTGAATTTTGTTGCTGAGGTGTGGCTAATTGGCGAAACACGGACCAGTGCTGACACGGATCGTTGACTTGGCGCATATTTCCCCATGGCAGAGGAATGCCATTTCCGCGGTAAACGGCTTTGAGTTTATTCGGACCATAAGCATCAAAGTAGTGCCAATGGGGGTAGGGGGACACGACGGTCATACGGCGCATAGCAACGGATGGTGAAACTCCGGCGTTTTTGTGCACTGAGATTTGGTAGCCACAGCGGTCGAGGAGTTGGCGAAAAGGCACACGAGGACATAACAACGCGCCGGCAAAAAAACTTGATTCAAAATCGCGCCAAGCTTGCAAAATATCTTGCGAGTTTAGCTCCGAGCTTGCTGAACTCGAACGTGCATCTGATAGAGCGTTATGGCCGACGGTCAGTACGCTTTGTAGCCCTTCTTTGCTGTGTAGCACGCAATGGCCAATATACACGGCCAAGTCGTATTTCAGTCGAGTGGGAAAGGCTTTGAGCGCTTCATTTAAGAAAATCGAGCCTGGTGGTTCAAAAAATGAGGTGACTAACTGTTTACCACTTACACCCAGTTCGTTAATCACATCATATGGCGTGCGCGTGACCCAGCGAATGGTCAAGCCAAGGCTGCGCGCCATGGCGAGCAAATCCTCGACCGACAGGTTGAGCTGTTTACGTCCGACTTCTTCAGCTGAACGTTCGAGATCCGGAAAGTGATTCTGATGACTTTCCTGGTGAGCGCGGATCAGTAAATGGGCGAATTCACGTCCAGTGATACCCGTTTGAGACAGCATTTCTGGAATAGCGATTTGTAAGATTTCGTTGGAAAACAGAAAGCTTGGTTCTAGCGCCATGCCACTTATGCCGCCACGCTTGCCTTTATCTGGGGTAATCGCCGACTGTTCCGGTTCATCATCTAGAAACCACGCCGGGTCTTTTTGAAATACTTGAGCAATGACATCGAGCATTTCAGCACTTGGTACACGCTTACCTCGTTCAATCATCGAAAGATACGACACTGAAGGGGCGTATTCGGTGTTGATGCGAATGCAGCGTGTTGACAGATCTTCCATGGTGAGATGGTTACGTTTTCGCAGGTTACGAATTTTGGTTCCGAGAAAGTGCGATTGGCGAATCAGGCTTTTTGACAGAGACATTTTGTAAAATTCACATTGTAAAATTTTTGTTGTGAAATTGTAGTTAAAAATTTACTAGTCTACCAAGTAAGCACAATCACAAATTTGCAGATTGGCGACATGGAACATTAGCTCTCTAATCATGAAGACCGGTTTCCCGGTGGAAAAGGAATACTTATGAATATGTTGACTCGTGGTACTGACTCTGAAAATACCATCTTTCCTAGCTTTATTATTCAAGCTCTGGCGGGCTTTGAAGCCAAAGCGGAGACTCAAGAGCAGCAGGTACAGGCAAAGCAGTTTCTTGATTGTCTGTTTCCTCTGGATTTTGGCTCGCATCAAGAGGTCAGCGCTTATCTTATCGATTACTGTCACTTGGTCGCGTATTTTGCTGATGGCCAGCATTGCGGTTTGCAAGCGCCGAAACACTTTATTGCCTACAGTGGTGAGCGAGATAAACCCAGCCAAATTGTGTTTCGCGATGGTAAAGGTAGCCATGTAGAACTCACGCTTTCTGCTACTCAACCTTCAGGGCTGAACCAAGTGTGGATTGAGGATATTCAGTTGGAGAGCTGCGCCGAGTTGCCGCAAACGCAAGATCACGTGGCGGTGATGCGTCATTGGGTCAGCTTAGTAAAGGGTGCTTGCGGCCTACCGCAGCTATGCAGCGAAACCAAAGAGTACCATGGTAAAAATCGCGAAGATTATATCCTTGATGAAAGCTTTACTCGTTAGCGCGATAAAATGCCTAACGCCACGCTCACAGGCTTATCTAACATCAGAGCGTATAATCAAATTTAACGACTATGCGGTTTGAATAAAATCAACTGTGTCGAAATGGGGATTAATCACCAGTGCTTGCATCGATCTAATGTCGGCCGTTTCGACCTGTTGCTCTCCAGTTAAGGTTTTTAATAGCATAATTTCGCGGCGCGCAGAATCATAACGGCAATCGAGGGCTTTGCCCTCAATGATTGCACCAGAAAGTAGCACAAGACGTACTGGAATGTGGTACGTACAAGCGATTTCGACGTAATCGTGGTCTTGGCAGCTTAACATTGTGAATCCTTAATAGGCATGAGCCTGCATTTTTATGACGGGTTTTAATCCGATTGGACAAAGGGTTTGAGCTCTATGATATTGCCTTGTGGGTCTTGAATATAGGTCGAACGACCAAAACCTTGCGCCCCATAGCGCTCGGAAAATTCGCTGCACTCAACGCCATGACTGAGCAGATAGTTTCGGAGTTTGGTCTCCTCAAGCGGCGCAATTTGTAGGCAGACGTGCTCGACGTTTCGACCATTTTGCTGCGGCGCATCACCACCTGCTCGTCCAAGCTCACTATCGAGCGCTACCAAGTCAATCAAAGCATTGCCTGCTCGAAGCTGCACTAAGCCAACTTCGGCGGGTAATTCACGCTCTATCGGGCAGCCTAAAATATCACAATAAAAATGTTGCATCGCAGCCATATCGCTAGTGCGAAATACCACGTGATCTAATCCTTTAATTGTCAACATGACCTTACCTTGGTGACGAAGAGAACTTGTTTTTAGTCTAACCGTAACCACAGCAAACTGGCAGTGTCGATTTACATAGATTAAGGACGTTTTTTGTGTTTCTGACCTTCGTTATCATTTACCCATAGCGGCTTTTTTGCTTTGGTTTTCGTTGCTTTGATCTTGCCTTTGTGGGGCTTAGTTTTGGCTACTGGGGCTGAATTGCAATCACCGCTTCCAAGGCTTATGCCTGCGACTTGGTACTGTAGACAATTGGTTTTAAGAGTGAACTGATCATTGGTTAAGGTAACGCCAGCAAAGGCGCAGAAGGTTGGGGCTAGCGCCAAAGTAAACACTGTTAATCGCATCGTTTTTCATCGTTAAGTTTAATAAAGAGCACATCCTAAAGTTCTTATTGAGGCATGTGTCAGTGAATATTTAGCGTGATGAAAATTTAAGGTGTGAATGTATAACGGTGGTGTTGCACTTGGTTCTCCCTCAACTAAGGTTACTCGAGAAGCAATGACAAAAGTGCAGACTATATGATCAACCCATTATTCATGACCCACAGAGTTGCTGGTATTTTCAAAGCCCGTGGTAATAAAAATGCCATCGGCATGCTGCGGCGCTGTTGTATTGGTGTCGGCTTGATGATGCTTTCACATGGCGCAGCAGGCGTCGATTTGAGCCATTTGATCCTGAATACTGCCAATTATCCGCCTGCCAATTTCGAACAAAATGGCGAAATTTCAGGTTACGCCGTTGATTTATTGTTTGCAGCGGCCAAGCAAGCGGGCTCGCCGCTTAACAAGCAGCAGCTCAATATGCAACCTTGGGCACGTTCGTATCGAGAAACGGTCACCAATAGTAATGCTTTGTTGTTTGCGACGACGCGCACCGCGCACCGAGAAAAATTGTTCCACTGGATAGGACCGATTCATGACATCAAAGTGGTGGTGCTGGCGCGTAAAGACGCGCACATCGAAGTCAACAAGCCGATTGATATGGCGAAATATCGCATTGGCGTGATTCGCGATGATGTGGGTGAGCAGGGCCTCTTGGCATTAGGTTTGCCAAGAGAGTCGCTTCAAGAAGCCACGTCGATACGGATATTGGCTCAGCAACTGCACAAGAAGCGCATTGATTTGCTCGCTTATGATCAGTCAGTTGCCCTTTGGTGGGCAAACAAAATCGGCTTAAATGCGGATGATTTTGAAGCAGTGTACACATTGAAAAGTGGTGAACTGTATTTCGCGGCGAATAAACAGATGAGCCCAGAGGTTGTTGATGCGTTGCAGCGCGGTTTAGACGCTTTAAAAGCCACTCAGGTTGAACCTGGAGTGAGTGTATACCAGCAAATCATTGATCGCTATTGGCAATAAAGCCAAGGGTGGTGAAAGTTTAAAAGAGCGAAATACCAAAACGCCAGCCAAGTGCTGGCGCATGATTAGAATACCGCTTTTTTAACAAAGTACGGATTGTCGAATTTTTTGGCCGGCCCCACTTCGGAGATCACCAAACGATTCCATAACGCTTTATCAAACTCGCCTTTAGGAATAGAGGGATAGATGGTTTCCTGCTCTTCTAAAGCGTAACGCATAAACTCTTTCTTTTTGATTTGGTTATATTTGCGAGCAACACGATTGTGTTTGCTGAGCCACTCTTGCTTATATTTCACCAATGCGGGTAGTGCCTGCTCTAGCGGGACTCGCGAGAGGTAAACCCGTTTGTAGGAGACTTTGCGATCCAGCATGGTACGCATTGCGGTCTGAATGTATTTACCATGTTGAGTTATGGAAATATCTTTTTCATCGAACAGCGCCACCGACCAACCGGCTGGAAACATGTTTTTGGACTGACGGAAATATTGATTACGTGCCTGCAATGCTTGGTGCAGCACAATATCCGACGTGCCTTTTAACGTTTTTTGCCACTGACCAATACGCACTTGAAAGGCGTTGGGCAAGCGGTAGATATTGGTAAATTTATCTTGGTCCATTGATCAATACACAAATGTTATTCGGTCTTAGACATCACGATTCACGTTCGAACTCAGGTTGTGAATTCTGGTCAAATCGACGAGATATTCGGCAATTATCGCGCTCTTCACGATAGCCTTGCTCAATATTTGGGCTTGTTGTAATGAATTCAACCATTTGGTTTGGTTACAACCCTAGCTAACCCAACGTTACTGTTATAAATGTCATTTAACGTCTGGGCGCGAAGGGCGTAAATTACCGTCTTTTATTCGATTAATAAACCTAAAATCGATGGGATGAGCTAAAAGATGCAGTGTTTGGCAAAATCGGTTGCTTGATTGGCCGTCCAATCGCCTTTCGGTTTTTCTTTCATATCTTGACACCACTCTTTGCTGCCTACCTCAGTACATCCCGCTAAAGCAAAGCCAACCAATGCCATGACAATCCAACTTCTCATTCGATATGCTCCCAAACCCTTTAGATTAATACTGTTAATTGACGCGCACTTTATCAGTATAAGTGTTAGCAATTTCAGAATAATGTGAATTTTGTTAGCAAGGTGGTTCTGGTAAAGCAAGCTGTGACCATGGTAACTGGGTGTTGGCAATTAATTTGAAGTGACTCGAAGCGATTTGGTAACTTCAGTAATGTCGCGAATTAACATGGAAATAGAACGACATTTTGACCATGAATATTGCCAGTAGTAAGGGATTTTTACGCCGATTCGTGACTTGATTGCTAGCTTTGCAGTGGCGCTGTTTTGCAAAAAAAAAACCACCTCAGTTGAGGTGGTAAAGGATGTAATGGGGGAGTTTTACTGTCTATCAGAAGATAACTTTCTATCAGAATAGTCTCTGTCGGTTAGCTATCTCCACCACGGTTGTAAGTGTAGTTGTAATCGACATCAACTATCGCACGATATTGGATTTTCCCTGATTCAAGCGCTACTTTTTGCACTTGCAGGTTCATGTCTTTGATATCGACGCTGTTTTGATCCAATTCCGGTTCGAGTATCGGCAACTCTTCGCGCAGTTGCTGAGCGGACATATTGGAGAATTTATTCATCATCTTATGCCCGGCTTGGTAGGCCATATTTTTATCTGAGTACGACTGAGTTTGGAAAGTCGTTGCAGAGTACTGTGTTTGTGGTGCTGCTAAAACTGGCGCGCTAACCGCAAGTACTGAAGCGCTACTAAGAAGAATAAATGTTTTCATAATCAACTCCTTTCGTGGTTGGCTTTCACTTTCAGACTACGCAAATTCATGTAAGAGGTCAGTTAGCCTGTGTTAAAAAAACTCCAGTTTTACGTCCAATTTTTTAACATTTGTTATCTGGTATCGGAGAAAGAACAGAAGACATCTACGGGCTAAGCGATTTTGGCAACGCGGGTAAAACATAATGTGAGCCCGGTGAGCAATTGTACAACGCAGCAGGTGATAAACACGCTCGTCAGTCCCAAATCGCTGACAAGGTAGCCAGAGGCGGCGAGACCAAATGGCATCAACAGCTTAAATAGTGACCCGGTAATGCCCGCAACTTTGCCAATGTGCTGCGATTCAAACGCTTCTTGGCGGTAGCTCCAAATGCAAATGTTGCTGTATAAGCCAATACTCGATATCCAAAACAGCGAGGCTGCCAAAGCAAAGAGATGGGAATACAGGGCTGGGAAAAGAAAACCCAAGGATTCCAATACGATTGAGCCGATAAGTAGCCGCCCTAAGCCAATTTTAGCGCGAATCTTTTCCGCGCTGAACGCGCCTAGCAGACCGCCAATACCCGAAGCGGCAACCAAGTAACTGACTTGCAGTGAGTCTAATGCCAGATCGGCTTTGGCAAAGTAAATCGCTTGAATCCAAAATACCGCGCCAGTGGTATTGATTACCATCACGGCGTAGGTAATCAAACGCATATTTTTCTCTTGATACCAGAGCTGCCAACCTTGAGCGATTTGCTTTAACACCGGCGCTTTTTGATTGCTCAATATCGCGGCGTTTTCCTGATAGGACAAACGGTGCAGGCGCCAAAAAGACAGCAATAATAGAGCGGCACAGAGTACAAATACGTGATGAATGGCAGACAGCATTAAAATCGCGCCAGACAGTACCGGACCAATGGTTTCCATGATGCTATATAACGAACTGATCCGTGCGGTCGCCAGATTTTGCATTTGTTGTGGCAAAGCGTGTTTAAGAATCGACATGCGCGCATTTTGATAACCGTAGTTAAACGCCATCATCAAAAAAGCACAGGGAAACAGCACCACAAGCGGCTTTGCCAAATGTTCAACGGCAAGATAAGCCGTAATGAGAGTCGTGAATTGACCAATCAACATCCATTGTGACCAGCGTTTTTTATCACTTTTATCGACCCAGACACCAATAAACAGCGCCAATAGCAAATTGGGCAGAAATTCCACCGCGCGCATCCAACCCATCCATTGTGAAGAGTGGGTTAAATCAAATACCAGTAGCGGTAGAGCTAAATCGTAGATTTTACCGCTGAAATCGGCAAACAGCGCGGTGCTAAACAGTACCGAAAATGCGTGATTTTTCCAGATAGAAGGGGCGGTCGAGCTTAACGTTGTCATCTTTTTTCCTTTTTCATCGCGAAAGCTTGAGGTTATTATCTCGACTAAAAGATGAAGAAAAATAGAAATATAATTTAAGGATTTCACCTTTATGAAATATTGGTTAGCACTGAAGTTTTTGGCCAAATATTGCGTGCTTGGTATTCCCACTTCGGTGTCATTGGATCAACTGAGTGAGGCGCTGTCCTGCACCAAGCGCAATGCGCAATTTGTGATTAAGCGGCTAGTGGCAGAAAACATCATCACTTGGCAAGCCGGTGTCGGTCGCGGTCATTACCCCAGTGTTACTTTGCTTAAAGATGTTCACCGTATGCTTGAGGAGCAGGCGTATCTGTGGTTGGACAGCAACAAAGTGTCTCAGGCTCTGGCGCTGGTGGAAGAGCAGCAAAAATCTCAGCTATTGAGCCAATATATGGCCCGTTATCAAACCGAGGATCACCAGCGAGATATTTTGCAGGTGCCGTTTTATCGTGGCACTCACGACCTAGATGCCATTGGTATTACTCGTCGCACCGAGCAACATATTGCGAGTTATTTGTACGCCACATTGCTTAAATGGGATGAAAAGTCTGGCCAATTGGTGGGGGATCTTGCTCATTCTTGGACGATTCAAGGGGATACTCTGACCATTACGCTGCGTAAAGGTCTGCGTTTTCATGATGGCAGCGCAATACTGGCTGGCGATGTCGTCGCACATTTTCAGCGCTTGCTAGCAAGTGAGGGGGCGAACGCCCAGTTGTATCGCTTTATCGACGGTTTTGATGCGCTGGATGATTATACTTTGCGGATTCAAAGCGCAAAGATGGCATCGCTACTGGCCAAATTAATTAGCAAAGATCCAATGGGGATCAGTAAGTTAACGGAAGAAAAAGTGCTCGGTAGTGGGCCGTTTGAGCTGGTAGAACAAACGAAGTGGTGTACGCGCTTGGCCGTTTTCCCGCATTACCACGGTCATCGCCCTTGGATTGATGGCGTTGATATCTGGAATGTGGGCGATCACGCCAAACAGTTTGAGCTGCACAGCGACATCTATAACCTTCAATATCAACATTTAACCAATCAATCCAGTGCCAGTTTGCAACAGCAGTGGGAGAAAGGGGCCGAATATTTGCTGATTAACGCCAACAGGCGCGCTTGGCTTGCGGTGTTGGCCAACCGCAATACTTTAGTTGAAGCGTTGCTTGCGCTTGGTCTGCCACCCCAAATTATTGATCAGGAAGTGGCGGGCGCAGCAAGTATGGCAGGGCAGCCCGGCTGTGTCCCTAGCGCTGATTTCGAGCGAGCCAAAGCGCTTATCGATATGCTGCCAAAGCTCGATGAACCGCTAGTGATCTTAACCTATCAACTCTACCAACACGTCGATCTTGCTAAATATTATGCGCAAATGCTCACCAAACTTGGGCTGCCTTGCCGCTATCGAGTGGAAGAGTTTCCCCAATTTGAACGTACAGAAATCCAACAACAAGCCGATATTATTATCAGTGGTGAAGTGTTAAGTGATGACATCGAGTTGTCTTTACTCAGTTGGTTGATGGGCAGTCGAGCACTGGATTCCTGTTTATTGCCCGAGCAAAAACGGCGCTTGCACCTTGCCGTGTTCAAGGCGCTTGAGGCCGATAGTGAGTCACAGCGAATCGCGCAACTGCAGGGTTGTGAAGGTTTGTTGCAGCAAGATTTTGTTTACGCGCCGCTATTTCACGTCAAGCAGCATTTGCATTTCTCATCGCGAGTCAGTGTGACAGAATTACTGGCGAATGGTTGGATTGATTTTTGTGATGTGGTGATAAAACGTGACACAAGATGATGAACTTTTAAGCAAAAATGTCATACAAAACATTGAGTATGGACGCAAATAACACAGCGGCATTAGGCGATAAGCTTGGGAGTAGCAATGAAAAAATGGCTGGGATTACTGATACTGTGTGTCGCCTTGGTTGGGTGTAGCACACAGTTTATCTATCGTAACATTGATTGGTTTGTGATTGATTACCTAGAAGATTACGTTGATCTGACCGATCAGCAAGAGCAGATGATCAGTGACAGTGTTGCTCATCTCAGTCAATGGCATCGCCAGGTCGAAATTCCCAAATATGTCGCGCACATTGATCAACTACTGACAATGGACCCTAGCCAGTTTAGCCTGGAAGAGTTTCATCGCCAGCGTCGTATTATCGCTTCATATACGCAAAACTTACTGCGTAAAGCCGAACCTGACATTGAACGCATCACCGCTTTAATGAGTGATAAGCAAGTGGATGAATTGATGAGTTCGGTACGCCAGCGCCACAGTAAATTCAAACAAAAATTTGTGCCGATGAGTGACGAGCAAATTCGCAAATACTACTACGAACAAATCAGTGACAATCTTGAAGATTGGCTAGGCGAGCTTACCGATAAACAGCGCCAATTACTCAAGGAGTGGCAAAGCGAAATGAAGGTGACCAAGCCGGAATGGATAGACCAGCAAACTCGAATGCGAATCGAATTGAAGACGCTGCTGGCAAGGCGCTTAGACCACGATTATTTCAGCCGCCAATTTGAAACCATGCTGCTTGAGCCTGAATCGTTTTTTTCCGCTGAGCTCAAAACCAAGAACGCCTATAACCAAGCGCTCAGTGCGCGTTACTTGGTGGATATCATTCGTGCCATGACGCCAAAGCAAACTGAGCATGTGCGCAGCGAGCTAAAGGACTGGAAAGAGATGGCATTGGAAGTCATCGACAGCGAGTAATGACTTTCGCATCGACAATAAAAAAGCCGCTAATGCGGCTTTTTTATTGTCAGCTCGCAACCGTCTGGATGATGAGGTTTGTGGCTGATAGATTACGGCTGCGGGCGCTACTTTTTGTTCAACCCTTTGCCATTGAGATAGCCCATGATATGTGGTCGTGACTCACCAGACAGCTTGGTGGTCACCTCTTGCGACCATGTGCTTTGCTTTTGATTACTCGAGCGATTGGCATAATAAGCGTGCATTTTGGCATCGTAGTCAGAAATTTGCTGAGCCTGAAATGGCTGGTAGCTGTTTTCATGTACGATGACGTCAGCCGGTAAACGCGGTTTGAGATCCGGCTGCTGAGCGGGATGGCCTAAACACATACCGAACAACACCGCTGTGTAAGGTGGCAGTTCAAGCAGTTCATCAACCTCTTTGGCGCAGTTACGCAGGCCACCAATATACACGCCGCCAAGCCCAAGTGATTCCGCCGCCAACAAACAGTTTTGCGCCATAATTCCCGCATCGGCAGCGCCGATTAAAGTGAGTTCGGCAAACTCGGGCTTCACTTGCGGGTTCATTTGATAATGGCGTTGGTAATCGATACAAAACACCAAAAACTCTGCCGCGCTTTCGACATAAGGCTGATTACCCGCGTATTTGGCCAGCGCTTGGCGCTTTTTCGGGTCGGTGACGCGAATAACGCTCACCACCTGTAAAAGGCTGGAAGAAGAGGCGGCGATACCGGATTGAAGAATGGCATCAAGTTGCTGCTTTTCGATAGGTTGCTCTGTGAACTGGCGAATAGAGCGATGAGACAAGATCGTGTCGATAACCGAATTCATCGTTAAAGGACTCATTTGTTAAGGTGAACCAAGTTTAAAACCATAACCATAAACCATAGCGCTGTCGATACTCTTGATATTGTTCCGTGCCAAGATTGACGTCTTCAATATAAATTACTGCCTTACAATTCTTAAGTTGTAGATTTGTCTGAGTTTATAAATTTAATAAATGAGAATGATTGGTTTTAATTGAAACGAAAGAACTACCGCCTTACTATTGAGCATTGAGAAAATAAAAGCGTTTACGTTTATTTTTATTCTTTTTTCGCTGTTATTTGCAGCGTAACTTAAAAGTCACTTTTTAAGGATGTAAAGTGTTATGGCCAATTTGTCCTTCAAAAACAAGCTATTATCGTTAATCGTTGCGATTATCTTTATTACGATTCTTGTTTCTTATTTTAGTGTAAACCACTTCATCAGCAATTATATTTACCAGTCTGATTCTAAGAGTATTACTCATAATATCAATCTGTTACATAAAAAGCTTGAAACCGAACTTGAGTCTAAATTGTCTCTCGCGAGCAGTTTGAACTTTAGTATGATGGACGTTGCGGAAACTCAAGAAAACTCTGGGTTTGCGAAAGTAGTAAAAGTGATTAACGGTTACGCATTTGACGAAACCGGTACTATGGAAGATGGTCCCGCACAGCCTTACATAGATAAAGCTGAGAACATTGGCAGCGATATGGTGGTAAGCCCTGTTCAGGATGTTGATGATAAACAGCTAGTGACTATTTCCATCAAGCGTATCGATGAATCGGTCGACTTTTTCGTTATGGATTTATCGGATCTGGTTAAAGTCATCAACGATTACGCGTTAGAAGGCAGCTACGCAGAGCTTCTGGCGGGTGATAAAGTTATTTTCTCCAATAAGCATGGTGATAACTTGATTCCAGTTGAACGTCATATGGACTTTGCGGGTCAAGATTGGCAACTGACGGGTTACATCGACCGTGACAGCATTCAAAATAACACCGACAAAATTAACTGGAAGATCACTCTTGCTTTGTTGGTGTGTGCAGCGCTGGTTATCGGCATCAGTGTGGTGTTACTGCATATTGCATTTAAGCCACTGGCTCGTTTGAATTCTCTGGTTGGCGATTTGTCACAAGGTAACGGCGATTTGACTCAGCGCTTGGCGGTAGACAGCAAAGACGAAATTGGCCAGATTTCCAACTCAATCAACCTGTTCATTGAAAAACTGCAAACCATGTTTATCGAGGTTTCGGAGTCATCGAAACAGATTGATAACGCGATTCAGGAACTGAATCAGCAATCACAATCCAATGCTAAAACGCTTGAGCGTCATACTCTAGAGACTGAGCAAGCGATCACCGCGATTGAAGAAATGAGCGCGTCGGCAAGTTCTGTCGAGCAAAGCGCTGGTGATGCAGCGACCCTGACCGAGCGCACTAACCGCAATGCAGAAGAGTCAAAACACACGGTGACTGATGCGGTGAACAGTGTTAACGCACTCGTGGATCAAGTGGTCGCGATGTCGGGCACGATTGGTGAAATGAACCGCGATACTCAAGAAATCGGCTCCGTGCTTCAAGTTATTGGTGAAATTGCTGAGCAAACCAACCTGCTGGCACTGAATGCGGCGATTGAAGCGGCGCGTGCTGGCGATCAAGGTCGTGGTTTTGCGGTCGTTGCGGACGAGGTTCGCGCTCTGGCCGCTCGTACCCAGCAAAGCACTTCGCAGATTAACGAAATCATTGAGAAACTGCGTCTCACAGCAGAAAACGTGGTTAATGATATGGAATCGACTCGCAACCGCTGTGAAAACACCGCAGAGCACACCAACAAGGTGATGGATTCGCTAAATATCGTTACTGACTCTGTGGCTGAGATCAACGATTTGAACTCGCTAATGGCAACCTCGGCGCTAGAACAGCGTCAGGTAACCGAAGAGGTGAGTCGCAACATGGTGGCGATTCAAGAGATCATTCGTCAGCTCAACGAAAACGCATCGCAAACCACCACTGTAAGCGGCGAGCTAAAAGAGACATCGCAAGATCTTTCTTCTGTAGTGAGCAGATTCAAAGTGCAGTAAATTAGCCACTTATTGTTGAGAACATAAACAAAGGGAGCATGATGCTCCCTTTTTGCTGTCTTGATTAGTAATACTAAGTTTGGCGCTGTTTCGCTCTCGAGCGGGTGTTTTTGTTATAGTCAAAAAAATTTTTTTGGAGCTTAGCGATGCTAACGCGTTCAGACGATTTAGAAATTTTGCTTACTGTGGTCGACAGCGGCGGTTTTTCCGCGGCTGCAGAAGCACTTAATATTCAAGTGGCACGAGTCTCGCGCGCAGTCAGTAAATTAGAAACTCTGCTTGGTGTGACGTTACTTAACCGCACCACAAGGCGTGTAGAACTGACTGAAGAAGGGCGGCAGTTTGTCGAACAAATTCGTAGCGGCCTAGCCATGTTGCAAAGCGCTGAGAATGATGTACGCAGCCATGGCGAAATGCCTCGCGGTAAGTTGCGAGTCGACGCTGCCAGTCCATTTATTTTTCATCAGTTGGTGCCGCTGATTGCCGACTTTCGCCGCGCGTTTCCGGAAATTGAACTTGAGTTGTCGTCCAACGAAGGGTACGTCGATTTACTTGAAAAGCGTGTTGATGTGGCAATTCGTATTGGCGGGCTGAGCGATTCAACATTGCATGCTAGGGCGTTGGGTCGCAGTGAATTGTTTATGGTGGCTTCGCCAGAATACCTCGCGCAAAGAGGCATTCCAAAGTGCAAATCGGATCTTGCCGAACATGACATTATCGGTTTTATCGGTTCCAAAGCGCTCAATGAATGGCCGCTTGACGGTGATAACTATGTTGCACCGACGCTCAAAACCAGCAACGGCGAAACGGTGCGTCAGTTGGCGCTTGCTGGCAATGGGATTACGTGTCTGTCCGCGTTTATGCTTCGCGAAGATCTGCAAATGGGCGCGCTGGTGGAGGTTTTGCAACAGTACAAAATTTCGGGCAGCAACCGCGAGCAAGTTACCGCTGTGTATTACAAATCGTCGTTAGTGGCCAAACGGATTTCGGCGTTCATCGATTTTATTCAGCCGCGGCTCACCTTATAGCATGTCAATCCGTTATAACATGTCAATTGGTTATAACATTTTAAATCGTTACAATATTTCAAATCGAGAAAATAATAACGCCACGTATTTGCGTGGCGTTATTGGGATGATCACTTCGCAGCGTGATTTTTTACGCAGGCGCGTTATTTTTGATATACAGGGTAATCGGTGAGGCCTTGTTCAGCGCCGCCAAACAGCGTGTTTGGATCGTGCTCGGCAAACGGATAGCCGTGGGCGATACGCGACGGCAAATCTGGGTTGGCGACAAATGGGCGACCAAAGCCTATCATGTCTGCCAAGCCGTCTTCGATGGCTTGATGGCCGGTTTGTGGTTTATAACGTCCAGCATAAATCAGCACATTTGAAAACGCTTCGCGTAGCGCTTTCTTAAATTCCACCGGCGTATCCGGAGCGTCATCCCAATCCACTTCGGCAATGTGCAGATAGACAATATTGTGTTTATTGAGCAGTTTTGCCGCCGCAGTGTAAGTCTCAATCGGATTGGCATCGACGGTGCCATTTAGCGTGGTTAGCGGCGCTAAACGCACGCCTACGCGGTCTGCGCCAATTGCGTCAATCAAGGTTGCGACGACTTGATCTAAAAAGCGCAGGCGGTTTTCCAAGCTGCCACCATATTCATCGGTGCGGTGATTGGACTCGGAATCGATGAATTGATTCACCAAGTAGCCATTTGCGGCGTGTAGTTCAATGCCGTCAAAACCGGCCTCAATCGCGTTAAGCGCGGCTTGGTGATACTCCTTGAGTACTTGCCCAATATCTTCGTGTGTCATGGCTCTTGGTTCAACCACGTCCACAAAACCAGGTGCGTTAGTGCCGTTATCTACGAAGACTTTGACATTCTCAGCTCTGATTGCCGAGGATGAAATTGGCTGCTCACCACCGATATTGTCAGGATGGGTCACACGACCGACATGCCACAACTGCGCAAAAATAACCCCGCCTTGTTGGTGTACCGCGTCGGTGGTTTTTTTCCAGCCTTGAATCTGCTCTTGGCTGTAAATACCTGGCGTCCAAGCGTAGCCTTTACCCATCGCTGAGATTTGAGTACCTTCCGCCACAATCAGCCCAGCGCTGGCACGCTGCGCGTAATAGGTTGCCATAATATCGTTCGCTACATCACCTGGCTGTGAGGCACGAGAGCGCGTCATTGGCGGCATGACGATACGGTTATTAAGAGTTAGAGAGCCTAACTGAATTGGATTAAGTAGCGCGTTGTTCATCGGGAGAATCCTTGTTTTGATATGCGCCCAGTGTACTCAGGAATTTATTTGCTTTTAATAGGTATAATGACAAATATCTTTTGTGAAAATAACAACAATAAACCGTAGCCGATGACACGAAAAATAGGGTGGCAAGGGGAAAGAAAGGCGATGTCTTGGCAATAAAAAAGGCGCTCAAAGCGCCTTTTATCATCATGAATCGTAACTTATACGTCGTAGGTGGTTGACGCAGTGTCGCCGCCAGTACCTGTCCAGTTGGTGTGGAAGAACTCACCACGTTCACGGTCGATACGCTCATAAGTATGCGCGCCGAAGTAGTCACGTTGTGCTTGCAGCAAGTTAGCTGGAAGACGCGCAGTGGTGTAACCGTCAAGGAAAGTTAGCGCTGAAGTGGTACAAGGCATTGGAATGCCGGTTTCCAGCGATTTAGCAGCAACTTTACGCCATGCCGCTAGGCTACCAGTTAGGATGCCTTTGAAGTAGTCATCGCTGCCTAGGAATGCCAAGTTGGCATCTTTCTCAAACGCATCACGAATGTTGCCAAGGAAAGCTGAACGAATGATACAGCCGCCGCGCCACATTAGAGCAACGTTACCATAGTTAAGATCCCAGCCGTTTTCGTTTGACGCTTCACGCATCAGCATGAAGCCTTGTGCGTAAGAGATGATCTTAGAAGCCAGCAGAGCTTGGCGTAGCGCGTCAACCCATTCTTGCTTGTCGCCTTCAACTGGAGTGATGGTTTTACCAAACAAGCTTTGTGCAGCAACACGTTGGTCTTTCAGCGCAGATAGGCAACGTGAGAATACAGATTCAGAGATAAGCGTTAGTGGAATACCAAGATCCAACGCGTTGATGCCAGTCCATTTACCGGTACCTTTTTGGCCAGCAGTATCAAGGATTTTCTCAACCAATGGCTCGCCATCTTCGTCTTTGTAGCCAAGGATGTCAGCTGTGATTTCAACTAGGTAACTATTTAGCTCAGTCTGGTTCCAATCAGCAAACACCGCTTGCATTTCATCTGCAGACATACCAAGACCGTCTTTCATGAACTGGTAAGCTTCAGTGATCAGCTGCATATCGCCGTATTCGATACCATTGTGAACCATTTTCACGAAGTGGCCTGCGCCATCGTTACCTACCCAGTCACAGCAAGGTTCACCTGCGTCAGTTTTTGCTGAGATGCCTTGGAAGATAGGTTTAACCGCTTCCCAAGCTTCTGCAGCGCCGCCAGGCATGATTGAAGGTCCAAAACGTGCACCTTCTTCACCACCAGATACACCCGTACCTATGAAGTGAATGCCTTTTTCACGCAGCGCAGCAACGCGACGGTTGGTGTCTGGGTAGTTGGTGTTACCGCCATCAATGATGATGTCGCCTTTGTCCAATAGTGGAACAAGGTTTTCGATGAAAGTGTCGACAACCGTACCAGCACGCACCATTAGCATCACTTTGCGAGGTTTCTCTAGTTTCTCAACCAACTCTTCAAGTGAGTATGCGCCAACGATGTTGGTGCCTTTCGCTGGGCCTTCTAGGAACTCGTCTACTTTCGCAGCAGTACGGTTGTGAGCAACCACTTTAAAGCCGTGGTCGTTCATGTTTAGGATAAGGTTTTGACCCATTACCGCTAGGCCAATAACACCGATATCACCTTTCATTATGTTGTTCTCCATTAACTCTTTTAGGCAATCTTACTTGCTGCGTGTGAATCTAAGTACCACTCAGTCAAGCCTTTGGCTGACTGAATCTTAGCGGCTGGGTATGGCAGCTCGCCTTCAGGGGTGGTATTAATTTCGTAAACGATCTCGGCTTTACCTTCGCCAAGAACGAGATAACTGATGCGTTTCGCCGCTTCCAAGACTTTTGCGGTTTTTGACACGCGTAACTGACCTGACTCTGGGTGGCTTGCCACTAGAGACAAGTTTGGATCTTGATAGTCGGTTTTGCCAGGGAACAGCGACGCAGTATGGCCGTCAGCACCCACACCAAGCAAAATCCAATCAAACACAGGCGTGCCGTCTTCATCGCAAGGAATCACGTCGGCCATTTCTTTAGCAAAGCGCGCGGCTTCTTGTTCTGGCTCGTTTTCACCTAAAATGCGGTGAATATTATGCGCTGGAATGTCGATTTGACTAAAGAGCAGGGCATTGGCTTCGCCGTAGTTGCTTTCTGCGTCATCGGGGGCAACACAACGTTCATCGCCCCACCAAAAGTGCAGATTGCTCCATTTGATTGAGGTTGCGTACTCTTCGCTGGCAAGCAGTTTGAACAGCATTTTTGGTGTACTACCACCAGATAAAGAAATGTGCGCTGGCTTTTTACGTTTGCTGTATGCGCGCATATCGTTAGCGAGGCTCGCCACTACTTGTTCTGGTGATTGGTAAATCTTGTGATTGATCATAGTTCGCAGTAATCCGTGTCGGTTAAGTTCTTGCAGGGGAACCGCCAAGCGCGACCATCACGTTCTAGTAACTGATCGGACTCTTTTGGTCCCCATGTACCACAAGCGTACCCAAACAGAGATTGCGGGTCTTGCTTAAAATCGAGAATCGGCTGAACGTATTGCCAACATGCTTCTACAGCGTCGCTGCGAGCGAACAAAGTTGCATCACCATTAAGCGCATCAAGCAATAAACGCTCATATGCGGTCAGCATTTGGGTTTCTTTAAGCGATGCGTAGTGGAAGTCCATTTTTACTTCCTTGGCATTAAAGCCCGCGCCCGGCTCTTTCAATCCAAAGCTAATCTGAATACCTTCGTCCGGTTGAATTCGTATGATCAATTTATTCTCTGGCGCATTTTGACCAAATACTGGGTGTGGCGTTTCTTTAAAGTGAATGACCACTTCGGTGACACGGGTTGGTAGACGTTTGCCTGTGCGCACATAAAATGGCACGCCATTCCAACGCCAGTTATTGATGTAAGCTTTGAGACCCACATAGGTTTCAGTGCGAGACTCTTCGGCAACGCCGTGCTCTTCACGGTAACCTGGTAGGAACTCGCCGCGCACGTCCGAACCTGTGTATTGGCCCATAACGAGATTGTTGCGCAGATCGTGTTCTTCAAGCGGTTTTAGGCATTGCAGCACTTTGACCACTTCGTCACGCATCGAGTCAGCGTTGATTTGCGCCGGCGGCTCCATGCCAACCATCGCAAGCACTTGCAATAAGTGGTTTTGGAACATGTCGCGAACCGCGCCAGAGTTATCGTAGTAACCACCACGCTCTTCAACACCCAAGAATTCGGCGCCAGTGATCTCAACATAAGAGATGTAGTTGCGGTTCCAAAGCGGTTCAAACATCGCATTTGAAAAGCGCAGAACCAACAGGTTTTGCACGGTTTCTTTACCCAAGTAGTGGTCAATGCGATAGATTTGATGCTCTTGGAAGTGCTCGTGAATTTCTGTATCAAGCTTACGAGCTGAGGCGAGATCATAACCAAACGGTTTTTCGATGATCAGGCGTTTCCAGCCATCGTCTTCGCTGTTCAACCCTTGGGCAGCAAGGCTTGCTGGAATAATGCTGTATAAGCTTGGCGGTGTGGCTAGATAGAAAAGGGTATTGCGCTCGGTGAAGTTGTATTGCTGTGCGAGCTCATCGAGGCGGCTTGACAGCTTAACGTATTCTTGAGTATCGGAAGTGTTTAACGCTTGGTAATGTAGATGATTAATAAAGGCATCAAGCGTTTCCGGCTCGGTTTTTTCCATTTCCTGCAGCGAACGTTTTAACTTGTCACGATAGGACTCGTCACTGTACTCAGTACGACTCACGCCCAGAATAGCAAATGACTTTGGAAGCTGTTTGTTCGCATAGAGGTGGTATAAGGCAGGGATCAACTTTCGGTAGGTTAAGTCACCCGAAGCACCAAAAATCACGATGCTGCTGTTTTCTGGTATTACCATCATCTTTCCTTTAAGAACGAGGTACTTATCAACTGCTACAGTTTTGCACTTCACATCACAAACCGTAGGGAGAACGAAACGGTAGCAGTGTCACAAATTTATGGATAATTGGTCTTAGCTATTTGTCTAATAGACAAAACCGACATCCTTGGTTCGGCAAATAAGAGACAAGTCTCAATACGGCCTCACATTGTCTATCACAATTTGACTTACATCAACTATTGAAACCGCAATCGTTTAAATTAAATTGCCGATCATCAAGGCTTGCCGTTGATGGTTTTATAAATAACACCAACTAATGGTTATTTTGAAGGCAAACCCAGCACCAAGCTGGTGCTTAGCGATTTTTTATCGGTAGCAAGGTATATCGCATTGCCGGGGCAAATTCAACGTCGCTAAGCATTTTGGGTGGTTTTAAACTGGAAGCCAGTTCGTATTTTATTCCTAAACCGAGTGTGAGAAACTGGTGCAACGCTTTCACTTTCGGACTGATTTTTTGCCACTTAAAGCCACATCATCACCAGCTAAAGCTTCCTCCTTTAGTCGAATAAGCCAAGTGCTCGAGTACATTCACGCCCATCTCGATCTGCCCCTTGCGGTCGACGACATTGCTGCGCGCAGTTGTTGGTCTCGCTGGCAGCTCCAGAGAGTGTTTCAAAATGAAATTGGTGTCAGCGTTGGACAGTACATTCGCGAGCTAAAGCTTAGCGGGGCGGCAGAACAACTGCTCGATTCAAATGCACGCAGTATCGATATTGCATTTGAGTTCGGTTTTGGCTCTGAGATAAGTTTTAGCCGCGCGTTTCGCCACATGTTTGGCATCAGTCCTAGGGCGTATCGTAAAGCGGGCCAGCGCACTGGTCTGCGTAAACCGATAGCGATTTCTCACGCCGACGACGCATGTTTTGCCCTGAATGATTTGTTTGTGGAGGTACGAGTTGAAAGCTTAGAAAGCTTTACTCTGTATGGCATCAGCTCACCGATCCAAGGCTTATTTGCCAAGCAGCCGGACTTTGCGCTTAAAGTGCCCAAACTTTGGCAGCAGATGTTGACGCAATTTGCGTTGCAGCGCGTTGACAAATTTGGCGTGATTGATGTGACCGATGATGAAAGTAGGCAAGGCAACTTAGTGTACTGGGCAGCCGTCAACTCAGAGCAAGTTGAGGCGCTGGAAGGGAAGGCGTTGGCAGAGCAAATTCGCGCTTCGTTGAGTACGCTGCAGGTACCAACGCAAACTTATGCGGTGGTTAAACATCGCGGTCCAGTCTCTGGCTTACCGCAAACCTTATTGTGGTTTTTGCTCAACTGGCTACCGCAATCGGGGTATCGCGGTATCGACGGTTTTGAGTTAGAACGTTATCGCTCTGATTATCAAGGAGATGCACAAGATTCTGTGATGGAATATTGGCTTCCCATAGAAAAAGTAAGGTTTTAACTGAGTTTTCTCTCACTTTGCACCAAATTGTTAACTTTCGCCAAAATTCACCAGTACAATGCAAATGATATTTATTATTATTTAACTTTTTTGGTGTAGCGGATGAACCCTTTTTCTTCTCCTTATCAACGCTCAGCCATCGCAGTGGCTTTGCTAACCAGTTTTTCTTGTAGCGCGCTTGCTAGCGATGCCAATTCTACCACGCAACCTGTGCAGGATGGGCAAAGTACTGAAACCATTACTGTGCTGGGCAAAGCGTACCGCAACACGGCGACTAAAACCTCGCTTGAGCCGGAAGAGACTCCTCAAGGCATTAGCGTGATTGACCGCCAACAGATAGAGCAGAGCGGTGCCAAGTCGCTTAATCAGATTTTACGTTATGCACCAGGTGTGGTGACAGAAAACAAAGGCAGCTCTGTCACCATGTATGATCAATTTCGAGTGCGTGGCTTTTTAGTCGACCAGAGCTACTACGATGGACTGGTGCTGCAATACCTCACCGGCTGGAACCTACAGCCGCAAATTGATCCTATCGCCCTTGAGCAGGTGGAAATATTTAAAGGCCCGACGTCGGTGTTGTACGGTGCCATGCCACCGGGTGGTATGGTGAATATGATTGGTAAAGCGCCGCAAAAGGAACGCGAAACCAAACTAGGCGTCACCACAGGTTCACGTAATTTGAAGCAAGCCTCGCTTGATAGCAGCGGTCAAATCGGTGACAGTGATTTTGCATATCGCGTCATTGCTTTAGCACGTAAGCAAGACTCGCAAGTTCAAGGTATGGATGAAGAGCGTTATGTATTCGCGCCATCACTTGATTGGCAACTGAGCGAACGCACGCTTTTAAATGTGAACCTGTATTATCAAAACGATCCGGCGATGGGAATCAACTCATCGTTGCCGGCATCTGGATCTGTGTATAGCAATGCCAATGGGTCGATTTCAAAATCGACCTACGCAGGGGATATTAACTGGAGCCAATTTGAGCGTGAATTTTGGTTGGCGGGCTTTAAAATTAACCATGAATTCAACGATAATTGGACTTGGCTCACCAATACTCGCTACATGGATGCGTCGCTGCAACAGAAAAATACCTATCATCAGTGTTATGTCTATGCGGGTGTTGAATACTGCGGCTTTGACGATACCACAGGCACCTTATCGCGTAATATCTACAGCACCGATGAAAACTCAACTGGTGTGACCGTCGATAATCAGCTCTCTGGGCGAGTTCAGTTTGGTGAGGTTGAACATAACCTACTGTTTGGTATTGATTATCAACGCCTAAGCGGCGATTCAACGTATAAAGAGTATTCCACATCCAACAGTAGCTTCTACAGCTTCAATATTTTCTCGCCGAATAATGATTTGCTTGACCCAAGTACATTAACCGAGACTTATAACGAGAAGACCAATATCAAAGTAGAGCAGCTTGGCTTTTATACTCAAGACCAAATCCGTTATGGCGCGTGGGTATTGCTTGCCGGTGGTCGCTGGGATCACTATAGCGCGAGTGCGGACAGTAATGTCAACGGCAATACCGATACTGATCAAAGTGAGTTCTCTTACCGTGTTGGCGCCTTATACGAATTTGATAATGGGCTTGCGCCATTTGCCAGCTTTGCCACCAGTTTTGAACCGACCGCAGGGCAAGACGTCAATGGCGATGCATATAAACCAGAAGTCAGCAATCAAATCGAAGTGGGGATGAAATATCAGTCGCAAGATATGTCGAAAACCGCATCGTTGTCGGTATATCGCATTGTCAAAAGCGATGCCTTAGTCATTAACCCAGCTGATTACCAAGACCCCGAGTTGCAAATTGGTGAGCTAACGTCGCAAGGTGTTGAACTGCAGGGTAAGTGGTTTATCACTGACAACCTGGATTTGAGTGCCTCCTACACCTTCGCTGATATGGAAATCAGTAAAGATTCCGAATATGACCTCGAAGGTACCACGCCGATTTACGTGCCAAAACATGCCGCAACCGCGTGGGCGAATTACTCGCTATTTGATGGTGCTCTTGCCGGAGCCAGTTTTGGAGCGGGCGCTCGTTATGTCGGTGAGATGCAGATGGATGCAACCAATACGCAAGGTAAAGTTCCGTCTTACACTGTGGTAGATGTATCACTGGATTACGATTTAAGTCATCTGGCGCAGTCACTGACCGGCGCGTCTGTAATGCTGCGCGGCAACAACGTGTTTGATGAGACGTATTACTCCTGTTATGACAAAACCAATTGTTGGTATGGCGCAGAGCGCAGTGTGGAGCTCAATGTGAATTACGCATTCTAGGCATAAGCCGCTCAATCGAGCGGCTTTATTTTTGCCAAAGCGCGCTAAAACTGCTGACGTAGATAGTCTTTAACGCGTTGTATATGGGCATCCCGGTCTACGCTGACATATTGCGACGCACAAAGATAAAGTTGTGCGTATTGTTGGTCGATTTTGTTTTGTAGAAACAGCAAATACAGTTTGGGATCGATATGACCTGAGGTCGCCATATCGGTCATGATGTCGAGCGATTCGGCAAGGCTCTTGGCTTTTTTATACGGCCGATCGTTTGAGGTGAGCGCTTCAAATACGTCAGCGATGGCCATCGCCCGAGCTGGAATGGAAAGTTGTTCTTCATGCAGCCCTCGTGGGTAACCCTTACCGTCCATGCGCTCGTGATGATTGCTGGCGATTTCCGGGACTTTCGTTAAGTGATCTGGGAACGGCAAGCGTTTAAGCATAGTGTAGGTTTGGATGATATGGTCGTTAATGATAAAGCGTTCTTCGGCATTCAATGTGCCGCGGCGAATCGATAAGTTGTGCAGTTCTCCGCGGTGGTATTTGTAGGGGCCGGGCTTGAGATTAAAGCACTCGCCATCTTGCTCGTCGAGGCGCTGATAATCCCATTCAACCAGATGACTTGGTTTGTCACTGAGCAAATCTTCCATCACCGGCAAGGGCTGTGATGGTCCCGCACGTTGTTGCTCCACCCAAGAGGTTCCAAGCTGGTCATCTAAAGTGCGTTTCCATTGCCGTTTGGCGATGTTGCGCAGTTTAGCCTGTGCACTGCTATCCATTTCTTCGCCACCTTTGTTGCACTCAGCGATAAACGCAAACTCCTCATCCAAACTTTGTTGAATTGCAATTAATTCTTTCTTGGCTAAGCTGGCGTCGCTTCCTTCCGCCACTTGACGCCAATAATCGCTTTCTGCTTGAACTTTCAGCAGCTCAAAACGCATGCGAACTTCATGAATCCGATCATAAATGGTTTCCAGCTTGGTCGCTTTATCGATGACATACTCTGGTGTGGTGACTTTGCCGCAGTCGTGCAGCCAAGCGGCGAGGCGCAGCTCTTCCCATTCAGCGTCTGTCATCGTAAAGCTCGGGTAGTACTGCTTATCCTGCTGTGCGGCCTGAGCAATTTTTTCGGTCAGAATCGGGATGCGTTGGCAGTGATTGCCAGTAAATGGGGATTTAGTATCGATGGCAGAAGCAATCAGTTCAATAAAGGCATTAAAAATGTCTTTTTGTTGCTGCATACGGTCGATGTTTTCTTTGGCGATTTCAGCAAAGCGGAGTAGCTCGTGTAAAAATGTGTGCTTATCGCTTTGTGGTTTGGTCAGTTTTCGCTCGTAACCAAGCAGCAGCACGCCCACCAATTGTTTTTCGCGGCTGAGCAGTGGAAACAGGTATAAGTCTGAGTTGTAAAGCATGTCTCGATATTTGCTGAGCGCGTTTTCATCGCGCTGTAAATGAACCTCTTCACCTTGCTTGAGTTTGGTCATCAGCCAAGCGGTGGAGTTGAGAAGTTCTCCAAGATCGATTTTAAACGGAATTATTGCGTGGTTTGCTACCACGTCGAAAGTTTGCTTGGTAGGAGAGTAAGTAAACAGCAAAATGGTTTCGGCTTTGGTTACTAAATAACTTTGGTGGGCAATCGTTTTGGCGAGCAAATGAAAGTCGTCATTGCTGGCAGTTTCGCGTAGCAGGCGCAATAAGTCGTGTAGCGTGTGCTCCATCAATTGAATCGACTGAGCTAAATCGGTGACTTCACGAATCAAGCTCTTTGGATAGCGAGTCTTTTTGAAATCAAAGCGCGCGATACTGCTACTCAGGTCAACCAAGGTATTCAGTGGTTTGGTTAAGCGTCTTGCTACCCACCAAACCAGCGCGAAACTTAGCAGTAGCATCACGATGGCGGCGCCAATTTGGGTGTTGCGCATTTCGACTAAGGCGCCGAGCAGCATGTTTTGTGGCATCGCTTCGGCGAGCAATAAATTTACCGTGTCGGTGAGGTGAACCGGGGTCAGTGTCACCGACCATTTCGAGCCATCAAGCTCGGCGGTTTCGTAGATAGGCTCAGAGGTTGAACGGTTGAGAATGGGTTTAAACAGGCTGGCTTCCAACGCTTGATAAAAGTTCTCGTCACTGACATTTAACATGGCATTGTGATGGGTGAGGACGCGAAATTGGTTATCAAACAGTATCAGCCGTGAGGTGTCGGAGCGTGCGATATCACTGATTTGGTTTGACATTGACTCAAGTGTGAAATCGCCACCGACAACGGCTTCCCCATTTTGGCTGCGACGTGAAAATGTCACGCCATGGGTTTTGAGAAAATAAAACAGGTACGGTTGGCTAAGGCGGATTTCACCATCGTTTTGAGCATTGATAAACCACGGACGAGTGCGCGGGTCAAATTGATTATCTTGGTTCTGAAACGAGCC
The DNA here is from genome assembly GCF_900100015.1 of Vibrio xiamenensis. Taxonomy (GTDB): domain Bacteria; phylum Pseudomonadota; class Gammaproteobacteria; order Enterobacterales; family Vibrionaceae; genus Vibrio; species Vibrio xiamenensis. The sequence continues at coordinate 15,871 of NZ_FNDD01000010.1, read as the reverse complement.
GATCATGAGTAAGTTTTTGTCAAAGAAGTAGTACTGATTTTCGCCATCGACTTGAGTGTGGTGAATCATCAAATCGGTGCGCGGTGGCGCTTTAAAGTAAGCGCGGTTTTCATCACTGGCAAGATGACGAAACACGGTGAGATCACCTTGTTGATTGGCGTAAAACAGCGACGCTAAATTCGGATTGCGCCTAAAAGAGAGTTGAATCGCTTCAAGAAGGTGAGTTTCACTTAATGGTGCCTTGCGCTGACTGGTAACCGAATGCAGAGAAATGAAGTCAAGACTGGTGAGAATGGGACTGGCGTTTTGACGAAACGTAGATTCAAGTTTACGAGAGTTCTCAAAACTGAGTTCTTTAGCACTTTGGGTGAGAATCAGTTCACCGTAATGGTAACTAATAGCAATCAATACACTGCCGATGACCATAGTCACCATCAGAAATAGGTTTGTGATGTGAATACTTAACGAATAGCGCTGCTGTTTCATTTCATGACCACCAAGCAATTGTCACTTAAGTATTAGGCAAAGTGGCGGGTATGCAAAAAAATCGCAGGCTTTTTTAAGGACTTGAAGTCAGCCATAAAGCGTCGCTGCGATCTCATTTTGGTGGTTTTAAGATGCTTTTTTGCGCAATCCGGTTAGTCTGGATAAGGTTATGGAACCAGTACCACCGTAAACAGGGAGAATCGGTGACATGTTGACTCTGCAATACCAAATCGTAATCGAGGCGACACCAGCCAAGATCTGGGCCGTTCTAACGGAAATAGAACGTTATAGTCAATGGGCAACGGCGTTTTCACCGCGCTCACAATTTGAAGGAGATTGGTTTGAAGGTGAGGTAATCGCGTTTTTTGATCCTGATTTTGGCGGCACTCGAGCGCTGGTGGATCGCATCGAATTTCATAAAGTGATCGAATATCACCACACTGGCGTTTTCAGTGCGGAACATCAGATCGATATTGACACCGATATGGCGCGAAAATGGATTGGCTCGCGCGAGATGTTTGTCTTAGAGCCCAGCCCACAAGGGGTGGTTTTGCATGTGCAAGTGCAGACTGACCAAGCCTTCGTCACTATGTTTAATCAAGGTTGGCAAAAAGCACTGCCGATGATTAAGCAATTAGCCGAGACAGACGAATAGCGTCGAACTTGCTACAATGTGAGTCCGATCATATTAAATCTAAGGTTGTCATGAAATTAGCGGTCGACACTCACACCCACACATACGCCAGTGGCCACGCCTACAGTACTTTGATTGAAAACGCGCAAGCCGCCCAGCAATGCGGCTTAAGCATGTTTTGCACGACGGATCATTCGGAATCCATGCCCGGCGCGCCACATTACTGGTTTTTTTCAAACCAAAAAATCTTACCCCGTTTTTTGCACGATGTTGCGATTGTACGTGGCGTTGAAGCCAACATTCTCAACGTTCAAGGTGAGTTGGATTTGCCGTTGTCGGTGGATTGCCGCCTAGATTGGATGATCGCCAGTTTTCACGAGCCGGTATTTGCTCCAGCCGATAAACAGACGCATACCCAGGCGCTACTGAGCGTGATTGAAAACGGCCGCGCCGATGCGTTAGGTCACTTGGGGAACCCGAATTTCGACTTTGATTTTGAAACCGTGCTAAGCGCCGCAGCCAAACATCATGTTGCAATCGAAATTAACAACACTTCGCTGCGCGGAAATAGCCGAGTCGGTAGTGTTGAGCGCTGCGAAGAGATCGTTCGTATTGGCAAAGAGCTAGGCGTTTATTTCACCACGGGCAGTGATGCACATTTTCGCGATGATATCGGTAATTTATCGCTGGTGAGTGATTTGCTAGATAAAGTGGGCGTCGATAGCAGCAAAGTTATTTCCCATTCCTGCCAGCAGTTTGTCGATTTTCTTCAGTTACGTGGTCGTGCCTATATAGAAGAGTTTGCCAAGCTTTAAGCGCCGAAATGATGACTTTGGTTCGCGCGCCAGTGTGTCTTTGCACTCAATAGCGACAAGTGACTGAGAAATTGAAACACATTGTAGTTTCCATTTCTCAGTCAGCTCGTTACACTGCTTTGAAATTTGTTAAATAAGGCAATGTCAGATGAAAAAAGTGTTACTCAGTGCGCTGATTCTGGTGAGTGCATCTCAAGCTTGGGCAACGGGCATCGATTTAAAAGCGACCATGAAGCAGATGCGTTTGGAGTTCAAACAAGCGGCGTCAGCAAGTAGTGTCGATGAGATGCGGGTACCGATTGCAAAACTCGATGATTTGGTCGAGCAAGCGAAACAAGGCGTTTATCCGCCAGAAAAACAAGATATTTATCTGGAAGGGTTTAACAAGTTATCGGTTGCGATTGATGATGTCGAAAATCATCTCGATGCTGGTGATCTCGAACAAGCCAAGCAATCGCTACGGACCGTAGATGAACTGCGTGAAGAGTATCATGACAAACGTAATCCAAGTATCTGGAGTAAGTTGTTTGGCTAATCCATTCTCAATCTAAGCTTGGCTTGATGACATTAGGGCGCCACCACGCCGCCATCAAGCCCGTTCTGGTGCATCATATTATGCACACGCGGACGCGGCTATATCGCGGAATATGGTTAATCAGTGTGCTTTGTTGGGCACTGGTTTTTTTTATGCCGGTGCTCAATGCTCACAGCAGTGTACAAGATGTTTGGGAAAACCTTTGTACACTCAACGGGTTGAAACTGGTCAAAATTGACGACGGGAAACCCGACCTAAAAACCGGCAAGCCATGTCCGTTTGCACACTTTTCTAGTTTTCACTATCAAGCGGTTTCTCCGCAATTAGCAACCAGCCGTTTCCACTATATCTCGCTTAGCGACTATGGCTTTGTGGCGATATTTGAACGATTCAAACAGCCGGTATCTCGAGCGCCGCCACCTTTCCTTGTGACCTAACAACATTCAAATAAAAAAATATAAAGTCAGCTTAACGTTTCGCCGCTCCTCACTGGGTGTCGAGTCGGTGCGTTGGCTCGCCTTGCTCTTTTGATCGAGTAGGGGCTGCGAGACAAACAATAAAAGGAAATGGACCATGTTGAGTGAATCGACTCAGCTTAAAATGAATTCGACGCGAGTCGAAAAGGCGCGCTATTTTTCGGTTTGGCGTTGGCATTTCTATGCCGGTTTATACGTTATTCCGTTTATGTTGATGCTCTGTGTTACGGGGATCATCATGCTGTTTGATAGTGATATTGAGCAGCTGCGCTATGGGCAAATGTTGACGGTTGAAGCTGCGGGCGATCCGTTGCCAGTTTCCGAGCAACTTGATGCGGTGCGTGAAGCGTTTCCGGATTACTCAGTCACTCAGTTTATTCCAAGTGGTGACGCGCATTTGGCCAATCGTTTTTCGATTTCAAGCCCAAGTGGCGAGTCAGTGTTTGCGCTGGTCAATCCCTACAGCGGCGCGGTGCAAGGAACGATTGATCGCAGCCACAGCGTGTATCAGTGGGCGAATAAAATTCATTCCACACTACTTTTGGGTGACAGTGGCGATTATCTCATTGAAGTGGCGGCCAGTTTGGGTATTTTGCTGTTGGTGTCTGGCGTTTATTTATGGTGGCCTCGCAACAGCGCAAGCCGGGCTGGATTTCTGCGTCTGCGCTTTGCCAGTGGCAAGCGAGTATGGCTAAGAGATTTACACGCCAATATTGGAGGCGTGCTGTCGTTAGCGCTGCTGTTTTTTCTTATTTCTGGCCTATCTTGGACCGGATTTTGGGGCAAACAGTTGGTTCAGGCTTGGAATACGTTTCCTGCTTATTACACTTGGGGTGATAAACCCAAGTCTGAGTTAACTCACACCAGCCTCAATCATGGCGCTGAAAAAGAAATGCCGTGGAACCTCGAGCAGACGCCTCTGCCAACGTCTCATGATCACAGTAAAATGGGTCATAGTGACGGTTTTATGCCGGCTCATGGCGTCAATATCGACCAAATCGTCAATCAAGCTAAAGTACTTGGTTTTAGCCACTATCGCGTCTATTTTCCGCAATCAGCTACCGGTGTGTATACCGTGGCGGCCAACTCGATGGCAGGGGATGTCACTGATCCTCGCTTAGATCGCACCAGCCATTTTGACCAATACAATGGCCAGCTATTGGTTGAGGTGACTTGGAATGATTACAGCCCGTTTGCTAAATGGATGGCGGCGAGTGTGTCGTTGCATCAAGGCGACCTCAGCTTGCTTAATAAGATTGCCAATTTGTTCATTTGCCTCGCGTTTATGGTGTTTTGCGTTGCGGCGGTGGTGATGTGGTGGCTGCGCCGTCCGCAAGCGCGTGGCGGTTTAGGCGCACCGCCAAAGTTTGAACATCAAGGTGTGTGGAAAGTGGCGTTACTGACATTGGTTGTGTTGTGCCTAGCATTTCCCCTTGGCGGAGGGACGATAGTGTTGGTGCTTATCTTTGACTGGCTGATGGTACGGCATGTGCCGCGCGTAAAACGGGCTCTGAGTTAGGCAATATACGCTTTATTCTGATTCGGTATTTCGATTATGCATTTTAAGCACGCTTCAGGGCGTGCTTTTTTAACGCTCAAATTTGGTAAATTTCCAAGGGCAGGGCATCTGGGTCTTTAAAAAAGGTAAACATTTTGCCCGTCAACTCATCAACGCGAATCGGTTCAACATCAATATTTTGCGCTTCAAGGTAGCGTTTTACGGTTTTAACGTCATCGACCTCAAAAGCCAGATGACGAAGCCCTTGCGCTTCAGGAAAGTTTGGTCGCTGCGGTGCGCCGGGAAAACTGAACAGTTCAATCTGTTCACCATTTGGCAACGCCAAATCAAGCTTGTATGAATCGCGCTCTGCGCGGTAGGTTTCCGCGACCACTTCCAGCCCCAAAATTTGGCTATAGAAATGTTTCGATTTGGGGTAGTCGGAGCAAATAATCGCGACGTGGTGAATTCGATTAAACATAGGTTTCTCAGCTAGTTATGATAACTGCATTGTAACATTGTTCGCTGAGTTTGAGTGGTCTGAAAAATAAAAAGCCCCAACCAGTTGGTCGGGGCGTGATAGAGCTATATAAAATCAAGTAGCTGTGGTGAGAAGCTTTGCAAATTTGGGAAAACACTATCGATGTTAGAGCTTGATACGCCCATCCAATTGGCTAACGTCGCGCCAATTTGATCCACCGAAGTGGTCGGTAGCATACGGCCGCTTGAATAATCATCTTCGCCGCCATAAGTCAGCGACGGCCAAGTGCCTGTTGTACCCGGTGTGAGGTTACCACCGTTAATCACCAAATGGTTACTGCCCCAGCCATGATCCGTGCCCGAAGAATTAGGTGTAATGCGGCGACCAAAATCAGACATAGTGACGGTGGTGACATCACTGGCTAAGCCTTGGTCCTCCAGTACCGAATAGAGTGCCTCAAGTGCCTCGCTTAACACTCCCATTAAGTTCGCGTGCGAAGCTAATTGATTTGAATGGGTATCAAATCCGCCAAGAGTGACGAAAAACAGCTGGCGATTTTGCCCCAGTGTTTCGCGCGATTTAATGAATTTCACCGCTGAGTTAAACTGTGGGCTGAGGCCGTTGCCTGAAATACTCAGCGCTGATTCAGAGGGAAGTGCATAGATGCTTGCTGCGGCATCACTAAGATGAACGCTGTCACGCAAAATGCCACGAAACATCTGATGGAAAACGCTTTTATCACTGACATCTGAGTCGAGTGATGCGGCGTAAGAGTTACGGATTCGGTCAGTTTTAAATCCCAGTTCGCTCACGCCATTGGCGTTAAACGCGTTATTGGCAATATTGCCGTTGAACAGATCCGCGTGCCCGGACAAACTGTACAGTGGTGGTAGAACAAGCGACGCGTCATCGCTGACTAATTGTTCCATTAAGCGTGCTCCCCAACCGCTGTTGTCGGTTTTGGCATTGGCATTGCCTTTGAACCATTCTGCAGCTTGCGAGTTATGGGAGAACAGCATACCTGGAGCAAACTCTTTTTGATCTTTGGTAATCTGCTGGCGCAGCACCCCGCAGTTTAAAATCGCATTGACGTAGCCTTTGTCACACAGATTCTTTAGCCCGCTCATTGAAGGATGCAAACCAAATTCCACTTGTGAACCGTTACGGTCAAATCCAGTCAAGTCGACGCTTAGCAACTCGCTTTGGTTAATTGCGATGGTTTTTCGCGCTGCGGCGTAGTTTTGATAGTGTTCATCGTCGCGTGGAATGATCATATTGAAGCCATCGTTACCGCCGGCCAAATAGACACATATCAGCGCTTTATAGTCTTGTGACGTAGAAGTACCAGTAGACCAACCTATGCTTGGAAGCAGTGTTGAGGCACCTAAGCCGTATAAAAATGATCGTCTTGAAATCGCCATAGTATTAGTCCTGTACGTAAAAATCTTCTGCGCTGATGATGTATTCCATCAACTGTTCCACTGCCCACTCGTTTTTTGGTTTGCCGCCGATCGATTTAATATGAGTACGAAGTACGGCTTCTAAATTGGGGTCAATATCGCCACCAAAGAACACCAAACCAATTCGGCGAATAAACTCATCCATATCGTCACCGGCAGCTTTGTAATAGCTGTAGTTCGGCAACGTTGGCGTGCGCCATTTCGCGATGAAAGTACGCATATAGTTAAAGCTTGAGACGAAGTTTGGCCATGTCATGACTTGTAATTCCGGAGCGTACAAATCGGTGCCAATCGGTGAATGGTCTTGCGAGTAAAAGTTAAATACCGATTTCGCGCGCAGTGGCCCTTGGCCAACTCGGTAAAATGGAATATCGCTGTTAGACACACGGCCAGTCGTCAGTTGTAGATCCAATGCACGAAATAGGTTTACCACCACAATCGCAGGCTCTTTGATTTTGATTGGCGGATTATTTTCATCCTGCGCCAGTGCTTCTTTATCGAGCAGAATCGCTTCAATGACTGCGCGCAAATCGCCACGTACACCTTCTCCGTTATCGATAAAGACATTGGCGACTCGCTCAATGTATTCCGGTGATGGGTTAGAGGTAATCAGGCGTTTAATCATGTGCTTAGCAAAAAACGGCGGCGTATTGTCATGGTTAAACAGAATATCCATCACATCGCTCATGTCTTGCTCGGCAGTTTGTCCTGCCGGAATGACATGTCCCATCACCACTTTTTCGCTTTCATCGTGGTTGCTGTCTTTCGCGACCATAGGTTTGACGTACAAGCTGTCACTGCTATCTCGAACCCAACCGGTAAACGCTTTAGCAACATTGCGAATGTCTTCTTGGTCATAGGCTTCAATGGGCTCACCTGAACTGTCGGTTTGGATACTACCGTCGTTATTGAGCTGATATAAGCCGATGGTAAAGAGTTGCATGACCTCTCGAGCGTAGTTTTCATCCGGTTGAGTGCCAGTTTCACTGTTCTCCTTTTTACTGTTGATCATGGTTAAAAAGGTACCCATAGAAGGGTGCAGGGAGACTTTTTCAATTAAATCGCGAAAATTACCAAACGCGCCATAAACCAGTAGGTCATAGTAGTTGGTCATCGATTGTGGACGATCGTGAATATCGCTATAGCGAGAAATCACGAATACTTCGCTCAAGGCAAAAGCGACACGCTGCCTTAATTGGTCGTCCCCGAGTGCAGCGATTTCAAGCCATGCGTCTTCACGGGTTGATTGCAAGCCGTTACCCAATTCTAAATACAAGGCTTCATGGGAGGTGACTGGCGCTTCGAACTGTTCAGTGAGCCAGGTTTGTAAATCAAAGGCGTCGACGTTTTCCATCAGCGCGGGTGTTGGGCCAAAACTGGCCTGATTCAAGAATCGATGCAGTTGTTTGGTGGTGAGGTCTTCGATGCTTAAAGCCGCTGTGTTTTGTACCGTTTCGCCACTGCTGGTGTCGGCTAAGGCACTATCGTTACACCCAAAAAGGGCACTCACGCATAGCGCGAGAGTCGATATTTTTCTTTGTATACGTAATTTCATGGATAAACCAACCTAAATATTTGTATCGACGATATGACGAAAAGTAAACATAAGGATTATTTGTTAATAAACGATTGGCTGTAAAAGTTATGCCTTATCACTATTAACGTATGGTATTCCATCATTAATTATTCATATGAAGGGTTGAGTTTTAAAAACTTGGAAGCAAGATATTATTTAGCTGGGTAGGTTGATTGAATATAAACTTATTGATTAGTTTAATAATGATTAATATTAATTTGATTAATGGTTGTATTTATATTAATCATTAATTTGTTAATAAATAAAACACTATCTTATTTCTAATTGATTGAAAATTGGTATATTTAAGGTGATTGTATTTTCAGTGGAAATGTTTGACTGAGGGTGGTCGAAGAGATTGTCTGCGTACAAAAAAGCCCCACAAGTGGGGCTGTAATTCGATAGTTAGTGAGCTAGATAAACTCTAAATTTTGTGGATAGAAATTGCCTAGATTTGGGAATACCTTAGCAATATCAGCATTAGAAACCCCCATCCAATTTGCCAGCGTTGCGCCAATTTGGTCAACCGATGTAGTAGGCAGGAGTCGACCGCTCGAATAGTCATCGTCACTACCATAAACCAAAGAAGGCCAAGTTCCGGTTGCGCCTGGAGTAATACCGCCACCATTGACGACGAGCTGGTTATTGCCCCAACCGTGGTCAGTACCAGATGCGTTAGGCGGGATACGACGACCAAAATCGGACATGGTGACAGTGGTGACATTGGACTCTAAACCTTGGTTTTCCAACGCTTGATAGAATAGATTCAATGCTTGGCTCAGTTTTTTTAGCAGCTGTTGATGGGTTCCACTTTGGTTAGAGTGAGTATCAAAGCCATCGAGCGTAACGTAGAAAATTTGGCGGTCTTGTCCCAGAGTTTCTCGCGCTTTGATGAACTTAAGTACAGAATTAAGCTGCAGCGCCAAGTCATTCCCGGAATGGTATAAGTTAGAGTCATTGGGCAGGGCAAAAATTTTGCTTGCTCGGCTACTGTAATTGACACTGTCGTTAATAAGGTCATGAAACAGCTGATGAAATTCGCTCTTAGGGTCAATCTCTTCTTGGTTTAGTGATTGTGACGCTGATTGAACCTGATCGGTAGCGTATTCAAGTGATTCGACTTTGTTGTCTTTAAATGCGCTACTTTTGATATCACTGTTAAACAACTGGGTTGAGCCATCAAAGCTAAACAATGGCGGCAGAATTGAAGAATTTTCTGCACCGTTAAGCTGAACCATTAAACGGCCGGCCCAACCCGTACTGTCAGTAGTATTGGCATTGCCCTTAAACCACTCTTCGCGTTGGGAATTGTGCGCAAACAACATACCGGGTGCATAATCGGTTTGCTCTTTAGTCATTGGTTGGCGCAGTACACCACAGTTCAGTATGGTGTTGACATATCCTTTGTTACACAACGTCTGCAAATCACTCATCGAAGGATGTAAACCAATCTCAACCGGATTACCTTCGCTATCTGAGCCAACAATGTCAGTGGTCAGTAACTGTTCCTGTTTTATTGAGATGGTCTTTCGAGCGCTTTTGTACTCTTCGTAATGTTCATCATCACGTGGAATAAGCATGTTGAACCCGTCATTACCGCCGAGTAAGCAGACGCACACCAACGCTTTGTATCCTTGATTACTGCTGCCGCTGCTAGCTGCCCAGCCAATACCGGGCAGGAGTGTCGAGGCTCCGAGTGTGGATGCGCCTAGACCGTATAAAAATGAACGTCTTGAAATCGCCATGTTGTTAATCCTGTATGTAAAAATCTTCAGAACTGATGACAAATTCCATCAATTGCTTAAGAGTTTCTTCGTAAGTTGGTCTAGTGTTTAAAAACTCCACATGGGCGCGCAAAATCTCTTCAAGTCTTTCATCTAGCTCACCACCATAAAACACAAGTCCAATACGGCGCATTAGCTCGTCAGTGTCTTCACCCGCTTCTTGCAAATAGGAATAGTCTGGTAGCAGCGGTGTGCGCCAATCGGCAACAAACGTACGCATATAGTTGTGAGTAACGATATAAGTCGGCCAAGTCATAAACTCAAGTTCAGGCGCAGAAATATCAGTGCCGGATGGCGAATAGTCTTGTGAGTAGAAGTTAAAGACCGAGTTAGCTCGCATTGGACCTTGACCAATTCGCCAGAACGGAATGTCGCTGTTCACTACGTGCTCAGTTTCCGTTTCCATGTCTAATGCGCGCATCAAGTTGACGACGGCAACGATCGGTTCTTTGGCTTTGATAGGCATATGTTCGCTATCTTCACCAAGCGCTTCTTCGTCGGTTAGAATTGCGCGAATGACCGCTTGCATATCGCCTCGCACGCCTTCACCGTTGTCGATAAATACGTTGGCGACGCGCTCGATATATTCTGGTGATGGATTTGACGTTATTAAGCGTTTGATCATGTGCTTAGCAAAAAACGGCGCTGTATTTGGATGATTGAACAGAATATCTAATACGCTAGAGAGATCCTCTTCAGTACTTTGACCCGCAGGAATCGTTGTTCCCATAACGACTTTTTCGCTATCGTCATGGTAGCTTTCTTTCGCAACCATTGGCTTAACCAAGAGCTCATCACCACTGGCGCGCACCCAGCCAGTTAACGCCTTAGCGACATTACGAATGTCATCTTGGGTGTAGGTTTCAATCTTATTGCCATCAGAATCGGTTTTAGCGCTGCCATCGTTATTGAGCTCATATAAGCCGATGGTAAAGAGCTGCATCACTTCGCGAGCATAGTTTTCATCTGGATAAGTTCCTTGCTCTTCGTTCTCTTTCTTACTGTTCCTTAGTGTAAGATAGGTACCCATTGCAGGGTGGCGTGTAACTTTAGAGATGAGGTCGCGGAAATTCCCAAATGCACCGTAGTTGAGTACGTCGTAATAGTTTAGTTGCGACTGAGGATATTCATAAAGGGTGCCATAGCGAGATACAACAAACACTTCACTTAGTGCAAAAGCGACGCGTTGGCGAAGTTGGTCATCACCGTAATTGGCCAGTTCTAGCCAAGCATCGTCATTGGCTGCGTAGTCGTTACCACCGATTTCTTGGGCAAGCGCTTCGTGAGAGCTAACGGGCATTGCAAATTGTTCATCAAGCCAAGCATCGATATCAAAAGAGGCCGCGCCTTCCATCAATTCATGAGTCGGACCAAATGTGGCTTGATTAAAAAAACGATGTAATTGCTTATCTGAGAGTACATCAATGTTAAACGTTGCGGTGGTGACCAGCACTTCACCAGTACTATCTGAAATGGTGAAGGTCACTTTTTGGCGACCAGAGTTAAAAAATTCTAATGTTACCGAATCATCACTTTGACTTTCTACTGAGCCGGCATCATCGACGACTTCAACTTGGTCTATATACAGAGTGTCGCCATCTGGGTCTTGGGCAATGTCATCAACACTGAGTGTTAGCGAATCGCCAGCGTGAAGTGGGTCGCTTAGCTGAATGGACTTAGCTACTGGCGCGCTACCAGTGCTTAGCTCACTCGAATCGTTATCGGCCAAGGCTTGACCTGAATTACCGAGTAAAACACTCACGCAGAGTGCAAGTGTTGAAATCTTACTATTTACCTTCAATTGCATATATTAAAACCAGCTTACTTAGATGTGGCAGATATTAAATAATGTGCGTAGATGGTTTAAGTTTTATCTAAGTAAAACGTTTGTCAGGAGTAAACATTAATTTGACTGATGACTTTTGTTATTTTTATATTTTTTCTTTTTTAGTTCGGTTAGGTAGATACTAAATATGAGAAAATTAAATCGGTTAAAAATTAACTTTTGTAAAAATAATATCAACAGCAAGCAAGTATCCTGTTGATATTGAAATGATATTTTAATTGTTGGCTAATCATTGGTGGTGTGATTATATTTATTGAGAGGTTTCATTTGGCATCTGAATGTGACTTGAAGACTAATTATTTTTTGAAATAGTGCAATAAATCAAAATTTTTAACGCTTTTCTCACCGCGATTTGTAAAAGGTGTTGGGGAATAATTTTCTGTTAATAAAGTCAATAAAAACCCGTAATCGAGTCGGCATATATTGCGTTTGACGATATTGCATCGCGATCGCGCCGTGATAGTTACTTTTGATTGTCCAATCGGCGAGCACTTCTACCACCTCGCCAGATTCAAGTGCGTTTTGCACCACGAAATCATGAAAGATGCCGATACCTAAATGATTTTTCACTCCGGTCAGGCGCATTTGTGAATGGTTGACCGCGTAGCGGCCAGAAACCGTAACGGCAAAAAAAGCGTCTTCTTTTACAAAGTCCCAAATATTATCCCGTGAGGTTTCGGCTAAATATAAGCAGTCATGTTCGGCTAACTCGGTAGGGTGGCAAGGCATGCCTCGCGATTCAATATAGGCAGGGCTGGCACACAACACTAAGTTGGTTTTGCTGATCTCTTTAAGCACTAAGTTTTCATCCGGTTTGTCGGTGAGCTTAAACGCCACATCGATGCCATCGCGAAACAGGTCGATTTCCCCGTCGGCGGCGCGCAGTTTGAGTTGGATTTCTGGATATTGTTGTAAAAAGCTGGTGACGTGCGGTTGCAGTACCGAGTATAGAAACGCCTCAGGAGCGGCTACGGTAATAGAACCCCGCGGATCCAAATGTTCAGATTGCGAGACCTCAACCGCTTGCTGCGCCGCATTCATCATCACTACCGCTTGGTCATAGACTTTTTGCCCAGCTTGGGTAATCACCAGTTTACGCGTGGTGCGTTCAACCAATTTGCAGGATAATGCATGCTCTAGGCGGGTAATCAATTTACTCAGTGCCGATGGCGTGACGTTAAGACGTTTGGCTGCAGCAGTAAAACTTCCTTCGGTGACCACCAGAATATAGGAAGCCAGATCGGGGAGTAGAGCGGTCAATTTTGGGTCGAACATAATGCTGCCTAAGTTGTGATGCTGAACGGTGATTTCATTTCGCATTGTAGATCACTTATGCCTGAGATTCACAAATGATTTTCCGTTCTGAGGGATAATGCTACCTGTGGGGATGAATTACACTTGATACATTCATTCAGGATGATTGAGCAGCCCAAGTCCATATCGAAATTGCTTGATCACGACAATCAAAAGGAACGGTCATGTCCTCGGCATTTTATCAACAGCTCCAAAACCAGCTTGATGAGATCAAAGCAGAAGGTTTGTATAAATCAGAGCGAGTCATTACTTCACAGCAACAAGCGGCAGTCTCAATCTCGAGCGGTGAAGAAGTACTTAACTTCTGTGCCAACAACTACCTTGGTCTTGCTAACCATCCTGCGTTGATTGAAGCGGGTAAAGTGGGGATGGATCAGCATGGTTTCGGTATGGCGTCAGTACGCTTTATTTGCGGCACGCAAGACATTCATAAACAGCTTGAAGCCAAGTTGTCTGCCTTTTTAGGTAAAGAAGATACCATTCTTTACACTTCGTGTTTTGATGCCAATACTGGTCTGTTTGAAACCATCTTAGATAAAGAAGACGCGATCATTTCTGATGCCTTGAACCATGCCTCGATCATTGATGGCGTGCGTTTGTGTAAAGCGATGCGTTTTCGCTATGCCAACAACAACATGGCTGAGCTTGAAGAGCAGCTGATTGCCGCTGATAAAGCTGGTGCACGTAATAAGTTGATTGTGACCGACGGCGTGTTCTCAATGGACGGCGTTGTTGCCAATCTGCCTGCGATTTGCGACTTAGCGGATAAATACGACGCACTAGTGATGGTTGACGATTCTCACGCGGTCGGTTTTATGGGCAAATCTGGCGCCGGTACGCACGAATATCACGATGTGGTAGACCGCATCGACATCATTACCGGCACGCTTGGTAAAGCGATGGGCGGCGCATCTGGCGGTTATACCTCAGGTAAAAAAGAAGTGATCGATTGGCTGCGTCAACGTTCACGTCCTTATCTGTTCTCTAACTCGGTAGCACCAGCAATCGTCAACGCCTCGATTCGAGTCCTAGATTTATTGCAAGAAAGCGGCGATTTGCGTACGCGTCTTTGGGAAAACGCGGCTCACTTCCGCACTCGTATGGAAGCGGCGGGCTTTACTATGGGCGGCGCTGACCATGCCATTATTCCGATTATGCTTGGCGATGCAAAAGTTGCAGCGGAATTTGCCGAGCGCGCGTTAGCGAAAGGTATTTACGTGATTGGATTCTCTTTCCCTGTCGTACCGAAAGGCCAAGCGCGTATTCGCACCCAAATGTCGGCAGCACATAGCCGTGAACAACTGGATCAAGCCATCGATGCTTTTATTGCTGTTGGTCGTGATATGGGATTAATTAAGTAATGAAAATTAAAGCGTTATCTAAACTCAAGCCAGAACAGGGTATTTGGCTGACGGAAGTCGACAAGCCCACTATTGGTCACAACGATATTCTGATCAAAATAAAGAAGACGGCAATTTGTGGTACTGACGTTCATATCTATAACTGGGACACTTGGTCGCAAAACACCATTCCAGTGCCTATGGTCGTTGGTCATGAATACGTTGGCGAAGTAGTTGAAATCGGCCAAGAAGTGAAAGGTTTTGACATTGGCGATCGCGTATCTGGCGAAGGCCATATTACCTGTGGCCATTGTCGTAACTGCCGCGGCGGCCGCACTCACTTGTGCCGTAACACGGTTGGCGTTGGCGTAAACCGCACTGGCGCATTTGCAGAATATTTGGTAATCCCGGCCTTTAACGCTTTCAAGATCCCAGATGAGATTTCCGATGACTTAGCGTCTATCTTTGACCCATTTGGTAACGCGGTACATACGGCACTGTCATTCGACCTTGTCGGCGAAGACGTGCTGATCACCGGTGCAGGCCCAATTGGTATTATGGCGGCCGCGGTTGCAAAACATGTTGGCGCTCGTCATGTAGTGATCACCGATGTCAACGAATACCGCTTAGAGTTGGCGCGTAAGATGGGCGTGACTCGCGCAGTCAACGTTGCTGAGCAAAAATTGGAAGAGGTCATGAGCGAGCTTGGGATGACCGAAGGTTTTGATGTGGGCCTTGAAATGTCGGGTAATCAGTCCGCGTTTAGCTCGATGCTCAAAACGATGAACCACGGCGGTCGCATAGCACTGCTAGGTATTCCGCCATCAGACATGACTATTGACTGGAACCAAGTGATTTTTAAAGGTTTGGTCATCAAAGGGATTTATGGAAGGGAGATGTTCGAGACTTGGTATAAGATGGCGAGCTTGATTCAGTCAGGCCTCGATCTCACACCAATTATCACTCACCATTACAAGATTGATGATTTCCAAAAAGGCTTCGACACCATGCGTAGCGGGGCTTCCGGCAAAGTTATCCTCGATTGGGAATAAGCCAAACTCAAAATCAAAGCGCTCCGATTGGGGCGCTTTTTTATGGGGCTAACACTGTTTTTATAAACAGTAAAGTGGAAGATTTGACCCAATTTAGCCCCAGAAAAAGCCCCAATTTAGTCCTAAATTATCAGACTGGTTTGCCAATGAATGGTTATGTAATGATTTGTACATTTAATGGAATTTAGGCTTGAGTGATGATTGTTCACTTAATGTAACTAGAGCTTACAGGTCGCTCTAAATCAGTTCTGCCCCAAACTTTTTTAGGTGAAAAGTTATCGTCGGTTTTTTACACTGATTATTGGATTAGTTTTTTTCATCATAATGGGGTTAAGTTTTCATATGACTGGCTGGAGAGGTACGAGAGCATCATTCACAAGATAGACTAAGTAATAAGTTAATCAGCCAGTTTACTTTAGGCTCTTTCTCCCTGACCTTATGCCAATAGAGTTTTATTTGGTAATCCGGTATTGGGAATGGGGGATCGACATAGGCTAATTGCAAAGTATCCGCTAAGGTTTCTATGTATATTTCGGGAATTGCAAGAAAATAATCTGTATTTTTGAGTAAGTAA
>NZ_FNDD01000005.1 GCF_900100015.1 Vibrio xiamenensis | reverse complement strand
TCGCTCGACAGCACTGTGATTGGCCAAGTCTCGGCGAGCGACCCTGAAGCGCAGACCGTGAGCTATTCGATTGCCTATGGTGACAACGATCCACTGGATGGTCTGTTTGAAATCAACGCTGAGGGTAAGATTTCGTTAACCGCAGTGGGCGTAAAGGCGTTTACTAACGACTATGAGCTCACCAGCAATACCCACAATATTACCGTGGTGGCGACCGACCCAGCTGGCAACAGCAGCCAAATCGCGGTGACGCTCAATGAGATAAATATCAATGAAAGACCCTTAGCGGAGAATTTCAGTGTTGATATAGCCGACCAAGATATTGTACCGATTGTATTTGATACGACAGGGAGTGACGATCACATATCGGATGTTGATGATGATATGCTTGGCAATCAAGTAATGGTGATGCTTACGTCATTGCCTGATGCCGGTACTTTACTTTATACCGAAGGTGGCGTTACTCGAGAGATTACGGAAAGTGACTTATATGACTCCCAAAGTGGGTACTTAGGAACGGAGTTTGATCCTAACTTTATTTCCTATGTCCCAGGCTCTAAGAATTTATTCACGTTTGGTGATAGTGATCATTCAAATATGGAAGATGGTCAGTGGGGAGACCCAAATGAAGACAATACAGTACGTACGTATACTTTAGATAATGACAATGTCATAACGCTATGGATCACGGATCAAAATGGTAAACCCGCAACTTTCCACCTTTATAAAAATGAGAATGCTAACGACGGATACGGCTTGGCTGACAACGATGGTAATGGCATCAATGGTAATGGTGGGCAAAGTGATAACGGACATGAGACGTTTCATATTGACCTGGCTCAAAACCCGCTCGATGTCGTCTATTTTGGTATTGATGGAGTAGGCGGTGCTCAAAATGGCAACAGTGATAACTCCATTATGGTTACTTACCACCTCTATGACGGGAATTCAGAAACAGTGAATTACGAGAAACCTGACGGTGATGTTGGTAACCAGCAACTGTCCTATGAGTTTAGTTATTCATCTCCAGATAACCCAATTATAGGGATTGAAATGACCGGAGATGGAGGCAGTTGGGTACTAAGCTATTTCTCCGGAGCCGAAGCGCTTCCCGACGAAACATCGTTTACTTACGTTGCGATAGATTCAGGGGTACCTGTTGACGAAAATAATACTCAAACCAAACTGATCAGCGATGAGGCAACTGTGACTTTGGATACCAGTGATGCTCCAAGTTATAATGTGTTCTCTGCTGAAAATGGTGATTCGCTTAATGGGCAACTTGGAAACGACGTCCTAATTGGTGATGAACAAGCCAATATATTTACTTGGCTCGATAGTACATTAGATAGTGGACGTGATGTGATTGTCGATTTTGAACTTGGTAATGATAAAGTCGATCTTCTGGATATATTATCTGATAGCCCTTCAACCCAAGAGTTCAATGCGCTTATTGACAGTATTAGCGTATCGGTGAGTGGCGATAATGTTGAGCTAGAAGTGCCGATTAATCAGGACGACTCGCAAACGATTGTATTTGAAAATGGCGCTAGCCTTTTCGATTCCTATATTGATAGCGGTGCAATTACTCAGCAGAACGACTTACTCAACGCACTACTTAAAGACCCTAGCTCCTGACCACAAATATTCGAAACGACGTGCATTTTAATTTAAATATATAAAGCCTGAACTTAGTTTCAGGCTTTTTCTAATTAATCAGACGTTTATGAATTTGTAATATTTTTTTGTTGTCAGAGCATTTATTTTTATGATAATTTCGCGCGTAATCTCGGACGTTAATAGTTTTTAAACGATTTCTGGGGGATACGCGTAGTGAACATTCGGGCTGATTGTGCCACTACGTAGGGTAGGTACCGGCAAAACTCTTTTTGACGGTAGACGGGATACTTAATGTCGAATAAATCGGCATGTGAATGGGAAACCCAACATTGAACTCACTTAAACCACACTCAATAATCAGCTTCATTCCTCGACGTTGCCCTGTTTTACAAAGCAGTTGCATAACCGAACCTTGATCTACTGATTCTCAAGTAGTCATCCACGTGATGACGGTTTGTCTGTTTCTGCTATTTGACCTAGCGAAGCGGATGGCATTGCTATACCTCATTCTTGAGCATAGATTTGCAAGAGTGGGTTGGGTTTTTCTATTTCAAGGTAAAATAATATGAGCACAGCCTTCGAAGTCGATAACAATATCGCAACCATTTTTTCTTCTCAAACACCTGTTTTAGAAGGTATTTATGATCTAACGCCCGACCAAGTTCTGCTTGACCAAGCTGAACATGAATCGGAAGTACGTTCTTACCCACGTCGTCTTCCAATTGCAATCAAGCAAGCTTATGGCGTGCTGGTTGAGGACACTCGTGGTCAAATTTTCTTAGACTGTTTAGCCGGCGCAGGGACTCTTTCTTTGGGTTATAACCATCCAGAGATCAACCAAGCGCTAAAAGATCAGTTAGATTCAGGTCTCCCGTACCAAACGCTCGACATTACTACTCAAGCGAAAGCAAACTTCATTAAACAAGTGAAAAGTTTCTTGTCGCCAGAATTTGCGCAAAATTCTGCGATTCAATTCTGTGGTCCATCAGGTGCCGATGCCGTTGAAGCGGCTATCAAACTGGCAAAACAGACCACCGGTCGTAACACCATGTTTGCTTTCCGCGGTGCCTACCACGGAATGACCAACGGTACTATGGGCATGATGGGTAACCTAAGCACAAAATCTCGCCGTACTGGCTTGATGTCTGACGTGCATTTTATGCCATTCCCATACAACTTGCGTTGCCCGTTTGGTCTTGGCGGTGATGAAGGCGCTAAAGCCAGTATCCGCTATATTGAACGTCTACTAAATGATGACGAGTCAGGCATTATGAAGCCTGCTGCGATCATCGTTGAACCTGTACAAGGGGAAGGCGGTGTGGTTCCTGCGCCAGCATTTTGGTTGCGTGAACTGCGTAGAATTTGTGATGAACACGGTATCCTATTGATTTTCGATGAAATTCAATGTGGTGTTGGCAAAACCGGTTATAACTTCGCTTATGAAGAATCTGGTATCCACCCGGATATTCTTTGTCTTTCAAAAGCCATCGGTGGCGGCCTGCCAATGTCGATTTTGGTGTTCAACAAGAAAGTTGATACCTGGCGCCCTGGTGAGCACACCGGTACTTTCCGTGGTAACCAATTAGCAATGGTGTCAGGTGCAAAAGCGCTTGAAATCATTGAACGCGATAAACTGGTTGAACACGCAAATGTTGCTGGTCAGTACTTGCGTATGGGTCTTGAAAAGATTCAAGAAGAAGTCGACTGTATCGCCGAAGTTCGCGGCAAAGGCTTAATGCTTGGTGTTGAAATTAAACAACCAAATGGCGAGCTTAATAAATTTGGCGAGCCTTTAGCAGATGGTGCTTTAACGCTAAAAATCCAGCGCTGTGCGCTTGAGCGTGGTTTGATTGTCGAGAAGGGCGGCCGCGAAGGCTCTGTTATTCGTTTCCTTCCACCAATGATCATCTCATTTGAGCAAATCGATTTTGCACTGCGTGTATTAAAAGACGCGATTCTTGCGGCGGGCGGTAGCTTAGTAAAGAAGTCAGCTAACGCTAAATGGAAAAAGCACTTTGTTCAAACGGGTGAACACGGCGCAAGTGAATTCTCTGCAGTGATGAATCACACCACGGCGGCAATGAAAGAGCTGTTTGAGCAAGTCGACAAACCGTATTCAGGCGTTGACCCTAAATTGCTAGAAACACAAATTAACGCTGTGAGCCTTGATGTAAGCAGTGACAGTTTAAAGGATGTGATTGATTCAACGACGGATTTGGTCGCAAAGAATGCAATCTTTACTCAACATCCAAACTGTATTGCGCATTTGCATACGCCACCTTTGATGCCTGCGATTGCGGCAGAGGCGATGATTGCGGCGTTAAACCAGTCGATGGATTCATGGGATCAAGCTTCTTCAGCGACGTATGTTGAACAGAAGGTGATCAACTGGTTGTGTGATAAGTACCAATTGGGTGGACAAGCCGACGGCATTTTCACCAGTGGCGGTACGCAAAGTAACCAAATGGGTCTTATGCTAGCGCGCGATTGGATCGCAGATAAAATCTCGAACCATTCAATTCAAAAGCTTGGCTTGCCCGAGTATGCCGACAAACTGCGCATCGTATGCTCTGAAAAAGCGCATTTCACTGTGCAGAAGTCAGCATCTTGGATGGGCTTGGGTGAAAAAGCGGTACTTACCGTTCCAGCCAATACTGATGGTACAGTGAAAACTGAGTTGGTGGCTGATATTGTCGCAAACGCGAAAGCCGAAGGCTTGATTCCATTTGCCATTGTAGGTACTGCGGGCACAACCGATCACGGTGCGATTGATGATTTGAACGCAATGGCAGACATCGCTGCGCAGCACGATATGTGGATGCATGTTGATGGTGCATATGGCGGCGCGTTGATCCTAAGTCAACACAAAGACCGTCTAGCGGGTGTAGAACGCGCAAGTTCTGTAAGTGTCGATTTCCACAAATTGTTCTATCAAACGATCAGTTGTGGTGCGCTACTGGTCAAAGATAAATCAGTGCTGAAGTTTTTGCTTCATCATGCAGATTATCTCAACCGTGAGCACGATGAGTTGCCAAACTTGGTCGACAAATCAATCGCGACGACCAAGCGTTTTGACGCTCTGAAAGTATTTATGACCATGCAAAGCGTGGGTCCGAATACCCTAGGAGAAATGTACGATCACCTACTGACTCAAACTCAACAAGTGGCGGACCTGGTACGTCAAACTGAGAATTTTGAGTTGTTGGCTGAGCCAGCATTGTCGACAGTCTTATTCCGTTCGACGCTGACTCATAGTGGTTCTATTGACAAATTGAATCAAAAAGTACGCATCGAAGCGTTAGTGCGTGGTGTCGCCGTTCTTGGTGAAACCACAGTGAACGGTCAATCGGCGCTGAAATTTACGATTTTAAATCCATGTCTAACGTTGGCGGATTTTGAAAAACTATTAACAGAAATTAACCAGCTAGCGGTTGAGCTAGCAGAGTAAGGGAAAAGAATAATGGCAATTCTTCAAATTGGTGCAGGTGGTGTCGGATGGGTTGTTGCGCACAAAGCAGCGCAAAACAATGACGTACTAGGTGATATCGTTTTGGCATCTCGTACAATCGCAAAATGTGAAAAAATCATTGAGTCGATTAACAACAAAAATAACCTTAAAGATCCATCGAAAAAACTCGAAGCGCGTGCTGTCAACGCAGACGATGTCGATGCACTGGTTGCTCTTATTAAAGACGTTAAACCAGATCTTGTCATCAACGCAGGTCCTCCATGGGTCAATATGACTATCATGGAAGCGTGTTATCAAGCAAAAGTGTCTTATTTAGACACTTCTGTTGCCGTCGACTTGTGTTCTGAAGGTCAGCAAGTCCCTCAAGCGTATGATTGGCAGTGGGGCTACCGTGAGAAATTTGCCGAAGCGGGTATTACCGGTATTCTTGGCGCAGGTTTCGATCCGGGTGTGGTGAGTGTATTTGCGGCTTATGCAGTGAAGCACCTATTTGATGAAATTGACACTATCGATGTGATGGATGTTAACGCTGGCGATCACGGCAAGAAATTTGCGACTAACTTTGACCCTGAAACGAACATGTTGGAAATCCAAGGTGATTCGTTCTACTGGGACCAAGGTGAATGGAAACAAGTGCCTTGCCATTCGCGTATGTTTGAATTTGATTTTCCGCTGGTGGGTAAACACAAAGTGTACTCAATGGCGCACGATGAAGTGCGTTCGATGAAAGAGTTCATTCCGGCCAAACGTATTGAATTCTGGATGGGTTTTGGTGACAAATACCTGAACTACTTCAACTGCATGCGCGACATCGGTTTGTTAAGTCCAGAGCCTCTTACTTTGCAAGATGGCACTGTTGTACAGCCTTTGCATGTTCTTAAAGCTTTGCTGCCTGATCCAACTTCGTTGGCGCCAGGCTACACAGGTAAAACGTGTATCGGTACTTGGGTACAGGGCAAGAAAGACGGCAAAGCGCGCAGCGTGTTTATCTACAATAATGCTGATCACGAAGTCGCTTATGAAGATGTTGAGCATCAAGCGATCTCTTACACCACAGGTGTACCAGCGATCACGGCCGCTCTGCAGTTCTTTAATGGTGCTTGGGCTGATAAAGGCGTGTTTAACATGGAACAATTGGACCCAGATCCGTTCCTAGAAACCATGCCTTCAATTGGTTTGGATTGGCATGTTCAAGAGCTGGAAGTTGGTCAGCCGGACATTCACATCCTTAAGTAACAATATCGAGATGACAGGCATAAAGTGTATTAATGCTTGGGACGCTGTCATTGAATAACGATATTTGTTTAATCTAAGAGCCGATACGCGAGTGTCGGCTTTTGTTCGATTTAAAGTGATCACAACAAATGCAAAAACACCAACTTAAAACCCCTTACTTCATGATCAATGAAGACAAGCTGATTGAAAACCTAGAAAAAGCGAAGCTACTTAAAGATATATCCGGTGCCAAACTGGTTTTGGCGCTGAAGTGTTTTTCGACTTGGGGTGTGTTTGACATCATCAAGCCGTATCTTGATGGCACCACCAGCAGCGGTCCTTATGAAGTCAAATTAGGGCATGAAACATTTGGCGGTGAAACGCATGCTTACAGCGTGGGTTACAGTGAAGACGATGTACGTGAAGTCGCCGACATTTGTGACAAAATGATCTTCAATTCGCAGTCGCAGCTTGCGGCTTATCGTCATATCGTGGAAGGTAAAGCCTCACTTGGGCTGCGTTTAAACCCTGGTGTCAGTTACGCCGGGCAAGACTTGGCAAACCCAGCGCGTAAATTCTCCCGCTTAGGTGTTCAAGTTGATCATATTGATGCCAGCGTCATCGATTCTATCGATGGCGTGATGTTCCATATGAACTGCGAAAACAAAGACGTTGATGCATTCGTGGCACTGCTTGATGCGATTTCTAGCCAGTTTGGCGCATACTTAGACAGGCTAGACTGGGTAAGCCTAGGTGGCGGTGTGTTCTTCACATGGCCAGGTTACGATATCGAAAAACTAGGCACAGCGTTAAAAGCGTTTGCTGAAAAACACGCTGTGCAAGTGTACTTGGAACCGGGTGAAGCCATCATTACCAAAACGACCGATCTTGTGGTGACAGTCGTGGATATTGTTGAGAACCAAATCAAAACTGCGATTGTCGATTCGGCAACCGAGGCGCACCGACTCGATACCCTAATCTACAACGAGCCAGCGTCGGTTCTCGAAGCGAGCGAGCAGGGCACACATCAATATGTGATCGGCTCTTGTTCATGTCTTGCTGGGGATCAGTTCTGTGTGGCGAACTTTGACCAACCACTTGAGATTGGCCAAAAACTGCATATTTTAGACAGTGCAGGTTACACCATGGTGAAGCTCAACTGGTTTAACGGCCTCAAAATGCCTTCTGTGTATTGCGAACGTTCAAACGGTGATATTCAAAAACTCAACGAGTTTGGTTACCAAGATTTCAAACGTTCATTGTCTCAGTGGTCGGTTGAATAACTCACTGATAAATAGAAAAAGAGCAGCGATTCGCTGCTCTTTTTTTGCCAAAATAGGGCACTTTTAAGCTTTACGATAGAGTTTCAGAAAGCAATCAATCGCAAATTCTACATGTTGCTTGATTTGTGCATCACTAGGCGCTTCGATGGCACCTAATGCGTAACGTTCGATAAACGAAGCGTTGAGTAATGCTTGCAGTTGGAACGCCGCCAGTGTGGTATCGCACTCAACGAGCGCACCACCTTCCACTTGATTTTGCAGGTAGTTTGAAATCGAGTGAATCCCTTTCTCAGGTCCATTGGCATAAAACTGGCGCCCAAGGTTTGAACGTTCTGATTCACTGACCGCCATGCGATAGATAGCAATCGGCTCTGGGCTCAGCAGTGACCTTAAATATTTGAATCCAAAAATTTTTAAATCGGACTCAAGATCACTTTTTTCCTTTAGCATCAAAAACGCTTTTAGGATCTGCTCTGCCATGCCTTGGTGCATAACGGCTTCAAAAATCTCTTCTTTTGAATCGAAATAGTTGTACAGCGTTGCCTTAGAACCCCCCAATTCTTTAGAAATAAAAGACATCGAAGTCTTTTCAAATCCTTGTTCTAAAAAGGATTTCTTTGCGATATCAAGAATGGCTTGGCGGCGTTCTTCGCTTTTAACACGCATAAAAGGACTCTTTACTGGCTGATATGTGGCGCAATTTTCGCTTGACGGCAAAAATTTGTCAAGTTATAACTGTACGGTACAGTTTAGTTATAATATCTAACAAGATGAAGCCGATGAAAACCAATAAAGATCAAAATAGGATGGGGAAACGCTTATATATCAGTGTGTTGATTAGTAGCGTATTACTCGGTGGGTGCGTAAACCTAAATGACAAAGACCTCAACGCGGACCTCAGTTCGCTTGAAAACCTAAGTTACAAACAAAGTTTGCAAGAGATCGCGGCAATCGATTGGCCAAGTGATCGTTGGTGGGAGCGTTACGGTGACCCGCAACTAAACGCGCTGATCGAAAAGGCGCTCAATGTGTCGCCGAGTATCAAAATTGCTAAGGCGCGTCTTGCTCAGGCGCAAGGTATTGCTCAGCAAGCTGGTGCGGTTGACGATTTTCAGGTCGGCGCAGGGGCGTCTGCGGAAATGGGCAAAGTCAGCAAACTTTATAAAGCGTATATGCCACCTTCAGGTTGGAATGATTACGGCTCCATTACGATGGATTTTAGTTACGACTTCGATTTCTGGGGCAAAAACCACAATTTGGTTGCTGCGGCTACGTCAGATTTAGCCGCAGCTGAAACTGAATCAAGTGCGGCGAGATTGATGTTAGCAACGTCGATTGCCAATGCTTATGCGGAGTTAGCTCGCCTTTGTGACAATCGGAAAACCGTTGCGTCGGCACTCGCTGTACGGCAAAAAACCGTTGAGCTTTTGCAAAAACGCTATGACAACGGGCTTGAAACATTGGGCTCTGTTAACCACGCGATCGCGATTCGCGCCAGTATTGAATCCGAATTGCTGGGCATAAAAGAAAAAGTCGCGTTGCAAAAAAATGCCATCGCTGCATTAACCGGAGCAGGGCCGGACAAAGCTTTGATGATTCAAACACCGCACATTCGTTTGACTAAGCGTTTTGGTTTGCCATCTGATCTTGGTATTGGCTTTATTGGTCATCGTCCGGACGTGACTGCAGCACGTTGGCGCGCGGCAGCGGCGGCTGATCGCGTTGGTGTTGCCAAAGCGCAGTTTTATCCAGATGTCAGCATTAGCGGTTTTCTTGGTACCCAAGCGTTTGGTTTAGATAACTTATTTGACCATGGCAATAGCGCAGGCAGCGTACAACCGGCGATCTACTTGCCGATTTTTACGGGCGGTCGCTTAGATGGACAACTCAACGCCGCGCAAGCCAGCTATCAACTTGCAGTGAGCAACTACGACAACACCTTGACCCAAGCGCTTCATCAAGTCGCGGATGTGGTAACAAGTAGCCGCTCTATCGATGCGCAAATCGATAAAATGCAAGAAGCCGTGAATGCGGCGAACCACGCTTTGCAGATCGCATCAAATCGCTACAAAGGCGGGCTCGCAACTTACTTAGAAGTGTTGGTGGCCGAAGAGTCGGTGCTCAATAACGAGCGTGCATTAGTCAATTTGCAATCGCGAGTATTTGGTTTGGACATCGCACTTGTTCACGCTTTAGGTGGCGGTTTCCATACCTCGACGCCGTCGGCACAACATGCATCAAGCCAATCTAGTCAGTCTCTATAAATCAAAGGTTTCCCAATGAACATGCAACAATCACAACAAGATCTACAACCGGTTGAAACAAGCACAGGCAGTAATCCTGCGCGCAAAAAAGGTTTTATGGCACTGGCGGCGGCGATCGTTATCGCGGGCGGTGGTTATTCGGCCTATTGGTATTTTATTGGTTCACGCTTTGTCAGCACAGATAATGCGTATGCGGCTGTTGAAATGTCCGAGGTCACGCCTTCGGTGGGCGGCATCGTGCACGATGTGCTGGTTACCGACACCCAATTTGTTCACCAAGGCGACGTGTTGGTGCGTATTGATGATACTGATGCCCAGTTGGCGCTCAATCGCGCTGAAGCGGATTTCGCGTTGGCGCAGCAAAGAGTGAAAAGTTACTTTGCCAGCGATGAAGGGCTATCTGCTCTCGTTCAAGCTCGCGAAGCGGATCAAACCCGTTCAAAAGCGCAACTTGAGTCGGCGCAAGCCGATTTTCGCCGCGCACAAATCGATTTTAACCGTCGTAAAGACTTGGTGAAATCGGGTTCGGTGTCCGGTGAAGAATTGACCAATGCGCAAACCGCGCTGCGCCAAGCGCAAGCGAATTTGAATGCGGCAGAAGCGGCGGCGGCGCAAGCGCAAGCGAATCGTTTGTCAGCCATTGCCCAGAAAAAAGCCAATGCGGCGCATATTGAAGGCACCACGCTTGAGAATAACCCGGAAGTTTTACAAGCCAAAGCTCGTTTAAATCAAGCGCGCGTTGATTTTGACCGCACTGTGATTCGCGCGCCTGTTGATGGGGTGATTGCTCAGCGTCGTGTTCAGGTCGGTAAACGCGTTCAAATTGGTGCACCTTTGATGGCGATTGTACCGATTCATCACATGCACATTGATGCCAATTTCAAAGAGGTGGATTTGAAACATGTGAAAATTGGTCAACGAGTGACAGCAACAGCGGATTTATACGGCGATGACGTTAAATATCAAGGTGTTGTGACAGGTCTCTCTGGCGGTACCGGTTCGGCATTTTCGATGATTCCGGCGCAAAACGCGACCGGCAACTGGATCAAAGTCGTGCAACGCCTGCCAGTTCGAATTGAACTTGACCCACAACAGCTCGCGGCTTATCCGCTGCAAGTGGGCTTATCAATGGAAGTGGAGATTGATACCGATAGCCAAGCATCCCAGTCTGTGACGGCGAAAGCATCGACACACAGCGCAGCGGATCCAAGCTAGAGTGGGAGAAGTCATGAACGCTCAACAACATTCTCCTGAGGAGGTTCAGCCGCTAAAAGGCAGCGCGTTATTTTTTGGCGCGCTGTGTTTAGCCATGGCGAACTTTCTTGCGGTGCTCGATACCACCATTGCCAACGTGTCAGTGTCTAATATCGCGGGTAGCTTGGGGACATCAACCAGCCAAGGGACGTACGTGATTACCTCTTACGCGGTGGCGGAAGCCATCTCCGTTCCTTTGACCGGTTGGCTTTCACGCCGGTTTGGCTCGGTGCGCGTGTTTGCGACCTGCTTTTTTATGTTTGGTGTATTTTCTCTTTTGTGCGGCTTGGCGACTAATATGTCGATGTTGGTGCTGTTTCGCGTCCTGCTGGGTTTTTCTGGCGGGCCGCTTATGCCACTGTCGCAAACGTTGATGATGCGAATTTTCCCCAAACATAAAAGCCATGCGGCGATTGGTATCTGGAGTATGACGACCTTGGTCGCGCCAATCATGGGGCCGATTCTCGGTGGTATTCTTTGTGACCAATACAGCTGGCCGTACATTTTCTACATCAAAATGCCGTTTGCGATCATTGCCGCTCTGGCATGTTGGAAACTGTTGCAAGCCTTTGAAACGAAAACTATTGCATCGAAAATCGATAAAGTGGGTCTCGGGCTTTTAGTGGTTTGGGTTGCGGCGCTGCAAATTATGCTCGATGAGGGGAAAGATCGCGACTGGTTCGAATCGAATCGCATTGTGGTGCTTGCCATCATCGCAGTGATTGGTTTTGCTGCCTTCCTTATCTGGGAGCTAACGGAAAAAGATCCGGTGGTCGACCTAAAAGTATTTCGGCACCGCGGCTATGCGGTCAGCATGGTGACTTTAGTGCTGGCATTTGGCGCATTCTTTGCCACGACAGTGGTTACGCCGCTTTGGCTACAGATTTACATGGGTTATACCGCCACCACCGCTGGCTATGCGACTGCTGCGATGGGGATACTAGCGGTGTTTATCGCGCCCATCGCTGCCAACGCCTCGTCAAAATTTGATCCAAGGCCGATGGTGTTTGTCGGAGTTCTGTGGCTTGGCGGTTGGACGTTTGTACGCAGCTTTGCCAATTTGGAAATGACGTTTAGCCAGGTCAGCATGCCGATGTTGTATCAAGGTCTGGGTATGGCACTATTTTTCGTACCACTGACGGCGATTGCTCTCGGCTCAGTTAAGAACAATGAAATGGAGTCGGCGGCGGGGCTGATGAATTTCTTGCGAACCCTAGCGGGTGCATTCGCCACTTCGATGGTCAATACCAGTTGGGAGCGAGAAGGGCGTTATGTTCATGCAGAGCTTGCCGGTCTTACCGATCGGAGCGGAATGGCGAGCAGTGCGATGCAGCAAAGTGGAATGTCGATGGACCAAGTGCGTTCTGCGGTCGATTGGATGGTACAAAAAGAGAGTGTGATGGTGGCGACCAATCAGATCTTTGTGGTGATCGCTTGTATTTTTACCTTCGCTGCTTGCGTTATTTGGCTAGCGCCAAGGCCTGCTAAGGGTGTAGATACCTCCGCAGCGCATTGATGACCGATAGTTTACAACTTATGCAAAAAAGCCCGCGAATGCGGGCTTTCGTTTGAGTAAAGCGTTAAAGCTTAAACTTCAGTAATCGCTGGTCGAGAATTTGCGACAATCCAGCGAGTTTTTCACTTTCTTCAGCAAGGTATTTAGCGGCAGACGCCATTTCTAAAGCGGAGTCATTAATACCACTAACGTTGCGATTCATCTCTTCAGCCACTGAGCTCTGTTCTTCGGCCGCCGTTGCGATTTGAATTGATTTATCACTGACGTGCTGAATGTGGCTAACGATCATGGCTAAGTCGTTACCTGCTTGTTCAGAACGTCCAACACTATCTACCGCCAAACTATGGCTTTTCTCCATCGCGCTGGCGGTGGTCATTGCCAGCTGTTGCAAGCGATTGATGGTGGTTTGAATTTCGTCGGTGGAGTGGTGGGTACGACTGGCGAGATTACGCACTTCATCGGCCACAACAGCAAAACCGCGGCCTTGTTCGCCAGCGCGTGCTGCTTCAATCGCCGCGTTGAGTGCCAGCAAATTGGTTTGTTCGGAGATGGCGCTAATTACGTTAGTCACTTCACTGATTTGCATGACGCCTTCTTTAAGCTTATTGACTTGCTCTGAGGCGTGAGTCAACTCTTGCGATAAGGCTTTGATGCTGTCTACACTCGAGTGGACGTCTTTATCGCCAAGCGAAGCTTCTTTTGATGCGTCTTTGGTATCGCGAGCGGTATCTTCTGCATGTTGAGCCACATCGTTGACGGTAGCGCTCATCTCATTCATTGCTGTCGCCAGTTGGTTGAGTTGATCGCGCTGACTGGAGACCGAAGCGCTGGTTTCTTCAGCCGATGATGCAATGCGGCCAGCCGCATCAGACAGCGCTGCAGCGGAGTGCACCGACTCCATCAATGCCACTCGCACCGACTCGACGCTTTGGTTAATTCGCTCAGCCACAATACCAATTTCATCTTTGCCAAGAATCGGCACTTTTGCGGTGAGATCCCCTGCGGCAATGGCTTTCATCGTATGTTTGATTTCTTCTAGTGGGTAGGCGATAGCACGGCTTATCACAAAGCCCATGCCCGCCATAATTACCACTAAGATCAGGGTGACATAACCCATATTAATGACTTGATTGAAAATCGCCGTTTCCACATCATCAAGCAACATTCCGGTGCCGAAAATCCATCCCCACTGTTTAAATCCGTGTACCAGTGACAACTTGTCAGCGGGTGAGCCATTTGCGGTTTTCCACAGATACGTCAGTTTACCATCTTGGCCATTTTTGGCGGTTTCAACCATTTTTGCCCAAAAGGTTTCGCCATTACTGCCCATTTGGTTGCCTTCAAGCTCAGGTTTGAGCGGGTGGACGATCGCTGTGCGATTTTCATCAATGATGAACACATAGTTGTTGCCGTCGTAACGAAGCGCTCGCACCAGTGATTTAACTTCATTTTTGGCTTGTTGTTCCGGCAGGCTTTTTTGTAGCTGCGTGACTTGCGATAAGGTCGCATGAAGAACCGCATTCAGGCGTGCTTCCCGCTCGGTTATGAGGTTGTGTTTGAGGGTATTTGCCGCAATTAAAAGCAGAATGAGTGAGCCGATTATGCAGGCCACCAGCATAGTGGCGAGCTTGTAACTCACTTTAATATTTCCGAGCTTTAACATAACGAAACCTTTACTAGCCAATCAATATAGTGATCATGGTGTTGCAACGTTCACACATGATCTGTTCTTTATTAGTTATTGTGGCTTAGTGGTTCGGCTTTGCTGGATTTATATGCAACTATGTTATCTAGATCAAAAGTTTAAGTGTATAAAAAAGGAAAGCTAAGCTTTCCTTTTTAACCAGTTGTTTCAACTCAAGATTATTATTCTTTCATGACTTTGGTGTCTTCACTTAAAGACTCAAGCTCTTTAACCACATCATCGATTTGAACATTTTCCGGAATCTTAATCGCGATCGAAGCGGTAAACAGGCTCGAGCTTACGCCGCCGCCGCCAGCACCACCCACGATAAACACACGTTGGCAATCCATATCCAAAATGTTGATACCTTGGTTATCAAGCACATGAGTGATTTCATTGACTATCCCTGCGCGGTCATTGGCATCAATACGCAACTGATAAACCACATCGGCATTGTGAGCGTGCTGTGATGAGTCAGTCAGTTGAACAAGAAGATCAGGGTTCGCTTGGAAGGCTTGTTTGACGATGGCTTCATTTTGAGTAGGCAGCTCAACTTTGATCACCGCCGCGACTTGGTCATCAATGAAGTTCACTTTGCTAACCAGCCATTTCCCACCGTTTTCATGAGTAATTGCTGCTAACTGTTTGATCGTTGCAGGTGATGCTTTGCCAACGAAATTGACGATAAAGGTGCTGTTCATGCTTGCCTCCTAACTGCGAGCAATTGCTAAATTTAGGTGTCTAATTTAGTTTAGGATCTTAACCAACAGACAGTTTGATATAGGTCAATTTTTAGCACTAATCGTGTATGCAACTGCTTAATATTAATAGCGATACACAAAAATGCGGCAAGTAACTGCCGCGTCAACTCGGTGTGGTACTGGCACTAAAAAGTGATGGTTAACTGCCCACCATAGAAAGCTGAGTCGTAAACAGCGCCGGAATCTGCAGCGAATTTGGCAGCGCTTTGGTTGTCAAACCAAGGGTTATCAACAAATTGAAACTCTGCGCTGCCGCCCCAAGCATTGGAGACCCAACCGTGAATATGCCCAACCGGGTTTAAGAAAAACAGGCTCACGCTGCCCATGGTTTCTGAGCCGAGCACTTCTCCGCCCGATGCCACGATATTCTGCTCTGCTTCAAACATCATTTCACCGACCACAGAGCCTAAAAATGGCGTAATGAAAATGTCTTGCCAAGAAGGCACTTCAGCAAACGCTTCTACACCGTACTCCCAGAAGAACGTCGACATTGTGGCGGAATAAAGAAAAGATTCGAATTCGTTGAACCCTGAATGGCGCGCGGCGGTATAGTAAACACCGCCAAAGTAGGGGTGCATGACATAGTTGAGAAAATGCTCGTCTCTGTCCCATACCGGGCCTTCAGTGACATGATCTTTCCATTTTTTACCCAGCCCTTTGAGGCTTCGTGATTCTTCATCCCACTTAGTCACCGATTCGGGTAACAAGGTCATGGTTGCCGCCGTCACAACGCTCAAACCTAAGATGGTATAGGTCTGATGCAGAAGATAGTCCCAGTCTTTTTGGTCGGAGACGGAAAGGTATTTAGGCAGCGGTGTTGGCTCGAGGTCGAGCGTGCTTTCGTCGTAGTTTAAGGCATAACTATTGCTTGTAAGTTGCGAATAGTTTGAATAAAAATCCGCTGGCAATAGCGAATCGCTTGATGAATCTGTCATCAGAAGAGGTTGTTTGATATTGTCCGTGTAGGTAAATTCGCTATTTAGGGATGATAAGCCATCGAATGCGTAACAAGATGATGAAAAACAGGCTATCAGAGCCGCGATGCTTTTAGTAGACACTCAACGCTCCAGTATGATTAATGAACAATCAAAAATAAAATTATCCCATTAAAGATAGCGGATTGGAAACGAACCACTGTTCCAAATAAGAAACTCACGCACTGAAAATTGTTATCAATGTTTTTGATTTTATTCGTTTCATTGCGCGAGCCTAAATAACACCGATTTATACAAGGAACACATATGCTGAAAATAGCGATGTTAAGTACCGGGGAAGAAGTGCTGCATGGCGATATCGTTGATACCAATGCTTCTTGGTTGTCAGAGCTGTTTTTTGATGCAGGATTTGGGCTAGTTAAACGCTCGACGGTGGGAGACCAAATGTCGGCGCTAGTCGAAGAACTCTTGATGCTGAGTTTTAATTCCAATGTGGTGATCGTGAATGGTGGCCTTGGGCCAACCAGTGACGACTTGAGCTCGGCCGCAGCAGCGCAAGCGGCAGAAGTGCCTTTAGAACTGAATGAGACTTGGCTGAAAAATCTCGAAGCGTTTTTTGCTGGCCGCTCAATGGTGATGCCGGAGAGTAATAAAAAGCAAGCGATGTTGCCACAAGGGGCCGACATGCTCGATAACCCGCTAGGCACGGCTTGCGGTTTTAAAATGCGCATTAATGATTGTGTGTTTTACTTTACGCCAGGGGTTCCGAGTGAATTTAAACATATGGTGGAAAGCTTGATTTTGCCGGATATTCAAGCCCATAACCCGGATCATCAAGGCCAAGAGTGTAGCCGTCTTTATACCTTTGGAACGTCAGAGTCTGCGCTGTCTGACAAACTTGATAAAGTGCAGCTGCCGACGGGTTACATGCTGGGGTATCGCTCTTACTTGCCATTTATTCAAGTGAAATTGTTTGGTCCTGCCGATGATTTAGAGCAGCGCGTTAAAGTGCTGAATGTGATTTTTAAGTTGATCGAAACACACGTGGTTAGCGTTGATGAGCCTTTGATTGAGCATCTTGGGCATTTGCTGGCTGAGAAGCAACGTTCGGTCGCGGTGGCAGAGCAGTCAACAAAAGGATGGTTATCAAATTGGCTACATTCCGATGCCAAGGCGAGCGCACTGTGTGCACACGGTTGGATTTTGGGGAATCACATCGATGTTGGTGAAACGGACAACGATCCGCTCGCTGCGGCGTTTGCGCTTGCTGGCGCGACGCGTGATAAATGCGCCACTGACATCGCCATTGCAACGGGGAAAGTTCAAGACGGCGTGTTTTCGGTTGCGCTGGCGACGCCAGAGGGCGAATGGGGGCAAACGCTCGCGTTTAAACGCCGTTATAACGATTTGGAACAAAAAGAGGTTATTTCAACGGTTGCTGGGGATATGCTTCGTCGCTATTTATCGGCTAAAAGCATGTTCGTTGATTACAGCTCGTTAAAGCGTGAGAAAGACATGTTTGTACCGCGTCAAATGCTGGATAACAACCTCAACCTTTAGCGGAAAAAGTGCGGTTGTCAAATTGAAACATGAGCGACTTTGTCTGTAAGTGAATGAATAATTAGCTTATTTCGGGTTTGGCCTAGTAATTTTTTCTTATGCCAAATCCATATATAGTTTAAATGAATGATTTTTAATAAAAGCATTCAAGTGGTCTTATTTATGCGCTTTCTTTTCATCAGATTCGATTTAAACTGAAATCTCATTGAGTGTGATGTCAAAGGAGATTGACATGTTTCATCAGTCTAAAATAGTTGTTTGTTATCAAATAGCGAATCAAAAATTTGTTTTAGGTGAAGCACTTAGCACCGATAAAACAGATGTGATTTCATTGTGGTGGAATGCGCCAGAAGAGCAAGACTTGTCTGATTACAACGGTTACCTACTGTCTCTGTTTGATGACGACGGTCGAGCTATTGCAGAGAAGGCGGTGTCAGATTTGACCGCTGATGCCTTTCTATCGGGAGGCTATATGAATAAAGCCAGCTAGATGCTGGCTTTGGTATTCATACAAGGTTTTAAATGAACCATTATGCTCTTTTGACACTGAGCTTGTAGACCACTTCTTCAAGCTCAGTGTCCGTTTTAGCTCGGCAG
Organism: Vibrio xiamenensis; assembly: GCF_900100015.1. GTDB lineage: Bacteria > Pseudomonadota > Gammaproteobacteria > Enterobacterales > Vibrionaceae > Vibrio > Vibrio xiamenensis. The sequence continues at coordinate 198,339 of NZ_FNDD01000005.1, read as the reverse complement.
ATACACGGCAAAATTTCATCGGCTTGTGTATAGGCCATTGCAAAACCAACGTATTCCACTTCTCCAGACACCAAGCGACATTTACAAGCGCCACAATGGCCGTCGCGGCAGTTATACTCTGGCTCTAATCCTGCCTTTTCCATGGTTTCCAGAATCGTATCAGATCGATTAGATTGAATATTGGTAATACGGTTGATTTTTATACTGGGCATTACAGTTCGAAATCTCCAAAGTCGTCCGAGCTGACCTCGTTGTCAATTTGGCCAACCAAGTAAGAGCTGATTTCCGCTTCTTGTGGTGCAACTTGAACGTTGTCTGAAGATAGCCAAGCGTTGATCCAAGGAATCGGGTTAGATTTCGACTCTGGGTAAGCAGCAGCAAGACCGACGGCTTGCATACGCACGTTGGTAATGTATTCCACGTACTGGCTAAGAATGTCTTTGTTCAAACCGATCATTGAACCGTCTTTGAATAGATATTCTGCCCACTCTTTTTCTTGTTCTGCCGCTTCTTTAAACAGATCAAAACACTCTTGTTTACACTCTTCTGCAATTTGAATGAATGTGAAGTCGTCTTGACCATTACGCAGCAAATTGATCATGTGTTGCGTGCCCGTTAAGTGCAGCGCTTCATCACGAGCAATCAGCTTGATGATTTTAGCATTACCTTCCATCAACTCACGTTCTGCAAAGGCAAACGAGCAGGCGAAGCTCACGTAAAAGCGGATCGCTTCAAGCGCGTTGACCGACATCAAGCACAGGTAAAGTTTCTTTTTCAGCTCGTGTAAGCTCACTGAAACCGTTTCACCGTTGATCGTGTGTTTACCTTCACCGTAACGGTGGTAGTCGTTGGTCGCTTCAATCAAGTCATCGTAGAAGTGGGCGATGTCTTTTGCGCGCTTCAGAATGTGCTCGTTTTCAACGATGTCGTCAAACACAAGGCCTGGATCGTTGACGATATTACGGATGATATGCGTGTACGAACGTGAGTGAATGGTCTCAGAGAATGCCCATGTTTCAATCCAGGTTTCCACTTCTGGCAGTGATACCAATGGTAACAGTGCCACGTTAGGGCTACGACCTTGGATGGAATCCAACAGAGTTTGATATTTTAAGTTGGAGATGAAAATGTGCTTTTCATGGTCTGGCAATTTGTTGTAGTCGATGCGGTCGCTAGACACGTCAACTTCTTCAGGGCGCCAGAAGAAAGACAATTGCTTTTCGATAAGTTTTTCAAAAATTTCGTATTTTTGTTGGTCGTAACGAGCTACGTTGACCGATTGGCCTAAAAACATCGGTTCTTTGAGTTGGTCGTTTTTAGTTCTGTTGAAAGTACTGTAAGCCATGTGCCTCAATCCTTTAAGCCCCTTGAATGTCTCAAGGGGCACTATCTTTACTTTTGGTGTGAAGTGAATTCTGCGGATAGATTAGATCTTACAACCGCCGCCTGCGCAATCGTCGTCTTGTGCTTCTACTGCGTCTTTTTGATCATCTTTCGCGCCATCACGAGTGTTGTGATAGTACAGCGTTTTGACGCCAAATTTATAGGCAGTCAAGAGATCTTGCAGCAGTTTCTTCATTGGCACTTTGCCGGTTTCGTAGCGGCTTGGGTCGTAGTTGGTGTTAGCCGAAATCGCTTGGTCAACGAATTTTTGCATGATACCAACTAGGTGTAAGTAACCATCGTTTGAGCCAATGTTCCAAAGTAACTCGTAGTTCTCTTTGTACTGATGGAACTCAGGTACAACCTGCTTAAGGATGCCGTCTTTTGACGCTTTCACTGAAACGTAACCACGTGGCGGTTCAATACCGTTGGTAGCGTTTGAGATTTGCGATGATGTTTCTGATGGCATCAATGCAGTCAGTGTTGAGTTACGCAGACCGTATTCCATGATCTCTTCACGCAGTGCATCCCAATCGTAGTGCAGTGGCTCGTTACAAATGGTATCGAGATCTTTCTTATACGTGTCGATAGGCAGTAGGCCTTTCGCGTAGTTGGTCTCGTTGAAAGCAGGGCAACGACCTTGCTCTTTCGCAAGCGCAACCGAAGCTTTTAACAAGTAGTATTGCATTGCTTCAAACGTGCGGTGTGTTAGACCATTTGCGCTACCATCTGAATATTTCACGCCATTTTTGGCTAGGTAATAAGCGTAGTTGATGACGCCAACACCCAGAGTACGACGGTTCATTGTTGAACGACGTGCCGCTGGCAGTGGGTAATCTTGATAATCGAGTAGGGCATCAAGTGCGCGTACAACTAGCTCCGAAAGCTCTTCAAAATCATCTAAAGATTCAATTGCACCGAGGTTAAATGCAGAAAGTGTACACAGTGCAATTTCGCCAGACTCATCTTCAACGTTGCTCAGTGGTTTGGTTGGCAGTGCCACTTCCAAACACAAGTTCGATTGACGCACTGGTGCAACACTTGAGTCAAATGGGCTATGGGTATTACAGTGGTCTACGTTTTGAATGTAGATACGGCCTGTTGAGGCGCGCTCTTGCATCAATAGAGAGAACAGCTCAACCGCTTTTACGCTCTCTTTCTTAATCGCAGGATCGTTTTCATACTTAACGTACAGACGCTCAAATTCTTCTTGGTTTTCAAAGAAGGCATCGTAGAGTCCAGGAACGTCTGATGGCGAGAACAGAGTAATGTTGCCGCCTTTTACTAAGCGGTTGTACATCAGCTTGTTCAGCTGTACACCGTAATCCATATGACGGACACGGTTCTCTTCAACACCGCGGTTATTCTTCAGAACAAGTAGAGACTGAACTTCACCATGCCACATCGGATAGAACACGGTTGCCGCGCCGCCGCGTACGCCGCCTTGGGAGCAACATTTTACTGCGGTTTGGAAATACTTGTAGAACGGGATACAACCTGTGTGGAACGCTTCACCGCCACGAATCTCTGAGCCTAGTGCACGAATACGACCGGCATTAATACCGATACCGGCACGCTGTGAGACATAACGCACGATAGAGCTTGCCGTCGCGTTGATAGAATCAAGGCTGTCACCACATTCAATCAGAACACAAGAGCTGAACTGACGAGTCGGAGTACGAACACCAGACATAATTGGTGTTGGAAGCGAAATCTTAAACGTTGATGCCGCATCATAGAAACGCTTAACGTAGTCTAAACGAGTGTCTTTTGGATACTTAGCAAATAAGCAAGCGGCTACCAAAATGTACAAAAACTGTGCACTTTCGTAGATCTGTCCAGATACACGGTTCTGAACAAAGTATTTACCTTCAAGCTGCTTAACGGCTGCATAAGAGAAGTTTAAGTCGCGCTTGTGGTCGATGTATTCGTTGAGCTCAGCGAACTCTTCCACGCTATAGTCTTCAAGCAAGTGCTTATCGTACTTACCTAAATTTACTAGGCGAGAAACGTGGTCATAAAGTGCTGGTGGTTCGTATTCGCCATACGCTTTTTTACGTAGATGGAATACCGCTAGACGCGCCGCAAGATATTGATAGTCAGGCGTGTCTTCAGAGATCAAGTCAGCTGCAGATTTGATGATGGTTTCGTGAATATCTGATGTGGTGATACCGTCATAAAACTGGATGTGAGCTTTTAATTCAACTTGAGACACTGAAACATTGTCTAAATCTTCTGCAGCCCATGTGATTACACGGTGGATCTTATCGAGATCGATTTTTTCTTTACGTCCATCACGCTTAGTGACGGTAAGTTGTTGGTTCATTCTGCTTTATTTCCCTAACAAAACTGATTAAAGCCGTATTTTTATGTAATTCTTGTAAACTTGCTGGCGGCTTTGTGATCTAAGTAAGTCTATATTTTATGCTACAAACACAAGATATAGGGGTATCTCGTCTTTCGGATTACAAGATAGTGCTATTGGCACTCTATTTCAAGGCGAAGATCTTGGATGACTTGTGGATAAGTGGCAAATTTAAAAAAAACAGTTAGTAGCTACTAACCGATAAGAAAAGGTCGCAATAGGCGGGAAAAAAAAACAGCTTTCAGATTGTGTTTTTACTGACCAAGAACAAAAAAAAATTACTTGATCTTTAACTGAAAACTCGCTCCCAATTTAGGGAAAAAAATGCGGTAAAAAAACTGGAATAGACAGCACGAACTCACGCTTTAGAACTAAAAAAGGCGATAGGTTTATGCTATCGCCTTTTTTATCAATAACCGGGTAATTTAGAGTTGTTTCAACGTGTGGACGATGTAGTTCACATCCACTTTTTGCCCAAGTGAATAGGTATCGGTTAACGGGTTATAATGGAGCCCTTTAATACCCATGGCGTGCAAGTCGGCTTTGTCGACCATTTTAAGTAGTTCCGATGGTTTGATGAACTTTTCATGTTCGTGTGTGCCTTCGGGAACAATCTTCATCACTTTCTCTGCACCAACGATGGCAAATAAGTACGATTTAAAATTACGGTTGAGCGTTGAGAAAAATACATGACCGCCAGGTTTTACCAACTCGGAGCAAGCTTTGATGACCGAACTTGGGTCGGGAACATGCTCAAGCATTTCCATACAAGTGACCACATCATAGTGCTGCGGATGTTGTTCGGCGTGGTCTTCAATCGTACTTTGAATGTAAGAGAGTTCGGTGCCCGTTTCGAGAGCGTGAAGGCGAGCGACTTCGAGGGGCTCTTTACCCATATCGAGGCCGGTAACAATGGCGCCTTCTTTGGCCATGCTTTCAGATAAAATTCCACCGCCACAGCCGACGTCTAGCACTTTTTTGCCAAATAAGCCGTGAGTGCGCTCCAAAACGTAATTGAGGCGAAGCGGGTTAATTTGATGTAGGGGTTTAAATTCCCCCTCGAGATCCCACCAACGCGAGGCCATGTCTTCAAATTTCTTGATTTCGTTTGGATCGACGTTCTTTGTTTGAGTCATATTTTCTACCCGGAGTAAAACTGCTTCCATGAAATTAAAACGCATTATACTCGTAAGGCGACCACGCACCACCGTTTGAAAAATATTTGCGAAATTTTGGCTAAAATATAACCATTTATCAGGGGGATAATACGAGAATGTGCAAATTGTCATCATTTGATTCTCAACCAACCTCACAACCTGATAAAAGGTCAGGGAAAGTAATGCCTCACACTGTAAATGTGTGTTATATTTTTGCACCTTAAGCGTATTACATATACGAAACTATAGAGGGATATTGGCTCTATGAGCGATCTAGCTAGAGAGATCACGCCCGTAAACATTGAAGATGAGCTGAGAGGTTCTTACCTTGACTACGCGATGTCCGTTATCGTGGGTCGTGCTCTTCCAGATGTGCGTGATGGTCTAAAACCAGTACATCGCCGCGTACTTTTTGCGATGAATGTACTTGGCAACGATTGGAACAAAGCATATAAAAAATCAGCCCGTGTTGTCGGCGACGTAATCGGTAAATATCACCCCCATGGTGATAGTGCTGTGTACGACACCATCGTACGTATGGCTCAACCGTTCTCACTTCGTTACATGCTGGTCGACGGTCAAGGAAACTTTGGTTCAATTGATGGCGACTCCGCTGCGGCGATGCGTTATACCGAAGTTCGAATGGCGAAAATTGCCCACGAATTGTTGGCAGACCTCGACAAAGAAACAGTCGATTACGTACCAAACTACGACGGTACTGAACAAATTCCAGCAGTACTACCGACGAAAATTCCTAACTTGTTAGTGAACGGTGCCTCAGGTATCGCGGTCGGTATGGCAACCAACATTCCTCCACATAACCTAGGAGAAGTCATCGACGGTTGTTTGGCTTACATTGATAATGAAGCCATCACGATTGATGAGTTAATGGAATTCATTCCTGGTCCAGATTTCCCAACCGCTGCTTTGATCAGTGGACGCAAAGGCATCATTGACGCGTATAAAACCGGTCGTGGTAAAGTCTACATGCGCTCAAAAGCGGAAATCGAGACCGATAAAAATGGTCGTGAGACCATCATTGTTAGCGAAATTCCTTATCAAGTTAACAAAGCGCGTTTGATTGAGAAAATCGCTGATCTGGTTAAAGAGAAGCGTGTTGAAGGCATTAGCGCTCTGCGTGACGAATCTGATAAAGACGGCATGCGCATCGTTATCGAATGTAAGCGTGATGCTGTTGGTGAGGTCGTTCTCAACAACCTTTACACCAATACTCAGCTGCAAACCACATTTGGTATCAACATGGTTGCCCTTAACAATGGTCAACCTCAGTTGTTTAACCTAAAAGAGATGCTCAAATGTTTCGTCGATCACCGCCGCGAGGTTGTGACACGTCGTACTATCTTTGAACTTCGTAAAGCGCGTGAACGTGCTCATATTCTAGAAGGTTTGGCGCTGGCACTAGCGAACATCGATGAAATCATCGAATTGATTCGTAACGCGCCAACACCAGCAGAAGCAAAAGCTGGCCTGGTCGCTCGTGGTTGGGATCTGGGTAATGTTGCTGCGATGCTAGAGCGTGCGGGCACTGATGCCGCTCGTCCTGAATGGCTAGAGCCAGAATACGGCATTCGTGATGGTCAATATTTCCTAACCGAACAACAAGCTCAAGCGATTTTGGAATTGCGTCTGCACCGTTTGACCGGTCTAGAGCACGAGAAAATCCTTGATGAATACAAACAGTTGCTCGAAGAAATTGCAGAGTTAATGCACATTCTTGCTAGCACCGAGCGTTTGATGGAAGTCATTCGTGAAGAGCTAGAACTGGTTCGCGATACTTACGGCGATGCTCGTCGCACAGAGATTACAGCGGCTATCCATGATATCGACATGGAAGAGCTGATCGCTCGCGAAGATGTTGTAGTGACACTGTCGCACGAAGGCTACGTGAAGTACCAATTGCTTAACGACTACGAAGCTCAGCGTCGTGGTGGTAAAGGTAAGAGTGCAACACGCATGAAAGACGAAGACTATATTGAGCGCTTGTTGGTTGCCAACACGCATGACAATATTCTTTGTTTCTCAACTCGTGGTAAGACTTACCGCTTGAAAGTGTATCAACTTCCTCAAGCGACACGTACCGCACGTGGTAAACCGATCGTCAATATTCTTCCGCTGGAAGAGAATGAACGTATTACCGCTATCTTACGTGTCGATGAGTTCTCAGAAGATAAATTCATCTTCATGGCGACCGGTGACGGTACCGTTAAGAAAACGCCACTTAACCAGTTTGCTAACGTACGCTCAAACGGTTTGATTGCAGTTAACTTACGTGAAGATGATTCATTGATCGGCGTTGATATCACCAACGGCGAAAATGAAATCATGCTGTTCTCTAAAGCGGGTAAAGTGGTACGCTTTAAAGAAGCGGAAGAAACGCCGGTTCTGAACGAAGATGGTTCACCAGTACTTGATGAAAACGGCCAGCCGGAAATCAAGTTCAAAGGTGTTCGTCCGATGGGACGTACTGCTTCGGGCGTTCGTGGTATGAAACTGGCGGAAGGCGACCAAGTGGTCTCTTTGATCGTTCCAGCTAACCAAGGCGATGTGCTGACAGTAACGGAAAATGGTTACGGTAAGCGTACTGCGCTTAGCGAGTATCCGACCAAAGGCCGTGGCACACAAGGCGTTGTGTCTATCAAAGTCTCTGAGCGTAACGGCAGCGTTGTCGGCGCTGTACAAGCGGAAGAAGGTGATGAGTTTATGATGATCACCAACGCCGGTACCTTAGTTCGAACTCGCGTAGCTGAAGTAAGCCAAGTGGGTCGTAATACTCAAGGTGTGACGCTTATCCGTACTGCTGAAGAAGAAAAAGTTGTCGGCCTACAACGTATCGATGAAGTTGAAGAAGTTGAGCTTCCCGAAGATGCCGTTGATGGTGAAGAGACTGTGGATAGCGATGTTGAGGCCAATGCGCCTGAGCAAGCTGATGAGCAATCGAACGATGATTCTGACGAGCAAGAATAACTCTTGATTGACAGTATAAAACCGAGCCTTTATGGCTCGGTTTTTTTATACCTAGAAAATGCCAGTTTCGCTTAGTTTCATCAAAATTTGCGCTTTTTTACGGAGTTCAACGCGCGGAATAATCGACTGTCTCATTCATGGTTCGTTACTTTTGATAGCGTAATATATAGATTCGCAATCAATGGGAAAGGAACATGTTTGATGACGTGATGATAACGTTATCTTGGATGCTGCTAGGAATGCTGTTTATTTATCCGTTTGCGTTAGCGGTATTACAGGATGTCGGTTCTTCAAAAGAGCATCGAGAAAAACGTCGTAGAGTGAAGCGATTTAACTTTGTGTATTTGCTGCTATTTAGCTTGCTGGTTATTTTGTATGTGGATGGTGAGTTGATTGGTATCGGTAATGTCAGTTATTACGCTTGGCTTGTGCCATAAAAAACCTGACTTGATGTCAGGTTTCTATTCACTATCGCTTGGGCATTAGCCTTTATATTCGGCGTTGGTGATACTGCCAATCTCAAGCATTGGCGCCACATCGTAATCTTCAGCGTTCATCATTGAAGAAATACGTTGCACTGAAGAGAGTAAAAGGGATTGTTCCCACTCTTCGAGTTTTTGAAAATTATTCACAAAACTGTGTTGTAGAGGGAGAGGCGCCTCTTCCAGCAACTGTTTCCCTTTGTCAGTCAGATGCGCGTGGACCTTACGCTTATCTGTCTGACTGCGTATACGTTGCACCAGTTCGTTGCGCTCAAGTCTATCAAGAATCGTTGTCGCGGTCGCTTGGCTCATATTGGTGTGCTTTGATAACTCTTTGATCGTGACCTGTCCTAGTTCACGAATAGAGCGCATCAAAATCAGTTGTGGCCCGGTAAGACCAGACTCTTTACTGAGTTTTTTTGAATGTAGGTCGATGGCTCTAATGATTTGGCGAATTGCAACCAAAACTTCTTCATGTTTTTCCAAACTGACTTCCTAACGATTTCTATACCTGTGCGCGTAACAAGAGGCGAACATACCGGAAATTGACTACTATTTAAAGCATAAATATTTTCTGTACAAAAAATGTCGTTTCATTTTATTTGAAGGCGAAAGAATGGTTCTATCCTAAAAGATTTGTATACGAAGTATATACAGTCTAACTAGGGATGAAGTATTGGTTTTAATTTGTTCGCTTGAAAGGCTAAATAAATATTTTTAGTATATTTTTTGCTCAATTGCTGGATCGTAAGCCAATAAAATGTAAACTGTCCGTCGAAATTACATTCTTCAAAGTGAAATTTATCACCGTTGAATTGTTTTTGTACTAAACATTATTGTGCAATAAAAAAACGAGTTTCAAGAAATGTCTATCAGAGGGGATGCATGACTAAAGGTATCGATAAGTACAGTATCGACAGTACCGACTACACCGTCGGTCAAGATAATGTACAAAAGTGGGGGTTCGATGTTCATAACCCAGTATTTGGAATCAGTGCAGGATTGATACTCCTATTTCTTTTAGCTGCCATATTTTTGGATCCGCACGAGACTAAAACAGCCTTAGATGGCATCAAATGGAGCATTATTGGAACATTTGACTGGCTATTTATCTGGGCAGGCAATATTTTCGTGATTTTCTGCTTAGGGTTGATTGTCTCTCCTTACGGCAAAATCCGTTTGGGTGGTAAAGAAGCGACGACCGATTTTTCATTTTTATCTTGGCTTGCAATGTTATTTGCCGCAGGTATGGGTATCGGTTTGATGTTCTGGAGTGTGGCGGAGCCAGTGGCTTACTACACCGGTTGGTATGAAACGCCATTAAATGTGGCAGCGAATACACCAGAAGCTGCGAAATTGGCGCTGGGTGCGACTATGTTCCACTGGGGTCTGCATCCTTGGGCTATCTATGGTGTTGTTGCTTTGTCGTTGGCGTTTTTCGCCTACAACAAAGGTTTGCCTCTCTCGATTCGTTCCATCTTTTACCCAATTCTTGGCGATAAAGCTTGGGGCTGGGCAGGGCACATTGTCGATATCCTAGCCGTGCTGGCAACCTTGTTTGGTTTAGCAACTTCTCTAGGCCTAGGTGCGCAGCAAGCCGCCAGTGGTATTCACCATGTATTTGGCATTGAAGCTGGGCTTGGCCTTCAAATCATCGTGATTATTGGCGTGACCTTACTTGCGACGATTTCTGTGGTTCGTGGCCTAGACGGCGGCGTAAAAGTTATCAGTAACATCAATATGATCGTGGCATTTTTGCTGCTGATTTTGGTGGCGCTAATCGGTTATGCGATTACTTTTGGTACCATCCCGACCACTTTGATGTCCTACATTGAAAATATCATTCCGCTTAGTAACCCTCATGGTCGTACTGATGAAGCGTGGTTCCAAGGTTGGACTGTCTTCTACTGGGCATGGTGGATTTCATGGTCACCATTTGTTGGTACTTTTATTGCGCGTGTATCGAAAGGTCGCACAGTCCGTGAATTTATGACCGCAGTACTGATTGTTCCAACCTTGGTGACTTTAGTCTGGATGTCAGTGTTTGGTGGTCTGGCGATTGATCAAGTGGTTAACAAAGTTGGTGAGCTTGGTGCTAATGGCCTGACAGACGTTTCTCTGGCTATGTTCCAAATGTTTGATGTGCTGCCGTTTGGGACTGTGTTATCGACCATTGCAGTGATTCTAGTGTTGGTGTTCTTTATTACATCATCAGATTCAGGCTCGATGGTTATCGATAGCATTACCGCGGGCGGCAAAATGGATGCTCCGGTCCCACAACGTATTTTCTGGGCGCTAATGGAAGGCGCAATTGCGATTGCGCTGCTTTGGGTTGGCGGTACAGAAGCCATTCAAGCACTGCAAGCCGGCGCGATTTCAACGGCGTTGCCGTTTACCTTTGTGCTGCTGCTGATGTGCGTGAGCTTGTTGAAAGGTATGAGCACCGAAGAACGCAGCTAATTAAATCATTGTTGATACAAACTAAAAGGGGCCAAATGGCCCCTTTTTTCGTATTCCGCGATGGAATCGATTATCGACTCAAAGCCAGAATTGCTTTAACGCATCTTGCTTATTGTAATGATAAGCCACTTGAGCCTGCAGCAGCTCCGCGGTGGCAATGGCATCAGTCAGCGCATGGTGTGGGGTGTAAGCGGGCAGGCCATAACGAGTTCGACTTTGGCCCAGCCGTACCGACTCGGGCTTTTTGCCTTTAAGCCGATTGATGATTCCACCATTGAGCTTTTTTTGAATTTCACTTTCTAGCGCAAGCGTGTCGATAACTGGAAATTCAATTCCTTCATCAATACGAGTTCTCAGCGCGCGGTCAAGAAACTTACGCTCGATTTGGTTGTAGTGAACCACCAAAATTTTCCCGGCCATTTCATCTAACACCTGCTGATAAATCTCAGAAAAATCCGGAGCATCAAGAACATCACTGTGAGTGATGCCATGGATAACCACCGATTCTTCCTCAAGTTGCCTTCTTGGGCGTACCGTCCAATGTTTGGCTTGATTGAGAAATACACGGTTAAGATTAAAAGGGACCGTGCCTATGGTGATGATCTCATCTTGCTTATCGTTAAGCCCAGTGGTTTCAAAATCCATAGCCAGGAAAGTCACATCTTCCATTGCCGTATCACCAGATTCAACGCCTTGCTGATAAAAATTCATCAGATGCGGATTGCTAACCAAGGGGAGCTTTTGCCGAAATTTGTGTTCCCAATCGATAGAGGGTGAGGACAAATGTCTTTTAAACATGTTTATCGACCTAAAGTTTTTTGCCCGCTTGATAGCGGTATTTTAAAAAGTTCTGAGCATTGCTTAAGATCTGGAAAGCATCTTTGAGGTTACGTCTTTCAAAGTCAGAAAGATTCTCTGGCTCAATATTGTTATCCGGTTCGATGCTGTTCTCGACGTCATAAGCTTGATGGCGAATTCGTACCATCGAAATAAACTCTAACGCATCACGTAGGTCCTCAGCTTTGCCTTTAGGTAAAATACCTGCATCTATGATGTCATCTAAGCGTTCAAATGAGTTGCGAGAGCGAGAGCCAACCGCAAGCGCATGAACACGAATCAGGTCTGCAAGCGGCGCGGTACCGCGGCGTTTAAGGTTGATAGAGTTGTTATGACGGCCATCTTTTTCCATCACAAAGCTTTTAAAGAACCCAAGTGGTGGCGTGCGATTTAACGCGTTACGTGCTAGGCAGGCTAAGAAGCGGTTATTACGACGCGAACGGCGTACAATAAACCCGTTTAATTGTTCAGCCCATTTTAGGCGTCCGTATACGCCGTCGAGGTCGAAAAAGATCGATGCGTTCAATAGGGCTTTCGGATTGGGATCATCAATCCAATCGGCGAAGCATTCTTCCCATTCACGACGCGTCATACGCCACATCGGGTTGGTGGCCATGATGTCACCTGTGCAGTAGGAGTAACCGCACTTATCGAGCCCGTCACAGATGATTTTAGCGAATTTGGCAAAGTAGTCACCGTGCAGTTTTTCATCGTATTCATCATCGAGGATGATGGCGTTGTCTTGGTCCGTTACCAACAATTGCTCGTCTCGTCCCATTGAACCGAGCGCCAAGAAGCAATAAGGAACCGGAGCCTGGCCCAGTTCTTCTTCAGCAAGTTCGACAATACGCTGCTTGAAACTGCGACCAATCACCGACATCGCACTGCCCACCATATGCGAGTTGGCATCTTCGTTGACCAAGCGTACAAAACTGTCTTTGACTTGCTCTGAAAGTGCGGCTAATTCTTCAATGGAATGCTGTTGAAAGATACTGCTGACCAGTAGTAGCGAGCTTTGCGATTCATAACGCACGATATCACTGGTTTCAATGATGCCAATTGGTTGTTTGTTTTTCAAAACAGGCAAATGGTGCACGTTGTAGCGCAGCATTTTCAGCATAGCTTCGTATACATAAGCGTTATGATCTAACGAGAGAAGCTCTGTGGTCATGACCGTTGAAACATGGTCGGCGGGATCTAAACCTTGAGCCAAAACTCGAGTACACAGGTCACGGTCGGTAATAATGCCAAGCAGTGGGCTGTTATCGTCTTCTTCGTCTTCGATGACATCTGGAGCCATTACCAATAACGCAGAAATATTTTCCTCGGCCATTTTTATGGCGGCGTTTTGGATCGATTCAGTGTTAAACACGAATGGTGCGTCTCGAGTGAGTAACGTTCGTACCTTTGAGGTGGTCAGATCGTTGTCTTGTTGAGTGCTTGATACCGCTTGGCGTAGCCGCGCATTGTTTTCTACCTCAACATAATCGGCAAAAGAGTCGTGCTGCTCATAGATTTCTTGAAAAATATCCTCAGGAATACAGTAGACCAGCGTGTCTTCGATGGCTTTGACGGGGAAACGCACTTTGTTGTTGGTCAGTAATCCCATTTGACCAAAAATAGCCCCTTGATCGAGACGGTTATACAGTTCCCCTTTACGGCGATAGACTTCCACAACACCGCTGCGTACGACGTACAAATCATGGATATGATCCCCAAAATGGATGATAGGCGTGTCTTCCCTAAAATAGGAAATCTCAACGTGGCGAGTGACATGCTCAAGTGTTTCTTCAGGAAGTTCATCAAAGGGAGGGTGCTGGGCGAGAAAATTTTTAATTTCAATCAGTTCAGCTTCCATATTTACGCTTTCTTATCTCGGAACAGGGTACCTTTATCTTACCTTAAGATGCGCTTTTCTGCATGGTATAGTGAATTCGACTAGATTTATAAATTTTATCCAAATGATAAAATACCCTTTGAAAATTTAGTGTTATAAAACATTGGGTTGAAGATCTAAATTAGTAATTAATACTTAAGATTTAATTTATTTATAAGGTAGTATTCGCGCTTTGACGGCAACCATATAAATTGCGAATACGATGAAGATGACTTTAAAACAAAAACTAATTGGCTCAAGTTTGTTGGCAGTAGTAGTGATGGCAAGTGTTTTGACTTGGATTGCCGCTGACAGGCTGTACCAACAGACGGACAATGGTATTTACGCTCGAACCCGAAGCTTAGCAACGGCGACATCGGCGAGCATTCATGATTGGGTCTCGGTGAGAAAGTCGATTGCTCAGGCGTTTAATGACTATTCTAACCAAACCGATGTGGTGCCGTATTTACAACAGGCGAGAAAAGCAGGCGGTTTCGATGATATTTTTTACGGCACGACACAGGGGCTGATGCTGCGCTCCCACCCAGAGCGTAATCGCGCTGATTATGACCCAAGGCAGCGCCCTTGGTATCAAGACGCCAAAGCGGCAGGTAAGCAAATCATCACCACTGCGTACCAAGATGCTATTACCAATGCGTTACTCATCACCATTGCAGAGCCGCTGAGCCTACAAGGAATCTTCACTGGCGTTGTGGGTGCTGATGTACTGATCGATCAATTGGTGAGCGATGTTATCAACCTCGATGCGGGTGACAACGCAAATACCATGCTTATCGACGCGCAAAATGGTACTTTTCTCGCTCACAAGAATAGCCAATTGCTATTGAAACCACTTGATGCGCTTTCGCCTCAATTGTCGATGGCAATGGTCGAGCGCGCTGCCAATAACGGGCTGTTGGAACCTGTCAGCGTTAATGGCGCTGAAAAACAGTTCTACTTTCAAAAAGTGGCTGGGACACCATGGTACTTTGCCATTGAATTGGACAAAAATACCGAGCTAAAAGGCTTTTACCAACTGCTTAAAGGCTTGATGTTCACCGCGTTGGTGATCGCACTGCTGGTGTTGAGCTTAGTGTATTGGTTAGTGAGTTTTCTGTTTCGCGATTTGGCGCAAGTATCCAGCGCTTTGGCTGAAATTGCATCCGGTGACGGGGATTTAACCCAACGTATTGAACCTCGCACAGATGACGAAGTGGGCCTGTTGGCAACCAATTTCAATATTTTCGTTGGTAATATGCACACCATGGTACAAAAACTCAGTGGCGTGGCGAATGACTTGTCGATTCAGGCCAAACTCACCGCAGAGCAAGCTTCGCTTCGAAGTGCCCGTATTGGTGAGCAGCAAGATGAAATTAATATGGTGGCCAGCGCCATTAATGAAATGTCTGCGGCGACACATGAAATTGCCGGTAACGCGGATAATGCCGCCAGTAATGCCGCTCAAGCAGTACTGACGTCAAACGCAGGCGCAAGCCAGGTGACCCAAACTCAAACTTCGATTGCCAACTTAGCCAAAGAAGTCGAGAGCGCGACCAATGTTATTCAAGAGCTCAATGGTCACAGCCAAAGTATCAGTACCATTCTGGGAACCATCACTGATATCGCTGAGCAAACCAATTTGCTAGCACTCAACGCCGCCATTGAAGCTGCGCGAGCCGGAGAGCAAGGGCGTGGTTTTGCTGTCGTTGCGGATGAAGTGCGCATTTTAAGTCAGCGTACCCACGCTTCGACGCAGGAAATTCAAGACATGATTCAAACGCTGCAATCAACCACGGCAAATGCAGTGACGATTATGGGCGATAGTCGCGAGCTTGCCAGCACCTCAGTGGTGGATGCCAAAGCCGCGGAGCAGCAATTGGTGGACATTAAATCGGCTGTGGAACTCATCAGTGATATGGCCACCCAAATTGCCGCAGCGGCGGAAGAGCAAGCATTAGTGACATCAGAGGTGACGCGTAATACTCAAGGTATTCGTGACGTATCTAATGAATTAGCACAAGAAGCGGATGAGGCTGCCAGTCAAGCGAGCCGTCTATCAAGTCTGTCTCATCAGCTGCAAAGTGAAATTCAACGCTTTAAGATCTAGGCGCCAATTGGCATTTGAGATGAGCAATAAAAAAAGCGCCGTAATGGCGCTTTTTCCGTATCTCGCTGCGTAGTTAGTCAATAAGACCATATTGACTGCGCAAAACGTTAACGATTTCCTGTTTTGGATTACTGCCGATATGCAGTGGTTTGCCAGTGATTTTTTCGGCAATGCCTGTGTAAGTTTTTGAAACGGCCATCAACTCATCGAGCGGTAAAGCGTTGTCTCGAGCAAGTGCTTCACGCTCTGGCATACGTTCTTTGTTGAGCAAAATATCGGGATCTGGGAAGTGGTTGAGCAAGAATTGGCGGAAACCTTCTTTGGAGTTCTCAACGATTTTGCCTTGTTGATAAGCATTGGCATCCCATAAACGAGAGGAGTCTGGCGTGCCGACTTCATCCATATAGATGAGCTTTTCGTTGCCGTTTGCATCGTTGACGTAGCCAAATTCAAATTTAGTGTCGACAAAGATTTGACCCACTTGCTTGAGTGCCTCGCTGATAACGCCAAATCCTTCTTTGAGCAGACGTTCGTAGTGGGCAATGTCATCGGCACTGGAGAAATTAAATGCGGCGAAATTGTCTTCGATATTGCGACGTGAAATGTTGACGTCGTCTGCTTCCGGCACACCTGGAATACCAGTCAAAATGCCTTTTGTTGACGGGGTGATCAGCAGTTCGGGCAGCGCTTTATCTTTTTCAAGTCCTTGTGGAAGTTCAATACCGCAAAACTCACGCTCACCCTTGGCGTAAGCACGCCACATTGAACCTGTGATGTATTGGCGGCAAATCGCTTCAATTTTTACCGGCTTGGCTTTTTGCACAATCCAAACCAGTGGATGAGGAATATCGAGAATATGACTGTCCGCTAAGCCATGTTGCTTAAACAGATCAAACCAGTGGTTTGAAATGGCGTTAAGCGCTGCACCTTTACCAGGAACACCTTGCAAACCACCTTCGCCATGCCAAATGCAGTCAAATGCTGAGATTCGGTCGCTGATCACCATAATAGCGAGTGGCGCGTCAGGGGATACTGGGTAACCTTTTTCTTCGATCAAACGGCGGCTATCTTCTTGGGTCAGCCAATAAACAGAACGAACTTTACCACTGTGGACAGGTTTATCAGTGCGAATGGGAAGATCGTCATTGACGGCAAGAACTTGGTCAGCGAGGCTCATGAGGCATTCCTATGCGTAATTGAAGACAAATTATCGTAAGCGACTGAGAGTCGTACTTCGATTTGTGGTGAATAATACCAGAAGATTTTGACACTTCCAGAGAAAAAGCAAACGTTTGCTTAAGTTTGTATCGTTTCGAGAACAAATAAAAAAGCCTCTCTAGAAAGAGAGGCGAAAAGAGACAGTGAAACTTTGTTGAGCTTATTAGTGATACTGAGTATTTCTGCCCTCAACAAAGAAGATTTCGCAGCCATGACGACTGGCCATTTGACACAGCAGTTTTTGATTGACGATATCGATATTATTCGAAGCAACGATGGCACTGGCATTACCGGACAAAATTGCTTGCATGACGATTTCAATTTCTGTTTTGGTTCGAGATGCTTTCATATGAATAACGTTCTGGCACATGACATTAAAAGAGCTAAGTTGTTCGTAATCAGGACGAGGGCACTCAGAGGTAAACAAAATCCATTGCGACTGGTAAGAAAGGCCTGCGATTCGTGCAAGGATCTCACCTTCGATATTCAGTGGCTTGGTCGGTTGAGCAAGGAGGTTATGTTTTGAGTATGAGTGGTGTTTCGCCTGAATCATAATACTGTCTCTCTGTACATGCTGTATGTGTATACAGTATTACTGTTTGAGTACTGGATCAAGCTATTTTGTTGGGTTTTTAAGCAGTATTTTTTGCGTATCTTTAAGTTATTTTATTATCTAATTGATTTTTAATAAGAAAAATTCTGACTTGGCGCTGACGAAATACATGAAAATTTGTGAGCTTTAAATGGAGTTTTGGCTGAAGGGAAAAGTTATACAGGTATTTTACGATTTGAATACCGTTGGGTGCTTAAAGGTTATCGGCGACATTCGTAACGCTAAGCCAACAAAAAAGCGCCCAAGTAGGACGCTTTCTTTCATGTTTAACCACGCAATTTTAATGTCATTGGCGAGCGGCGTTACGTTCACGCTGTTGCAATTCGGCCAAGTTGAATTGACGTACATCGAGCGTTGCCATCGGATGGCATTTTTCACATGCGTAGTGGCATTTTCCGTCGATGTAATCGTGTTTGGTCACTAACGCAGGCTTTTTACACCAGTCGCAAACACCTTCTATTGTAAACATGTTTTCTCCTCACCTGGTTACGGTATGTAATCCTAGCGCGGCGGATTATCGCACATTCATATCGAGTGCGTTAATTATTTGTTAGTTTATGGGAAGGATATCGATTGCTTTTAATTGCTAAACCTTATGCTGTAAGGGTTTTCTTATGTTACCTTGGTTGTAACTATTTATTAACATGGGCCAGCAATATTTTCAGTGCGTTATTCAAACGCTTCATTTCTTCATCTGTGCCTTTTAAATCGGGATGATAAATTTTACACAGCTGTTTATAACGAGTTTTGATCTGCTTCTCATCGGGTAGGCTATTGGCTCGAAAGCCAAACATCGATGCAGCCAAGCCAAGTTTGTGATCTTTAGGCTCAGGCTTAGGTACTGCAGCAGGCTGAGTTTCCAGTTTTTTGAACTGACGAAACAGGGTTTCGAGCTGGCGCTTTTGCTGTTTCATCACGCTATTTTGCTGATGGATGGTTGCTTGCAGTTGACTAATTTGCTGCTCATGTTCGCTGTGGTGTGGTGCGCCTTTTTTATTCAGCAGTAAAAGTGCGAATAAAGCACTGATAAGTAGGCTTACCCCAAGAGCGATTTGATACCAAATTGCCGAGTTTTGTTCAGCCTGAATATCTGCTGGTCTGGCGGCAGATACAGGTTCCAGTTCATTGAATTGTTTTATCTGTTTAGCACGGCGCTGATTAAACTGCTGTTCGAGTAGAGCCGAATAGGCGGCGGATGCAGCATCACTTTTTTCTGCTGCGATGTGATACCAAACTTCAGCCAGTTGCTTGGGATCAATATCCGCAATCCCTTCATTTTGATACAGCTTTGCTAGCGCTGTTTGCGCGTTGGCATCGCCAGAAGCCGCCAATTTAATCAAAGCATAGAAATGCTCGGCAAAATCACCTGGATTCGCTGAGTGATCAACGGCTTGCTGAGCCAGTTCAATACTGGCATCAAGTTGGCCGTTTTGCGCTGCTTGATCGAGCCAGTAAAACGCATCTTTTGCTGATTGAGTGACGCCGTCACCTGTTTTAAAACGCTGAGCGAGTTGATATTGCGCCTTAGCATCACCTTGCTTTGCTTGTTGAGTTAATTCATCAAGTGTGAGGGCAAATAGCGACGGAGATAAAACCATACAGGTTATCAGCAAAGGAAGACTTTTTAACTTCAATGGAACTCTCCGTCTTGCTGGCGTTAAAAAATCGACCCAATTGGGTCGATTTTAGCGCCTAAAATGGGATTTATTTTAGCGGCAGTATTTGGATTTCAACGCGGCGGTTACACGCGCGGCCAGCGTCGGTATCGTTGGTGCAGATAGGGTAGCGCTCACCGTTACCACGAGCAACAGCACGACCGGTTGCAACGCCTTGCGATACCAAATAAGCACGCACCGATTCCGCTCGTTTTTCTGACAGAACTTGGTTTGCAGTATTGCTGCCGACACTGTCAGTATGGCCGTCAATCACAAGGCTTGTGTCTGGATATTCGACCAGGATACGCGCCACGCCTTGCAGCGTTCTCTGAATTGAGCCATCAAGTTGCGATGAACCGGTTTGAAAACCAATACCGTTTTCCATACGCAGCATCAATTCGTTTTCGCCGACACGTTCCACTTGCACGCCTGAATCGAGAAGTTGCTTACGTAGCGCAGCTTCTTGTTTATCGAAATAGTAGCCGACGCCTCCGCCAATGGCCGCGCCGCTGGCTGCGCCAATCAATGCGTGTTTGCCGCGTGAATGCGCATCATCACCTGTGGCTAAGCCAACGGCAACGCCAGACAGGGCACCAATTAATGCGCCTTTGGTTGCTGAGTTCGTTTCGGTTTCGCCGGTAGTCGCGTTTTGACGCTGAGTCGCTTGACAGCCAGTCAAAGCAATCGCGACGGCTAAGGCCATGGTTAACTTTTTCACAAACAAGTCTCCGTTCTGTTAGTAGTAAAAACGTTAGACAATAAACGTTGGTTAAGCCCTTGTGTCAATTGAGGTTGCTATATTTGACTCAATGTTTACCAAGTGGGTGTTTTTATATCACTTTGTCGCTAAGTTTAGTCGCTTTTTACCAAGCCTCGATTAAGAATTGTCGCACAGCGCTAAATTTTCATCGCCTAACCAGCTTATCGATGGCGATTGTACATCGACCCCATATTCTTTGTTGATCAAATGGTCTTCGTTGGTCAAATGGTCTTCATTGGTAAATATTGGTTATTGCTAAAATATCGCTAATTGGCTAACTACGCTCAAATGGCAATAGTGAAGGGCGGTTTGAGTTGGACAGATAAACGAAAGGCAGCTCGATGGCTGCCTTATGCGGTATAGGATGTGAGTGACTAGCGCAGCAGTTTAGGCGCTTGAGCACCGTCAATTGGACGATTGACCGATACCGTCCGGCCTTTCTTTAGGCCTTTTTCATAGTCATCGGTTAAATTTTTCATCGCTTCGCGCAATTGCTGTTTAAACGTTTCGCGGTCGATATTTTCAAATTCCCGGTCGATGTAGCTGTCAATCTTACGGGTCGATTCTTCATCGGGTGTAATCACCGGAAGTTTTTCCAGTGCGCCTTCTACCCAGCCAGAAACGAACGAATTCACTCGGCGGGTCACTTCGGAGTTCGATGTGCCAGTACCGGCGAAACTGTTACGAAAACGCCCAGTTTGCTCATTCATTTCTCGGTAGATGATATCAAAGGCAAAGGCAGCAAAAATCGCGCGGTCAGCCTCGCCGATGAATTCAGTTCGTTTTAAACCTTTATGGTTGAGTAGCACCGCTTCAACGCCAAATTTGGTGTTGATACCACGGATCACGCGCAGCAAGGTGGAACTGATATTGGCGGGAAGAAGATGAGTCGATTGTGTCTTGCCCATTTTTATGAACTCGATATCGTCTTTATCCAGCCCGTACTTGAGCATGAGACGATGAGCCATTTTGATTGCATTCGCTGCTTCGTTAACGTTTGCCGAGTTACCTAACTCCAAACATTTGGCGATTTTTTTAAGGGCTTTCTTCTTATCCATCGACGACAAAAGAACTCTGTGTTTTTACAAAGTCGGCTATTTTAACGCGTTCGAGGTTAAAACGAAATAATAGAAAAGCACTCGTGGCACGAATTTCATTCATGACACGAGTGAAATGTGATTTAAATGCCTAATTCGTCAAGCAGATCATTGCTGCCCGCAAGGGACTCATTTTCTGCTGATTTGGTACTTTTGGATTGGCTCATGCTCTGCTGAGTTTGCTCGAAAATGCTATCGGGTGTTTCTTCATCGTCGATATCGAATTCTTCAAGCTGAATGAATTCGGTTTTATCCATTGCCAATTCAAGATAGAAGATGTTGTTGTTTTGAGTTGAGAAGGTGACGCGTCGTGCTTGCGGGCGATCTAAGTTGGTATCAACCGAGAGAATCACTTGTTTGTTTAGTGACAACATCTTGGGCTGGTTTTGAGTGATGTTGGTTTGCAGCTCTTTACGCACTTTGTTGGTGAAATCACCGACCAACTGGTTCATTAACTCTCCGAGTACATCGCCAACTTCATCTGAGGTATGAAGCACCGCTAATTCTTCTTCTGGCATACCCATATTACGCATATAACTGGTGTAGAGCTCAAGTGCCGCTTTAGACGTAAAGTTGATGACCACTAAGCCAGAAAAACCACCATCAAATAGAACAAAACAGCCGAAGTCTGGCTTTAAACTGGTCTTGGTAATTTTTTGCACCATGGCAGAGTAGGTCACGTTTGACGCGGTCGCTGAAGTAAGCACCTTTGAAACTGACTGACACAGCTTTAATAAGATATCTTCTGTGGTAATAATTTTATTTTTTTTCATTGTTGATTCACTCATAAGATCCCATCTAGTCCTAACGCATGATACCTAAGTTTGGGTAAGAATTGCGAGAAGTTCCATTGTGCGCTGCAGATTCTGTTTTGATCACCTTTTAAATGTTGTAAAGTGACGAAAATCAATAAAATTAATAACGAGCAACCCATTGCTGAGAGGATCAGCGCAGTAAGGGGCAGGAAGCACATGTTACCAAGATTAGAATTACAAAATAACGTCGACCCAGTGGTGGTCAATTTTCTAAAAGAATTGCAATCTCAAGGCTTTAGTGGCGATGTTGAAACTCAATATTCGAGCCGCTTAGCCGTCGCAACGGATAACAGCGTTTATCAGCAACTGCCGCAAGCGGTTATCCACCCACGAACAACTCAAGATGTGGCGTTAATCGGCCGTGTCGCTTGTCGTAGCGACTACGAACGCGTAACGTTTTCACCGCGCGGCGGTGGTACCGGAACCAACGGTCAGTCACTCACCAAAGGTGTGGTGGTCGATTTGTCTCGTTACATGAACAAGATTCTTGAAGTTAACGAACAAGAGGGTTGGGTTCGGGTTCAAACTGGCGTGGTTAAGGACCAACTGAACGATGCGGTGCGCCCTTACGGCTATTTTTTCTCGCCCGATCTGTCGACCAGTAACCGTGCGACGTTAGGCGGTATGATCAATACCGATGCCTCAGGACAAGGATCGCTCAAATACGGCAAAACCTCGGATCACGTATTGTCACTGCAAGCGGTGTTTGCTGACGGTTCAGTGCTCGAAACCGACTTGTCTCATGGCGTACCTGAGTCGGGAGAATACGCATTCCAGGCCTTAAAAGTCACCGAGCAAGTATGCCGCGACAAACGCCAGCAAATTGTTGATAAGTTCCCGCCGTTAAACCGATTTTTGACCGGTTACGATTTAAAAAATGCGCTTGATGAACAAAGCGACAGTTTTGATATTACGCGCGTGCTGTGTGGCTCTGAAGGGTCGTTGGCTTTCATCACTGAGGCAAAACTTAACCTCACGCCGATACCTAAAGCGCGCACTTTGGTAAACATCAAATACAACAGTTTTGATTCGGCGCTGCGCAATGCGCCCTTGATGGTGGAAGCAAAAGCTTTATCCGTCGAAACCGTGGATTCCAAAGTGCTCAACTTGGCCAAGCAAGATATTGTTTGGCACACGGTGAGCGATCTGATCACCGACGTGCCGGGGCAAGAGATGCTCGGCATTAATATTGTTGAATTTGCCGGCCAAGACCAAAGCGAAAACCAAGCTTTGGTGGCATCGTTAACCGCTCGAATTGAGCAAATGATGGCCAATGGCGAAGCGGGCATTATTGGCTACCAAGTATGCGATGATTTGCCAAGCATCAATCGTATTTACAACATGCGTAAAAAAGCGGTGGGTTTGCTCGGCGCTGCCAAAGGGCGCGCTAAGCCAGTGCCATTTACCGAAGATACCTGTGTGCCGCCGGAAAATCTGGCTGACTTTATTGCTGAGTTTCGTGAGCTTCTCGATTCGAAACAATTGGCATATGGCATGTTTGGACACGTCGATGCGGGCGTTTTGCATGTGCGTCCAGCGCTGGATATCTGCGACCCGGCGCAAGAGCGCATGATGCATGAAATTTCTGATCAAGTGGTGAAGTTGGTCGCCAAATACGGCGGTTTGATGTGGGGCGAGCACGGTAAAGGTTACCGTTCTGAATATGGTCCGGAATTTTTTGGCGAAGAGCTGTTTACGGAACTGCGCCGCGTCAAAGCGGCATTTGACCCACACAATAAAATGAACCCAGGCAAAATCTGTACACCGCTTGACAGCGATTTTGAACTGGTCAAAGTTACCGATACCAAGCGTGGCTATTTTGACCGCCAAATCGATGTCAAAGTGCGTGACAGCTTTAAACAGGCGATGGAGTGTAACGGCAACGGTTTGTGTTTTAACTACGATACCGCCTCGCCGATGTGTCCGTCGATGAAAGTGACAGCGGACCGTCGTCATTCGCCGAAAGGCCGCGCAGGGTTAGTTCGTGAATGGCTACGTCAACTCACTGAGCAGGGCATCGATATTCTCGATCTTGAGCAGCAAACGCTTAACGCCACGACTCCGGTTAAAGCGCTGCTTGAACGGGTGAGAAATCGCATCAACCAACCCAAAGAGTATGACTTCTCGCATGAAGTGTATGAAGCGATGAATGGTTGTTTGGCGTGTAAAGCGTGTGCCAGCCAGTGTCCAATCAAGGTTGACGTACCAAGTTTCCGTTCGCGTTTTCTCAATATTTATCACTCACGCTACCAGCGTCCAGCCAAAGACTATCTGGTTGCAAATATTGAAACTTTACTGCCGATCATGGCCAAAGCACCTAAGCTGGTCAATGGTGTAATAAAGCAGAGCTGGGTGAAAAATCTGACGGCATCGACCATCGGTTATGTGGATACGCCGCTGCTTTCTACACCAACTTTGGCCAAACGCACCAAGAGTGTAAAAACCTTTGATATGCGTGAACTCAGCATGCTCAGTGAATCCGAACGTGAAAACCACGTGCTGATTGTTCAAGACCCGTTTACCAGTTATTACGACGCTGACGTGGTCGAAGACTTTGTGAAATTGGTGCTACGCCTTGGTAAAACGCCCGTTTTGTTGCCGTTTAAACCCAACGGCAAAGCGGAACACATCAAAGGCTTTTTGAAAAAATTTGCTAAAACTGCGCAAAATACCGCGGCGTTTTTAACCCAAGTCGCTGAGCTTGATATTGCAATGGTCGGTGTCGATCCCGCATTGGTGCTGTGTTATCGCGATGAATACAATGAAATTCTTGCCGACAAGCGCGGTCATTTCAATGTACTGTCGGTGCATGAATGGATGCTACCAAGACTTACAAGCTTTGCCATTGAGGCTAAAGACAGCAGTGAGCCTTGGTATCTACTTGGTCACTGCACCGAAAAAACCAAGATGCCGAATTCTGAAAAAGAGTGGGGCCAAATTTTTGCCCACTTTGGCGCTCAGTTACAGCCAGTGGCGGTGGGGTGCTGTGGTATGGCAGGCACATTTGGTCATGAAGTCGATAAGCTGCAGATGTCGAAAGACATTTACGCTTTAAGCTGGCGAGGACAATTGGATAGTTTGCCAAAAGAGCGCTGCCTCATTACGGGCTACTCTTGCCGTAGTCAGGTCAAGCGTTTCGAGCATTATCAGGCCAAACATCCGTTGCAAGCCTTGTTGCAGTTGGTTTAGTGAATCATCGATAGCCCGGCATTGTCCGGGCTTGTTGATCGAAGACGATGCTAGGAGTACCTGCGTGAGTAAATTAGAGCTGAAAGTTCCTCCCGTTGCGGTGTTTATTATTGTGCTGGCGTTAAGTGTGCAGTCGGCGCTGCTATTTCCTGATGCGAGCTATTTGCCGCTGCCTTTGAATGGCGAAGTGCTGGTGGCTTGTAGTGGTTTATCTACGCTATTGGGTGTGTCTGCGCTGTACCAATTTCGCCAAGCGCGCACCAGTGTTAACCCAGTGAAAATTCACAAAGTTTCGGCGCTGGTGGTTAAGGGAATTTTTAACTACACCCGTAATCCCATGTATCTGTCACTTTTGGTGTTTCTGTTCGGTATCGCATATTGGCTTGAAAGCTGGGCGAGTATGCTGTGGTGTCTTGGGTTTATTTTGTACATGAACCGCTTTCAAATTATCCCTGAAGAGCGACTGTTAACCGAGCGCTATGGCGAGCAATACCTGAAATATCAGCAGCGCGTAAAACGCTGGTTGTTGTAAGCCATTTTTCAATTCTAGAACCAAGAAAAAAGCCTCACGCGGTAGATTGCGTGAGGCCTTTCAGCTCTTAGCTAAAACATTGGACTCTTAGCTAAAACAGCTTAATGGTATTCTGAGTTTGCGATTAGAAGCTTGGCAGTAACTCTGATGGCATCAAGGCGTTATGGACCGCTTTCAATAGCAGTGCATTGGCTTTTTCGATGTCTGGTGCGAAGTAGCGGTCTTTGTCATAAAACGGCACTTCTTCACGCAGCAGCTGCTTGGCCAATTCGACATTGGCTGATGAGTGATTTGGCGCTCTAAAATCAATGCCTTGCGCTGCAGCAAGGTATTCTACTGCCAAAATACCACGGGTATTTTCCCCCATATCACGCAGACGACGCGCCGCAAATGTGGCCATTGAAACGTGATCTTCTTGGTTGGCAGAAGTTGGCAAGCTATCCACTGACGCCGGGTGAGCAAGCGTTTTGTTTTCGCTTGCCAGCGCTGCTGAGGTGACCTGCGCAATCATAAAGCCGGAGTTAACGCCGCCGTTGTCGACCAAAAATGGTGGTAATTTGCTAAGCGCACTGTCGATAAGCAAAGCCATGCGACGTTCAGACAAACTGCCGATTTCAGCAATTGCCAGAGCTAAGTTATCTGCGGCCATGGCTACAGGCTCTGCGTGGAAGTTACCACCTGAGATAATGTCGCCTTGCTCTGCAAATACTAACGGATTGTCCGATACCGAATTCGCTTCAACCAAAAGCCCCTCTGCTGCGCTGCGAATTTGCTGCAGGCACGCACCCATCACCTGCGGTTGGCAGCGAAGTGAGTACGGGTCTTGAACCTTTTCACAATCGGTATGCGATTGACCAATTGCGCTGCTATCGCCTAATAGGTGGCGATACGCCGCCGCCGCATCGATTTGACCGCGATGTCCACGGACTTCGTGAATTCGCGCATCAAATGGTTTACGGCTGCCAAGAGCCGCTTCGACTGACATCGCGCCGCACACGGTCGCCGATGCAAATAGATCTTCTGCGCCAAACAAGCCTTCAAGTGCAAACGCCGTCGATGCTTGGGTGCCGTTTAGCAGCGCTAAGCCTTCTTTAGGCGCCAGAGTAATCGGCTCCAGACCTGCAATTTTCAACGCTTCCAAACCGCTAAGAATTTCGCCGTTGTGACGTGCTTGGCCTTCACCCAATAATACGGTGCTCATGTGCGCAAGCGGCGCTAAATCGCCAGAAGCGCCGACTGAGCCTTTTTGTGGCACGCACGGATACACTTCGGCATTGACGAGTTCCATCAAGGCGTGAATCACTTGCAGACGAATGCCAGAGAAGCCGCGTGACAGGCTGTTGATTTTAAGCACCATCATCAAACGTACGGTTTCATCCGCCATGAACTGACCGATACCCGCCGCGTGTGACAGTACGATACTGCGTTGCAGTGTCTCGAGATCTTCTGGCGCAATTTTGGTATTGGCTAACAGGCCAAAACCGGTATTGATGCCGTAAACGGTTTTACCTTCGGTGATCACTTGGTTTACGACTTGAGTGCTTTTTTCAATCGCAGGAATGGCCTGTGGATCAAGCGATAACTTAACAGCAGAGCGGCTGACTTGACGCAGTTGGTTTAAGGTCAGTTGGCCCGGTTGGATGGTTAAGTTCAGCATGCTGACTCCCTTCATCAAAATGTACTTACATGTGTTGTGAAATACGCGCTTTGCCAAGCGTGAACAAAAATGGCTGGCCAGCGCGACAAAATTAAACTGGATAAAATGCGCCTTCTACGACGCGTGCATGCAACTGCGGAAATCCTTGTTGATAGCTAAGTTCTGCCGGATGGGCTACATTCCAAATTGCCAGATCGGCGTCAAAACCGGGGGCGATTTGACCACGGCTGTCGCCATGCCCCAGCGCTTTTGCGCCGTGACACGTCACGCCGCGCAGTGCTTCTTCGGGGGTGAGGCGAAAGAGTGTGCAAGCCATGTTCATCATCATGGTCAGGTCGGCAAACGGTGAGGTGCCCGGGTTGAGATCCGTGGCCAGCGCCATCGGCACGTTATGAGCACGCAGTTCCTCAATCGGCGGCAACTGAGTTTCACGTAGAAAATAAAACGCGCCCGGTAGCAAGGTCGCAACCGTATTGGATTTGGCGAGCGCTTGTACGCCTTGAGTGTCTAGATATTCGATATGATCGACGGATAAGCCATCGTAACTCGCGGTTAATGCACTGCCACCAAGATTGGACAGTTGCTCAGTGTGACCTTTAATTTTCAGCCCATATTGCTTTGCGGCTTGAAATACTTTCTCAGTTTGCGCAAGGCTAAATCCGATAGATTCACAAAACACATCCACAGCGCTGGCAAGTTGCTCTTCTGCTACGGCAGGAATGATGGTTTGGCAAACATGCTCAATGTAATCATCGCTGCGCTGGCTGTATTCTGGAGGCAAAGCGTGAGCGGCAAGTAAAGTAGTAGTGACGCGAACCGCGCGATGACTCTCAAGCGCTTTAGCTGCGCGCAGCATTTTCAATTCGTCGTCAAGGGTGAGGCCATAGCCGGATTTAATCTCAACCGACGTGACACCACTTCGAATCAAACCATCAAGACGCGGCAGGGCCATATCTATCAATTGTTGCAAAGAGGCATCACGGGTTGCTTTCACCGTGGATAAAATACCGCCGCCTTGTTTTGCAATCTCTTGATAAGGCACACCTTTTAAGCGCATTTCGAATTCGTTGGCGCGACTTCCGGCAAACACCAAATGGGTGTGACAGTCGATAAGCCCAGGCGTCACCAACTTGCCTGTACAATCAAAACTGGCACACGCTTTAGCGACGGGTTTTGTGGCTTCAATAGCGGTGATTTTGCCGTGTTGAATGGTGATGTTTTGCGGCTCGGTAACCTGATAGCCGGCATCGCCTGGGCGCATGCTGACAAGGCGCGCATTGCTGAGAATAAAATCCATATTCAGCGCTCATCCTTGGATGGTTTAAATGTATATACAAATTATTATATTTATATAGACCAATAATCAAGAGCAGTGTTGAAAAAATGTGATGGTGAAGTAACTCGCTTGACGCGATTCAACCCCTATAACTTGAGCTTAAACGCAGACTTTAGAGCTTAATTTGTATTTAGTGCCCGGGTGGTAAAGCAGGGCAGAACTGACTAAGCGTTCGCCGCTCCATGTGCGGCGATTGAGCAATAAGCATGGTTCATTGGCGCTTAGACGCAGCGAGTTTCGTACATGGATATCCGGCACAATGGCTTCAACCGTATGTTCGATGGCGCTCAGCGGGCAGTTTTCCGACAAATATTGGTTGGGCGTTAACAAGGTGAAATCTTGCTCAAGATAGCCGGGTGCATAACTAGCATTGACCCAGCGCAGTTCCAGCTGAATCGGTTTGTCGTCGGCGTAATGAACGATTTCACTGTAATACACCGCGCTGCCAAGCATGACACCAAGCTTTATCGCGACCGTTTCGTCGGCTTCCAATGCTACTTGCTTGATCACTTTGTTGCTGTAGTGCTGGCCGCGCTGCAGGACTTCAGCGGCGATATTCCGAATATCCAGTAGCGGTGATTCCGCCTTATCTTCGCTGGCACACACAAAGGTACCGACACGTGGTCTGCGCGCCAATTGTCCTTCTGCAACCAAATCACGAATGGCCTTATTGACCGTCATGCGACTGACGTTAAAGGCATCGGTTAATTCGAATTCCGTCGGGATTCGATAGCCAACTGGCCACTCACCAGATTGAATTTTTTGCAAAATGAAGCGCTTAATCTGCAGATACAGTGGGGTCTGATCCATAACATCCATGCTCAATGTTTATTTGACTATACAAATGTGCATGGGCAATCAATGGCTTGCAACTTTAACGATGAATTTTGCGCATCTGGGTCACATCCTTGATGGCTGGTAACCTAAAGCGTGGTGAAAAAAATTAAGGGCGCTGTTTGTCTGGTTTAAGGAAAACTTTCTACCAGCGCCCGTAGATGGGATGAAGCGATAGGCTTGATAAATTCTAAGCCGCAGATAAGTGAGTGGTGATATACGGCTGCCATGCATCTTGGTAGAGCTGCTTAGATAGGTTACGCATTTTGGCAATTTGGGCGTTTTCAAAGCCGTTAAAGCCGCGGCGTTCTTTGGCTGCTTGACGCTCGATGTTTTGAATCCGTTCGTAGATATCGTGTTCAGGACCACTTTTCACATCAGCGATGGCTTTTAAATGCAACTGCACTTCGGCAATCAGTTGAGTTTTAGGTAATTGAACCAAGACGTTAAGGTCACGATAGCCTGAGGCGGCAGGCTTTTTAAAGCGGTTTTTGACTTTAACAATAGTGGTCTCGCGGTTAAGCACTTCATAAGCTTCCATCAAGCTGGCGACATCATCAGCAACGAGAGTGGCACGGGCGAGATCGGTGATACGCTCGGCGCGGCCATCAAGTTCATGTTGCACTTTTTCCACCGAGCGATCGTAAGATTTCACGCCGGCAAAGTGTGGTGTGGTGTTGGTCAGTAGCGCCGCGCCTTTACACAAGGTTTCAAGCTCGGCTTGCGCTTGGTGCGCCTTACTGTACAGCACATCGAAGTCTGCATAAGGCTGAAGCGGAGAAACCTCATTGGATGGAATCGCATACAAACCGCTTAAGTTGTGCTTAAACGCTTTGGAACTGACCTGATTTTGTTTGGTGTCACGACCATCTTGGCCGTTCGTGATAGTTGTAGGTACAGCCGCAAAAGCTGGAGCGCGGCTCAAAACAAGGAGCATCAATGCCGTAGTGCGCAAAAGTAAACTCATTCGCTCTCCTTAAATCGTCGTTGTTTTACTTATAAAAAGGTGAAACTAAAGGTGAGTAAAACGATTTAAAATTAAGGTTACGGCTCATTAATTAGGGCGATTATAACCATTTCAATGTTGTGGGTTTTATTGTTATCCAAAAGGTTGAACTTGGTCTCGTTACCGGTTGAGTGACAGTAATATTTGTGATGTTTAACCGTTTGATTGTTTGGTCAATGTCACTTTAGGGAGCAGTATAGGCATGGATTTATGAACCAAATCTGAACGCGCGCAGCGCTATCGAAAATCCTGTGATTGGTTTATCCTAATCGGCAACACAAATATTGATGGAAGAAAGGAAACACAATGCGAGATCCCGAGTTTTGGCACAGTAAGTGGGCCGCTAACCAAATTGGTTTTCATCAAGACGATGTTCATCCTTTATTAGTTGAATATTGGCCGCATACACGCCCACAGCGCACAGACAAAGTGTTAGTGCCTCTATGTGGTAAATCTGAAGATTTAGTTTGGCTGGCGGCTAAGCATGATGATGTGCAAGGTGTTGAGCTGAGTAATATCGCGGTGCGCTCTTTTTTCGCTGAACATTTTTACACCCCGCTGGTGATGCCCGTTGATGCTCACCATGAGCTGTATCAGTTCGATGAACTGTCTATTTACGTTGGCGATTTTTTTACTGCGCCGGTTCAAGCGGTGGACTTAATTTACGATCGCGCGGCGCTGGTGGCACTTCCAGAAGAGATGCGTGTTGACTATGCCAAGCGTGTGAAAAGTCTGCTCAATCCTCAAGGGCGAATTTTGTTGGTGAGCTTAGATTACGAGCAGTCAGAAATGGCGGGGCCGCCATTTTCGGTGGCCGAGCAAGAGATAACACGTCTATTTAGCGAGTTTAAAGTCACGCGTTTATCGCGAGACGAAGCCGACGAACAGCATCCGAAAATTGCGCAAAAAGGCCTAAGCCGTTTCGCAGAAGAAGTCTTTTTGCTTGAAGCGCCATAAAATCTAAAGGCACATCAACAAACAGAAAAAGGGGCGATTACATCAGCCCCTTTTTTAATTACGTTGAATCCGTTTGACGTTTTAGGTCACGGCCTAGCGTTAGTTGTAAATCACCTTAACTTGCTTCGCCGCGGCAATGGCATCTTCGATTGCAACTTCAAGGCTTTCACGACGTGTGATCGCCACACCTAAACGGCGGCGACCGTCAATTTCTGGCTTGCCGAATAAGCGTAGTTGAGTATTTGGCGCTGCCAATGCCTGCTCCATGCCAGCAAACTGAATATCGCTTGAACTGCCTTGACCAAGAATTACCGCCGAAGCGCTTGGTCCGAATTGGGTAATACTGGCAATCGGTAGCCCAGTAAAGGCGCGAACATGCAGCGCGAATTCCGATAAATCTTGAGAAATCAGTGTGACTAACCCGGTGTCGTGTGGGCGAGGGGAGACTTCGTTAAAGATCACGTTATCCCCTTTAATAAATAGCTCAACACCAAATAAGCCGTAGCCACCAAGCGCGCTAACAATTTTCTCTGCGGTGTATTGCGCGGCTTTAAGCGCTTGTTCTGACATCACTTGTGGCTGCCAAGATTCACGGTAATCGCCGTCTTCTTGACGATGGCCAATCGGCGCGCAGAAGTGAATGCCGTCGCTGGCACTGATGGTCAGTTGAGTGATTTCATAATCAAAGTCGATAAAGCCTTCAACAATCACGCGCCCAGCACCGCTGCGCCCACCTTCTTGAGCGTAAGCCCATGCTTTATCCACGTCTTGGGCGGTTTTAATCACGCTTTGACCTTTGCCCGATGAGCTCATCACGGGTTTGCAGACACAAGGAATGCCGACCGTTTCGACCGCAGCGACAAAATCGTCATAGTTATCGGCGAACTGATAAGGGGAAGTGGTCAAGCCTAGTTCTTCGGCAGCCAAACGGCGAATGCCTTCGCGGTTCATGGTCAGTTGAGTGGCTTTAGCCGACGGTACAACATTGAGACCTTGCGCTTCAAGCTCGACCAGTTTGTGGGTCGCAATCGCTTCAATTTCTGGTACCACGAAATCTGGCTTTTCAAGTTTGATGATGGCTTCTAGCGCATCGGCATCAAGCATGTTGAGGACATGGCTACGATGGGCCACTTGCATGGCTGGAGCATCAGGGTAGCGATCACAGGCGATCACTTCTAAGCCGAGACGTTGACACTCAATCGCGACTTCTTTTCCTAATTCGCCAGAGCCTAACAGTAATACGCGCGTGGCACTTTTTCGGGTTGCAGAACCAAACATAACAGCCTCAAATTGGTAATGTGAAGAAGAATTTGCTCCGCATCATACCCATTTAAAATTAAAAAGCAAACGTTTGCGCAAATGACAAAATCATTATGAAACCAGTGCAAAACACGAAGCAAACCACAGTTTTACGACAAACCGTTTTAGGATTTGTCATTCCTTGATCTAACGCCAAACCCCAAGCCCAAATCGGCGCGAGGATAACAAACAGAACAAGGTACGAGTGAATCACGTTACTCGATAAAACGAATAAAACTGGGTTACTGAGCATGCGTTTATCTTACAAATACTGGATTCCTATTTTAGTGCCGCTGGTGGTACTGCTTTTACCTCTGGCGGCATTTCCATTTGATGGCTTAACGGTATTACAGCAGAGGGTGATTGCGATTTTTTTACTGGCGGCACTGTGCTGGGTGCTGGAGCCAATCCCAATTTATGCCACATCTGTAGTGATCATCATGTTGGAGCTGCTATTGCTGTCCAATAAGGGGCTTATCTTTTTGCGCAGCGATGCCAACCAAGCGCATTTTGGCACTTTGATGGACTACCACGATATCATGGCAACTTTCGCAAGCCCGATCATCATGCTGTTTTTGGGGGGATTTTTTCTTGCCATGGCGGCGACCAAATATCGCTTGGATGTCAATCTAGCAAGAGTGCTGCTCAAACCCTTTGGTCACAATCCTAAGTTTGTGATGCTGGGTTTGATGTTGATTACCGCGATCTTTTCGATGTTCATGTCCAATACGGCTACCACCGCAATGATGTTATCGATACTCACGCCAGTGATGGCGGTATTTGCGCCCAAAGATCCGGGTAAGGTCGCATTCGCTTTGTCGATTCCGGTTGCGGCGAATATCGGCGGTATCGGCACGCCGATTGGCACGCCGCCTAACGCCATTGCACTAAAATATTTAGTGGGTGAAAACCTGATTTCGTTTGGTGAGTGGATGATGTTTGGGGTGCCGTTTGTGGTGGTGATGATGGCACTGGCGTGGATGCTGCTTAACTGGCTGTATCCAGCGGA
The DNA here is from genome assembly GCF_900100015.1 of Vibrio xiamenensis. GTDB lineage: Bacteria > Pseudomonadota > Gammaproteobacteria > Enterobacterales > Vibrionaceae > Vibrio > Vibrio xiamenensis. Next base: position 164,710 of record NZ_FNDD01000005.1, on the reverse strand, counting down.
CCAGCAGAATATTCAGCTCAGCATCAAAGGTAAATTTTTAAAAACGCCAAAGGCGTATATGGTGTATGCCACCTTCGCAGTTACCATTTTGTTGTGGTTGATGGGCGATCTGCACGGCATGAACAGCTATACCGTGGCGTTAATTCCGGTGGCCGTGTTCTCACTGACCGGCATTATCAATAAAGAAGATCTTAAGAAAATTTCTTGGGACGTGCTGTGGTTAGTTTCCGGCGGGATTGCGCTGGGGCTGGCGCTTGATCAAACAGGGCTCGCCAGCCTTGTGGTGCACAGTATTCCGTTTGATCAGTATTCGCCCTATGTTGTGCTATTTAGCGCCGCGCTATTGTGTTTGTTGATGGCAAACTTTATGTCGCACACCGCAACCGCTAACTTGTTGATGCCGATTATGGCCGCGCTGGGCGCATCCATGACCAGCCTTGCGCCGCTTGGCGGTGAAGTGACGATGATTCTAGTGGTGACCTTTGCCGCATCGCTTGGCATGTCGCTGCCAATCAGTACGCCGCCCAATGCTCTTGCGCACGCCACTGGGCATGTGCAGAGTCAACAGATGGTCAAAGTCGGCGCTACGCTTGGTATCGTTGGGGTGTTGCTCAGTTTTGTGATGGTGTGGATTCTTCATTCACTCGGGCACATTGGTTAATGGTTAATGGTTAATGGTTAATGGCTGATGCTAAACAACGGGCACAATAACAGGAGTCATGATGCGATTAAGCGAGTTGATCGAAGCGTATTTTTCAGCGCCAGAGCGCCAGATTACTATCGCCCCTGGTGAGCAGTTATTGGTGCAGGGCGGATTTAACGATCGCCTCTATTACGTATTAGAAGGTGAGCTTGAAGGCTATTACGCGCAATCTCAAGCCAGTGACGTCAAACTGTTTAGCGCCAGTTTTGGCGCCTTTATCGGCGTGCACAGCTTTTTCTCGCGCACTTGGGTGCCATCATCGACCGTGGTTGCCAAATCGCAAACACGTTTAGCGTGGATTGACAGGCATGTAAAAGTGCTTGAACAAACCAATTGGGGAACTTTAACCGAGCAATTTATGCCAGTGATTGTTGCTGAGCTTTCACAGCGCCAGCGCCGCGCAACTCAAGAAGCGATCGAAAAAGAGCGCGCATTAGAGAAGCTGCACCTTGCTGAGCAGATGACCACGTTGGGTCAATTGGCCGCGGGGCTCGCACATGAGCTCAATAACGCCATTGGGGTGGTGAGCAGTAAAAGCGAACAGCTACAAAATCTGGTCACCGAGTTGTTGGATGAAGCCCATCCTCAAGCGCTGGAATTTTTTCAACACGGTTTGACACAAGGCCAGCGCTGCTCGTCTAAACAGGCGCGTACGCTGGCCAGTCAAATTGAAAATTATTGCGGTATTGGCCGCCAATTGGCGAAGTCGCTGGCCAAAGCGCTGCCTGACGGCGAGTTGAATCCGCATTGGCTAGCCCAGCCTGAAGATGCAGTGCGCTTTTGGCAAGCCGGGCGCGATTTACACGATTTACGTCTGGCGGCGAAACATACCGTTGGCATTGTCCAGTCGGTTAAACAGCTTGGGCGCACCGAAATCAACCAAGATGAGAACGTCGATATCAACGACAGCATCAACAAAGCGGTCGCCTTGCTGCAAAGTGATTTACGCCGCGTGACGGTTAAGATGCGTCCCGCCGAATTGCCACTGTTTCATGGTTCACAAACCGAACTGGTGCAAGTGTGGGTCAACATCATCAAAAACGCCTGCGATGCGATGCAAGATACTGAGCAGCCTCAGGTGGTGATTCAAACGCGGTTGGATAAAAAACGCTTGCTGATCACCATTGCTAATAATGGTCCAGCGATGAATGAAACCGTGCGCAGACAAATATTTCAGCCCAATTTCACCACCAAGAAAGGTGGGCTCTCATTTGGGCTCGGGCTTGGGCTTTCGATCGTCAAACGAATTATTACCGGCTATGGCGGCTCGATTGCGGTGAAAAGCGATAACCAACACACGATTTTTCGCATTAAATTGCCTTTGGAGGATTAACATGGAAAGACTCAACGTAATATGTGTGGATGATCAGCGTGAAGTGCTCAGCGCTGTGGCGCAAGATTTAGAGCCGCTTAGCGATTGGTTAGTCATCGAGGAGTGCGAATCGGCGAAAGAGGCGCAGGAGTTGATGGATGAACTCGACCAAGCAGGCGATTTGGTGGCGGTATTGGTGTCTGATCACGTGATGCCCAATCAAACCGGGATTGAATTGCTGACGGAAGTTGCGCATGATCCCCGGTTTAAGCACACCAAAAAAGTGTTGTTAACTGGGCAAGCGACGCATTCGGATACCATTACCGCAATTAACCTTGCTGGTATTGATCATTATTTTGAAAAGCCTTGGGATGCGAATCAATTAAGAAAAGCAGTACAAAGTTTGGCCAGCGAATATATTTTCAGCCAAGGATTGGATTACACCTTATACCAGCAGTATTTAGATCAAGACGTGGTATTAAAGCATTTAAGAGAAGTATGAAAACAAGCAAAACCTTATCGCCCTATAAAAAGAAAAAGCGCGCAGGCATTTTATCTAACCTCGCTATTTGTGCGCTCAGTTACGGCTGCATAAAAATGGAGTGGCTGAGTTTAATTCCGGTATTTACCTGCGCGATAAGCTTTATGATGGCGCTGTTTCACGCGATGTATTTCTTTTTCAACTACGATGATGAAGAGGAATCGCTAGAAGCGTTTTTTCAAAATGAAAAATACATCACCACCAATCGAAACCAGATGCCAAATAAGCACAATCAACACGATTAAGCCTCAAAATAAACATGGTTATTTGTTGTGTAATTTATGCAAAATATGAATATCTCGGCGGTTAAATATTGAACCAATATCGCTTGTTAACATTAAAAATGTTCATTTTTAGAAATAGTTAGCGAAATTTAACCTTTTCGTTGCATGTTTCGATAGAAAATACATATCCCTTATTGGTAGACTGGCTCTACTCCATTTTTGTTATGTGTTTTTGCATGAAGTACGATCCAGCCGCATCGATACAAATTCCAATTCGAAGTTTAACCGTGGGCATGTTTGTCACCGCGATTGAAGACAATCAACGAGTGAATTTGGCCAATGCTGGACGCGTTTCTAACCCTTCCTCTGTGGCGCAACTGGTCAACCGTGGGATCAAATTTGCTTGGGTTGATGTCTCGCTCTCTGCAAAACATTGTCGTTTCCCGTCACGCCTCGCTGCATCTGACGATACGCTAATCACGCCAAGTCACGAAATACCGACTGACGACAGCATCATCGAGGACGTCCCCGTTCAATCTGAATCGCATAACATCAAGACACTAGGTCAGCAGGTTCGTGGCCGAGCGAAGAAACTTTTTAGTCGCGATGCGCACCAAAAGCGCGCTCGAAAAATTGTTAAAGAAGCGCGCAATCTTGCCAAGAAGTTACTCAACCAAACGTTTGACGGCAAACTAGTCGAAGTTGAAGAGCTCAATGCTTGGGCGGATGAGCTTATTGAAAGTGTGCTGGTCGATAGCGATGCGCTGCAATGTGTGTCTGCGCTGCGCAGTAAAGATCAGTACCTTTTGGAGCATTCGGTTAATGTAGCGTGTTTATTGGTGACATTTGGTAAGCACCTAGGGCTTGATCGCCAGATGCTTAAAGAGTTGGCGGTGGGCGGCATCGTTCACGATATCGGAAAAATCAAAGTTGATAACAACATTTTGCACAAGCCGGGTCGGTTAAATGCAGAAGAGTTTGAGTTGATGAAGATGCACCAGGTGTATGCCAAAGACATGAAAACGGTCAAATCTCTAAGCCAAGTAAGCCGCGATGTATGTCTGATGCACCACGAGAAGCTCGACGGCACGGGTTATCCAACCGGATTGAAAGCTGACGAAATTCCACTGCATGGCCGTATGAGTGCGATTGTGGATATTTACGATGCATTGACCGCTGATCGCGTTTACAAAAAAGCCATGAGCTCGGCTGAAGCGTTCAAAGTATTATTGAGCCTTACGCCAAACCATCTCGATCGCGAGTTGGTGTACAAATTTATTAACTGTATCGGTGTGTATCCGGTGGGCTCGGTGGTTGAGCTGAGCGATTTCCGCTTGGGAATTGTTTGGGTATCGAACGATGCAGAGCCTCTCAAACCTAAAGTGAAGTGTTTTTATTCCACCAAATACACGCGTTTTACCGAAGTCACGTATGTTGATTTGAAAAAAGTGCCAGTCACTATTGGCCGCGCGGTGTCTCCAGCGTCGTTAGATATCGATATGAGTCCGTTTTTCTAAGCTGAAAACGGCAACCGCTTAAGCATAAAAAAATCCGCCTGATGAGCGGATTTTTTATGGTCAGTTTAAAATTATCGCATTTACAGTGATAGGTAGGCCAAAGTGGCATCTGGGTTGATTGCCTCAAGCGTTGATTGCGTGCAGGCAAGATGACTAATGGTGCCGGAAGACATCTCAACCAACGCTGCCGCTTCGATATCATCAAGCGATTCATTGGCGATCAGCAGTTGCAGCAGTGCGACTTGCAGTGGTGGCAAACTTGGGTTGAAGGCGGCGTTTTCAGCGTATGCGCCTAAGAATACTCGGCCATTGGTCAGTTTAAGAGCCAAGCCACTTAAGTTCTTGGTATATGGCGCATAGCTTTTGTTCAGCGCTGACAACGCTTGTTGAATCAATGGATCGCTGTCGTCACAAGTCAAGCCGTGATCTGTGGTCGACATCAGCCCAGCTTCAATGCCAAGGTCAGCCGGTCCAAATGATTCAGGTAAGTATTCTTGTAGTGACATTGGGTCACGCTCTGGCAGTTGAATTTCCAGTTCTTGCGCTGTGGTCAACTCGTTCATAAATTGACGGCAGTGGCCACATGGACTGTAGTTGACGGTGACATCTTTAATGCCCGTTTCGCCTTTCATCCAAGCGTGGCTGATGGCGCACTGCTCAGCGTGAATGGTTTGGCCGAGTTGCACACCGTCAAATTCGATATTGGCGCCAAAATAGATTTTGCCCGAAGTACCACGAGCCAGCGCACCGACATTGAAATTGGATAGGGGCGTATGAGCAAGTGCAGCTGCAAGAGGAAGTAGGCTTAGGCGCAGTTCGTCGTCGGCAAGGCCTGTCAGGCTTTGCAAATCTGCAAATTGCTGTGCAGACAAAGTAGCGTCAAAATCGTCACTTAAAAATAGCGGTGCCAAATAGTCAGCAACGACGCTTGGCATGTCTTGGAGTGCCTGTTCAATACGGCTCGTCATAGTGTGTCCTTTATGGTTTATTCTCATCAGGTTTTAAACCGAATCGTTCCGTCGATTGTTGCCTGCGTTTACGAATATGGATTCGCTTTGAAAATCTATTCTAGAAACTACTTGGAATAATACCCCAATAAAAGTCACAAAAATGAGTGAAATGAATGTTTGTGTTTCATTATTAGAGTGAGCTCACACATGTTATCGATTGCATGAGCTCATTTGTTGAGCTGTGTCGATTCTACGTAGCGGCTACTGCGCTAGCCAGACAATCGCCGCGAAGAAGGAAGGCGCCAAAATTGAGGTAATCACACCACAGATCACCAGCGCCAGTGAACTAAAGGCGGCGTCGGGTGGGTTTTTCTCGGCACAGGTTGCGGTACCAAGAGCATGGGAAATCGTGCCCATCGTCAGGCCGCGTGCCACCGAGTGGCGGATGTTGAGCAGACCATACACTGGATACGCGATGATCGCGCCAAGCAGGCCGACAATCAGTACCATCATAGCGGCAATCGCCGGTTCGCCGCCAAGATGGCTTGCGACTTCCATCGCGATCGGCGTGGTGACCGATTTACCAAGCAGCGCGGCGATAAGCCCGATATCCGCGTGCATCAGCAGTGCAATGCCTCCGGCTGTGACCATAGACAACACGCTACCGACGCTACAAGCCAACATAATAATTCGCCAGTTAGCGCGAATTTGTGGCAATTGCTCATATAACGGGTAGGCAAGGGCGACGACCGCAGGTTGCAGCAGAAAGCTAATCGATTGATTGTCTGCATAATAGGTTTGAAATGGTATATCCAACACCAGCAGCAGCGGGATTAGGATTGCGATACTGAGCAGCAGCGGATTGAGCAGCGGGTTGTTGATCCGCTTACTGAATTCGCGAGTGGCAAAAAAGACCGCGATGGTGACCAGTAACCACATTATTTTTCCTCCTTGCTCAGTAAGCGATCCAGCATAAGCGCCAGAACCACTAGCACAATTAAAGTGCCACCTACAGCGCTGGCGAGAATGGGTAGAGCGTTATTGACCAGCACATCGAAATGGTCCATCAAACCGACGCTGATTGGGACAAACAGTAAAATCATATAGCGAATGAACAGATTCGCACTTGGTCGTACCCAATCGACAGGCACCAAACCCGTTGCCATTAACGCAAATAGGATCAGCATGCCAATGATACTGCCGGGAATGGCAGTATCGACAAGGTGTTGAATATTTGTCCCGGCCAGCAGGCAGAGAAAAATCAGGCCCATAGAAACCAGATATTGCAGAGCTTTTTTATACATGTGATTAAACCAAGCGGTAATAGTGAGGCTGAGACATAGACATCAAGAAACCAGTTTTTCAACGTACTGATAAACTGCTTTAAGCAGGTTTATTTTGCGCGTATCGCTTTCATGCTCGTGAGCGAGGTTTTCCAAATTCAGCATGTAGTCTTCAAGACGGGTTTCAAAATAATCACGGCAATGCGCCGCCCATTTTTGTTGTTCGGTTTCATCGAGCGTCCATGGAAAGTGGCGCGCACGATAGCGAAACAGCAGCGGCGCGATACGCTCATCGTCAAAAGTGATGTCGAGCGCGGCAAGATTATTGGGATCAGTCTGACGAATAATATCCATGGCTGCTTTGTCGGCTGGCGAGAAAAAGTCGCTATAGAGCTGAGTGTCGACATCGCCGTTTTGTTCGTATTCGCGCTCCACTGAATAGAGTTCGCTAAGCTTTTCTCGAATCTCAGGATGCTGGCGAATTAATGCCAAATGCTGCAAGCACTGTTCACGGTTAATACCAATGCGCTCAGCGTTTTCGGCGGTGAGGGTTTTGGCTGGGGCGAGAATCGGGCACTTGTTGAGGTGCACCAGTTTAATTGGTACAGGCAATTCATCTGGGCCGAGTTCGCTGCGTTTGGTGTAGAGTCGCTCGCGCAGTTCTTCACTGGTTAAATCTAAAAGTGGTTGCGGATCTTTGGCAAGATCCACTACGACCACGGCGTTTTTATTGGTCGGATGCCACACCACAGGCACAATCCAACTGGTGTATTGGCATTCACGACCCAGCATTCCAGAAACGTGCATCAGCGGCATTAGGTTGACGATGTCGATAAGTTCATTGAGCTTGCGTTTGTGGCGCATGGATAAAAAGTAGTCAAACAGTTTTGGCTGCGCCGCTTTGACTTTCTTTGCCATTTCAATGGTGGCGATAACATCGGCCATCGCATCGTGGGCATTCGCGTGTTCGATGCCATTGGCCACCGACAAATGCTCGAGTTTAAAGCTGGTATAACCGTCTTCATTTTCTGGCCACTCAACACCATCTGGGCGCAGCGCGTGACAAGCGCGCAGTACGTCGAGCAAATCCCAGCGAGAATTGCCATTTTGCCAACTCCAAGCGTATGGGTCGATAAAGTTGCGATAACAGGTATAACGAGTGACTTCATCATCAAAGCGAATGCTGTTATAGCCAAGGCTAATAGTATTGGGTGTCGCCAGTTGTTGATGGATTTGGGCAATAAACTCTGGTTCAGGTAAGCCTTGCTGCGCGGCTTTTTGCGGTGTGATACCGGTAATCAATGCGGCTTCTGGAGACGGAAGATAATCTGCTGGCGGTTGACAGTATATAACAAGAGGTTCACCAATAATGTTGAAGTCCATATCGGTACGCACGCCAGCAAATTGAGAAGGGCGGTCTTTTGCTGGGCTGGTTCCCCACGTTTCGTAGTCGAAAAAGAAAAACGTAGGCTGTTGCTCTTGTTGCATGTTGGGATACCAAATCACTGAATTTGTAATGTTTGGTATTAGACCATTGCCGCGCAGTCATAGCAATGCACTTGGTGATATTCATATGGCGAGAAAATGTGTGTACTTTTTTCAGCGCAAAAAGGCGCATTTTTACTTTGGGTCTAAACTTAAATTTGTAGCGCTAAAATTAATCAATTTGATTATTTTTGCCGCAACACAGGTTAACCGTTAAGAACGTAATTTTAATGGCACGATGTTCTATTGAAAATAACTACTTAGGCTAAATTTCAGGTTAGGAAAACAAGCAAAGTAATGAAGGCAAAAACGCTGTTTCATTTTTGAAAAAGAGTGAATGCTGAAAATGACCTTTCAATTAGAGTTTTATAAACTTCAAATAAGTATCTGTAATATTATATATTTTTATTAACATTTATAACAACAAGTCGAGTGACTTATTGAAATGTGCAGTTTATGTTAATAACTATTTTATAAATTGCTAATTTAGCATTTAATTTTATCAGGGCGTTTCATATGTTTTTTAAAAATAAAAAAAACACAGACCTTCAGGTTCCATCTCGTACAGATAACATGTTGAACTCGATTCGAGACCATATGGCAACGATCGAATTCAACACCGATGGCACTGTTGTTCATGCCAACCAGATTTTTTTAGATGCTTTAGGGTATCAACATGAAGACGTTGAGAAGCAGCATCATAAAATGTTTTGTGATGCGGAGTACGCGCGCTCGACAGCTTACAGCCAATTTTGGAAATCGTTGAATCAAGGTATCGCACAGGCCGGTACGTTTAAACGCATTAAAAAAGATGGCTCAGAGATCATGATTGAGGCCACTTATTTCCCGGTGACGGAAAATGGCGAAGTAACAGGTGTGATGAAAATTGCCGCTGATGTGACCGAGCAAAGTTTGCAGGCTCGACGCCAAGAGGAACTAGTCACTGCGTTGAATAAAACCTTTGCGGTGATTGAATTTGAAATTGATGGCACCATCATTTCGGCAAACGACGGTTTTCTCAATGCGGTGGGGTATAGCTTAAACCAGCTTAAAGGTCAGCCGCACCGCATGCTGTGTTTCGACGATTTTTATCAGGAAAATCCGGATTTTTGGCGCCGCTTAGCCAAGGGTGAAGCCTTCTCTGGGCGTTTTAAACGCAAGTCATCTTCAGGAGCAGATGTTTGGATTCAAGCATCCTATTGCCCAATTTTTAACGACAAACACCAAGTGTATAAAGTGGTTAAGTTTGCCTCTGATATCACTTTGGATGTGCGCCGTGAACAAGATACCGCCGATGCCGCGGGCATTGCCTACAGCACCTCAGTGGAAACGTCGCAAGTGGCACTCAATGGTAACAAGGCGCTGCAAGATTCGGTGGACTTGTCGGATCAAGTTACACACAGTATCGAGCAGTCATTAGCACAACTCAATCAACTCGTGGCGCTATCAAAAGATGTCTCAGAAATCGTCAAAACCATTCAAGGCATTGCTGACCAAACCAATTTACTTGCACTCAACGCTGCGATTGAAGCGGCGCGCGCTGGTGAGCAAGGTCGCGGGTTTGCGGTGGTCGCAGAAGAGGTCAGAAAGCTGGCGACTCGCACTTCATCGGCGACCGAAGAGATTAACGAAGTCGTACATAAAAATATTCAACTCACCGATGATGTGACCAAATCTATGGCAAAAGTGGCGGATTTTTCCAACAACACCAACCAGCGCATTGTTGAAGTGTCAGCCATTATGGATGAAATCTATAAGGGCGCAGAAAACGTTTCGTCCGCTGTGAATAATTTGAAACTTTGATGGCCGCGATGTAAACAAAAAAACCTCTCATGCATGAGAGGTTTTTTATTGTCAGCTCTAAACTACCGCCTCGGGCGGTGGTGATTGCTTAGGTTATTTGGCTGCGATTTGTAAATCTGCCTCTGAAGCATGAGCGACAAATTGGTATTGGCTAGGTAATTTATCTAGGGCTGTTTTTAACGCCTTAAAGCAGCGCTCATCAATGGCAGTACCGATGTTTTTTTGCATAATACTCAGGGTCTTATCGACAGGGATCGCACCTCGGTAAGGGCGCTCTGCGGTAATAGCGTCAAAGATATCGGCGGTGGTAATAATACGCGTAAACAGCGGAATGTGTTCTTCAGTCAGCTGATTGGGGTAACCGCTGCCGTCAAGTTTCTCGTGGTGAGACGCCGCTAAACGGGCAAACTCATGGAGTGGCGTGATTTTACTTAAAATCTGTTCGGTAAGCTCAGCATGGCGTTTGACTTCCAGCCACTCTTTTTCACTCAGTTTGTCTGGTTTATCCAGTATTCGGTTACTGACGCCAAGTTTGCCTAAATCATGCAGCAGCGCGGCGCGTTTTATCCATAGGGTTTCAGTTTCGTCTAAACCAAGCTCATTGGCAATCAGAGTGCTGTATACCGCAACCCGTTCACTGTGCCCGCCAGTATAAGGGCTTTTAGAATCGATGATTTGGCCAAAAGCGGTAACAATGCAGTCAAAGTAATCATCGTCGACCAGTACTTGTGCTTGCGCCGGTGCCAGTGTCATCACACGTTCAACGATATTCAAGCTGTTGAGCCCTGCGATAAACTCAGGATCTTGCACCACGCTGCAAAGGGTATCGACTAAAAATGGGTCAAACCAAGTTCCTCGCCGGCTTTTGATTTCCTCAACCGCGGCTTCGAGGTTATGTTCGATCTGAAACACATCGACGACTTGAGCGATAAGCGCAATACGAGAATAGAGCGGGATCTCTACACCGCGTTTTTGCATTGGTCGCCCAGAACCATCCCAATGTTCATCCAGGCTTTGAACGCCTTCAGCCACCTCGTCGCTAAAACGCAATTGTTTAGCGATTTCGGCGCCGCGCGTACAGCGAGTTTCAATCAGTTCATTGGCGTAGGTTTGGCCATTTTTTAACACGTCAATGGTGGTGGTAATGCGTTCAACCCAGTTGCGACCAACGGCGGTATTATGAATCACGAAGTTAAGGACACTCGACAAACTGGTGCCGACAGTTTTGAAATTGCGCTTAAATGATCGGTCATCGGAGAGATAGAGCTCGCAAATGCGCGCTGCATTACTGCTGCAGCCTGCGTCTTTAAGCAGTAGCGTAAAGTAAAGGTCGTTTAAGTCGGCTTCATTAAGCTCAAGCGCTTTACCTATCGCCATACCAATCCAACAACCGCGAATGCAATGCTCTGGTGGCTGACCTTCGGTCATATCCAGCGCTGTTGTCAGTGATAGCATCAATTCTGCTAATGGAATTTTCACCGTCGGTGGCGTTTGATAGTGCATTTCTTTTCCCTTAGTGGTGATTAATGGGGCCGGTATGTAATGCAATTATCTGCTGAGTCATTCTCTTGCACTAACTTCAGTGTGTTAAGTTTTTGACCAAAAGTCGAATATTAAATAAACAAAAGGCCGAACCTCGCGGTTCAGCCTTATACGTAGTTGGTTGCTAAATGGTTTACGCTTGCTGAGTTTGTGCGTCGCTGGTTTTACTGCTCAGTACGCGACTGGTGATGGTACCAGCGGTCATCGCGCCAGAAACGTTCAAAGCGGTGCGCGCCATATCAATTAAAGGCTCAATTGAGATCAGCAGCGCTGCGATGGTAACAGGCAACCCCATGGCAGGCAGTACAATCAGCGCGGCAAATGTTGCACCGCCACCGACACCAGCAATACCAAATGAGCTAATGGTGATGATGGCAACCAAAGACAAAATAAATTGAATGTTGGTTGGATCGATACCCACACTTGGCGCGACCATAACAGCCAGCATTGCAGGATAGATACCCGCACAGCCGTTTTGGCCAATAGTTGCGCCAAACGATGCTGATAGGTTGGCGATCGCAGGTGGTACGTTTAGTTTAGTGATTTGCGCTTCAACATTTAGCGGAATCGTGGCCGCAGAACTGCGCGAGGTAAATGCAAACGTCAGTACTGGCCAAATCTTCTTAAAGTACGCTTTAGGGCTGACACCAACCAAAGAGACCAAAATTCCGTGTACCACAAACATCAGCGCAATCGCGACGTAAGAGGCAATGATAAAACCAAGTAAGTTAAGGATGTCTGAGGCGCTCGATGTTGCCACCACTTTCGCCATCAATGCGGCAATGCCATATGGGGTTAGCGCCATGATCATTTTAACCAAACGCATCACGATAGATTGAATCGCATCGATAAAGGTACGAATTGGCGTCTCAAGTTCGGCTTTTTCTAACATGACTTTGCGCGCGGCAATGCCGGTTAGCACACCAAAAATCACCACAGCAATAATTGAGGTTGAACGTGCGCCAGTAAGATCAGCAAATGGGTTGGTTGGGATAAAGCTAATCAGCATTTGCGGAATGGTTAGGTCACTGACAGCATGAGAGCGGCTTTCCAGTACGGCAATGCGAGCAGTTTCGCGAGCGCCTTCAGTTAGACCTTCGGCACTTAGACCAAACGATTGAGCAATACCGATACCAATCAGTGCGGAAATGGCTGTCGTAAATAGCAAAACGGCAATGGTTAAGCCGGAAATTTTACCCAGTGAGCCGCCTTTTTCGAGTTTCACTACTGCGGAAATCATCGACACCAGCACCAGTGGCATGATCACCATTTTAAGTAGGCCAACGTAGCCGCTGCCAACAATTTTGACCCAATCTAGGATCTCGTTAATCGCGGGGTTACCTTCGCCAAAAATAAGTTGTAACGCTAGGCCAAAGCCACTGCCTAAAACCAGCCCCATAAGGACAAGGCGTGATAACGAATGGTTTTTTTGCTGTTGAGTGAACACCAAGAATAGGATGCCAACAAATACCGCTAATGCTGCGATAACTGCAAGTGACATAATGAATTCCTTAACTGACTAAAATGAAATCAGGCATCGAGAATTCGATGCCTGAATAAAAAGAGCAAGGGAAAGTAACGGTTTTTATCGCGGGCGCCAAGACGCTTTTGCTCTTGAATATAATTAAAAATTATTAAATGGTGGTAAATTAATCTAGTTATTTCGTTTAATGCTCAAGCTGGTGGTTATTTGTACTGTTTAAGCCACTGTTTAATTTCGGCGCTGTGATAAATTTCGACTTTCTTATCGGTGCTTTGAAATAGGCTATAGATCATCGCCTGAGCGACTCTCGATGCGCGGATGGGGATGAAGTTCTTTAATCGTCCAATCAACAGTGGACGTAATACTTTAAGTAAACCGTTGGTGATGATTTCACCGCGACGCGGCGTGTCTCGCAATCCAACCAGTGGGCCTGGGCGCACAAAGGTAATGTGTTCGAACCCCACTTGGCGTATCGCTTGTTCCATCTTACCTTTGCAGCGCAGATAGTGTGAAAAAGAACGAATAGATGCGCCAAGGCTGGATACCACGGCAATTTTTTTCACGCCGAGCACCTTCATCTCTTGCGCAACTTGGCACACCAATTCGTAATCGACTTTTTCCAGTCCTGATTTTGAACCCGCTTGTTTGAGGGTAGTTCCTAAGCAGATGAAGCCCAGTGTTGGCGCGACTTTATCTTCGTCCCAGGTGTGAATCAGAAGATCGGGTGTGACCAAACATTCCAGCTTATGGCTTTGAAATACCATAGGTTTCCTTACCAAAGCGTAAACGTGTTCAATCGAAGGGCTATCCAGTAGTTGCTTGACCAGTTCTGATCCAACTAGGCCAGAACCGCCAGCGACAATCACTGCTTTGTGATCGTGGTTTATTGCCATATGGCCTCCAATGCCATGGTGCAAATGTAGTCAATGGCGGTAAACATTCGGTAAATCGATACGAAAAATGCAAACTTATCGCCAAACTGTAAGTTAAATGATGCCATCGTTTAACCACAATTCAATCCTAAGTTGTTTAATATTTGATCTTTTTTCGCGCAACATGGGCATTGAGCGACCTAAGATGGTCGCCGGTTTAGATTATGTAACGACTCAAACTCGAAAATTACGCCAATGCTGAAATGCCGCAATGCATCATTCAAAGAGGCGATGCAACGTATTTGATGGCATTTATCTTGTTGATGAGTCTAGTTAAACCATTGATTCCGGTATAAACTTGGAAAGAATTTTATCAGTAGCAACGAAAGGAAATACGATGCATATTGATGCCCAAAGCATGGCAACGAGCGAACTTTACCATCTTATTACTCAAACTGTGATTCCCCGTCCAATTGCTTGGGTTCTGACTGATTCAGGTTGCCATAACTACAATCTGGCACCGTTTTCCTATTTCACCCCCGTGTCGAGTAACCCTCCTTTGCTAATGATTTCAGTTGGCAAAAAGCCAAATGGAGACATCAAAGACACCACACGTAACGCGATCGATAAGCAGCATATGGTGATTCACATTGCCTCAGTGAGCACGGCTGAGCACGTCACGACGACCGCGGCAACCCTTGAGCATGGCGATTCGGAAGTCACTCATAGCCAACTCGAATTGGTCGAGTTTGATGGCTTTGTGCTGCCCAGATTAAAAGATTGCTCAGTGGCATTTGGCTGTAGTTTGTATCAGACCCAAGAAATTGGTGATACGCCGCAAACCCTGATCTTTGCAGAAATTCAAACCATTTATATTAACCCCGAGGTCGTCGATGATTCCCAGCAGCGACTGAAAATAGATGCGCTGGCGCTGGATCCTTTATCACGTTTAGGTGGTGGAGAGTACGCCGTGCTTGAGCGCACCTTCTCTATCGTACGACCACAATAGGAGCCCCCATGTTAGACCAGTCATATTCGGATGCGATTTGGCAACGTATTAATCTCAAAACCAAACCTCTTGGCTCGCTCGGTCAGTTAGAAGCCGTTGCTCATCAACTGGCGCTGATTCAAAGTAATGCAAAAGGTGACCTTGTCACTAATATCGATATTGACCATCCAAGCGTATTAGTGTTTGCAGGCGATCATGGTGTCGCGGCGGAAGGCATCAGTATTGCGCCAAGTGATGTTACGCGCCAAATGGTACTGAATTTTCTTAATGGCGGCGCGGCCATCAACTGTTTCGCGCGTGCTAATCAGGTTGAGTTAAAAGTGGTCGATGCCGGCATTATTGAACCGATTGAGGGCGAGAATTCTGATTTGATTGTGCAACGTCTTGGCGCGGGCACGGCAAACTTTGCCAGCGCGAGCGCTATGAGCCATGAACAAGTCAAACAAGGTTTAGCCTTGGGTGAACAAGCGGTGCGTGATGCCGTTGAACGCGGCTGCGATTTAGTGATGTTTGGTGAAATGGGCATCGGCAACACCAGCAGCGCGTCAGCCATTTTTGCTGCGTTGTCGAAATCCAGTGTCAGCGACTGTGTTGGGCGTGGCACCGGCATTACCCCAGAGCAAGTCGAGAAGAAAATTCACGTCGTAAGCCAGGGCGTCTCGCGCTGTCTGGGCGCTGATGTCGAAACCGTACTAAGTGAAGTAGGCGGGTTTGAAATCGTACAGATGGTCGGTGGCTGTCTCGGTGCTTACCATGCGCGAATTCCACTTTTAGTGGACGGCTTTATTACTTCAGTGGCGGCGTATTGCGCAACGTTAATTGAACCGGATTGCCGCGAATACATGTTGTTTGCCCATCAATCCCATGAACAAGGGCATCGTTTGGTGCTGGAACGCTTAAATGCCGAGCCGCTACTCGATTTATCGCTGCGTTTGGGCGAAGGTACTGGTGCCGCACTGGCGGTGCCGTTAGTCAAAGCCGCGGCAGAATTTTATAACAACATGGCCAGTTTCGCTGATGCGGGAGTGACGGTGTAATGCTGGATAAGCTGCGATATCAGGTAGAACTGTTTTGGCTGGCTTTGAGTTTTTTCTCGCGCATTCCAACGCCGCCAGCGATTCCGTACTCTGAAGAGCGCATGAATCGTGCTGGGCGTTATTTTCCCTTAGTGGGAATGTTTTTGGGCTGTTTGTGCACCCAAATTTATCATCTGGCGATTCAGCTGTTTTCACCGGAAGTAGCGATATTTTTAACCATGTTTGCCAGCTTGATGCTGACCGGCGCTTTTCATGAAGATGGCTTGGCGGATATGGCTGATGGCATTGGTGGCGGCATGACTCTAGAGCGCCGTCTGACCATCATGAAGGACAGCCGAATCGGTACTTATGGATCGGCGGCGTTAATCATGGCGCTGATGGGGAAATTTGTTTTTTTGAGCGAATTGGCCAAGCTGGGTTCATTACTGCCGGTCTGGATCGTCGCTTATACCTTGAGCCGCTCGGTGGCAGTATCACTGATTTATAATATGGATTATGTCAGCGACCCGGACAGCAGCAAAAGTAAACCCTTAGCGACTCGGCAGACCAAAATCGATTTAGCGGTGATCATTTTGACTGGCGCGATCCCTTGTTTATTATGGAACGTCGAGCTGGCTGCGATTTTATTTGTTATATCACTGGTTTTTCGTCTGCTGTTTCAGTGGTGGCTCAACAAGCGGTTAGGGGGCTTTACCGGTGATTGTCTCGGCGCGGCTCAGCAATTGATGGAGCTGCTTATCTATTTGACCTTAATCGTGATTCGCTAAGTAAAGTCGTCGATATTCGTAATATAATCAAACCAATAACATAGCTAATACAAAAGGATGAAGGATGAACGCACCGAGTTGGAATCTCTCTGTTGCTTATCAAGGATTGGATGATGGCAAAATTGAACAAGATATCGCCCTCATCAGTCAATGCATTGACGTGCTCAATCAGCACGTAGCTAATCGCCAGTCATTAAAAGTGATGCAAAATGCGATTCAAACGCGCGAAGCAGCAGGCACGCTATTGTCGACCATCAGCACGTTTGCGTCATGCCACTCGTCAGTGGATGCGACCCACACTCGCGCCAAAGCGCTATCTGGACGCGTTGCCAAACTCAGTTCTGAATTGGCTCAGGCTTATACGCCGTATCAAGATGTGCTTGCCACTGCAGACGATAGCTTTATCGAGCAAGTGTTAAATCATGAAAGTGGCGATGTGGCAGGACAAGGCTTTTTGATTGCTTGTCTGCGCGAGCAGGCGCAGACCCAGCTCAGTGTTGAGCAAGAGCAGCTGCTTTCTGCCATGCAGGTCGATGGTCGCGATGGGTGGGGGCGCCTTTACGATAACTTGACGGGTTCACTGCAAGTGACACTTCAACACGATGATGGCACTCAAGAAGTGATGGGTTTTTCCCAAGCAGCCAGCATTTTGTATGGCACGGATTTTAAACGCCAGCCGTTGGCGTGGCGTGCCATCCAAGCGGCGATGAAAACCCATCAAGAAAGTTTTGCTGCGATTTTGAACGCGTTATCGGGTTGGCGTTTGACTGAATACCAGAAACGTTCGACCAAGCAGAAAGTGCATTTCCTTGACCCAAGTTTGCATCAAAGCCGCATTCAGTCAGCGACACTCGACGCCATGATGGCGTGCGCCAAAGCCAACCGTGAGGTCGGGCAGAAAGCGGGGCAATTGATGGCCCAAGTGCACGGTTTAGACTCGATGAAACCTTGGAACCACTTGGCTGGTATGCCGAGTTTAACCGACCAAGCGCCAGAGCTTTACAGCTTTGACGATGCCATTGCGATCATTAAAGCGGCCTTTGTCGATGTCGCGCCCGAAATGGCCGAGTTTGTCGATACCATGATGGAAAATGGTTGGATTGACGCTGCGCCAAGCGATAACCGCCGCCTAGGCGCTTACTGCACCAAGTTTGCTGCTACGCGCTCGCCGCTGGTGTTTATGACTTGGGGTGGCAGCCGTTCCGATCTTATGACTTTGGCGCACGAGCTTGGTCACGCATTCCATAACTGGGTGATGCGCGACATGCCGCTGTGTGAAACTCGCTATCCAATGACGTTGGCCGAAACCGCCTCGATTTTTGCCGAAACCATCGTTCGCGACTACTTGCTCAATAAAGCACAAACTCGTGAAGAGAAGCTTGAAATGCTGTGGGAAGAGTTGTCGTCGTGCTACGCGCTGATGGTGAATATTCCGGTGCGTTTTGAGTTCGAAAAAGCATTTTACGAGCAGCGTCAAAATGGCGAGCTATCAGCAACCGAGCTTTGCGAATTGATGAGCAGTGCTTGGAAAACTTGGTATGGCGAATCGATGGACAGAACCGATCCGTATTTCTGGGCCAGCAAACTGCACTTTAGTATTTCTGAAGTGAGTTTCTACAACTACCCGTATTTGTTTGGCTATTTGTTTAGCTTGGGTGTGTATGCTCAGCGCGATGAAAAAGGCGCAGATTTCTACCCAGGTTATATCAGCTTGCTGCGTGATACTGGCTCGATGATGGCCGAAGAGGTGGTGCAAAAACACCTTGGTATGGATTTGAGCCAAGCCGATTTCTGGCAACAGAGTATCGATCGAGTGAAACAAAAAATCGATTTGTTTGAGCAGTTGCTTAACCAAAACTAAGCTCGACTTTGCGTTTATTCCGATGCCAAGTGATTCCACTTGGCATTTTTTATTGCCCGCTGCGGGTATAAGATAGATGAAAAGTCTCGTTGATGGTTTTATGAACAAACACGCTAAGCAAGTCGATAAGTGAGATCGTCGCAACATACTTTTTGCATATAATTCCATAACATACCGTCTGCGCAATAAAGGAGCCGTGCATGACAAAATCTCTGTTTCGCCAATCTTTTCTTTTTGACAGCTTAGACTTACAGCAGAATGCGCCGACGGGTGAATGGACTCTCGATTCAGGGACGCAATTTAAACTCCATCGCCGTGGTGTGTTGGAGGTGATTCCTGGCACGTTTGATGAGAATTGTAAGCATATTATTATCTCGTGTGGTATTCACGGTGATGAAACGGCGCCGATGGAAATCGTGGATAAAATCATTGATGACATCCAATCGGGGTTTGCCAAACTGCGTCATCGTTGCCTATTTATTATTGCGCATCCACAAGCAACCAATGAGCATACTCGCTTTTTGGAAGAGAATCTTAATCGCTTATTTGATGAGAAAGCCTATTCGCCAAGTTTAGAGCTTTCGATTGCCCAAGATTTAAAACAAGTCGTGAGTGATTTTTACCAAGGGACAGCAGAGCAAAACCGTTGGCACCTGGACTTACACTGCGCGATTCGTTTATCTAAACATTATTCCTTTGCGGTAAGCCCGAAAGTGCGCCACCCGGTTCGCAGCCGCGCGCTGATGAAGTTTATTGAAAATGCCCATATTGAAGCGGTGATGTTTTCTAACGCGCCGGCCAGTACCTTTAGTTGGTACAGCGCTGAACACTTTTCTGCGCAGGCATTGACCGTCGAACTTGGTCGCGTTGCGCGTATCGGCGAGAACGATTTAGACCGTCTGATAGCATTTGATATCTCGCTGCGAGATTTGATTTCAGGGGTACAATCGGAGCATTTGCCGCGCAAAGCAACCATGTATCGCGTCAGTCGCACTTTGGTGCGTTTGCATGATGATTTCGATTTTCTGTTTGATGATGAAGTGGAAAACTTCACGTCATTCAAACATGGCGAAGTGTTTGGCCACGATGGCGATAAGCCGCTGATGGCGAAAAATGAAGGTGAGGCGATAGTCTTCCCAAATCGCCATGTTGCAATCGGTCAGCGTGCGGCGTTGATGGTCTGCCCAGTCAAAATTCGCTTTGAAGACGACCAAGTTATCTACGATTAACAAGGTTTGACTTTCTATTTGAATGGCTTAACGGTATCGTTAAGCCATTCAATTTTCAGATAAACCATATTCAATAATATGGTCACCCTATGAATTACAATCAGCTTATCTATCGCAAGCAGCGCCGCTGGCTCAACACTCTTGTCATCGCTGCGGGATGCTTGGTGCTGTTTTCGGCCTGCTATTTAATGGTCGGCGAAATCTTTATCTCCCCGTTTCATACTCCCACACCGCTTGAGCAGCAGTTGGTGATGCAATTACGTCTGCCAAGGTTGTGTGCGGCAATCATTATTGGCGCGGCGTTGGCGGTGTCTGGCGCTAGTTTGCAAGTGCTGTTGGGGAACGTACTGGCCGAGCCTGGCGTGCTTGGCATTTCCGGTGGTGCAAGCGTGATGATGGTTGGCTTACTGTTTTTCTTTCCGGTGCTCGCGACGCCACTTGGCTTTATGTTTGCCGCTATGATCGGCTCAATGGTGTTCACCTTAATTTTAGTCAGTGTAGCGCGGCGCAAAGGGTTAACCACCACTCGGCTATTATTGATCGGTGTTGCGCTGGGTATTTTATCCAGCGCGATTGTGACATGGGCCTTTTATTTCAGTGATGATTTGAGTCTGCGTCAGTTGATGTATTGGCTGATGGGTAGTATTGGCGGAATAAGCTGGTCTCAGCATTTGGTCACCTTGTTTATGTTGCCCGTGATTATTTGGCTGTGCTTGCAAGGCAAAGTGCTCGATAAATTAATGATGGGCGAAGTTCATGCTAAACAGCTCGGCGTGGATATTGCTGCTGTACGCTGGAAGTTAATTCTGGCGGTATCACTGCTAGTCGGAGGTGCAGTGGCCTTGGGGGGAATGATCGGCTTTATTGGCTTAGTGATTCCACATCTATTACGCATGGCGCTGGGGACGGAAAATAAATATTTGCTGCCTTTGTCAGCACTGTGTGGTGGCGCATTTTTGGTCGCTGCCGATATTATTGCTCGAACATCACTGCACGCTGCAGAGCTGCCTCTTGGTGTCGTCACCACATCTATTGGCGCGCCAATCTTTATTTGGATGCTGGTTAAAAACCATATTGATTAGATAGCATAATTTTATTAAACGCCATGTTGTTAATCTCGGTGTGGCGTTTTTTAATTTGTGTTTTTTATTTATAGAACTTTTAACTTTATTTAAGGATGACAATGTCACCTAATTAAAAAATTGCATTTATTTGACATTGTTTTGTTTATTTAACTGATTAATTTTATATTTATTATTTAAGTGATAAATGTGTTGGGCTGATTGTCACATAATAGCCAAAATATAATTTATTAAATTGATTCTATTTTATTATTCCATACCATTCACACTGAATTCTTTTTCGAGAGTTCGGATTTATTTACTTTCATACAGAACGAAGTTTTATTGAGCGCATTTTCGTGCCAATACTTTGTAAACAGAAATAAATAATTATTAATGGAATATAAAATGAAAAATACAATGTCAAAGAAACATTTTGCTTTGTCGGCACTTTCTATGTGTGTGGCGCTAGCTTCCCATTCGGCGTTGGCTGCGACTGGGTATGCGAGTGAAAATGGCGGAACTACAGGTGGTGAAGGTGGTGAAGTGGTTTATGCGACCACCGGGACCGCAATCCACGAAGCATTATGTAATCGTGCAAGCAGTGATACGCCGATTATTATTCAAGTTGAGGGAACCATTAATCACGACAACACCACCAAAGTATCGGGCGATAGCTGTAATACAGCGGCTGACCGCATCGAACTGAAAGAGATCAGCAATGTTACGCTGATTGGTGTGGGTGATGGTGCCTTATTTGACGAGTTGGGTATTCATATTCGCTCTTCATCAAACATCATTATTCAAAACGTGCACGTGCGTAACGTGAAAAAATCCGGCTCGCCAACGTCAAACGGTGGCGACGCGATTGGTCTTGAAAGTGATGTTCACAACGTATGGGTTGACCACGTTACGCTTGAAGCGAGCGGCGGTGAATCGGATGGCTACGATGCGCTATTCGATATGAAAAAAGACTCAAAATACGTCACACTCTCTTACAGCATTTTACGTAATTCTGGTCGTGGTGGCTTGGTTGGTTCAAGCGATAGTGATGACAACAATGGTCCAGTGACGTTCCATCACAACTACTATGAGAACATCAACTCTCGTACGCCACTTCTTCGTCATGCCACGGCGCACGCCTACAACAACTACTACAATGGTTTGATTTCGTCGGGTATGAACCCGCGCATTGGTGGTCAAATCAAAGCTGAAAACAACTACTTTAAAGACTCAAAGAACCCGATTGGTACTTTCTATACCAATGATATGGGTTACTGGGATGTCAGTGGCAACGTTTTTGACGATGTAGAGTGGTCAGACGATGCGTCTAAGATGCACCCAGCAGGTCCAGATCCAGTCTC
Organism: Vibrio xiamenensis; assembly: GCF_900100015.1. Lineage (GTDB taxonomy): Bacteria > Pseudomonadota > Gammaproteobacteria > Enterobacterales > Vibrionaceae > Vibrio > Vibrio xiamenensis. Next base: position 142,667 of record NZ_FNDD01000005.1, on the reverse strand, counting down.
GACCACGTCGATCACCATTCCTTATGACTATACGTTAGATGACGCTGACTGTGTACCAGAGGTGATTTTGGCCACTGCAGGCGCAGGTACCGATCTTGCTGTGTCTGATGGTACGTGCAGCGTAACCAGCGAAGAAACCGACAGTGGTACCACTGACGGTGAATCGAGTACTGGCGACGAGACGTCAACCGGTTCAGAGTCGTCGACGGGTTCAGAGACAAGCACCAGTACTGATCTTGGCGATAACCTCGCTCTCGATGCTTCGGCAGACGGCGACGGCAAGTACAGTGGTACCAGTTACAGCAAAGTGACTGATGGTGATACCACCACTTATTGGTCACCAAAAGGCACTACAGGTACCATCAACGTCAAAGGTTTGGATGTGGTGTTTAACACCGTTAAGATCATCGAACTTGCGGGTACAGAGGGGACAGTAACGTCGTGGACATTAGTCAACCACGATACTGGCGCTACGTTAGCACAAGGCACCACAGTTCCAGAAACCATCACGTTTGATGATGTGAAACCATCAAAAGTAAGCTTTGTGATTAATTCGGCCAGTGACCGTCCTCAAATTGCAGAGTTTGAAATTTATAATCAATAATTGATTAATTAAATTTGAAAAGCCCCTTGGTGAGTCACTCACCTGGGGCTTTTTTATTTTGAGGATTAAATTTTTTGTTAGAAATAAATAAATGAGATCTAAAACGGATTTACTCTTATTGAAAAATCAGATCTTTATTCCATTTATTTTCGTGTTGATGAATTTGAATTAATGCAGATTTTTTTTAATAGCAAGAATAACCCCTTATGTCATAAGGCAAGATGAAATTTTGAACGCACAATAGTGATAGGGGCGGGATGAATAATTTCAACGTATTTTTTGCTTTCATCACACTTTCGACAAAACCACTTAAGTGACATTGATGATTTTGAAATACAGGTTCATATTGTTGGGTATTGAGTTTCATATGCGTTCCCGTGTTTTAAAAGTGGAGGGATAAACAACACAACATAAAGTTAATACGCTTGATCAAAAATAATTCTGCACGATGAAGTGAACTTATAATATCAATAATGATGGACCCAATTATGAACATAACAAAAGCGAAGAAGCACCTACCTTTATCGACCCTTTCTGTTTGTATCGCGCTCGCATCACAACCAAGTTTTGCGTCGGGATTTGATACCCAAAATGGCGGCACAACTGGCGGCCAAGGCGGCGAAGTGGTTTACGCCACAACGGGTACTGAAATTCACGAAGCGCTGTGTAGCCGCGCGAGCAGTGACACGCCAATTATTATTCAAGTGGAAGGCACCATTAATCACTCGAATACCACCAAAGTCTCCGGTGATAGTTGTAACACTGCCGAAGATAAAATTGAGATTAAAGAAGTCAGCAACGTCTCTATCATTGGTGTTGGCGAAGGCGCACTGTTTGACGAACTGGGCATCCACCTGCGTGAAGCCTCCAACATCATCATTCAAAACGTGCACGTTCGTAACGTGAAAAAATCCGGCTCACCAATCTCAAACGGTGGTGATGCCATCGGTATGGAAAGCAATGTATCGAACGTGTGGGTTGACCACGTCACACTTGAAGCCAGCGGCGGCGAGAGTGAAGGGTACGATGCGTTGTTTGATATGAAGAACAACACCACGTACGTGACTTTGTCATACAGTATTTTGCGCAACTCTGGCCGCGGTGGTCTGGTTGGCTCAAGCGATAGCGATGATGGCAACGGTCCTGTGACTTTCCATCACAACTACTATGAGAACATCAACTCGCGTACGCCACTGCTGCGCCACGCGACTGCGCATGCATACAACAACTATTACAATGGTTTGGTTTCCTCGGGCATGAACCCACGTATCGGCGGACAGATGCGCGCGGAGAACAACTACTTTAAAGATTCAAAAGACCCGCTCGGCACTTTCTACACCAATGACATGGGTTACTGGCAAGTCAGCGGTAACATCTGGGACAACATCGATTGGTCTGAAGAAGCGGATAAACTGTATCCAGCTGGCCCAGACCCAGTGTCAACCACCAGTATCAGCATTCCTTACTCTTACGATCTTGATGACGCGTCTTGTGTACCAAGTATTGTGTTAGCGGCAGCCGGTGCGAATACAGGCCTTGCAGTATCCGATGGTAGCTGCGCGACCACGGAAACCGGTGATGGCGATGGCACGGATACCGGAACGGACACGGGCACTGATACTGGCACCGATACAGGTACAGAAACGGGAACTGGCGAGCTTGGCACCAACTTAGCGTTGACGGGCGGAGCAGACGGTAGCTCAAAAGCGAGCGGCACCAGCTACGGCAATGTCATAGATGGCGATACATCGACTTACTGGTCACCAAGTGGCACGACAGGCACCGTCAGTGTGAAAGGTCTCACTTCAACCTTTAATACCGTGCGAATTCTTGAAGTGAGCGGGACTGAAGGGACAGTCACATCGTGGAGTTTAATCAATTACGACAGCGGTGTTGAGCTGACTTCTGGCACTAGCTTGAATGCGCTTGTGAGCGTTGGCGACATCAACCCAGCGAAAATCAGCTTAGTGATTAACGCGGCCAGCGATATACCACAAATTGCAGAATTTGAAGTCTACAATCAGCAGTAAATCGCTAGCGAGTTTTGCTTTGATCTTCAAAGCCCACCGAAAGGTGGGCTTTTTGTGTCACCAACTTTGATCATTCGTTTCTTCTCGCCAGCGAATCGGGTAAGGTGAGGGCAAGTGTTTATTTGGATGATTTATCAATGCTTTCCATCCGCAGTTTAACGGTTAATACTCGACTATTACCGCTTTCGTTTGACGCCGCTGCTGGCGAAGTTGTTCATATTGTCGGGCCAAATGGCAGCGGCAAAAGCACCTTGTTGTCGGCGATTGCCGGTATGATCGAATTCGGTGGTGAAGCACAGTTGTTTGATGAGCAAATTACCGAGCTCTCAGTTGAAACGCTGGCCTCGCGCCGTGCCTATTTGACCCAAAGCGGTAAGCCTCCGTTTGCGATTGGTGTGGCACAATATCTGTCGTTATCCGTCCCTTCGTTTGTTGAGCCGAATTCGCCGCACATTACTGCGGCGGTGGAAGAGCTCAGCGCGCTGCTTAAATTAGAAGATAAATTGCATCGCTCGATAGCGGAGCTTTCTGGTGGTGAATGGCAGCGCGTGCGTTTGGCGGGTATTTGCTTGCAAGTGTGGCCAACCCTCAATCCATACGCACGGTTATTATTGCTCGATGAACCAGCTGCGCCTTTGGATATTGGCCAAGAAGCCTTGTTATATCAGTTGATCCGCCGCATGGCGCAAATGGGTTTGATTGTGCTGATGGCCAACCACGATCTGAATCGCGCATTGCAATTTGCCGACAAAACCTTAGTGCTAAAAAAAGGTGTGTTGGTCGATTTTGGCGTGGCCAGTGAGGTGATGACATCGCAAACTTTGAGCGATGTTTTTGCCAGTCATGTGCAACGTGTTGAGTTTAATGGGAAAAATGTGCTTTTGTTTGATTAATTCGGTGCAGTTTGCACTGTTATGGTTAGTGCTAGGCTAATGATATTAGAGAGAAAAATACCAAATACTTATAAATCAATTAGTTAACGTTTTTAAAAAAGTTGGCATGAGGTTGGCATTATAGAGAGTGATACATTCTCGTTCTTGTTAGGCTTTATGTCATTTCTTGACTATGACATTTACACGCCACCCCGGTCTCCCTGAGGTGGCGTTTTTTTTGCCTGTCATTCAGGCACAAGCGAGATTATTGTGTCAGCGCTTTGAGATCGGCTGGACGGTAATACACCGATTTCAGCACCTTACCTTGGCGAATGGTTTTTGCTTCAGAGACAAAATCCTCTGCACATTTGGCAATGATGTAATCGCCTTTTTGTACGGCCATCAAGCGAATGCCTTGGCTTGCGTAGTGCGCTTCGGTTTCTGCGTATTCTTGTTCGCTGCGGCACACTTTGCTCATATTGCTAGAGTGGACTTCATCCCAACATGGCAAAAATTCAATGCCACGGTTAACCGCAACATTGAGTAGCAAGTCGATTAAATAGCTGATCGCCAAATTGTCTTCGACTTTGCTTTGACCAAGGTGCACAAGACGGCCCATCAACACATACACGGTATCGACGATCGCGTCCGCTTGCTCGACCTTGCTGTCGGCTTCGGCAAGTTCAGTCAACTCTTCAATCGCAAGCGAGGTATGCAGCGTATCGCCTTTGTCATCCAGAGTGTCCGGCTTGGCAACAGGCAAATCAAAGGTGCTGCGAAATTCGCTGATATCTTGATATAGGTGATCGAAAAGAGGTTGAGTCAGTTTTGATAAGTGCATTTGCTTGATCCGAAATAGTAAAAATATCGCGCAATAGTACCAAGTTCGCCGCGGTGCGACAATTTCGCCGCGGTGAGCGTGATTGTGCGAGGTTTAAATGGAAGCGGTGTTGGCGCTTTTAGCGATTACGCCAACGGCTTTAAATGCTTAAGGTTGTTAGTTTTTAAACACGTTTTTATTTAACAATTTTATTAAACAAATAAGGAAATAGCGCTTGGCGCTGTGCGTCACTGAGATTGGCCACTTTTTCCATATTGGCCTCAGGGATCGCTTCTGGATCTGGGTAGTGTTTGAGTACCCGCTCCATGCTGGCTTCGCGAATCAGGTGGAAAATCGGATATGGCGAGCGATTGGTCAGGTTTTCAGCGTCATCGGGCTCGCTGTCGGCAAAGCAGTAATCGGGATGAAAGGTCGCCACTTGATAGACGCCTTCCCAGCCTTGCTGGCGAATCACGGCGTCAATCCAGTCAATAAACAGGTTGTAATCGTAGAAATCGCTGAGCATATTCGGCACCACCACCAGAGTGGTGTCGAGCGTTTCGGCCGGTGTATTGTCAAGCTCGATAAATTGAGTGAGCAGATCTTCGAGCAGCTTTTCGTCGCTATCCGCGTCGCTGACCACAATTCGAATCTGCTGATTACGCTGCGGCTTAGCGGCAAACGGACATAGGTTTAGGCCGATCACCACATCATCGAGCCAGGTATTAACGGTTCGAATGATGTCTTGATGGGCGCGAGTCGGTAAATCTTGAGTCATTGAGCTTTGCTTTGATTATGATTTGCCGCGCAGCATAGCAAATTAAACCGCTTCGAGCTTGGTTTTTGTCTGCAGTTTGCTCTGCATGCCTTTGAGGCGAAAACAGAGCATAAACACCACAACGTAAAGCAACAATCCACCGCCAATCACGCCAGCCCAACGTTGGATTTGCCAGCAATAGATCAAGAAGAATCCGCCGAGGCTGCCGCCAATGTAGTAGTGTACTAAATACAGCGCGGTGGCGGTGGCTTTGGCACTTGGCGCTTTTTGGCTTACCCAAGCGTAGGCGAGAGTGTGGGTGAAAAATGCGCCAAAGCTTATCAGCATTAAGCCAACTAACATGCTTGGAATCCACTCAAAGTAGGCCAGCAACATGCCACTTAGGCTTAAGCAAGCGCCGAGCAGCATGCCATTGAGCGGCGAATGGTGTTGGCTCCAGCGGCCGGAAAGTTTTGAGCTGATGGTTCCGCCCAGATAGCAGACGAAAATCAGTGAGGCTAAACCAACAGGCAGATTGTGCGGCGCCGCGACCAAGCGAAAGCCCATCACCGAGTAGAGGTTAACAAACAAAGCAAAGTTAGCGCCGCCAATCAGCATCGCAGTAAACAATTGTGGATTTTTCATGTGCGTGAGCAGCGAGCGATTGTGCGCGCGCAGCATGCCACGTTGCGGCGTAAAATGGCGTTGGGCAGGGAGCAGATACGCGACCAATAAAATCCCCACCAAGGTAATAGCCATCATCACCAGCACGGCTGAGTGCCAGCCAAGTGCATCCGTTAAGGTGCCGCCCATGATCCGCCCGGTGATACCACCAAGCGAGTTTGCCGCGATGTAGCTGCCGATGGCTTGGCTAAAGGCCTTGGGTTCAAGCTCTTCGGCCATGTAGGCGACTGCAACGGAGGCAAACGCCGCGATGGCGATGCCCATCAGTGCGCGGCAGGCTACGATCAGCCAAAATTGTTCGCTCAGCAGCATCAGCGCGCCAATCACGGGCATGGCAAATAAGCCAATTAACATCACTTTACGGCGACCAAATGATTCTGAACTGACCGCCCAAGGCACTAAGCTTATCGACAGCGCCAGTGTTGAGGCAGCAAAAATCCAGTTAATGCGGGTTTCCGATAAACCAAAATGCTGCGCCATGGTCGGCAGCATGGGTTGGAAAAGATACAAATTACAAAACACTAAAAAAGAGCCCAGTGCTAAGCTGAGGGTAACTTTTTTATACTCGGAACTGCCTAAGGAAATCATGGTGCGCCTCAAAAATCGGTTTACCACGCCAAACTAACAATCTTTTTGTGATATACAAAATATATTAAAAATATAATTTCCATATACTAAATATATAGTGATTAAATGGAACGCGCATGGACAGTCGTCAGTTAAAACATTTCGTCGCGGTGGCTGAGCACCGCAACTTCACCGCTGCAGCTAATCAGCTGCATATTGCTCAGCCTGCGCTGAGTATCTCAATAAAAAAATTCGAGCAACAATTAGGCATGAAGCTGTTTCGCCGTGACGACCGCAAAATCGACCTCACCAATGAAGGCAATATGCTCTATGAACATGCCAAACGCATTTTGCAGCAAATTGATGATGCGCAGTTGGCGGTTGATGAGCTTAAAGGGTTGGAAAAAGGCGAGGTGAAACTTGGCGCGCCAAGTATGATGGGATCGTATTTTTTTCCGCAGATTTTGATGGCGTTCAAAAATCACTACCCGAATTTAAAACTGACCCTCATTGATGCCGGGACGCGCTCGATTCGCCAAATGTTGATCGATGGTGAGCTCGACCTTGGAGTGATTGTCAGTGACGATGTCACTGACGAGCTCGAAACCGACGATTTATTGGATGCGGAAATGGTCGCGGTGGTCGGCAGTCAGCATCCGCTGGCGGACAGTAAAGTGATGAGCTTTGATACCTTTTTCGATCAAGAACTTGTGATGTTTAAACCCGGGTATTTTCACCGTGAGTTTATTGAGTCAAAAGCCAACACCCATGGCTATAATATGAACGTCGCGTTTGAAACCAACTTACTGCCGTTGATTCTGAGCATTGTAAAACACGAGTTTGCGATGACGTCACTATTAACGTTGGTGACCGATAACGAGCCGAGTGTGCGCGCCATTTCCTTTGAGCAGCCAGTGACGTTTAAATTGGTGCTGGCTTGGCGGCGAGATGGCTATCTGTCTAAGGCCGACCAAGCGTTTATCGAGTTTGTAAAGCAGTACGTTTAGCTGCGATACAGTTTGTCAAAATTGCCAGGATTCCAGCCGATCATAATGCGATCGCCCACTTTGAGCACGGGGACTGAGCGAGCGCCAATTGCATCAAGTTCTTTACGGCCACGCTGCATTTTTGCGTTACATAAACGGTAAGGAATCTTCTTTGAATCCAGATAGCGCTGGGCATCTTTGCAGTGCGGGCACTTGTCTTTAACGTATAAGACGACACGTTTCATAGGGTTTCTCCGTTTAATTCGACGCTAGAGTGTAATCAAAAGGCGATGAATGGCAAGGGCGAATCAGGTACACTTGGCGGCGATTTATTTCTACAGCGAGACAGGCAACGCCGTGCACCCAGCATTAAAGTACATTCAGGGCTATCCTGAGGAGATCATCTCTCAAGTCGCCAAGTTGATTGAAAACGACAAACTTAGCCAATGGTTTGAGCGCAAATACCCAGATAACCATGAAATTCAAAGCGAAAAAGCGCTGTTTGAGTACACCATGGCGCTGAAAAATCGCTATATGAAAAAAAGCAGTCCGCTGAGTAAAGCCATCTACGACAATAAAATTCACCTGATTCATAACGCCCTTGGCTTGCACACCTACGCCTCGAAAGTGCACGGCAATAAAATCAAAACCAAAAACGAAATTCGCATTGCCAGTGTATTCAAACAAGCGCCGGAGCCACTGCTGCGCATGTTGGTGGTGCACGAGTTAGCTCACATTAAAGAAAAGCAGCACGATAAAGCCTTTTATCAGCTTTGTTGTCATATGTTGCCTGACTATCATCAGCTTGAGTTGGATGCGCGGCTGTTTTTGATTCATCACGAGTTGAGTGCGGGTAAGTAGATGAAAAACAATAAAAACACACAAAGTGATAACCAGAGTGATAGCGAGCTTAAATGGTCGGTAGTGAAAAGTGCGCCGGGTCTGCATAAACGTAACCCTCACGGCGGGCGTTACGATTTTAATGCTCTAGTTGCCACGCTTCCCGAGCTCAAAGCCCATGTTGTCAAGACACCAAGCGGAGAGGCGAGCATCGATTTTTCCAACTCAGAGTCGGTGCTGATGCTGAATCGCGCGCTGCTGGCGAGTTTTTATCAAGTGAGCGATTGGCAAATTCCGCAAGGCTTTTTGTGCCCGCCAATCCCAGGGCGCGCCGATTATATTCATCGCCTTGCCGAACTGTTAAACCGCGAGGCCAAAGGGCTAAATCATCGGCTTATTCAGGCACTTGATATCGGTGTTGGCGCCAACTGCATCTATCCGATAGTTGGCAGTCGCGCATACGGATGGCGCTATGTGGGCAGCGATATCGACCCGATATCGGTCGACAACGCCAAGCGTATTGTTGAAGCCAATTCGGTGCTAAATGGTCAAATCGAATGCCGTCTGCAGCCCAGCAGCCAAGCGATATTTGCCAATGTGATTAAAGACGGCGAGTTTTACGACATCACCACGTGTAATCCGCCATTTCACGCCTCTGAGCAAGAAGCGGCGCAGGGCAGCATGCGCAAGCAGACCAACTTGGCTGCCAGCCGAGCGAAACGCGGCAATAAAAGCGCGAAACCGCAAAATGCGGGGCTGAACTTTGGCGGGCAAAAAGCCGAGCTTTGGTGCCCCGGCGGAGAGGCGGCATTTATCAAAAAAATGGCCTTGGAAAGTCAGCATTTCGCACACCAAGTGTTGTGGTTCTCAAGCTTAATTTCCAAAAAAGATAATGTCCGCTGGCTGCGCAAGCAACTGCAAAAAGCGGGCGCGGTCGAAGCCAAAGTGGTGGAAATGCAGCAAGGGCAGAAAGTGAGTCGGTTTGTGGCGTGGAGCTTTAAAAATTTAGCCGAGCGCCAGATGTGGCTCAAACAAAAGTGCTAAACTTTTGTTAACGATACAGCAAAATAAGGAGGGCATATGGAATTTGAAATCTATATGCCTTGCCAGCCAGAATGGTTTTGCACCAGCTTTTTGTGGTTGTTCGCCGGTTTATTATTGATTGGCTTGGCGGCATTTGTACGTATTCTCATCATCGAATATCGCAACATCCACCGCGCGGCGAAAGTTAAGCGCCGCCGCCGCACGCACTACACCAAACGCAAATAGTATCAGACGTAAATACCTCTAAAACGCAGATACTCCTAAAACTCAGATACCCCTAAAACGCAGATAGCCCCAAACGTTATTGACTCATCATTGTGATAATACCTTGGCGTTTATGCGTGTGGGTGTCTTGGCCAAATCTTTGCTTGTAGCGGTTTAAATACTGCTGCGCCTTGATGAATTGCTCGAGTTGAATGTGCAAATCGATAAGCGTTAACCATGTTTGCGCGCGGTTTGGATCGTGAGCCACACTCTTGGCAAAATAATCACTGGCCTCGCTAAGATGTTGCGCTTTTAAGGCGCAGTAGCCCGCATTTTCAAAATTGCGCGCGATATGGGCATAACCGGGTTGCTGGCGCGCTTTGGCAAACCAAATCAGTGATTCCAGATAGCGACCTTGCTTGCAGATAAAAGCGCCGTAATTATTCAATAACTCTCCGCTTTGACTATGTCGTTCAATTGCTTGCTGGTATTGATGCTCAGCGCTATCCATTTCGCCGACTTGCTGATAGTAATGGGCGAGCGCCATTTGTGTGGCAAGAGAATCGGGTGAGTATTGCCGAGCGAGCGTGAGGTTTTTCCACGCTTTGCTTGGCTCTCCTTGTTGCAAATAAGCTTCGGCCAGCGCAATTCGAGCATCGGCTTTGCTTTTTTGCGTTTGCTGAGTGATGGAGGATGTTGCGGCGCAGCCGCCAAGCGTTAGCCACGCCGCTGCGCTAATCAGAAGTCTGAACGGCAATATTTTCATTTTAGCTTTTCACTCTGGTTTTCTGTGTCGGGGTTTTACCAGCCGAGTTAGGTATCGATGGGCATACTAGCGAGTGATGCAATGGGTTGGCACGGAAAGTGTGTGAGCTGCGAGGGAGAGTTAAATTATTCGGTGTAAAACAAAGGCCACAGTCGGTGGCCTTTTGATGTGAGTAACAAATTTAATCTAATCGTCTTTGGTAAAGGCGTCTTCGCTAAAGTGTTCCAGATCGAACGGCGTTTGTTGGTAAACGCAGTAGTTGAGCCAGTTGGAAAACAGCAGATGCCCATGGCTTCGCCACGTCGCGCACGGCGGGTTATCGGGATCGTCGTTCTCGTAGTAATTGACCGGAATATTAGGCTCCATGCCTTCACTTAGATCGCGAATATATTCGTTATGCAAGGTATGTGCATCGTATTCTGGATGGCCAGTGACAAACACGTTTCGTTTGTCTTTGGTTGCCGCGAGATAAACCCCAGCCACGTCGGATGTGGCGAGAATATCAAGGTCAGTATGCTCAGCAAGATATTCTGGTGAGAAGTCAGCGTAGCGTGAGTGCGGCGCCAAAAACGTATCGTCAAAACCGCGCAGAATTGGGTGGAATTGATGTTGAATGCGGTGGCGATAAACCCCCGAAAGCTTCTCTTTTAGAGTGCGTTTTGGCAGGTTGTATAACAGTTTTAAACCCGCTTGCGCAGCCCAGCACACAAATAGGGTTGAAGTGACGTGGTCTTTGGCCCAGTTCATGATGGTTTGCAGGTGATCCCAGTAGAACACATCCTCAAATTGCACCAAACCAAGCGGCGCGCCAGTGATGATCAAACCGTCAAAGTTACGATTTCTGATCGCTTCAAATTGGCGATAAAACGTATTCAGATGCTCTTCTGGCGTGTTTTTACTCGGCCTGTCGTCAATGCGCAGCAGTTCAATATCGAGTTGCAAAGGAGAGTTAGACAGCAAACGCAAAAACTGCGTTTCGGTCTCAATTTTCTTTGGCATCAGATTCAAGATCAAAATCTTCAATGGGCGAATGCCCTGAGTCGAAGCACGAGACTCCGACATTACAAAGATGTTTTCCTTGCGCAGTACATCAGTGGCAGGCAATTGATCGGGAATTTTAATTGGCACAGCTTTCTCCCTAAGCTTTATTATGGACGTCTATACTTCCAAACTTAGCGCAAAGTGACAGTGATGTCGATAGCCAAGCACGCTCTTTTTACGTTATTATTCTCGCTCCTTACGCAACTGATGGAATTGTCGGTGCAGAAATTAATCTTAATCCGCGGTTTACCGGGCTCTGGCAAGAGCACACAGGCTCAAAGTCTTGGATTAACGCATTATGAAGCGGACATGTATTTTGTCGATGCTCAAGGCCAATATCGCTTCTGCGCTGACCAATTGCCCAACGCGCATCGTTGGTGTCAAACCGAGGTCGAGCGTAGTCTCGCGGCGGGTGAAAGTGTGGTGGTTGCCAATACTTTTGTCCAGCGCTGGGAAATTAAGCCTTACGCCAAACTGGCCAAGCGTTATGGCGTCAGCTTGGAAGTGCGTGAATGCAGCGGGCAATTTAACAATATTCATGGCGTGAGCGATGAAACCATTCAAAACATGAAAAAGCGGTGGCAAACATGGCCAAACGATCGCCCGTCATTGAAATGACGTCGCATGGGATCTACACCCAGTGGGATTCCAAATCCAAACACTTACCGAAAATTCAAGAGTTTACTACTCGAGTGCCAGCCGAAATCGACATTGAATTTGGCTTTGTGGTCAAGATTAAAAAAGCCAAAGGCGCCTTAATTGAATATGGCATCGAACACCCTGGCATTTTAAGTAAAAAAGGTGAGCTGCTTGAGCCTTTTGTTGGTGACGTGCATGTTGGCAGCAACGATTGGGACTTCTACCTTGGCGACACCATTTGGGATCCCATTGAAGACAAAGTCGGTAAATGGCGTATGTATCTTGCTATGGACGGGCGCGTGATCGCGGAAAAGACGTTCGATGTTCACGCCCGCGACGAAGGCGAATTTTGGAAACGTCGCGGTTTTTAACCTGTTAGCGGCTGAAGTAATAAGTTTTAAGTGAAGCCTTTTAAGCAGGGCATAGTTGCTTTTTCAAATCGTCAATATCGATTGGCCGGCTGTATAAATACCCCTGCAGCAGATGCACGTTGAGGGTTTTTAGATAGTCGGCTTGACTCGTATCTTCCACCCCTTCGGCGATGATCCGCACGCCCAAGCGGTGCGCCAAATCGATGATGCTGTTGAGCACTGGTGCGTTGACCGTATCCAAACCTATGCTATCAACAAAACATTTATCGATTTTCAAATAATCAAACTCAGTCTGTTGAATCACCGACAGTGAGGTGTGACCGGTCCCGAAATCGTCTATCGCGATGCGAATGCCATGTTGCCTTAAGGTTTTGAGCGCTTCGCGTCCCTTGGCATCCAGCACTTGACGCTCAGTAATTTCAATCGTCAACGAAAAGCCAATTTTGGCAAACGCTTTACCGTATTCAATCAACATGTTGATGTGCTGTTTTTCATGCAAATATTGTGGCGCAACGTTAATGCCGATGTGAAGTGGTGCGTGTTTGTGGTCAAGATTCTGGTTGCGCGCGAGTTGCTTAAGGTTATCCAACGTCTCTTCAAGCACGATATCAGTGATGTCGTTGACCAGATTTTGCCGCTCAGCAAGGGGCACAAAAATGTCTGGGCGCACCAAATTCATGTCAGGGTGTTTCCAGCGTACCAGCGCTTCTAATCCTTCCAAATCGCCGCTTTGGCTGCCGATGATGGGTTGATACATCACAAACAACTCTTGGCGCTGAATACCTTTACGTAGATCGTAGGCGAGGCTGCGACGCTGTCGATAATGGTGGTTCGCGAGCAGCAGTGCACCAGAGATTGCCAGCGACAGCAGTAAGCAGAAAAACAGCGTATAGGATGCGCGGCTAAACACATAATTGCTGTTGGCGTTAATCAATACCGAGTAGCCGTAAAGGGAAGACGTTCCGAGATAAGAAAAAGTGTTTTGATAAAAAGGATTCTCTTGCGGAAAGGTTTTGGCGCCAAGTTTAAAGGTGACATAGCTGATTTGATCGTTGGCGACTTGGCCTAAGCGGTCAACCAAATAACTCTTGTCAACCAAGGCCAATGAACCACTTTCAGGTTTTGACGGGTAAGTATCGATGACCACCATAGTGCGCTGATGGGGGTCGTCGTTAATGTCAAAAAAGAACATGCTCGAGTGCTGTGTCACGCGCTGAGCAATGATTTGGCTCATATCCGACACCATTACGCCGCGCTTTGATGAACACACAGCCAAATTGTCTTTGAGTAAAATCAGCTCACGTAACTGGCTGGTCTCAAGCAGTTCTTCACGAATGGCCATACAGCCATTTTGCGCACGCATCGCTTTCTGGTTTTCTTGATGCAACTGACTAATGACATCATCCATGCGATTGACATAGGTTTGGGCTTTTGAGCGCAAGTTGTGCATGACGTTGTCATAGGTGATGTACAAGCTTGCCGGCAGAACAATCAATAAAGGAATCAACAAGAAGGCGATAAGCGACTTGGACTGACGGCTGAGCTGGAGTAAAGGCATTGTGGGCATTAGCGACACTCAGTATGCATGTTGGCATGCTCATTACGATATCAGCTTGTAATGTTATACCAATCAATAACTAAGAGAATGCGAGCTGATGACATATGACAAAAAATTGACGCTTGTTAGCGCTTTACTGCCAAAAGTCGCTTGAGTTGTCGTTGTGCCAATATTGCCCAAAATATCGCTTGAATCCAAAGAATGGTATAAGGCGTTGCAATTTGTCTCCATTCTGCGCCCATTTGATTGAGGCGTAGAAAGCCTTGAATGGCGGGTGTGCTAGGAAATATTTGTGACAATGTCACTATAACTTGAGGCATGGCTTCAACTGGCCAAATAAATCCAGCGCTAAATACCAGTGGCATTGAGCTTATCAACACCACCAGCGTGACCAGTTCGCGGCGCGGCGTTATCGCGCCAAGCCAAATACCAATGAAGCTGGCGCTAAGTAGAAACGGCAGGGCGAAGGTCAGGAGATCGCCAATCTGCGCCAAGCGGCTGACATCTAACGCGCTAAAGCGATAGCCAAAATAGTACATCATCAGCACGTAGTAAATCGCAACAAAGACAAGGCTTCGCGCGGCGATCAGCTTATACGTGGAGGTTTGACGCCAATAACCGGGTTGAGCGCGCTGGGTGCCAACCATCAGTCCGGTCGCCATCACCAGCGTTTGCTGCAAAATCAATACAAATACCGCCGGTACCACGTAGTCTTGGTAGCCCATCTGTGGGTTAAACGTGGGTTTGAGATTTAGCCGAGTCGGCGCATATTGCCTGCTTGCCAGCGACAGCGGTGTGCCTTCACTGAGCATACGGGTAATGGTGGCTTTGGCCGCGAGCGTGCCGCCCGCTTTTGCAAGCCCTTCAACCACAGTGCCATAAACCAAAAAGTAGGAAGCGTCGCCTGCAAAGGCAAGGGTTGGGCTTTTTCCCTGCATGATGTGGCGATAAAAATCTTCTGGGATCACGAGTAAGCCGCTGACCTGCCCAGATAAAAAGGCGTGTTTTGCTTGCTCAATGGTGTGCGCTCGGTAAGTGATGCGAACTTGCGGCGTTGCATCAACCATGCGTTCAAGCTGATGACTTAAGGCGCTGTTATCAAGATTGACGATCGCGATGTGCTGCTCACGCGGGGTTTGATGTTGATACGGCAGCGGATACAAAAACGAATAAAAGATCACGCCGCCAAATACGGTCAGAACCACCACCGGGTTTTTAAATAGCGCGATGAGCTCTTTTTTACACAGCGAAAATAGCGTCATTGCGATGCCTCCGCTTTGCGAAGTTGACGCTGCATCAGCAGCCAAATACCAAATGCAGGCAGCATGTAGCCAAGCATTGGCGCCATTTTCTCTATGCTTGCGAGCCAGTTTTCACCATAACTCGCTTGACCCAGTTGCACCTCGATATAGTGGCTAACGGGCAGTAGGTTGCGCCACGTCGAAGCCATCGCATTCATGTCAGTGACGGGAAAGGTAATGCCCATAAACGCAAAGCTTGGTGCGGTAAATGCACCGGCAAAGCTCATCGCGCGCGCGCTATCTAGCGTCATAAAATAGAACAGCGCGCCCATGATCATACACGCGATAATGGTGACAAGTTGTGCCAGCAGTACCAGCCAAATTTGGCCCTGAAATGGCCAATCTAGCCACAAGTAAAACCATGTGATAAACGCGGCGCCGTGGGCAAAAAACATCGGCACATAGGGTGTTAGCGTCGATATTAGCTGCTTCAAGGGAGATGGACATAACCAAGGACACAACCCACGTTGGCGTTGATTGGCCGCCAAAATCATAATCGTGACCACCACAATCATGATCTGCCAAAGTGCCGGAACGATTGCTGACACCAAAAATTGGGCGTAGTTTGAGTTTAAGTTAAACAGCGCGGTGATTTGGCTGCGGATCGGTAGCGCTTTCCCAGCGGCGCTGGCGAGGGTGGAATTTCCCGATTTGAGTTTGCTTGCTATCGCGAGTTTGGCATTGAACGTCGCGTGCGCCTGGCTAAGCGCTGAATTGATTAATTTGCCGACGAGCACATATTGGCTGTTATAAAAGGCGGAGATTTGCGGTGCTAAACCATTAATCGTATCGCGATCAAATTGAGTTGGAATCACTACGTAGGCATATACATCGCCTTGAATCAATGCCTGTTTTGCAGCGCTTGTATCGCTAAAAGACGCGTTAATGGCAAGCGTTGGGCTGGCGTCTATCGTGCGAGTTAATTGTTGTGACAGGCTGCTGTGACTGAGATCCACGACGCCAATCGGTAAATTTGTCGCGATACCCGCGCGAAAAATCGCCCAAATACATAGCGCAAGGGCTATCGGCAGCCAAGTGAGGCAGGCCAAAAGCCACTTATCGGTAAAGGAGATGTGCCTTTGAATCGCGGCGCTGCGTTTCCAATTCATCGCGAAGGCCTTAAAGCTTAAGTGCAACGCTCATTCCCATCCGTAAATCCGGTTGGGAGGTTGTTGGCCGCGCTTCCACTTCAAATGTTCGCAAATCAAAGCCTTGTGATGAGTCGGTCGAACGCCAAGTCGCAAAATCGCCCATTGCAGCAATGTGCGTCACCTCAAATTCAATCGATTGATTAAGCGCAGGAACAAAAGCGTGAAAATGGCTTCCTTGTTTAAAATGGCTAAGTTTATCTTCGCGCACATTAAACACCGCCCACGAATCTTGGCGGTCAATGACGGTGACGACAGGGAATCCTTGCGGCGCTAATTCGCCGCTGCGCAGCAGAATTTGAGACACTTCACCGTCAAACCAACTCTCTATTTTGGTGTCTTTGGCATAGGCTTCCACTTCTGCAACCGCGCCCGCGGCCATGCGCTCTTTCTCTGAGGCAGCTTTTTTGGCTTGGTCTCGAGTACCTTCTTGAGCCATTTGATACATCTGATAAGCCGCACTTTCAGTGTATTTCGCCGCTTGCCATTGGGTTTTGACTTCGTCGCGTTTTTGTTCTGCAACCACACCGTCTTGATATAAGTTGTTGACTCGAAGATAGGTTTTTTCTCGAAGGTCGGTGGCGGCCTTGGCTTTTAGCCATTGATCTTTCGCCGCTTGAATTTGCTGTTCGCGCGCGCCTTGTTGAGCTTCATCGGCCAGTGCTCCCGCCGCTTCTTTATTGGCTAAGGCTTGTTCGAGCTTCGCTTCGATTTCAGGACTGTGCAGAGTGAAAATCAGCTGACCTTTTTTTACTTGCTCACCTTTACGTACCAAGACCTTGTCAATTCGCCCAGCAACTTTTGAAGAGATACTGTATTGCTGCGATTCTATTTGCCCTTGCAGGCGAAACGGCGCGGGCTGATAGGCGCGATAAAAGCTCACCGCAATCCAACCCAGCAAAGCGATAACGCAGACAGACAATAGAGAAATTCTTAGCGCTTTCATTATGATTCCTTAATGTGCGGTGATGGCTGGAGTGGATTGGTACTGGGCAAAACTGTCCATCTCATTGGACAGCGCAAGCAGACGCGACAGGGCAATGACATAGTTGTATTTGGCCGCTGCGCGCTGAGTTTTAACGCTGGCAAGATTGAGCTCGGCGTCAACCACATCGGTCGACGTCGACACACCTTGTGCAAAGGCTTTTTGGTGTAACGTGAGATTCTCCTGCGCTAATTCGATGCTGGATGCTAAGCCTTGCACTTCTTGCTGCGCTTGCTCTGCTTGGTAATACGTCTTTTGCACTAATACGTTAAGATCTTGTTTTGCTTGAGCCTTTTTATGTCTGACTTGCTTCACGGCACTTTGCGCTGCCGCGACGTTGTCACTTCTTCCCGAGTTGTCGATGAGTGGAATGCTCACGCCAATACCGACTAACCAGTCAGGCTTAAGTTGACTGGCAAGTGAGTCGTCCTCATACAGGCTGTAATCACCGTAAAGGTAGACATTGGGATAGTATTTACCTTGTTCCGCTTTGATTAAGCTGCGTGCTTGCTGTTCTTTGGCATCGAGAATCGAAAGGCCGGGATAGTTCGCCAAGGTCTGGTCAACAAACGCCGTCAAAGGTGGCAGATTAGCATTGGTAAATAGGCTATCACCCGGTTCGACATTCACTACTTGGTTGAGAATTTGCGTCAGCGCACTTTGGGCAATTTTGAGATTGTTTCTTGCTTTGTTGTGCTCAACGTTGGCTCGGTCTAACGCAGCTTGAGCTTGCAGACGTTCAACATGAGCGATTTGACCTTGTTGCTCAAGTTTAATTGCGTTGTGGTAGTGGCGGGTTAATCCTTGTACCACCAATTGCCGTGTATTTAAGACATCTTGTGCCAGCAGCACGCTGAAATAGTATTTGCTGAGATCTTCAAATCGCGCCTGAACTTCCATTGCCAGTTCGCTTTGCGCTTGCATCTTTTTGCTCTCAGCGGCCTGCTGCGCAGCGCTAATCCGTCCGCCAGTAAAAATTGGCCAAATAGCGCGAATCGATGAGCTAAAGACATCTTGCTCGGTAATGGTGGAAGTGAGGTTCCCCAAACTGCTGATAATGGCGCCCAGTTCACTGCTGGCAACGCTCGCTGGAATCGAGATGCTTTGCCCGCTACTGTCGACAATCTGCTGACCGGAAAGCGTGATGTCGTTGTCTAACCGAGTGTAATTGGCGCCTAACGTTATCGATGGCCAATTTTTGGCTGAACTGGCATTTTGCAGATGTTGATACCGCTCAACATTGGCTCGCTGTGCGGCCAGCGAATGATTGTCTTGCTGAACCATCTGCCACGCTTCGATAAAGCTAATCGGCGCAGCACATAGGTTTGATGAGGAAAAACCGAGACAAGCGATAAAAAAAGTAAGTCGACGCATTAATCAGCCTGAAGTTTTAATAATTATTTAGAGTATATGCTCTAATATTTTTCTACGCAATAGAAGCGCTTACCTGAGTATAGGCATAAAACTTGGCCGTTTGGTTGGCAATACATTGATTCCGTCAATCAATGATGGGTTTCTCAAATCTGCCCCAGCTTTTACTTTTCGAATCCCCGTGTTTTTCGAACGCCCATCTGTGCTGCTAGGCAGGGGTTAGCTCGGTCATTTTTCCACTCAAATTTGGTTATTAACGCGCGATATCGAGCGGCTTTGACCAAAGTCGCAGCGCACATTGATGAAATATTCGCTTTTTTAGCTGGTTAATTGAAATAAAGTTTTATTAAACAATGGATTACATAACCTCATAGTTCTGTTGTTGGGCTCGTTTGCTCTACGACATTAGTCTAAATTGTCGACAATTTACTATATTTAATCCGATAAATTGACTAATTTATGTCCTGTGAACTTACATTGTCGACAATAAAGAAGTGTCAACATTTGGCGTCACGTTAAGTTCTGTTACGGCTATCTGACTCAATCAAATGCAATAAACGGACGGGATATGGATACAGCGTCGACCACCACCAACAAGCCGCTCAACGAACGCGAGCTCACCAAGTCAGCCAACCTGACCGAATATTTTATTGAAGCCATAGTGCGTGGCGATTTCGCGCCGGGCAGTAAAATTTCAGAACCGGAAATCGCCAAGCGCTTTCAAGTCAGTCGCGGTCCGCTGCGCGAGGCGATCATGCGCATTGAAGGTCTAGGGCTGATTGAGCGCATTCCCCATGTTGGCGCACGGGTGATTACGCTCTCGCTCGAGAAATTGGTTGAGCTATATGCGGTGCGTGAAGCATTAGAGGGAATGGCAGCACGCCTTGCGGCGCGTCATATCACAAGTCAGGAGCTTGAAGGCTTGCGAGCGCTGCTCAATGCGCACGGCGAGCATATCGAACAAGTTGAAGGGGCGTCTTATTTCCATCAACAAGGCGACTTTGATTTCCATTATCGAATCATTAAAGCCAGCCGTAACCAACAGCTGACCAATTTGCTGTGCGGTGAGTTGTATCACTTACTGCGCATGTACCGCTATCAGTCACCGCGTGCCCATTCGCGCCCGACGGAAGCGCTGCAAGAACACCATTTTATTTTGCAAGCCATTGAACAAAAAGATGAAGAGTTAGCTGAAATGCTGATGCGGCGCCATATTTCTCGCAGCCGCGCATTGATAGAGCAGCAGATGAGTTAACCGTTAACCACATTAGGTCTCAAGCCTAGAGACATCATAACGAAGGAGAGGCAGCCATGAGCGTTTCGCCAGGGGCAAAATTCAGACACGCAGTAGAGGCTAATCGGCCGCTGCAAATCGTCGGTACCATCAATCCATATTGTGCTTTGATGGCCAAACAGCTTGGCCACCAAGCGATTTATCTATCTGGCGGGGGCATTGCTAACGCTTCCTACGGTCTACCCGATTTAGGCATTACCACGCTTAACGATGTGTTGGTTGATGTTGAGCGTATTACCAATGCGTGTGATTTACCGCTGCTGGTGGATATTGATACTGGATTTGGCGGCACTTTTAGCATTGCACGCACCATCAAAAGCCTGGAAAAAGCGGGGGCAGCGGCGGTGCATATGGAAGATCAAGTGGCGCAAAAACGCTGCGGTCATCGCCCAAATAAAGCGATTGTCAGCACCTCAGAGATGGTGGATCGCGTTAAGTCTGCCGTTGATGCCAAAACCGATCAGGAATTTGTGATCATGGCGCGCACCGACGCATTGGCCGTCGAAGGTATGGACAGCGCGATTGAGCGTGCGATTGCGTATGTTGAAGCGGGCGCCGACATGATTTTCCCTGAGGCGATGACTGAGCTTAATCAGTATCAGCAGTTCTATACCGCCTTGATGCAAGCAACGGGCAAACCGGTGCCGATCCTTGCCAATATTACCGAGTTTGGTCAAACGCCACTGTACAGCTGCGACCAACTGGCAGAAGTCAATGTCGATATGGTTTTGTATCCGCTGAGCGCGTTTCGCGCGATGAACAAAGCCGCTGAAATGGTGTATCGCCATCTATTGGCAGAAGGCAACCAAAGTGCGCTTGTTGATAGCATGCAGACACGAACTGAGTTGTACGACTATCTCAATTATCACCAATACGAACAAACGCTGGACCGTTTGTTTGCCAAGTAACGTTTGGCAACAGAGCAACATCGTTCATTCCTAATCCAATAACGTGAAATCGACCACTTGACAGTCATCGCTCCAAAGAGAGCCTGCGGGTGGTCAAAAGGAGTTCAACATGCCTAATAAAGAGCTCGGCGGCGCAGGATTGCGCGGCCAAAGTGCTGGCACCACTGCATTATGTACGGTTGGAAAAACCGGCACTGGCTTAACCTATCGTGGTTATGACATTACTGACCTTGCTAATCACGCCGAATTTGAAGAAGTGGCGCATCTGCTGCTCATCGGCCATTTACCGAATCAGCAACAACTCGATAGTTACAAAACGCGCTTAATTGGCCTTCGAGGCTTGCCGCAAGCGCTAAAAACCGCATTGGAATTGATTCCTGCCGATGCGCATCCGATGGATGTGATGCGCACAGGGTGTTCGATGCTCGGCAATCTTGAGCAAGAACAGAGTTTTGATCAGCAAGTGTCAGCGACTGAGCGCATGTTGGCGACGTTTCCCGCCATCATTTGTTACTGGTATCGCTACAGTCATGATGGTGTACGTATTGACACCGAAGATCACAGTGAAGACTCCATCGGCGGTTACTTTCTTAAAATGCTGACCGGTCAATCACCGTCTGCGCTGCATAAGCAAGTGATGCATTGCTCATTGATTTTATATGCCGAGCATGAATTCAACGCTTCAACTTTTGCTGCGAGGGTGTGCGCGTCGACCCTGTCCGATATTCATTCCTGTGTGACGGCGGCAATCGGCACCTTACGCGGCCCACTGCATGGTGGCGCAAACGAAGCGGCCATGGCGATGATCCAAGATTGGAAAACGCCCGATGAAGCGGAAGGGCGCATTCTTGAAATGCTTAAAAACAAAGACAAAATCATGGGCTTTGGCCACGCTATTTATCGACAAAGCGATCCCCGTAATGCGCTGATAAAGCGTTGGTCGAAAGCCTTGTCTGAGTCGGCGCAAGATGCACACCTGTATGCGGTGTCTGAACGAGTGGAAGCGGTAATGAAACGCGAGAAAGACTTGTTTTGTAACGCCGACTTTTTCCACGCATCGGCGTATCACTTTATGAACATTCCCACACCACTTTTTACGCCGATATTTGTCATGAGTCGCCTGACCGGCTGGGCAGCGCATGTCTATGAGCAGCGCGCTAACAACCGCATCATTCGTCCAAGCGCCGATTATCAAGGCCCCGAACATCAAACTTGGTTACCGATAGAGCAGCGTTAACTCATTGGCAAAAATTGAAAAATAAGGATATATCATGAGTCAGAATGTAGAAATGAACGAACGTCCACAACCGGACGAACTCTTGGTTCAAATTGCACAATACGTGGCAAATAGCGAAATTACCTCCAGCGAAGCCTACGATACAGCTCGTAACTGTTTGATGGACACACTGGGCTGCGGTTTACTGGCGCTGCGTTTTCCTGAGTGTACCAAACACATGGGGCCATTGGTTCCCGGGATCACAGTACAAAATGGTGCGCGGGTGCCTGGTACCTCTCACGAACTCGACCCAATCACAGCAGCATTTAACATCGGCTGCATGATTCGCTGGCTGGACTTTAACGATACTTGGCTGGCGGCAGAATGGGGACATCCATCGGATAACCTTGGCGGCATTCTCGCGACAGCTGACTATTTGAGCCGCGTTGCACTGTCACAAGGTAAAGCGCCGTTGACCATGAAAGAGGTGTTGACGGCGATGATCAAAGCCCATGAAATTCAGGGTGTTTTAGCGCTTGAAAACAGTTACAACCGTGTCGGTCTTGACCATGTACTTTTGGTACGTGTCGCCTCAACGGCGGTAGTGACTAAAATGCTTGGCGGTGATTTAGAGCAGATCATCAATGCGGTATCACACGCCTGGGTAGATGGTTGTTCGCTACGGACTTACCGTCATGCGCCGAATGCAGGCTCGCGTAAATCGTGGGCGGCGGGAGACGCAACTTCACGCGCCGTGCGTTTAGCCATGATTGCGATGAAAGGCGAGATGGGCATTCCAACGGTACTGAGCGCGCCGAAATGGGGCTACTACGATGTGTTGTTTAACGGCGAAGCGTTCAAAGTGAATCAAGCGTTTTCAAGCTATGTAATGGAAAATGTGCTGTTCAAGATCTCGTTCCCAGCTGAGTTCCATTCACAAACCGCAGTCGAGTGCGCGGTCACCTTGCACGAGCAAGTTAAAGACCGCCTTGATGAGATTGAACGCATTGAAGTCACCACGCACGAATCGGCGATTCGTATTATTTCCAAACAGGGCGAACTTGCCAACCCAGCAGACCGTGACCACTGCTTGCAATACATGATTGCCGTGCCGCTTATCTATGGCGATTTAGTCGCAGAGCACTACGAAGATAGCTTCCATAAAGGCGACCCTCGCATTGATGTGCTGCGCAGCAAAATGGAAATTATCGAAGACGCACGCTACAGCAAAGAGTATCTGGAAGCGGATAAACGCTCGATTGCCAATGCGATTCAAATTTTCTATCGCGATGGCAGCCACAGTGAAAAAGTTGAAGTTGAGTACCCAATTGGTCATCGCCGTCGCCGCGAAGAGGGAATTCCGGTTCTTGAGCAGAAATTTATTCGCAACCTGCAAACTCGCTTCCCGCAGAGTCGAGTAGAGCAAATCTTTGCGCTGTGTAAGGACCAATCGACTCTTGAACAAACGCCGGTTAATGAGTTTATGCAGCTGTTTATGATTAATTAACGTCTGTCTTCAAATCTTAGGCTTCGCCGTGACCCATACAATCATAAATGGCGAAGCCGACCTTGAGGGAGTACCTGTTATGTCTGCCTATGAGAACGAGTATCAAAAAGCCATCCATCAGCCTGCTGAATTTTGGCTTGAGCAAGCGCAAAATATCGATTGGTTTGAGATGCCAACGGTTGGGCTTGGTGAAGATGATCATGGCATTGAGCGCTGGTTTCCAAACGGTAAGCTCAATACCTGTTGGCTTGCTCTGGATTATCATTGCGAGCAGGGGCGTGGCGAACATGCGGCGCTGATTTATGACTCGCCAGTGACGATGTCACAAAAAACTTATACCTATATTGAGCTGCGTGATGAAGTCGCCAAAGTTGCCGGTATGCTGGCTGAGCTAGGGGTGACGAAAGGCGATCGCGTGGTGATTTACATGCCGATGATTCCAGAGGCGGTGATGGCGATGCTGGCCTGTGCGCGCCTTGGCGCCATCCATTCGGTGGTGTTTGGCGGTTTTGCGCCAAACGAATTGTCGGTGCGAATTGAAGATGCTGAGCCAAGCGTAATCATCACCGCTTCATGCGGCATTGAAGTGAACAAAACGCTGGCCTACAAACCGCTGGTCGATAAAGCGGTGATGGACAGTCGCTGGAAGCCAAAACATGTGTTGGTGCTGCAAAGGCCGCAATGTACTGCAGAGCTCAATTTAGAGCGCGATGTGGATTGGCATCAAGCGATGTCAAGGGCTGAGCCGCACGATTGCGTACCCGTACTGGCAACAGACCCATTATATATTTTGTATACATCGGGCACGACGGGGAAACCCAAAGGTGTGGTACGTGATAATGGCGGTCACGCGGTGGCGATGAAATATTCGATGTTGACCATCTACAATATGCCGCAAAATGGGGTATTTTGGGCGGCTTCCGATGTCGGATGGGTGGTTGGACACTCTTATATTGTCTATGCACCGCTTATCCATGGTTGCACGACATTATTGTTTGAAGGTAAGCCGGTGAAAACGCCAGACCCAGGCGCATTTTGGCGAGTTTGCCAAGACTATCAGGTCGATGTGCTTTTTTCCGCGCCAACCGCGTTTCGCGCAATCAAAAAAGAAGACCCTAATGGCGACTACCTCAAGCAGTATGACTTAAGCCATCTTAAAGCGATTTTTATGGCTGGTGAACGTCTTGACCCGCCCACGCTTCAATGGGTCACAGAGCATACTCAAAAGCCGGTGATAGATCACTGGTGGCAAACTGAAACCGGCTGGGCAATTTCAGCCAATCCAATCGGACTTGAAGTGATGCCGGTTAAAGCGGGCTCATCGACTAAGCCTGTCCCTGGCTATCAAATTGATATCCTAACTGAAAGTGGTGACGTTGCGCAGCCCGGGCAACAGGGCTTTGTGGCAATTAAACGCCCGTTGCCACCGAGCTGTTTACCAACGGTATGGCGCAACCATGACCGCTTTCAAAGCGGCTACTTGGGTCAATTTCCGGGTTATTACGTATCTGGAGATGGCGGTTACATGGATGAAGAAGGCTACTTGTTCATTATGGGGCGCATTGACGATGTGATTAATGTTGCAGGCCATCGACTATCAACGGGTGAGATGGAAGAGGTGGTTGGCGCCCATCCTGCGGTAGCGGAATGTGCGGTTATTGGCATTCATGATGAGCTTAAAGGCCAATTGCCGATAGGTTTGGTGGTGCTGAAAGACGGCGTTGACGTTGAATCGGGCGCATTAGAAAGCGAATTGATCGGTAAAGTGCGCGATGAAATCGGCGCAGTGGCGTGCTTTAAGCATGCACTGGTGGTTGAGCGCTTGCCGAAAACCCGCTCAGGGAAAATTCTGCGCCGTGTGATTCGGCAAATCGCCGATGGTGAAGAATATGTCGTGCCATCGACCATTGATGACCCAACCAGCTTGGTAGAAATCGAGAAAGCGCTTCATTTGTCGTAACTTAAGAATGAAGTTATCAGAAAAGCCTCAAATACTGAGGCTTTTTTTGTGCGACTTATATAGAATGTTACTTTATTCGTACGGAACCAATAACCATGTCAATCGTGGCTATTTCTTCTGCTCAGTTTGATGATCTCGAGCAGCTGAATGACTTGATGTTTGATTTGCATGACGAGCATCATCAGCAGTGTCCAGAGCACTTCAAAACTGCCGAAGAGATCGAACAAGAGAAAAGCGTCAGTCGTTATATCGACAGTCCGGAATGTCTCATTTTTGTTGCAAAGCAACAAGGTAGAATACTCGGTTTTGTTACAGGCCATTTTTGCGAGCTGATCTCAAGTGTCAGTAAGCCGGTTTTGATGGGCAGTATTGATGAGTTATATGTTCGTCCAGAGGCCCGTCAGCAAGGGGTGGCAAAATTGTTGATGGGCACTATAGAAGCGCGATTGATCGATTACGGTGTAAAGCAGATTTTTGTCGAAGTGTGGCAATTTAATCAATCTGCATTGGGTCTGTATCAAAGTTTAGGTTTTGAGCATCATATTCATTGGTTAAGAAAGCCGGTCAGCGGCTAACGATCAAACTCCATAACTAGAGCAAAAATTAAGAATGCACGTATTTTTTTCCTATCTGATGTTTGTATTGGGAATATTCTCGGTTGCGTTCCCTTCGATGGCGACAGATACCAATCAAGTTCTGGAGCCTAAAGGGGCGTTATGTATTGTCAGAGCTGATCACAAAATTGTCCTGATTCATGAATCCTTGACGCGTAAGATGTCGCTTCCTGGCGGTAAAATTGCGCGAGGTGAAACGCCAGAGTTGGCCGCGCAGCGCGAAACTTGGGAAGAGACCGGGCTTGCGGTCAAAGTAAAGAAGTTACTTGGTAAAACCGAACGGGCTTATTTTTTTGAATGCGCCTCGGAGTCTGACGTTATCGCCTATGAGCTGAATAACGTGCTGGACGGGCATGAGCTACCCGTGTGGTTTGCGCCTCACTACGGTGTAGAAGTGTCTTCGGCGATGTTGATAGAACCAGAGGCGCTGGATGCGGCGCTGTATCGCTACCCAGACCAATGGCAGACCGTTAAACAACTATTTGCCGAAGCGGACGACCAGCCGGCAAGCTACGTTGGCAATTTAGTGGTTGCTGCACCTGTGGCAAATCAAATCGAACTTAACTGGATAATGAACCTGCAGCGGGCGGTCAATTCGTTGCCGGATAGTCTTGTTATCGCCGTAAATAAATTGGCTTGGTGGGTAAACCAGCTATCCAATCCAGTGGTTCTGCTGCTGCTTTTTCCGTTGTTGTATTGGAAGTTTGGGTTGCACTTTGCTTATCGGGTGTTTTATCTGGTGGCGATTACCTCGCTGGTGTGCATTGTCGCGCGGCAAACTTTCGCGCTGCCAAGACCGCATGTTTATATTCCGGCGATTGAACTGTCGCATTCCGATGGCTACAGCATGCCAAGCTTGGCGTTGGCGCTATGGTCCAGCGTTGGGATTCTGGTGCTGAATGCGTTCGAACGTTTGTCGTTGAATCGTTATTTTGGCGGCTTTGTCTTGGCGCTGATGGGCATTATGCTGGCTAATTTCTATAGTGGCTCTGAGTTTATTGTCGACATGCTGGTGGGCAGTGTGTTTGGTATTTTGACCGCTTGGCACATCATTCGCTTGGAAGATAAACCCGGTGTTGACCTTGAAAAACTGATTTGCTCACGAACTTCGTGGGGATTGTTGGCCATCGTTGCCGCTGTGCTGACGCTGATTTTCCAAACGCCCGTATTTACTATGTTGCTGGCGACCTTAGTGACGGCTTGTGGCATCATTTGGACTGGCAAAGAGAGCAGCGATTATATTAGTTTCCGTGAAATGGTGTTTGTGATTTTATTGCTGCTGTTTGTCAATGAAGTGGTGTCGTTCTCGGCGACGTTGGTTTCAACCAGCAGTTTGATGTCACTGGCTGCGCAAACGCTGCGTTTTCCTCTGTTACTGCTGGTGTTTAATGTCTCCGCTCAGCGAACCCATAAAACCCACTAGCGAAAATCTCATTGTCTGAAAAGCCCCAATTATTTATATATTGATTGTATAGATAGTAATTGGGGCTTTTTTGCATGCGTTGGCTGCGTTAACGATTTGCGTACAGCGATAGCGCTAACAACCTATTGGTTCAACACCTATTGGTTCAATACGTATTGTTCAATGACTTTAGCCACGCCGTCGTCATCGTTACTGTCAGTAATCAGATCGGCGATTCGTTTGGTTTCTGGCATGGCATTCGCCATTGCAACGCCAAGCCCTGCGTATTCCAACATATGATGGTCATTTTCCGCATCGCCCATGCAAATCACTTCGCTGGCGCTAATGCCAAGTTTTTCAGCGATCGCGGCGATGCCTGCACCTTTGTTACTTACAGGGTTTAAGAACTCAAGGAAGAAGGGCGCACTTTGCAAAATGGTAAAGTCTTGCTCAAATTCGTTTGGAATATCGCCAATCGCCGCACTCAGTTTGTCGGGTTCACCAATGATCATCACTTTAATGATCGGGTGGTCATCGGCCAATTGATTGAAATCGACAATCGTCATTGAGATATTATTAATCTGCGCTTCGTGTTCGGTATAAGTGCTGTTACGCGGTGCAATCAGTCCCAGCTCTTCACTAAAAGCATGACACTCTAAACCCAGCGTTTGAGCTAACTTTGCCACGCGTTTTGCGGCGGCGCCGTCGATGATTCCGCGATGTACTACGCGGTTATCTCCGAGTTCACGAATAATAGAACCATTAAAGCATGCGACGAATTCGTTCTCGCCGTGAATGTCCAATTCGGCAAGCTTATCGACGATACCTTCAAGCGGGCGACCTGACGCTAATACGACGGTCACGCCTTGCGCACGTGCTTGAGCAATGGCTTTTTTCGTTCTTGGCGAGATGGTTTTGTCTGAGCGAAGTAATGTGCCATCCATATCGAGCGCGATTAATTTGTACATGTCTTACCTTAAATTAGAGAACAAAACAGCAGATTAGATTAGCTGAGCATTTTGATCAATTGATGAATGAGTTGATCTTATTGGTTGTCTCTATTAAGGTCTCGTTCCAGAAATGTGATCCAGACCAATTTAGCGAAGTAGCCCTTGTACAAAATTAACGAGATGTTTGAAACCATCCAAGGCGAAGGTACCTTTACTGGCGTACCTTCTGTGTTTGTGCGCTTACAAGTCTGCCCAGTTGGGTGCGCTTGGTGTGACACCAAACAAACTTGGACAGCGGAGCCGGAAGACGAGCGTACTTTTGAGCAAATCATTGTCAAAACCCAAGATTCTCCAACTTGGTGTGCAATGAGTGCCGAGGAGATTGTGGCGCAGTATCAACAGCAAGGTTATCACGCCAAACACATAGTGATTACCGGCGGTGAACCTTGCATTTACGATTTACGCCCGTTAACGGCGGCATTTGAACATCTTGGCTGCCAGTGCCAAATTGAAACCAGTGGTACCAGCGAAGTGTTGGTGTCTGCAAAAACTTGGGTGACAGTGTCACCAAAAGTGGCCATGAAAGGTAAGCTGCCTGTGCTCAATAGTGCACTTGAGCGTGCCAATGAAATTAAGCATCCGGTGGGGACTCAAAAAGACATCGACCAGTTAGATGTGTTACTTGCGGGCGCCAATATTGCGCCAAATACCGTGATTGCATTGCAGCCGATCAGTCAGAAGCCACGCGCAACACAATTGTGCATTGATACGTGTATTGAACGTAATTGGCGCTTGTCGGTGCAAACCCATAAGTATTTAAGTATTGCTTAGGAAGGAAAATAATGAAAAAGGCAGTGGTCGTTTTTAGCGGTGGTCAAGACTCTACCACCTGTTTAGTGCAGGCGATGCAAGAGTACGACGAAGTGCACGCAATCACGTTTGACTATGGGCAGCGCCATAAATTGGAAATTGAAGTGGCTGAGCAGCTCGCCAAGCAGCTTGGTGTCAAAGCACATAAGGTCATGGATGTCGGATTGCTTAACGAGTTGGCGATAAGCTCTTTGACCCGTGATGACATTCCTGTCTCTCATGAATTACAAGAAAATGGCCTGCCAAATTCGTTTGTTCCCGGGCGTAATATTCTGTTTTTAACTCTCGCAGGCATTTACGCCTATCAAATTGGCGCGCAGACGGTGATTACCGGTGTGTGTGAAACCGATTTTTCGGGTTATCCGGATTGTCGTGATGAGTTTGTCAAAGCGATGAATCGCGCTCTTGTACAAGGTATGGACCGCGAGCTAGAGATCAAAACGCCGCTGATGTGGTTAAACAAGGCGCAAACATGGGCATTGGCAGATCAATACCAAGCGCTTGATTTGGTTCGTAATCACACATTGACATGCTATAACGGCGTGATTGGGGACGGTTGTGGAGATTGCCCGTCGTGCGATTTACGCCGCGCCGGGTTAAATGATTATCTTGATAATCGCGAGGCAGTGATGGCGCAGTTAACCGCTAAGCAGAAATCGGCATAATCCGATTTCGACTGAAGTCTGCAAGCGGCGTTCTATGCCGCTTTATTTGTGCTAACTAAACTGAGCGCTGATAAAGTAACAAAAAAGCCGAGCGCTCAGCTTTTTTTAAATTTTGAACCGTCCTAAATAAGGCGATTAGTCTAAGTACATTTTGGCCAAATCAGATGGCTCAACTTCTTTACCTTGCAATTCATTGTTCCAGTTGGTGCCGATAAGAACGCCGTCTTCATCAAGGGTAATCAGCCAATCTTCAACAAAAATGTCGAGTGGAATTTCCAGTACTTCAAAATCCGCCCATTCTTCAACGTTGTGCAGTTTGGCTTCTTCTTTTGATGACCAAAACGGCATGACTTCGCTGTTTTCGAATTCAGTCGAATCACAGCATAGCCAACCTTCTTCGTTACGCATACCCCAAACCAGTTCAGTTTGTTTGGTTTCTTGGATAAACAGATCAAGATTCGCTTGAAGATCGGCAGTTAATTTACTCATGTTTGAGATCTCTTGTGTCATATTGTTTTAGATTATCGCGCTATAAAACTTTACACGCAAAGCCTTTTAAATAAAAACCTTCCGGATAGGCGGTATCGGTTGGGTGATCGGCAGCTTGTTCAAAACGCTCGACAAACTTGACGCTTCGTCCAGCATCAAGCGCAGCATCAGCAATAATTTTTTGAAAAAGCACTTGGTCCATTAAGCCAGAGCACGAGTAGGTCAGTAATGTGCCGCCTGGTTTTAGGATCTGCATGGCTAACATGTTGATGTCTTTATATCCGCGGCAGGCGCCGTTCAGTTGAGCTTTAGACTCGGCAAATTTTGGCGGGTCCATGATAACCACATCAAATTTGGTGCCTTGATCGCGATACTCACGCAGCAGTTTAAACACATCAGCGTTCAAAAATACCGCGCGTTTTTTAGAAATATCAAACTGGTTGAGCTCGGCATTGTGCTTGGCAGTATCTAATGCTGGTTGAGAAACATCGGCATTGATAACCCGTTTTGCACCGCCTTTAAGTGCGTAAAGCCCAAACCCGCCAGTGTATGAGAAGCAGTTAAGGACTTCTTTATCTTTGACGTATTTCATCGATTGTTGGCGACTGTCGCGTTGGTCAAGGTAGAAACCAGTTTTATGGCCATTTACGATATCTACGCTAATTTTAACGCCGTTTTCTTCAATTACGACGGAAGCTGGTGGAACGTCACCATGCAACACGCCAACCGATTCTTCTAGGCCTTCTTTTTTACGTACCGCCACATCTGAGCGTTCGTAAATATGGCAATCTGGGAAAATGGCTGTAAGAGCGTTAACTAAGTTCGTCTTTTGATACTCTGCACCTGCGCTGAGCAGTTGGCAAACTAAGTAATTTTGATATTTGTCGATAGTGATGCCAGGTAGAGCATCGGATTCAGCCGCAATCAGTCGAAAACCGGTAAGACCGTCACGCTGGATAATATCTTGTCTAAGGATGAGCGCATCTTGGATACGTTGCTCAAAAAAGGCTTGATTGATCTCTTGCGCTTCAAAACTCCATACTCGAGCACGGATTTGAGAATGAGGTGAGTAGGCGGCTTTGGCTAACCATTGACCGTCATGAGTAAAAACGTCAATCGTTTCACCAAGTTGTGGTTCGCCTTGGATTTTTTGGATGCCGCGAGAGAAGATCCATGGATGCTTGCGACGTAAAGATTTCTCACGTCCTTTGACTAGATAAATAGCAGGAGTCATTGCTTCAACAGGTCGAGTTTAAAAAGGGGGAACATTGTCGAGGAATGAAGAGGGAAAAGCAAATAAAATACCGAAAGGCAACATATGAAACTGGGCACTAAATGAGTGTTGTGTTGTCTACCAATGTGAGGAGCGAGAAAGAAAGTTTACTAGGAACATAATATGGATATTAAAAGTGAAAAGTTTCAAGTGTCAGGGTTGGTGCAAGGCGTTGGTTTTCGCTATCAAACTTGTCATCAAGGCTTAAAATTTGGCTTAGTTGGTTATGCAAAAAACCTCAATAACGGTGATGTGGAAGTGGTGGTCAGTGGTGACCCCAAAAATGTCGAACTGTTTGCTGAATGGATAAAAACCGGACCAAGAAATGCGTGGGTAGAGAATGTGGTGCGTGAGTCATTGACTCCCACGCGTTTTGACGGTTTTGAAATACTGTAATTTGAAGACAGCTGGGTTATAGGCATTTAGCCGGTTTTGGTAGCCCAGCTAATTTGGTCGCTTGTTTGGCAGGCCCTTGGCGAAAGAGTTTAAACAGGTATTTGCTGTTGCCTTTCTCTGGACCATGTTCTTTTTCCATCGCCTTTACCAACATACGAATTGCGGGCGAGGTGTTGAACTCTTCATAGAAATGGCGCACAAACAAAACGACTTCAAGGTGTGCGGGAGTGAGCTCAATGCCTTCTTGCGTGGCAAGGGTCTCAATCATGCCTTCTTCCCATTGGGTATAATCGAGCAAATAACCTTGTTTATCTGTTTCAATGGATTTGCCTTTGTACTCAAACATTGCTTTGTATTCCGACTGCTGTGCAAAATTGGCTATAGAGTAGCGAAGCCAGCGCTTGGGTCAATATTTTAGTGATAAAAAAAGCCCGTCTTTAAGACGGGCTTTTTATGTTCGAGCAACCAATTAGTCGTCGTTCATTACGCCAAGAATGCTTAGTAGGCTGATGAACAAGTTGTAGATTGATACATATAAAGTAATGGTGGCTGAGATGTAGTTGGTTTCACCGCCACGCACAATTTGCTGTGTGGTCAGAAGAATCGCACCTACAGAGAACAGGATGAACAAGCCACTCATTGCAAGATACAGCATTGGCATTTGCAAGAAGATGTTTGCAACCATACCGACAAGCAGTACCACAAAGCCCGCCATCAACACGCCACCTAGGAAAGAAAGGTCACGTTTAGTGGTAAGCGCGTAAGCTGAAGCGCCCATAAATGCCAAGGCGGTACCACCTAGAGCAGTAACGACCACATCGCCCATACCAGCGCCAACATACATGTTAAGGATTGGACCTAGCGTGTAGCCAAGGAAACCGGTAAACAGGAAGGTAAATACCAAACCAAGACCGTTGTTGCGGTTTTTCTCAGTCAGGAACAGCAGACCGTAAAAGCCCACCAGCATAATAATAATTCCTGGGCGAGGTAGGTTCATTGCCATTGAGATGCCAGCCACTACTGCTGACCAAACCAACGTCATCGAAAGCAGTGCATAAGTATTGCGTAGCACCTTGTTCGTTTGTAACGCACTGTCTTGGGTAGAAGTGCGAGTATACATAGGACTGTTCATAATCTTCCTCATCGGAGTGTTTTACTTATATGTACATATATGGGCTTGAAAGTTCAAAATTTCAAGCCCTTTATTGTATAGAACTTATGAAAATAATAATGGAAATAAAGGCTTAAGTATTGATTAGAATGTAACACAATATAACAAAAAAAAAGAGGCGATAAACGCCTCTTTTAAATTACAGAAAAGCCTGATTTTAATGGTGAAGTATCTGAGCCAAGAAGTTCTGTGTGCGGTCTGATTGCGGATTTTCAAAGAAATCGATTGGGTTGTTTTCTTCGATAATTTCGCCAGCATCCATGAAAATAACGCGGTCTGCCACTTCTTTAGCAAAGCCCATTTCATGGGTGACACACAACATGGTCATGCCTTCTTCGGCGAGTTCGACCATCACGTCCAATACTTCGCGCACCATTTCTGGGTCCAGTGCGGATGTCGGTTCATCAAACAGCATCACTTGAGGGTTCATACACAATGAGCGGGCGATCGCCACACGTTGCTGCTGACCACCAGACAATTGACCAGGGTATTTATCCGCTTGATCTGGGATTTTAACACGCTCTAGGTATTTCATCGCTAACGCTTCTGCTTCTTCTTTAGGCATTTTCTTAACCCAAATTGGTGCGAGCGTGCAGTTTTGTAATACCGTCAAATGAGGGAAAAGGTTGAAGTGTTGGAAACACATACCAACTTCTTTTCGCACTGCTTCGATGTTTTTCAAATCTTCGGTCAGTTCTGTGCCGGATACAATGATTTGGCCTTTTTGGTGCTCTTCAAGGCGGTTGATGCAGCGAATCATCGTCGACTTACCTGAGCCAGAAGGGCCACAGATAACGATCTTTTCGCCTTTTTTAACGTTTAAGTTGATGTTTTTTAGAACGTGGAACTCACCGTACCACTTGTTCATGTCTTTAATCTGGATCATAGCATCTTGTTGCGTAGTCATAATATATGTCCTTGATCTTTAAAATTATCGTTTGTGACCGGTGTGGAGTTTATGCTCGAGCCAAATCGAATATCTCGACATGCCAAAACAGAATATCCAGAACACCAACGCGACAAATACGTAACTTTCAGTGGCAAAACCAAGCCAATCTGGATCCGTGTTCGCAGATTGACCAATACCTAATACATCAAACATCCCGATGATGAGTACCAGACTGGTATCTTTAAATAAGCCGATGAAGGTATTTACGATCGAAGGAATCGTAATTTTCAGTGCTTGAGGAAGAATAATCAGGCCGATTTTCTTCCAGTAGCTTAGCCCTAGAGCATCGGCTGCTTCATATTGTCCTTTTGGAATCGCTTGTAGACCGCCGCGAATCACTTCCGCCATGTAAGCGGCCGAGAACATCACCACACCAATTAACGCACGAAGCAATTTATTGATGTCTGACCCTTCAGAAAGGAACAGCGGTAGCATCACCGATGCCATAAACAATACTGTAATCAGTGGAACGCCACGCCAAACTTCGATGTACACAGTACAAAGACTGCGAATGACTGGCATATCGGAGCGACGGCCCAGTGCCAAAATCACACCGATAGGCAGTGACACCACGATACCGACTAACGCAATGACTAGCGTGACGAGCAATCCGCCCCAGCGGTGAGTCTCAACCACTTCCAAGCCAAATACACCGCCATACAGCAATGCTGCAATCAAAAACGGATAAATATTGACGAAGAATAGCCAGATCCAAGTGCGCTTAGGGGTTTTCTCGTAAGCGAGCAGCGCAACAAAAATTGCCAGTGTTGCGTAAAATAGGCGAGGGCGCCACAGTTCCGCTTCTGGGTAGAAACCGTACATGAACTGTTCCCAGCGCACGCTGATAAATACCCAACACGCGCCATCACTGGTACATGCATCACGAGTGGTGCCGACCCAATCAGCATCCAAAATTGCCCAGTTAAACACTGACCAAATCGCTGAAAATGCCAAATAAGCCAGAATCACCGTAACAATTGAGTTTAGCGGGCTGTTAAACAAGTTTTTTCTTAGCCACCCAACAAAGCCAACAGTGTTTGCTGGTGGTGGCAGATCAGGTTGAAATTCGTGTTTCATCTTATCTCTCCACCAACGCAACTTTACGGTTGTATAGGTTCATCAATGCTGAGGTAAACAAGCTTAGTGCAAGGTAAACGCCCATTGTCATCGCAATGATTTCTATTGATTGGCCTACCTGGTTGAGGGTTGTACCTGCAAAAACGGAGACTAGATCTGGATAACCAATCGCCATCGCCAGCGATGAGTTTTTGGTCAAGTTCAGATATTGGCTGGTCAGCGGTGGAATAATGATTCGCAGTGCTTGAGGAATAACGACCAATTTCAGCGTTTTTGAACGAGGTAAACCTAGCGACATTGCCGCTTCAGTTTGTCCGTGGCTGACGGCGTTAATGCCCGAACGGACGATTTCAGCAATAAACGCAGCGGTATAGACGCTCAGCGCAAGCAGTAGCGCTGCTAATTCTGGAATGATCGCAAAGCCGCCGCGGAAGTTAAAGCCTTTAAGCTCTGGATAGTCGGCGTGAATGGGGGAACCTGCAAGGAAGTACACAACCAAAGGTAAACCGATACAAAGTCCAAGGACAATACGTCCCATTGGGGTTTGCTGGCCCGTCAGTTTTTGTTTGTTTTTGGCCCAGATGCTGACAACTAAGGTTGCAATCACGCCGAATACAAAGGCTGCACCGACGATACCACTGCCAGATTCAAACACTGGCGAAGGCAAAAACAGACCGCGAACGTTCAAGAATACCGAATCACCAATGCTCATGCTCTGTCTTGGCGACGGAAGCGTTTGCAGCACGGCGAAATACCAAAATAGAATTTGGAGCAGCAGCGGAATGTTACGGAAAATCTCGATATAAACAGCGGCTGCACGGCTGACCAACCAGTTAGAGGATAGACGAGCAATACCAATAGTAAATCCGAGAACGGTAGCAAAGATAATACCGAGGAAAGAGACCAACGCGGTGTTGAGTAAGCCGACCACGAAAGTTCGTCCGTAAGTATAAGTTTCGTTGTAGTCAATTAAAGACAGGCCAATCCCAAAACCCGCTTTTTTGTCTAGAAAGTCGAAACCGGTCGCGATGCCGCGAGCTTCTAGGTTATTAAGGGCGTTATCTACAGCGGTGTAGAAGAAGAAGATCAAAGCTGCTAACGCAATAATTTGGAAAGCAACAGATCGAAATGTGGGATTGTATAAAAGGCTAGCGTTGGAAGTCGGTGACTTAGCAGACCCAGACGCAGCAGTATTAGTAGGTTTCATACAGCTATAACCTCAAATCCAATGTATGCATAAGGGCGGTGCATGTTCGACACCGCCCATAGATTACTTTTTTGTAGGTAAATGCACTAATTAGCGGATTGGTGGCGCGTACATAAAGCCGCCTTCATTCCACAATGCGTTTACACCACGAGAGATTTGAAGCGGAGAGCCTTTACCAACAGTGCGCTCGAAGCTCTCACCGTAGTTGCCCACTTGCTTGATGATTTGGTAACCCCAGTCGTCACGAATACCTAGACCTTGGCCTTTAGGACCGTCAACACCTAGGATACGAGTAACGTTTGGATCTTTAGATTTCAGCATTTCATCAGCGTTTTTCGATGTGATGCCGTACTCTTCTGCGTTAACCATCGCAAATAGAGTCCATTTTGCTACGTTGAACCATTGGTCGTCGCCTTGACGAACCACTGGACCTAGCGGCTCTTTAGAAATGATTTCTGGTAGTACCATTGCTGAATCTGGGTTTTGTAGGTTTAGCCGAAGTGCGTAAAGACCAGATTGGTCAGTAGTTAGCACGTCACAACGACCTGCGTCAAAACCTTTAGATGTTTGTGCTGAAGTATCAAATACGACTGGCTTGTAAGACATACCGTTGTTACGGAAGTAGTCTGCTAAGTTCAATTCTGTTGTGGTACCAGATTGAACACAAACAGATGCGCCATCCAGTTCTTTTGCACTCTTGATGCCTAGATCTTTCTTAACCATAAATCCTTGGCCATCGTAGTAGTTTACACCTACGAAGTTAAGACCTAGCGCGGCGTCACGTTGTAGTGTCCAAGTTGTGTTACGAGACAAGACATCGATTTCGCCAGACTGAAGTGCAGTAAAACGTTCTTTTGCCGTTAGAGGAACATATTTGACTTTTGTCTTATCGCCTAGAACTGCCGCTGCAAGAGCTTGACAGTATTCTACGTCGATCCCTTCCCATTCACCTTTAGAGTTTGGGTTAGAGAAGCCTGGTAGACCAGTACTTACGCCACAAGTTAAGTATCCTTGTTTTGTTACTTTGTCTAACGTGCTGTCTGCTGCTGATGCAGTATTTGCAACTAATGCAGTAGAAGCGGCTATGACTGAAGCAATAAGTGTTAGTTTATTTGCCATGTGTATCCTTCCTGTATGATCCATGTTAAACCAAGTAAAACTTGGAATTGCGTACTTATTGATGTTGTGTTTTGTTGTTTTGAGTTGAAAATTTGATTGACTTCACAATCTATAAAAATCAACTATTTATAAGTTTAGAAAGGGTTTTGCTATTTCTCAAATGTATCATTTGAAAAGATTTTTATTTTGTAGTGCAATCCCTTTACTGACAAGAATGACGAAATGTAAGCTGAATGTAAATAGTGCAGAACCTCTCAATAATGGTGCAACAGGATGATTTTGAAAACTTTATTCATTCCATTAGCGTTAACGATCGATAAGATTTTGGCTTGGCGATATAAAATTCTAATAATAGTTATAAATTCGATAGGAAATTATTCTAAGAGCCGCTAGGGGTGATGTCTTTGCACTATTTTTGGTAGTATGGTTTTGTTGGTCAATTAACATATTCAAGGAATGAAATGCAGTATTTTCCTCTATTTTTAGACTTATCTAACAGAGCAGTCCTCGTTGTTGGCGGTGGGGAGGTGGCTTGTCGAAAGATCGATAGCTTGCTACGTGCAGGTGCACAAGTGACGATTATTTCACCGAATATTGAACCGTATTTGCAGCGTCTTGTAGAACAAGATAAATGTGTCTGGATACAGAATTTTTATTCAAGTGAACACATACGAGCAGAATATGTGCAAGTTTGGGCGACGACCAATAATCCCGAGCTCAATCATCAAGTTTATGCTGATGCTAAGAAAGCTCGAATCCTTGTTAATGTTGTGGATGATCAACCTTTTTGTGACTTTATCACTCCTGCAATGGTTAACCGCGGTCGAATACAGCTCGCCATTTCGAGTGGTGGTGCATCGCCGGTTTTAGTGCGTAATATCCGTGAACAACTTGAGTCGATGTTTGCTCAGAACTTAGGTTATCAAGCGGAGTATGCGGCGTCTAAACGTAACGATATTAAGCGCGTGCTACCTTCGGTTGATGATAGAAGAAAATTTTGGGAGCGCTTTTTCGACCATCCGGATATTGAGCATTGTAAAACTCGCCAACAGTTTGAAACGCTTTATCAAGAAATGCTCTATGCAGAAGTCGAAGATAAGGCATCGATTACCTGGATCGAATACGGTGAGGACGTAGAGCTTTTACCATTGAAAGCACTGCGTTTGATGCAGCGCGCCGAGAAAATTTTTCATGAACAATTTTGCCCTTTTGGCTTTGTGGATTTGGTACGCCGTGATGCTGAGCGTGAAGGGTTCATAAGCGAAATAGAGTTAGCTGCGTTTTTGGAAGACGTGCGCCGCGACAAACTGCGCGTATGTGTGTTTATTCCGCCTAACTCAACCAAATATCATTTATTGCGCGGCGATGACCTGTTTATTCGCCTTGGCAAAGCCTAAAAAAATCCCGCTGAAAGCGGGATTTTTCTTTAACCGAGACACTGTTTATGAACAGTGGGTTAATCGCGAAAGTTATTAAACTGGAAGGGTTGGCCTAGTTCGGCTTGGCGAATCGATGCGATAGCGGTTTGTAAATCATCACGCTTCTTACCGGTAACTCGCACTTTATCGCCCTGAATTGACGCTTGGACTTTCAATTTGGCTTCTTTCAGGTGCTTGACGATCTTCTTCGCCATATCCGTTTCAATACCTTGTTTAAACGCGATAGTTTGATGCCATTTTTTTCCTGTTGCTTCAGGTTCTTTGGATTCCATAGAATCGGCATCGACACCGCGTTTGGCAAGATGTCCACGCAAAATATCGCGTATCTGCTTAAGCTGAAAATCGCCTTCAGCACTCAGTTTTACGGTTTCATCCTTTAGCATTTCGATAGTGGCATCGACATTGCGAAAGTCAAATCGAGTAGTGAGTTCACGCGCTGAGTTCTCAACGGCATTGCGAAGTTCGACAGTATCGATTTCAGAAACAATATCAAATGAAGGCATGGTTTTTTCCTTACAAGATTACATTCGTTGTTTTACGGCTTTTGCCAGCATTTCTAGCATGGTTTCGGTGTCGTCCCAACCCAAACAAGGGTCGGTAATGGATTTACCATACTCAAGATTTTGAAGGTCTTCCATTGATTGGTTGCCTTCTTTAATAAAACTCTCGGCCATAATACCAGCGACTTGGTTCTTGCCAGAGAGAATTTGTTTACAAATGTCTTTGGCAACATCCAGTTGTTTACGATGTTGTTTTTGACAGTTGGCGTGACTAAAGTCGATCACTAGCCGGGCAGGCAAGTCGAATTGCTTGAGCTGCTCACAAGCGTGTTCTACTGAGTCGGCATCGTAATTTGGGCCACTGTCACCGCCGCGTAAAATTACGTGACCAAATGGGTTCCCGCTGGTTCGGTACACTGTCATGCGACCGTTTTTGTCTGGGGAATAGAAATAGTGCGACGCTTTGGCGGCTCGAATCGCGTCAATGGCGATTTTAACATTGCCGTTGGTGCCATTTTTAAAGCCCACCGGGCATGATAGGGCTGACGCCATTTCACGATGAATTTGCGATTCTGTGGTGCGAGCGCCAATGGCGCCCCAGGTGATCAAATCGGCAATGTATTGGCCGGTGATCATATCGAGAAATTCGGTAGCGGTGGCAAGGCCCAGTTTATTGACATCGAGCAGCAGTTTACGCGCTTTATTTAGCCCGCTTTCCAGTGCGTAAGAGCCATCTAGATTTGGATCTGTGATTAAGCCTTTCCAACCTACCACTGTACGCGGCTTCTCAAAGTAGGTGCGCATAACAATAAATAATTCGTCTTTATAACGCGTCTGCAGATTGGCTAGGCGCTGAGCGTAATCAAGCGCGGCGTCGGTATCATGGACAGAGCATGGGCCGACAATCACTAACAGTCTGGAATCTTTACCGGTGAGAATGTTTTCGACTTGCAGACGAGAATGGGCGATTCGCTCTGCAACATCATCGGTAATCGGGTGAGTATTACCAAGCTCTGCGGGCGTTGGCATCGGACCTAAAGCCTGGGTTCTTAATTCATCAGTTTTCTGTGGCATATCATCGGCCGTCATTTTTATTTCGAAGCGGTAAAGATAACGGAAACTGCCTGCGGAATAAACCACTTATCGTGAAACTGGCTCTGTAGTCAGAGGGGAAAGTGAAATGAAATTCACTTTTTGTTGTTAAACATATTTTTAGCCTTGTGTTCCACGCTGGCTGTCG
Source organism: Vibrio xiamenensis (assembly GCF_900100015.1). GTDB lineage: Bacteria > Pseudomonadota > Gammaproteobacteria > Enterobacterales > Vibrionaceae > Vibrio > Vibrio xiamenensis. The sequence goes on along the minus strand of NZ_FNDD01000005.1, from coordinate 101,833 downwards.
GTATGTTCACACTATTGATTATTATAATTTATACGGAGCAATGATGAGCACGGAGAATGCAAACACACTACATCCTTCGCTAGCATTGGGGGACGCTCTGCCGTCGCATGGGCAAAACAGCGGCGCACAACATATTTATGTTTCATTGGCTGATATGATTTCCGAGCATATCTTTTACCACCCAGGTTACGAAAGCGCGGAAGTTCAGCTCAGTGAAATCGATCAAAGCTCGATTGATGCGATTATCGGTGCACAGCCATTAGCTGAGCATTTTGTCTCGACTATGGTGGAGAAGATCACCGAATCTATTACAGCTAATCATAAAGCCGTTCGAGTTTCACTCAGTGATTCAGATAGCTACATGTTCCGCACCCTATTAGGTGGCCAGTTTGAACCAGAAGAGATTAACCCTGCGTTAGGTCTTCGCGGCGTGTCTCGATTCGCAACAGAGTCTTATTCGCCAGTGTTTGCGCTTGAGTGTGAGGTGGTGAAAAAACTTCGTGCAACAGGCGTGGAAGTGGAAGTGGTTGTGCCTTTTGTTCGCACTCTGTCTGATGCGGCAAAAATCATCGACTTGCTAGCCGAACAAGGCTTGTCTCGTGGTCAAAATGGCTTGAAAGTATCCTATTGTGTTGATGTGCCGTCGTCAGCATTGCTTGCCGATAAACTGCTGCCATATTTCGATGGGGTGGTTGTTGATATCGAAAACCTCGCGCAAACCACGTTGGGTATTGATCGCTACAGCCCTTTGCTTGAGTATCTATTTGATGCCGATAATGATGCGGTATTGCAATTGGTTAAAGGAACTATCGCGGCCGCTCGCGAATGCGCTAAACCTGCGCTGGTACTCAGTAGTGGATTGCTGGGCTATCCAAAACTGATGGATCTGCTAAGTGAGCAGGGCGCTCTTGACGTGGTTGTGACATCGTAACCTTATTTGATTCAGTTAGCACAATTGTTAACAAGTTGTTGCTATAGAAGTAAAAAAACAGTTAACTGGCCTAGTGTGTTTATGACTAGGCCTTTTTTATGTTCTCTGATCTTCAGAAAGCAAACTTTTATCTTAACTGGTTTGCGTTTTCCAAAGTGCCGCTCATTTGGAGCTGCCGTCCCAAGCTTCTTGCATTAGATAACAATGCCGTGGAGATAAAAATCCCACTCAAACATAAGACCAAAAATCACCTCAACAGTATGTATTTTGGCGCACTAGCGATTGGTGCCGATTTGGCGGGCGGATTTTTGGCGATGCATAAAGCCAAACTGAGAAGTAAACCTGTCTCTTTGGCATTTAAAGCTGTCGATGCACAGTTTTTAAAACGCCCGGAAGCGGATGTTCATTTTCACTGCCGAGATGGCAATATTATTGACGAGATGCTAGAAGAAACCATCGCGACTGGTCAGCGCGTCAATCAAGCGGTGACGATTATCGCCACCTGCCCGTCGCTAAATGGCGACGAACCGATGGCGGAATTTACTCTGACGCTGTCGTTGAAATGTCGTTCGTAGACAGATCATGAAGCGGGATTTTCTCGATCGCGACAATCTTGCTGCGGTTGAGGACAACCTTCCAGCGATAATAATGAGGGCCTGACGACTTACTTTCTTCTTTAATGATTAAGTTAAGCAGGTGACGTTTTTCCACTGATTCACGGGAGACTTGGTTATTATTTAGGGTGTAAACCTTGTTGGCGCCCTTATCCATTAATCGAGTAATAGCCCGCATATTGACGATCATCGATTCACGAGTTTCTTCATATCCACTTAAGAATTTGGACGTCGACATTTCTGTTTCTGAGCTGTAGTGAAGGATGGTTTCTTCGCGTTGTACCACTCGCTTCTTACGAATCATTTGAATGCGATCGGGCAGTTTAAGTAGAGAAGTATAATCCAGCCATTCCAGTTTCTGACCCACGGCCTTGTTGGTCGTCGGGTCAATATACACTTTGCGCCATTTCGGTTTGCCTTTGCGAAACATTCGCCACAGAACATCGCGTAAGTCATCTTTGAAAATTTCCCGCAGTGCATACACAAACGACATCGCAATAATAAATGAGGCGGTAATTTCCCCCCAATAATCGCGAGCTAGAACAGCGGTAATGGTGACAAATACCATCACCAGACCGGTCGCCATGCCTTTGACGGCGCGCTTAACATTCTTGCCAAGAGACGTGGTTTTCTCTTTCAGTACAATGGGATGCTCAATCAAGCGTCGTAACAAGCGCATTTTATTACTCATGCGCGTGACGTCGTCACGTACGTGCTGCGAGTTATAATCGTTGAGCTTACGATGGGCTTTTTCACGTTCGACAATCGTCACCAAACGTTCTTTGATGGTGCGATAGTCGCCTTCACGAGGTAGGTGGGCAACTAACGATAAAAAGCGCTGCTCGGTATACCACGAGAGGTAATTATCGATATTCGCGTAGTAACGTTTTAACCCTTCTTCATAAGGGATGCTGCGCCTCAAACGCTTAAGAATGTCTAACGCTAATTCGATAACTTCGTCGACTTCGTCGGCGCTGACTTCTTGTCCTTGTTCGTGCTTATTAAGTTGGCTTACCGCTTTATCCAGCGCAATCACATATTGATAGGCAAATAAGCTTAAGCTGACTCGGTATTGTGTCGAGGAAAGGCGGCCACGCTTGGCCAGACGACTGTGAACCAAAGGCAGTAAGGTTTGATCACTGTAATAGGTGCGTTTTTGGGTAATCGAGCTATAGTAAAATTCGTTTTCCTGCACGACATCCGCAGACAGTCCCAATTCACCCGGGACAAAAAGATAGATATCTAGAGTCGACTTCTTATTGGATGTCATCGAATGGGAAATTTTTAAATTAATGCCGTCTTGTTTATCAACGGTGACCAAGCAATGACTCCTTAAAATAGTTGAATTATCTAGCGAAAGCATACCAGAGTTTAGGTATAATCGCCGCAAATTTAATACGAGATACCAGAGATGATTAAAGTTGGCCAAATTAACCGCCTTGAAGTGACAAGCAAAGCGGAGTTCGGAGTGTTTTTAGATGCCGGAGAATATGGCTCGACCCTATTACCCTACAAGCTCGCGCCGGAAGGTCTTGACGTAGGACAATCTGTCGATGTGTTTATTTATTTTGATTCAGATAGCCAAATTGTCGCGACCACCGAAACGCCGATTGCCCAAGTGGGTGAATGGGGATTAATGCAGGTAGTCGGCGTCAATAGCACAGGCGCGTTTGTTAATTGGGGTATCAAGAGTAAAGATCTTTTGATTCCATTTAGTGAACAGCGCGGTCGTCTGGCCGAAGGCAAAACTATTCTTGTGTACGTCTATACGGATAAAGCATCCGGACGCATTGTTGGTACGACCAAATTTAATAAGTGGTTGGATAACACGCCAGCCAACTACAAGGTCAATCAGGCGGTGGATTTGCTGATTGCAGAGCGCAGCGACCTTGGCTTCAAAGCCATTATTAATGGTGAGCATTGGGGAATGATTTTCCCATCCGATGTGTTTGGCAAACTGTTTGTTGGCAAAAAGCTCAAAGGGTATATCAAACAAGTACGTGCCGATGGCAAAATCGACCTCAGCTTGCAGAAAGTTGGCGTGGCCAAAATGGACGATTTGAGTTCGAAAATCCTTGAACTTTTGGAAAAGAAAGGCGGTTTTCTGCCATTAAGCGATAAATCGTCTCCAGAGGCGATTTTTGCCGCGTTTCGTACCAGTAAGGGTACCTATAAAAAAACCATCGGTGGTTTGCTGAAACAAGGCAAAATTCGCATTGAAAAAGATGGGATTTATTTGGTTTAAAGCGCGCGTTTAAATTGTTTACGCCCACGCTAGGCTTCGCACTGTGCGTGGGTGTACTCAAGGAAATCGAGCGCCAAACTAAGCCGATAGCCTGATACAAACAAAGCTCTCAAAAAGAGGCCCAAAACTGATCCTGTTTCGGGCCTAGGGGAAGGGCTCTTAAAGAGCCTGCGCTAATGTGTTACTTACCTAAAGTGTAGTGGAACAGTACCATTTAGCGAGGCACAGACAGAATTTCATCCTATAGTTTGCCAGCTAGAATAAGTTTTTATCTCTAACCAGTTCACGAGGCAGACCATTTTTAATTCGGTTGCCGACCCATTTCCCAAGTCCAATCACGTGGTTATCTAGGCTGACCAACACTTCGCCGAGGCCAGACAGCGATTCTGGGCGGATATCGCGTCCCATAAACCATTCCCGCGCTTGTTCAATAGAAAGTTCTACGCAGCAGGTTTCTTTGCCTGTCGCCAAACTGGTTGCGACCTGATGTTGCCAGCGATAACCCTTTTTATGAGTTTGGGCGATTTTGATCCCCATACGCGAAAAACGCAATTCGCCGAGCATGGGCTCTAACGCCTGTGGAAACAGCCATACATCGTCATCACGTAGCCAAATTTGGCTCTGTAGCGGTAGGTCGATACCCAGCTGCGCATTGAGCGCTTGTTCGATCTCTTGAGTTTGTTTGGTTGATGCTTTTACAAAGGGGAATTTGCCAAGGCGCTTTTTCACTTTAGGGGCAGGCGCCGAGCCGAGCTTGCGTAGCTTGGCAACAAAAAAGCCTTCACTGTCAAAGATTTGAGGGAAGACGTGTAGAAAGCCTTCTTCAGTTGTCGCTTTTTCAGCATTTGGGAATAGGTGTTGTAAAGACTCAAACTCAACCAAATCGCCAAAGGTTTGTTTTAGGTGTAAGCATACCTCTTGGTTCTCTTCAACGCTGAGGGTACAGGTGGAATAAACCAAGCTGCCGCCAGGTTTAAGGGCGTGAAATGCACTCTCTATCAGATCTTTCTGGGTTTCAGCGATTTCAAGCGTGGAAGCCTTGCTCCAGTTTTTCATCGCATCGGCATCTTTGCGTACCGTCCCTTCGCCAGAGCAAGGCGCGTCGAGTAATACCGCATCAAACTGCTCAGGTAGCCAGCCACCAAATACTCGCGCATCAAAATTGCTCAGTGCGGCGTTACGAACGCCGCAGCGTTCAATATTGGCGTGCAGGACTTTGACTCGGCTTGAAGAGTACTCATTAGCCACCAATACGCCTTGGTTTTCCATTAGCGCTGCGATTTGGGTGGTTTTAGAACCGGGGGCTGCGGCCATATCCAGAACCGACTCAAATTCGCATTTGCTGTCGGGAAATAGCGCGGTAACGGGCAGCATCGAAGAGGCTTCTTGAATGTAAAACAGCCCAGTCATGTGCTCAGCGGTATTACCGAGTGGCACTTGTGATTCATCCGCGTCAATCCAAAAACCTGTGTCACACCAAGGAATCGCCGTAAGCTCCCAGTCTTTGCGTTTCGCCAAAGCTTGAAAATCACCAACCGAGATTTTCAGCGTATTAACGCGAATACTTTTACGCAGCGGCGTCTGACAAGCGGAGATAAAGTCGTCCATCGAAAGATTCGATGGCAGGATGCGCGCCATTTCGGCGAGGAATTCTTCTGGAAGGTAAACGTTGGTATGCAAGTGTCTGTACCGATATAAAATTTGTCAGCAATTATACTGAAAAACACAAAAAACGCAGCGTCTTCGCTGCGTTTTATCTATGTACTAAAGTGTCGGAATGGGATTAAGGTTTTGGAATGGCCGTGCGCCACTTGGTCCACGTTTCTTCCGGCTCTGGGTAGAGGAAGAAGGATTGTCCAGCTTGTGCTTGTGGCGACAGCGTTTTTTGCTCAGGCGTGGCAAAGGTAATGCCGCCGCGTACAATGCTGTCTATGGTACCTGCTTTGATGTCCGCGCCAGAAAGTCCAAATGAAATATCTACCCCCGAAGTATTCCAAAATACGGTATTACGGCGCACTAAGTAGGCGTATCGAGGTTCTATAGAGATAGTGGTTAGCACACGATCGGCAAAATCGCCCAATTTCACCTTAGTGACATGACCAACTTCAATATCGCGGTAATAAACTGGCGTACCTTCAGAGACAGAACCGCGACGCTCGCTTTGCAGGCTAAACATCACGCCTTGTTGGCTAAATGGCGACTGCGATAGCGTAAAGTCATAGCGCGCGGTGCCGGTACCTGGTTTAACGTGAATGGCCTGCGCAAAAAGGCCTTCGATGTTTTTAACGCCGCCAGTCAGTGAAACTTGCGGTTTCTGCTGCCAAAAATAGGAACCCGAGCGCGCGATTTTAGCCGAATAAGCGGGTAATACATGGGCTTTAAGAACCACACGGTTATGCTCGAAATCCGGGCTGACATCGGATACTTCACCAATATTGACGCCGTTATATTTGATTGGCGTACCTGCGGTCACCGAAGTTTCACCTTTGGCAATGAGGGTGATCAGTTGGCCAAACTTACGTGCTGATTTCAGATCTGGGTAGAGCTTCCACTGGGCATTTTGTTTGTTTTCGACGCCCGGCATGGAGTCAAACGCAATACCACCTTGAATTAAGGTTTTGAGTGGTGCCGCTTTAACACTGACACCTTCGGTGAGGGACGCTTCAATATCCACTCCTGAGCGATTCCAAAATACCGTTTGCGATGTGATCAAGTATTTGTATTGATTCTCAATGGTTGCCGAGATAACAACGCCGCCGCTGACCAATTTAAAATCGTCTATTTTGCCCACTTGCAAGTTACGGTATAGCAAAGGGCTGCCTTTCGATATCGACGGTAACTCATTGGCAAACAGAGAAATTTTGTAGGAACCAGATAAGTTGTATTTAGCCAATTCGGCCAGTGATTGGTTAGCGAACAAGGTGTATTCATGTTTAGTACTCGATTCACCTTCGCTGGTAAAGCTAATTGACCCGGTTAACAGTTGTTTCGCAGGCGGTACAGTGACATTAAGCCCAGACTCAGTGAGCTCGGCGCTGGCGCTACCGGTGACAAAAAAGCGACTTTGGGTACGAATCAAATTGGCGTATTTATTATCGATTAGCAAATCAAAGCGCACCTTGTCATTGTTGAGGCTGACTTTACTAACGTTACCAACCGCAAATCCGCGATAAAGTACATTGGCACCCGCATCCAGACCAAAGGAGTTATCTGCATCGAGTTGAATCGCAATTGAACGTGCCAGTTGACGGTCAATTTCACTTTTTCGATATGCGGTAAAGTAGCGAGAACGATCGCCTTTACCCGGTACTAGGGTCAGGAAATTGCCGGTCACTAGGTTACCGATATGTTCAACACCGGATAGAGAGACCTTGGCTTCTTCAAGAATAAAGCGGGTTCCACTATTGAGCATGTCGCTAAAGGCGGGCTGAATGGCCGCTGATGCCACGATGTTCTTCTTATCTTTGCCCAGTTGTAAGTCGGTGACCTGGCCGATTTCAATGCCGCGGTACATAATTGGGGCGCCAGAGCGACTGATGCCGTTGTCATCGGGAAGCGCAATTTTGACTGGAATACCACGACCGGCAGTTTTAAGGTCAGGGTAGAGTTTAAATTGGGCGTTGTCTTTAACGGGCTCACCGCCATCCGGAGAATCGACCGCAATGGCGCCGCCAATCAATGAACTCAGGCTATCCACTTTGACATCAATGCCTTGAAAACCAATGTTGGCGCCGACGCCACTGACATTCCAAAACCGGCTCTCATCGGTAATCAGTCGACTGTATTCTTTTTGAATCGATGCTTGGATGAGCACCGATTTGGCGTCTTTATCTAATTGGTAGTTATACACTTCACCAATCGGGATTTTTTTATAGATGATGTGTGAGCCAACCGTAATGCCGCCAAGGTCTGCTGAGCGTAGACTGATGTTCAGTCCTTGTTTGGGCACGATATCCGATGGTGCACGTTCAAGGGCGGTGAAGACGGTTTCTGGCTCTTCCTCAATATTGCTCGGTTGAATCGCAATGTAATTACCTGTGACCAGCGCATCTAATCCTGAAATACCCGATAAGCTAGCGGTCGGTTTGACCAGCCAAAAGCGCGTACCTTTAGACAGCAGCTGCGTTGCTTCCGGATAAACATCCGCATCGACGTAAATGCTCTCTAAATCGTCTGATAAGTTGATATCTCTCACCATACCCACTTCTAAGCCTTGATAGCGAATAGGGGTTCTGCCTGCTATCAATCCTTGTGCTTCGGCAAAATGAATTTGGATGCTTTGCCCCGCATCATGAATCGCTTTCACCACCAACCAGCCGGCAAGCAGCATAGTGACGATCGGCAGTAACCAAAGCGGAGAAATGCCTCGGTTACGTTTGATTTCAGGTGAATAAGACGTTTGGTTAGAGGATGGTTTATTCATTACTCAGCTCTTGTTGTTCTTGCGAGGCATTGGGGTAGTTATCCCAAATAAATCTAGGGTCGAGGCTTTCAGCGGCAAGCATGGTAAACACCACGACAAGTCCGAATGCGACAGCGCCGTATCCAGGTGTAAAATCGAGGATTTGTCCGCGATCGACCAAGGTCATCATGATGGAAATGACAAACAAATCCAGCATAGACCATTTACCGATCCACTTGACGACGAAGTAGATGACCATACGTTGACGGTGAAATATTTCGCGCTTGAAGCGAATCGCTAATAGTAGGTAGGCGAGTCCGACAATTTTGGCGATCGGAACCACGATACTGGCGACAAATATAATGATCGCGATGCCTGTCATACCGGTGTTGACCAAGGTCGCAACGCCAGAAAAGATAGTATCTTCCAGTCTCTGACCGTTAGTTAACAGCACTGAAATCGAAATTAAATTGGCTGGGAAAACAGCGATTGTTGCTGCGAGAAGCAGCGCGGTGGTTTTCTGCAGCGACTGAGGTTTGCGATAGTGAAGCGGCTCTCCGCAACGTAAACAATGGCTGTTCTCCGGTTGTGACAGATGGCAATTCTCGCAGTGAATCTTTTTGTTGTGGAATAAGTAATTGGCTTCTTCATCCCACTCTTCCCAGTAACGTCGCACACTGACGCGAGTAATGAGCAATACAGTACACAGCTGCAGGAGGACTAAACCGTAAAGCGCCGGTCCGATAAAAATATCCGAGTAGTCTTGAAGTTTGAAACAAGACACTGCCACACTGGCTAGAAACACATCAATCATTGCCCAGTGTTTGAGTTTTTGTACCAAAATCAGGCTCCACTTAAACATCTGAAAATGGCGAAAGTGCAGGGCAAGATGTGCACCAACGACGGATAAACACACTAAAAACGGCGCAATGGAGCTGCAAAATAGCACCAAAAAAGCCAAGAAATAGAAACCTTCGTGGGCCAGAGAAAATACGCCAGATGGCAATGTCGCGGGAATATTCACGCCGACTAAACGAATACTGATGAAGTTAAAAAAGTGCGAGGGAATAAACAGCAGTACACAGGTAATTGCGATGGATAAGTTACCTTGTAACGATGGGGCGCCACCACGGTATAACTGCGTACCGCAACGTGGGCAGTAGGCACTGCGACCCCGCGGAAGCGATACTACGTCCACAGGTAATTCGCAGCCTTGGCAGAGACGAATCGATGATGTGTCGCTCTGGTGGCTCGTCACTTCACGACACATAGCATGCCTTAGGAATGATGTTGTGTGACCTTGTCACTTTAGCCGTGTTGTTGTACTGCGCCATAAAGAGTTTGATAAAGACCTTGTGTATTGACCAATTCACCGTGAGTACCTGTTTGACCGACTTTCCCGTCTTCAAGTACATAAATGATGTCCGCCTGTTTTACTGCCGAGAGTCGATGCGCGACGATTAACGTTGTACGATCTCGTAAAAATTCAGCTAAGGCTTGATGCAGCGCTGCCTCGGTTGAGGTATCCAGTGCCGATGTTGCCTCATCTAAGATGACGAATTTCGGATCGGTTAATATCATTCTGGCAATAGCAAGACGCTGTCTTTGTCCGCCAGATAAGCGAATGCCGCTACGGCCAATCTGTGTATCAAGCCCTTCGCTCAACTGAGAAATAACATCCTGCATTTGCGCTATTTCGAGTGCTCTCCACAGTAGTAAATCATCGTAATTCGAACCAAGGGTGAGGTTGTGCCTGAGAGTATCATTGAAAAGTATAGGCTGTTGTAGTACCACCGCGATGTGATTACGAATAATATCAAAAGTGATATCGTCAGCTGGCTCACCGTTGAACTTGATCGTGCCTGAATCTGGCTGATAGACACCAATCAGCAGTTGTATCAAAGTTGATTTACCGCCGCCGCTTGCCCCAACTAGCGCAACCTTTTTTCCCGCCGGTATCGTTAAGCAAAGATCGTTTAACACGGTATGACCTTGATGATAACCAAAGCTGACATGTTCAATTTGGACATCCACTTCTTTATCGAGATTAAAGGGATTGACCTTACTCACCGGGCGCGGCTCTTCTTCAATCTCAAGTAAGGTGTTAATGCGCTGCAGAGCGGCTTTGGCGCTATACCATGAAAATTGAATCCCCAGCAGTTCTTGTACCGGGGACAACATAAACCACAAATAACCAAATACGGCGAAGATCTGGCCGATGGTTAAGTCACTAAAGAGCACCATCAGCATCGCAACGCCGCGAAACAGTTCAAAACCGACCAAGAATAATAAGAAGGACAATCGACCAGCTGCTTCCGATTGCCAAGCAAACTTATCGGCATCGACACGGATTTGATTGGCGTTCTTTTTCAGCTCGGCGAGAAACTCGCGTTCCTTGTTTGCAGCACGTAATTGATAGATACCGTCCAAGGTTTCCACTAAGCGATTTTGAAACCGCTCGAATGATTGGTTCTCTCTTTGCTTTAAGTGTTTGACTTTACTCCCAAGTTTGCGAGAAAAATAAATAACTATCGGATTTACTAATAGAATGAATAACCCTAAGCGCCAGTCGAGCCACAATAGCACCACAGCGGTGCCTATGATGGTCAGGGCACCGATGAGAAATTTACTTAGCGTTGTGCCAATGAACTGATCGATGGTTTCGATGTCTGTGATGATATGGGCATTGATTCCGCCGCTGCCGCGGGTTTCGTATTGACGAATACTGATGCGGCCGAGTTTATCGATCATCTTGCTACGCATTTGGTAGGTAATGGTTTTCGATACTAGGGTGAATTGACGGCTCTGAACGATATTAAGCAGTTGGCTGCCGGCACGCATGACGATCACTGCAAATAGGGTGAGAAAAATGTAGCCGACAGGGGTTTGCCAGGATAACGGAAGTAGGGCGTCCATGATTTGGATTCCCGTGCCTGGTTGGTTAAGTAACACTTCATCAACCATTAAAGGCATTAGTAAAGGTATGGGTACGCTGAGCAATGTTGCAGCAATCGCTACGATATTTGCTAAGAATAACTTTGACTTATGCTTTTTTACTTGAGTTATCAACCAAGAACGGCTAATAGTGTTGATATTATGTGTCATTTTATTAATGAGAATGAATGCTATTTAAATTGTGATTAAAAATTGTACGCACAATAGTAATAGAAGTCTCTAATTTTCAGATGGATGTAGTTATGAAAATAGAACATTATCAACGCTTGACTAAACAAGCTGTCGCGCTAATCGAGTCAGAAACCGATCTTATTGCCAACCTTTCGAATATCAGCGCCTTAATTAATATGGAACTTGACCGCCTTAATTGGGTAGGTTTTTATCTAATGAAACAGGGCGAATTAGTGTTAGGTCCGTTTCAAGGTAATCCAGCGTGTGTGCGTATTCCAGTTGGACGTGGCGTTTGTGGTACTGCGGTTGCAGAAAACCAAGTACAGCGTATTTATGATGTTCATCAGTTTGAAGGCCACATTGCTTGTGATGCTGCCAGTAACTCTGAGATTGTCATTCCATTTGAAATTAATGGAGAAGTGGCAGGCGTGCTTGATATCGATAGTCCAGAAGTTGGCCGTTTCAGTGAGGTTGATGAGGAAGGTTTAACGTTTTTGATGAAAGAAGTCGAAAAGCTGCTTAATTCGCACGCTATCGAAGGATAAATTGAGTTTATGGAGTGGTTTTTCCCTTACAGGTCTCTATAATACCTGAAATATTTATCTTAATGCGCGCGGAAAACCCCGTTATAACCAGGAATCCTCATGGAAAACACTGAAAAGTTAAAAAACAGCAAAGAAGTCATTGCATATATTGCTGAATGTTTCCCTAAATGCTTTACTCTTGAAGGTGAGGCAAAACCTTTAAAAATTGGTATATTTCAAGATCTTGCGGAGCGTCTAACTGACGATCCTAAGGTAAGTAAAACTCAGCTTCGTGCGGCGTTAAGACAATACACTTCATCATGGCGTTATCTTCATGGCGTAAAGCCAGGAGCCATTCGTGTTGATCTCGATGGTAATGAGTGCGGTGAGCTAGAAGCAGAACACGTTGAACATGCTCAAACAGCTCTTGCAGAAAGCAAAGCTCGCGTTCAAGCTCGTCGTAAAGAGCAAGCGCAAAAAGTTCGCGAAGAAGCTAAAGCTAAAGCAAAACCAGCTAAGAAAAAGCCTTCTCAACCTCGTCGCCCACAAGCTAAAACCCAAAAATCTGAAGCTCCTGTTGAAACGCGAGCTCTGAATGCAGACGAAATCACTGTCGGTAATCAGGTAAACGTCAACATGGGTAAAGGAAATATGGCTGCAACAATCGTTGAAATTAATAAGGAAGATGTGCGAGTTCAACTTTCTAACGGCCTACAAATGGTTGTGAAAGCGGAGCACCTGCGCGCTTAAAGGAGATACTCCTACGCATGAAATGCCGTTCAAAAATTACCCTAATCGCTGCTAGCCTTTGGCTAGCAGCTGCCTCAGCAAATGCCGTAGAACCAAATATCAGTCTTAGTGACTTACCGGTTCTCGCCCCAGAAGCTCAGCACACCACCGCCAGTAAGCGTGTTACTTCTCGCTTAACGCGTTCTCATTACAAGCACTTCGATCTCAATGACGATTTTTCTAAGCATATCTTTAAGCGATATGTTGAGATGCTTGATTACAATAAAAATGTCTTTACTCAAGCGGATATCGACTCGTTTAAAGATTGGTCAGTACAACTTGATGACCAACTGAAAGCGGGCGACAACCAGATTGCGTTTGATGTTTACAATTTGTCAGTCAAACGTCGTTATGAGCGTTTTAAATACGCCTTGTCTTTGCTTGATAATGAAATGACGTTTGACAGCGATGAGTCGATTGAACTTGATCGCAGTGAAGAAGCATGGCCGAAAAATGAAGCGGAGCTGAATGAGCTGTGGCGTAAGCGCGTCAAATACGACGAGTTAAATCTCAAACTGACGGGTAAAGAGTGGCCTGAAATCAAAGAAACCTTGGTCAAGCGTTACAATAATGCGCTCAAGCGTTTAAGCCAAACTCATAGCGAAGATGTGTTCCAACTTTACATCAACGCATTTGCTCGTTCGATAGACCCTCATACCAGCTATCTTTCTCCTCGCAGCGCAGATCAGTTCCAAACTGAAATGAATCTGTCTCTTGAAGGGATCGGTGCCGTACTGCAAATGACCGATGATTACACGGTGATTCGTTCTTTGGTCGCTGGTGGTCCTGCATCTAACAGTAAGCAGTTGGCGGAAGGCGATCGCATCATTGGTGTGGGTCAGGACGGCGAAGATGTGGTGGATGTTATCGGTTGGCGTTTGGATGATGTCGTGCAATTAATCAAAGGGCCGAAAGGTACTAAGGTTAATTTGCAGATTCTCCCTGAAGGCAAAGATGCGAAAGCGCAAATCATCACTTTGGTTCGTGACAAAATTCGTTTGGAAGACCGAGCGGTTAAATCTGAGCTGATTGAAAAAGATGGTAAGAAAATCGGCGTTTTAGAAGTGCCAAGTTTCTACGTGGGATTGGCGAAAGATACCGATAAGCTTATCACCGAACTTAAACAGAAAGGTGTTCAAGGTATCATCGTTGATTTACGAAATAACGGTGGTGGCGCGCTAACCGAAGCGACAGCATTATCAGGTCTGTTTATTACCAGCGGTCCTGTTGTTCAAGTTCGTGACAGCTATGGACGTGTTAACGTCAATAGCGATACTGACGGTAAGAGCAGTTACGATGGTCCAATGACGGTACTGATCAACCGTTACAGCGCCTCGGCTTCTGAAATTTTTGCCGCGGCTATGCAAGATTATGGTCGTGCGATTATCCTTGGCGAAAACTCTTATGGTAAAGGAACCGTGCAACAGCATCGTTCACTGAATCATATTTACGATCTGTTTGATAATGAGTTGGGCTACGTTCAATACACGATTCAGAAATTCTACCGTATCAATGGCGGAAGTACGCAAAATCGCGGTGTAGCACCAGACATCGCATATCCCACTCCAATTTTGCCAAGCGAAACAGGGGAAAGTGTTGAGGATAATGCGCTACCTTGGGACAGCATCGATAAAGCTAAGTATCAAGAGTTACACCGTAACAAGGCGTTGATTGCTAAATTGCAAACAGAGCATAAAGCGCGTGTCGCGAAAGATTTGGAATTCCACTTTATTGATCAAGATATTGCGAAATACAAAGCAGAGAAAGACGACAATACTTTGTCACTAAACGAAAAAGTTCGTGAGCAGCAAAGTAAAGAAGCCGATGAAAGCAAATTATCTCGCATAAACCAACGTCAAAAACAGCAAGGTAAACCGACTTATAAATCTTTGGACGACGTGCCTAAAGATTATCAAGAGCCAGATGCGTATTTAGATGAATCCGTTTCTGTCATGGTCGATATGCTAAACGGATGAATTTGGTAATAAAGTATTAAAGCGAGCGGATACCGCTCGCTTTTTTTATGTTTCTAATAATGTGATTTAAGTCAAATATTTTCGCTTTTTGTGACCAAGGCACCTACGCTTAAAGAAAAGCACGGGGGATTGCTTTATGAGATGGACATTGATCATCATCGCTTGTTTAAGCTTGCCTGCTCTGGGAACAAAACTAAAAGACAATAGTGACCTCACTCAATTTGATCAGCCTTTTTTATTAGGCGATTGGTATTTAATTAATCCTAATATGGAGAATCCGACTGAGAATTTTCGAGCCGTGAAGCTCAGCCTTGATTCCAACTACAACTTTTCGATTGATATACAGAAACTTGACTACAGCGTGGACCATTGGGAAGGGTTATATACCGCTAACGATGAAACTTTGATTCTTGGTGTGAACAGTTCTGACCCTCAGGCTTACCAATATGAAAGTAATCATAACATGCTGAATTTAAATGGTATTACTTTTACTAAGGCGCTTCCAAATTCGCTCGCTGGTATCTGGGCAAGTGCACATTTATCAGGACAAGATGTTGAATCGAGCAAGCTTAATAGTGTCGACCTCATATTACAGCCCGATTTCGTGTTCATGTTCCGCGTGAGTAATACCAATGGCACTGAAGCTATTCATCAAGGTGTGTATTACACAGAAGGCGATCACTTAGTGCTTTTGTATGAGGATGGTGAACATGACACTCGGTATACACTTAACCGTGATACCTTGACGCTGGAATTGGAAGAAGGTGATGTTTACGCCGTACTAAACCGCATTAAGTAATAACTAGTCACTGAGTATTATTTAGACAATGTAGCTGGTGATTTCATCATCGCTAGTAAATTTACGAGGTATAAAGCGATTATGCCTCGTTTTTTTGTTTTGGGAGAGGTAAGCTTACTGTTCAAACCTAAATAGTCACAAGGATTTAGACATGGCTCAATCTCCTCAAGCCAAATATCGTAAAGATTATCAGTCTCCCTCTCATTCCATCACCGATATCGATTTGACATTTGATCTGTTTGATACTGAAACCGTGGTTGCCGCGGTGTCGCAAGTTAAGCAGCTTAAAGACAGTACATCTCTGTATCTAGACGGTGAAGAATTAGAGCTTAAAGCTCTGAGCATTAACGGCGAAGCTTGGTCTGACTACCAACTGGTCGAGGGCGGCATAGAGATCCATGGCTTACCACAACAATTTGAATTGACTGTGGTAACACAAATTAATCCTGAAGCGAATACCGCTTTGGAAGGTTTATATAAATCCGGTGGTGCATTTTGTACTCAATGTGAAGCCGAAGGTTTCCGCCGAATCACCTATTATCCAGACCGTCCTGATGTATTAGCCAAATACACCACAACGGTTATCGCAGATAAAGCGAGCTACCCATATTTGCTTAGCAATGGTAACCGCATTGACCAAGGCGAAGTAGAATCTGGCCGTCATTTTGTTAAATGGCAAGATCCGCATCCGAAGCCTGCGTATTTATTCGCACTTGTGGCCGGCGATTTTGATGTGCTTCGCGACCATTATGTGACTAAATCTGGCCGTGATGTGGCGCTTGAAATCTTTGTTGATAAAGGCAATTTAGATCGCGCAACCCATGCGATGACATCGCTAGTTAATTCCATGAAGTGGGATGAAACTCGTTTTGGCCTTGAATACGATTTAGACATTTACATGATTGTTGCTGTCGATTTCTTCAACATGGGCGCTATGGAGAATAAGGGGCTGAACGTCTTTAACTCCAAATATGTTCTTGCGAACGAAAACACCGCAACGGATACCGACTATCTTGGTATCGAGGCGGTTATCGGTCACGAATATTTCCATAACTGGACAGGTAACCGCGTGACTTGTCGCGACTGGTTCCAGTTAAGTTTGAAAGAAGGTTTGACGGTATTTCGCGATCAAGAGTTTTCGTCTGATCTTGGCTCTCGCGCGGTTAATCGTATTAACAATGTGCGTATTATTCGCGGCCCGCAATTTGCTGAAGATGCAAGCCCAATGTCACATCCGATTCGCCCTGATAAAGTGATCGAGATGAACAACTTCTACACCTTGACCGTGTATGAAAAAGGCAGTGAAGTGATTCGTATGATGCACACTTTACTCGGCGAAGACGGTTTCCAAAAAGGCATGAAGCTGTATTTTGAGCGTCATGATGGTACTGCCGCGACCTGTGAAGATTTTGTGTCGGCGATGGAAGATGCTTCCGGCGTAGATTTAACTCAGTTCCGTTTGTGGTACAGCCAATCAGGCACACCGAAAGTTACTGTCAGCAGTGAATACGACGCTGACGCAAAAACTTACGCGTTAACGATTGAGCAAGTGACTGAACCAACAAACAATCAAAGCGAAAAACAACCGTTACATATTCCATTCGACATCGAACTTTACGACAGTAAAGGGGAAGTAATTGAATTAATTATCGATGGCAAACCTGTTCATCATGTACTGGATGTGAAAGAGGCGAAACAAACGTTCGTATTTGAAAACGTATCTGAGCAACCTGTGCCATCATTACTGCGTGAGTTTTCTGCACCAGTTATTTTGGAATACGATTACCAAGACCAAGAACTGATTTTCTTGATGGTACATGCTCGCAACGAATTCGCGCGCTGGGACGCGGGGCAAATGTTGCTCGCGAAGTACATTCGTAGCAATATTTCGGCAGTACAAAATGGTGACGCTGTCACATTATCAGAGTCTGTGATTGATGCCTTCAGAGGGGTTTTGCTCAGCGCTGAGTTGGAACCTGCGTTCATTGCTGAAATGTTGTCACTACCTTCACATAATGAAGTGTCAGGCTGGTATCAATGCGTTGATGTTGATGCGATCGCTTTGGTACTGAAATCCATCAAAGAGACACTGGCGACAAGTCTAGAAGATGAGTTGCTTGCTGTGTATCGCAGTTTAGAACAACAGCAATACAGTATTGATCACGATGCGATCGGCAAACGTTCGCTGCGTAATACTTGTCTTTCTTACCTAGCACACACAGCGCAAGGTAATCACCTGGTTGAAGCGCAATATCAATCTGCCAACAATATGACAGACACGATGGCGGCAATGAGCGCGGCAAACCAAGCTCAATTACCATGTCGCGAAGCGTTGATGGCGGATTACAGTGATAAGTGGAAACACGATGGTTTGGTTATGGACAAGTGGTTTATGTTGCAGGGTACAAACCCAGCCGAAAATGCGCTGGAAGTGATCCAACAAACCATGAAACACGAAGCGTTCAGCTTGAAAAACCCTAACCGTACTCGTAGCTTAATCGGTGCATTTTTAGCCAATAACCCAGTACGTTTCCATGCGAAATCTGGCGAAGGCTACCGTTTTGCGGGTGAAATCCTGCGTGAGATGAACAGCAGCAATCCACAAGTTGCCTCACGTCTTATCGATCCATTGTTAAAATTCCGTAAATACGATGTTGAACGCCAAGCGTTAATCAAAAAGGAACTTGAAGCATTGAAGTCGATGGATAATCTCGCCAAAGATCTTTATGAAAAAGTAACGACAGCGCTAGACGCATAATGGAAAATGGCCAGTAATACTTAGGTTTTACTGGCCATTTTACTTTTAAATGAATTACTACTATTTCAATCTCAATGTTTCTTATCAATCATTCCTCGCGCACTATTCTGGTGTGGCAAGTGCTGTTGTCGTAATGGCTGACAACGGATTACGCCTACAAATTCCCGCCTCACGATTACGTCCGTTTTTGACTCAACTAGGTGTTAAAGGGCGCTTTCGACTCACAACTGACCAGCAAAATAAATTTCTAAAGTTAGAAATGCTATAACTTGCTTATAGCTCCGAGTTTTTATTAGAACCTCAATCACATTCTCGAACATTTCAACTGCATTGCGTGGAAAAGCGATAACGTTTTATCAATAAAGCTTTTACAATAAAACCGCATTACCAGTGTTAAGCGCTATGCTTAAAATATCCCTAATAAAAACAGATAATTCTAATCTTGGAGTGTGATTATGACCGCTCGTGAAACATTGATGCCGGTACTGCTCGAAAAAGTCTACAACTTAATTGATGACAAACTCGAGCCGGCCGATCAACCGCTAGTAACCCAACTCGCCCAACATCTTTTTAGCAACATATCGCATGATGACCTCATGCAAAGGAATGAGTCCGATCTATATGGTGCTGTTCTGAGTTTGTGGCAGCACATCAAAGACATCACGCCTTCGGATATTTCGGTTCGGGTTTTCAACCCAACCATCAGTCGCCAAGGATGGCAATCTACCCACACTATTGTGGAACTTGTTCTTCCAGACAGCCCATTTTTGGTTGACTCGATAAAAATGGCACTTAGCCGGTTGGATCTGGCATCGCACTTAATGTTGCATGGGCCAACTCAAATTCAACGCGCTAAAAAAGGGAATATTACAGCGATTAACAGTGGTGACGGTGAGCTGGTTTCACTGTTTCACATTGAAGTCGATCGTCTCAGTGACAAACAGGCGATGACATCACTCAAGGAAGAATTATTAAGTATTTTGTCTGACACTCGTTTAGTGGTTAACGATTGGCAAAAAATGTCAGACAAACTTGCGCAAGTCGTGGCAGAAGTTGAAGCCATGAAAGACAAAGTTGCCATCGAAGGTGACCGCGCAAAAGAAACCATCGAATTTCTGCGTTGGTTAGGGAATCACAATTTTACGTTTATGGGTTACAAAGAATACGACTTGGTCAATCAAGATGATGAAACTGAGTTGTGTCCAACCAAAGAGCCTGGGCTTGGATTATTTTCCAATCCGGCGCGTGTGCGCAGTGTAAAATTGTCCGAGTTTTCAGAGTCCGCTCGCCTTGAAGCGAGAAAACCTTTCTATCTGATTTTGACCAAAGGCAATTACCAGTCGCGGATTCATCGTCCTGCATATACCGATTACATTGGGATTAAGAAGTTTGATAACAATGGAAAAGTGATCGGTGAACATCGTTTTACCGGGCTTTACACTTCAGCCGTGTATAACCAAAGCGTCGAAAGTATTCCTCTGATTCGTGAAAAAGTTGAACGCATTCTTAGTGCCAGTGCATACCGTCACGGTTCCTATTCTTATAAAGCGCTCCACAATATTTTAGAAAACTATCCGCGTGACGAACTGCTTCAAGCGCGGGAAGAAGAACTTCTCGAAGTTGGAATGGGTGTTGTGCAGATGCAAGACCGCGATTTAATTCGTGTTTTTGTACGCAAAGACCCATTCGGACGTTTCTTCAGTTGCATGGTTTATGTCACCAAAGACCGTTATAACACCGAGTTACGCCGTCACACTCAACGAATTCTTAAACAGTCTTTCGGCTGTGAACAGGACGTTGAGTTCACCACGTATTTTTCGGAAAGCCCTTTGGCACGTACACACTACATAGTGCGTGTAGAAAACAACAACATTCCAGTCGATGTCAAAACAATAGAGCAAAATTTGATGGAAGCATCCGTTACTTGGGACGACAGACTCTCTGAAGCGATCGTTGCAAACATTGGTGAAAGCAAAGGTCTTTCATTATCAAAAGCTTACATGCGTGCATTTCCAAGATCGTATAAAGAAGATGTGATGCCTGGTTCCGCGGTTGATGACATCGTGCGCCTTGAAGCGCTGAGTGATGACAACAAATTGGGCATGCTGTTCTACAGGCCACAAGAACTGGGCCGTGATTCAAAAGCGGTGCGTTTCAAACTTTATCACCGTGATGAACCGATCCATCTATCCGATGTGATGCCGATGCTGGAGAATTTAGGTCTGCGTGTGATTGGCGAATCTCCTTATGAAGTGCACAAAGCTAATGGTCAAGTTTATTGGATCCTTGATTTTTCGATGCTGCATAAGAGTGATAAAAGTGTTGATCTTGGCGAAGCGCGTGATCGTTTCCAACAAGCTTTTGCGGCTATTTGGCAGGGCGAACTTGAAAGTGATGGCTTTAACCGTTTGGTTCTCGGTGCTTCATTGACCGGACGTGAAATTTCGATTTTACGTGCTTACGCCAGATATATGCGTCAAGTCGGCTTCCCATTTAGTCAGCACTACATCGAAGAGACCTTGAATCATTATCCTGATTTGGCCAAAGCGTTGGTGGATTTGTTTGCCGCCCGTTTTGATCCACAATCAAAAGGCAGTAAGCAAGAGCAACTGATCATCAATAGTATTACCGAGCAGTTGGATCGCGTGGAAAGCTTGGATGATGATCGTATTGTGCGTCGTTACATGGAAATGATCGTCGCGACATTGCGCACCAACTATTATCAACGTGATGAACAGCAACAAGCCAAAGCTTGGTTGTCTTTGAAAATGCGACCAAATGAGATCCCCGAAATTCCACAGCCGGTGCCGGCATTTGAGATTTTCGTCTACGCTGCCGATTTCGAAGGCGTGCACCTGCGCGGCGGAAAAGTGGCTCGTGGCGGATTACGTTGGTCGGATCGCCAAGAAGATTTTCGAACTGAGATCCTCGGTTTGGTGAAAGCGCAACAAGTTAAGAATACCGTAATTGTGCCAGTGGGTGCCAAAGGTGGCTTCGTTTGCAAACGTCAACCTGGGCTATCTAATCGTGATGAGATTTTTGCCGAAGGTCAACGTTGTTACAAACGTTTTATTCGTGCACTGCTTGATGTGTCTGACAACATTGTGGATGGCAATATTGTGGCACCTGAAAACGTGGTGCGTCATGATGAAGACGATCCTTATTTGGTGGTTGCCGCGGATAAAGGAACGGCGACGTTTTCGGATCTTGCCAACTCTGTTTCTGCTGAATACAACTTCTGGCTGGGGGATGCATTTGCATCCGGTGGCTCGAACGGTTACGACCATAAAGCGATGGGCATCACCGCAAAAGGTGGATGGGAGTCGGTAAAACGTCACTTCCGTGAAATGGGGATTGACTGCCAAACCACAGATTTCACTGCGGTGGGTATTGGCGATATGGCAGGCGATGTATTTGGTAACGGTATGTTGCTTTCGAAACACATTTGCCTGCAGGCTGCGTTTAACCACATGCATATTTTTATCGACCCAACACCGAATGCCCAAAAGAGCTGGCTGGAACGTGAACGCCTATTCAACTTACCGCGTTCAAGCTGGGAAGATTATGATTCCGCATTAATTTCAAAAGGCGGCGGCATTTTTTCTCGCAAAGCCAAATCGATCGTTCTGTCTCCAGAAATTCAAAAGATGCTTGGTACCAAAAAAGCGGCATTGGCACCGAATGAGCTGATCAAAATGATCCTCAAAATGCCTGTTGATTTACTGTGGAATGGTGGTATCGGCACTTACGTAAAATCATCAAAAGAGACTCATACCGATGTCGGCGACCGTGCTAACGACGTGTTGCGTGTTGATGGCCGCGAGTTAAAAGCTAAAGTTGTCGGTGAAGGTGGCAACTTAGGCATGACGCAGTTAAGTCGTATTGAATATGCGTTGAATGGCGGACGAGTCAACACCGATTTTGTCGATAACGTCGGCGGCGTTGATTGCTCGGATAATGAAGTCAACATTAAGATCTTCTTAAATGGCTTGGTTGCCAATGGCGATATGACGATCAAACAGCGCAATACGATCCTGAATTCGATGGAAGAAGAAGTCGGTCATATTGTACTTGAAGATGCTTATTTACAGTCCGAATCGATTTCGGTTACAGAGCAGCAAGGGATTAGTTTGGTTAAAGAGCAAATTCGTTTTATCCATGCAATGGAAAAATCGGGTCATCTAGATCGCGCCCTTGAGTATATTCCGGATGACGAAACCTTGCTCGAACGCGAAAAGCAGGGGTTCGGTCTGACTCGTCCAGAACTCTCTGTATTGGTTGCGTACGGTAAAATGGTACTTAAAGAAGAGTTGGCCCACGACGATATCGCTAATGACGAATACCATCATCAGCAGCTAGCGAATTACTTCCCAACTGAGTTACGCCGTCACTACGTGCAACAGATGAACACGCATCCGCTGCGTGCAGAAATCATTGCCACCGCACTGGCCAATCAGATGGTCAATGAAATGGGGTGCAATTTCGTCACTCGCTTGCAAGAAGAAACGGGCGCCAGCGTAGTTGAAGTTGCCAATGCTTATTCGGCGGCGCGAGAAATTTATGGCTTTGAAAAAGTTTTTGCGGCGATTCGATTGCTGGACAATAAAGCCACGACCAGTGCTCAGTATGATGTGATCTACTATGTGCGCCGTACGCTGCGCCGTTTGTCACGTTGGTTACTACGTAATAACCGAGGCAGCAATCAGAGTGTCAAAGATTTGGTCAAACTTTACCAGCCAGATGTGTTGATCATAACAGAGCAACTTGATCAAATGTTGGTACCAAGTGAAGTCGAAGAACACAATCAAATGGCCAAAGCCTGGATAGAACAGGGCATTGATAAACAAACGGCCAATTATGTTTCGCGTTTGTCGAGTTTACAGTCAGTACTGGATATATCAACAGTATCCCGTGAAAAAGGCAAATCTGTTGAACAAAGCGCTAAGTTGTACTTTAACTTGGGTGACCGTTTATCATTGCATTGGTTCTTGCAGCAAATTAACCATCAAGCGGTGGATAATAACTGGCAAGCACTGGCTCGAGCGGCGTTTCGTGAAGATCTGGATTGGCAGCAGCGCCAATTAACAGGTCAAGTGTTGAGTTGTCATCTTGATGATAAAGTGGATGTACTTGATGCTTTACAAGTTTGGATCCAAACCAATGAGCTTGCGCTAAAACGTTGGGAAAACATTCTTAACGAATTTAAAGTCGGTAGCGTGCACGAATTTGCCAAATTCTCAGTCGCATTAAGAGAATTAATGCTTTTAAATTTGAATTGTTCGGCAAATGAGTAAATAATAAGACCCCGTTTATACGGGGTTTTTTCTTTCGGAGGCACAATGCTTTACCGTTTAGCCAGAGCTGGCTTTTTCCAACTAGATGCCGAAAAGGCGCATGATCTAGCAATCCAAAATTTCAAACGTTTCACCGGTACACCTCTCGATCTTTTCTATCGTCAACAACTTCCTCATCGTCCAGTAGAGTGCATGGGCATCACTTTTCGTAATCCTGTCGGTTTGGCCGCTGGGCTTGATAAAAACGGCGAGTGTATCGAAGCGTTCGATGCGATGGGATTTGGTTTTGTTGAAGTCGGAACGGTGACACCACGTCCGCAACCGGGTAACGATCAACCTCGTTTATTTCGTCTTGTCGAGGCGGAAGGTATTATCAACCGCATGGGTTTCAATAACCTAGGCGTTGATCATTTGATCGAGAATGTGAAAAAAGCCAAGTTTGACTGTGTTCTGGGCATCAATATTGGCAAAAATAAAGACACGCCAATTGAAGATGGGGCGCAAGATTACCTTATCTGTATGGAAAAAGTGTACGAGTACGCTGGCTATATCGCGGTAAATATTTCATCGCCTAACACGCCAGGATTGAGAACGCTGCAATACGGTGAAGCCTTGGATGATCTTTTGGTAGCTTTGAAAAATAAGCAGGCGGAACTTGCTGAAAAACATGGCAAATATGTTCCCGTCGCATTAAAGATCGCACCAGATCTTAGTGATCAAGAACTCAAGCAGATCTGCGAATCTTTGATCAAAAATAACATCGATGGCGTGATTGCAACTAATACCACGCTAGACCGCACCATTGTTGAAGGCATGAAGCATGCTAATGAAGCGGGCGGTTTGAGTGGACGTCCTTTGCAATCACGAAGTACGGAAGTGATCCGCTTGTTACACCAAGAACTTGGCGATAAATTGCCGATCATTGGGGTAGGTGGTGTTGATTCTTTTGTGTCAGCAAAAGAAAAACTGATGGCAGGATCTAAACTTGTGCAAGTTTACTCTGGATTTATTTACAAAGGTCCAGGGCTGGTTGCGGAGATCGTCAAGAACATCTAGAAAGTGACGTCGTCACAGTTTCATTTATCTAAATAATTGATTTTTAGAAGAGGGAATGAGAAATCATTTCCTCTTTTTTTTCCTTTACGCGCTTATAGAATTGTCAGCATGTTCGGAAAGGTAATTAAGCGTTTTACCTTGTTTTAATCAATCACATTTAGAGAGAATTGGAACAATGCTTAAGCCCAATGATATGTGGACTTGGTACTATGACGATGGAGAAGGCTATTTAATGCTGGATCTAGGTCAAGACATGGTATTTAAGACCAACCTTTCTCAAAAACTGATTGTCGAATGTGCACAAGGCGTCAATGAGTTTTCTGTTGATGATGCCTCTGCTTTCCAAACTTACAAAGAACAAGTTGGCCTTTTGGCGCTTAGTCAGCCAAGACAAGCGGAGTTGCTATTGTATTGCGTAGCTGCAAAGCGTTTCCATAAGCCCGTACAGCCTAAGAGTTGGTTCTTTGACCGTCGTTCAGACGGCAGTTATGTACCGCAAGAAGGTGATTTAGTCAGTCTTGCAAATGGCTATGGTGAAAACCAGTGTATCGTCCTTGAAGTCGGCGATAATGCCAGCTTGTGTGCGTCAATAAGTTTGGACGAATTTCCATTAAATGGTAGTAAAACGCTGAAATTTGGCGAAGCCATTAAAGTGATGCATGACAGAATGGTATGCATCAATCACGAGTTCCTTGTTCAACCTATCGCTATGGTAGGTTGAAGCCCTTTCGTTCCTTTTTGTTTTACTTTCCCAATCGGCCTATGGCCGATTTTTTTTGCCTCAATGACAATCCTCCGAACTTAACACCAATTTCAATCCTGAATTGGTCACCATTTATTCATATTAAAGCTCAATTTTTGAGCCTCTTGGATGATACACAGCGGTGATGTTTGCCACTCAAATGTGAGATAGGTTGGAAAAATAGCTGTTTTTTTAAGCTCGAAATTTCACCTTTTTCTAAGACCATCCTTCGGTAATTCACCAAATATTCCTCTATTGAGTGCTTTTTGTAACTAAATTACAGCCAAAAACCACTGCTGGTATAGACCAAATTGGGTGCGAATAAGTATTCACTTCGCTTTTAAGCAACGTAATACGGTGAAATTGAGTGTCGGCTAAATGTGCCAAGCGATATATCGACCAGAAACGATTGATGTGGCGATTAAATGACCGAACAGATGACTATTTGGGATTTATCTTGGTTAAGGTTTATGTTCTTGAGGTGGAATTGTTTATAATCAGCAGTCATTTTCAGAGTAAAAAAGAGCACTATGCACCACTATCTCGCGGTTACTTCTAACGGGCTGGAAAATTTACTGGCTGACGAGCTTGCTCAGTTAGGAATCGAAAATCCAAGTCCTGTTCAAGCTGGCGTAAAATTTAAGGCGACCAACGAGCAGATTTATCGTTGTTGTTTATGGAGTCGGCTTGCATCTCGCTTTGTACGAATTCTGTCGGAATTTAACTGCCAAGATGATATGGATCTGTATTTATCGACCGCAGCGATTAACTGGGTAGGCCAGTTCCATAGCTCGAAGAAGTTTGTCGTCGATTTCAACGGCACTAATCGCGAAATACGCAACAGTCAGTATGGCGCGATGAAGGTCAAAGACGCGATAGTGGATGCTTTCAATAAACGTAATCTACCGCGCCCGACGATCGATAAAGATCAACCTGATCTTCGCATTCACGTTCGTTTACACAAAGAAAATGCTTTGCTTGGCATTGATATGGTGGGTGCTGGGCTTCACCAGCGCGGCTATCGTCCTGCTTCTGGTAAAGCGCCACTTCGCGAAACCTTGGCTGCGGCAATTGTGCTACGTAGTGGCTGGGACAACAGTAAACAACTGCTAGACCCTATGTGTGGTTCGGGAACTCTGCTTATCGAGGCGGCGATGATCGCGGCCAACATGGCGCCTGGAGTGAATCGCAAGTATTGGTGCTTTGAATCGCTAGAAGATTTTGACCGTGAACTTTGGGCACAAATTAAATCTGAAGCCAGTGTGCAAGCAAGACGTGGTGTCAAAAAAGTTGACGCTAAGTTCTATGGTTTCGATAACGACGAGCGGGTATTAAATATCGCACGCGAAAACGCGAAACGTGCCGGTGTTGACGAGCTTATCGATTTCTCGCTGGGTGATGCGGCAACCTTGACTTGCCCACAAGGTTTTGAAAACGGTGTGATCATTTGTAACCCGCCTTACGGCGAACGCCTAGGCACGCATCCAGGTCTGATTGCGCTCTACACTGCATTTGGCGCTCAGCTAAAAGCACATTTTGGTGGTTGTCAGGCATCCATTTTCTCGAGTTCAGACGAATTGCTCAGCTGTTTGCGCATGCGAGCAGAGAAACAGTTTAAATTGAATAATGGTGCGTTACCGTGTCACCAAAAGAACTACTCAATTTCTGCTCGTAGTCAGCAAACGGCAAACGATGGCAACCAAGTTGTTGAGCAGGCAGTGGTTGCGCCGGATTTCTCCAATCGTCTCAAGAAGAACATTGCCAAGATTGGCAAATGGGCACGTAAAGAGAAACTCGACTGCTACCGTATTTATGATGCCGATTTACCCGATTACAACGTGGCGATTGATAGATACCAAGACCATCTGGTTATTCAAGAATATTCGGCGCCAAAGAGCATTCCCGAAGAGACAGCAAAACGCCGACTCACTGATATTATTCGTGCGACGATCGGCGTGACCGAAGTGGATGCCAATAACGTGGTGCTCAAAGTACGTGAACGTCAAAAAGGCCGCGCTCAATACCAAAAGTTGGCTCAACAATCTGAAACACTGCAAGTCAATGAATACGGTGTCACGTTACAAGTCAATTTATACGATTATCTCGATACCGGTCTGTTCCTTGATCATAAGTTAACCCGCAAAATGCTGGGAGAAATGTCGAGCGGCAAAGATTTTCTTAACCTGTTTGCTTATACCGGCTCTGCGACCGTGCACGCGGCGAAGGGCGGAGCTCGTTCAACCACCACGGTAGATATGTCTAATACTTATCTTGATTGGGCTAAAGAAAATATGAAGCTCAATGGTTTGGTGGGGCGTCAGCACCAATATATTCAAGCGGATTGCCTGCAATGGCTGGAAAAAGCGAGCGGTGAATACGACCTGATTTTTATTGACCCACCAACGTTTTCAAACTCAAAACGTATGGAGCAGAGCTTTGATGTACAACGTGACCACATTCAGTTGATGCGTAATTTGAAACGCTTGCTGCGTCCAAACGGAGTGATTGTGTTTTCTAACAATAAGCGTCATTTCAAAATGGACGAAGATTCACTTAAAGAGATTGGCTTGAGTGCTCGCAACATTTCAGCGAAAACATTGCCAATGGACTTTGCTCGTAACAAGCAAATTCATAACTGTTGGTTGGTGGAACATTGCCAAACGGGCCAATGATTACTTTATATAGCACGTCTGGATGCCATCTCTGTGAGATGGCATTAGCTTTATTTAAAGAGCTGAATATATTAGATAAAATCGACGTTATTGATATCGCATTTAACGACGCACTGTTTTCTCGTTACGGCGTCACGATACCAGTAGCACATATCGACGGCGAAGAGCTATTTTGGCCGTTTAATTTACAAGAATTGAAAGAGTGGTTGAATAAAAATGGCGTTACTTACCATTCATAATGGGCTTTTGGCTTTCGGCGATCATCCGTTGCTCGATCATGCTGATTTTGCTTTGCAAGAAAACGAGCGCGTCTGTCTGGTTGGGCGTAATGGCGCGGGTAAATCAACATTGATGAAGGTGTTGGCACGTGAAGTCCAGCTTGATGATGGCAAACTACAGATTACTCAAGATGTGGTGGTATCTCGTTTAGAGCAAGATCCACCGCGTAATGAGCAAGGTACAGTGTTTGATTATGTCTCGGGTGGGCTTGCCGAGGTGGGCGAAACCTTAAAGATCTACCAAGATCAATTAGATCTGATTGCTCACGACCCATCAGATGCGAATATCAACAAGTTAGCTCGTATTCAAGAGCAGCTTGAACACTCCGGTGCGTGGCGATTTGAAGATCGGATCAAAAACGTACTTTCTGCTCTGGCGTTAGACCCGCACACCAAGTTGACGGATTTATCGGGTGGTTGGCAGCGTAAAGCGGCTTTGGCACGCGCACTGGTTTCGGATCCTGACGTGTTATTGCTCGACGAACCAACCAACCATCTCGACGTTACCACCATTGAGTGGCTAGAAACGTTTTTAAAAGACTTTCGCGGTTCGATCATCTTTATTTCTCACGACCGTGCATTTATTAAGTCGATGGCAACACGCATTGTTGACCTTGACCGCGGACAACTCAACTCTTTTCCTGGTGATTACGATAACTATCTGACTGAAAAAGAAGAAATGTTACGTGTTGAAGAGATGCAGAACGCGGAGTTTGACAAAAAGCTCGCTCAAGAAGAAGTGTGGATTCGTCAAGGGATCAAAGCGCGACGTACTCGCAATGAGGGGCGCGTCCGTGCCTTGAAAAAACTCCGTGAAGAGCGTCAAGATCGTCGTGAAGTGCAGGGGAAAGCAAACATTCAAATCGATGATGCATCACGCTCTGGAAAAATCGTCTTTGAAGCTGAGCATTTGAGTTATCAAATTGATGATAAATCGATTGTTAAAGACTTTAGTTTCAATATCATGCGAGGGGACCGTATCGCTCTTATCGGGCCAAACGGCTGCGGTAAAAGTACCTTACTTAAGTTGCTACTGGGCTCGCTAGAGGCAGACAGCGGTCGTTTACACTGTGGTACTAAGCTTGAGGTTGCCTATTTCGACCAATATCGTGAAGTGCTCGATCCTGAAAAGTCGGTCATTGATAATTTGGCCGATGGAAAACAAGAAGTTATGGTCGGTGGTCGTCAGCGTCACGCGCTGAGCTACTTGCAAGATTTCTTATTTGCGCCAAAACGAGCAAGAACGCCCGTCAAAGCCTTGTCTGGCGGCGAGAAAAACCGCTTACTATTAGCGCGTATTTTCCTGAGACCAAACAATTTGTTGGTGTTAGATGAACCAACTAACGATCTAGATATCGAAACATTGGAACTTTTGGAAGATTTGCTTGCCAATTATCAGGGTACTTTGCTTCTGGTGAGCCACGATCGTCAATTTGTCGATAATACGGTGACCACCAGTTGGATATTCGAAGGTGATGGCAAAATCGAAGAGTTTGTTGGTGGCTATCACGATGCGCAGCAGCAGCGTGAGCAAGCCAAAGCCGCAAGACGCAGTGAGCCCGCGAAAGTGGTGAAAACGCCGCTCGAGTCGGAAACTAAGCAAATCGCTGCAGAAAAGCCAAAAGCGAAGAAGTTATCCTACAAGTTACAGCGTGAGCTTGAAGAGTTACCCGCGCGTTTAGAGCAGTTGGAAAGTGATATTGAAGCCTTGCAAATGCAGGTTAATGATCCCAACTTTTTCAGCCAAGACGTCGAATCAACGCAACCCGTGTTGGACAAGCTTTCACAAGCTGAACAAGATTTAGAAATTGCATTTGAGCGCTGGGAAGAGCTCGAATCGATGCAACAGGAATAGTTAAAATTAAAATGAGTAGTAAAACATTTAAATTGTCAGCTGTCGCAGCTACGGTGTTCACCGCATTAAGTGCCAATGCAGCGATTTATAACGTGACACAATACGCACCGGAAGGCACAGATGTTGACACTTACGGTGTCGCGATTGGTCAAAGCTCGCCGGTATCAGAAGCTGACTCAAGTACTTCGTGTTGGACGACTGGCTGTACGGCGACCGACTATGATATTGCGGTGGAAACTAAAAAATACCCTGAGGGGTTTAGTTACCGTGATGAAGCGCCGTTTTTCTTGCGCTACGGCTACGAATATTTAGCTGATGATTACGATGGTTTTGAAGACTACTGTAACGTTTTCTTGGGCTACACCGATTCACTGTGTGAAGATTGGGCTGAAGAGCAATGGGAAGGCTATTCTTACGAGTTAAACGGTAATTATGATAACTCCATTGCCTATTTGTATAGTACGTCAAGTGAAGTCGCCAGTGAGAATACGGTTGTCAATGCTATTAATAGTGATGGTGTAGTCATAGGTAACGCGTATGAGGGCGACTCACTTCGCACTACAGCGTTTGTCGATGGTTCTTCGTTAGATTTACCATCTTCGGGTACCTTTACGGCGTCACATGCTTGGAATCAAATCAGCGATGGGTCAAGTACTTATACAGTGGGTAGTATTTCTACAGAATATGACGATGAATCAAGTACTTCTAAAGCGACAGTTTGGGTTGATGGCGAGCCTACGCAAATATCTTGGGTAAGTGCGGAAGCCAGTTCTAGTGTTGCACCGCAAGGTAGCGCCCGTGACATTATTTACGATTCCGACAACAGCACTTTGTATGCGGTGGGTTATAACTCAAACAGCAAAGAACGTTTGATTGCCAGTGTGTTTAAGTCAACGGACTCAGGCGCGACTTGGAGTAATACCTTCGTTAGTAACTTTAAATACGATGTAGAAGACGATTATGCAAACTCGGTACTGACATCGGTTAACGACAACAAAGTTGCTATTGGTACCGCTAAGCTTGAAGAAGCGCGTAACGGTGCTTATGCCAACGGGTTGTTTTACGTGACTAACGTTGCATCGCCAAGCTATAAAGAGTTCTCAGGCAGCATCTTCTTCTCAGGTGCCAATGGTGAAGCGGGTGCAATTAACAACTACAACGAAGTGGTTGGTACCATCGACTATGAAACTCATCGAGAAATCAATGGTAACCCACGCGCGCAGCGCGGCTTTATCGCGCCTTTGAAAGTGTCTGGTAGTACCAATAATCCTCGCGATGTGTTTGGCAATACCGCATATTATCTGGATGATTTAACCAATGATGGTTCTGCGTCATCAAACAATAACCAGTATCGTATTTTTAAAGCATCTGATATTAACGATGATGGCGTTATTGCTGCGACAGCGTATTACTGCGCGGGTGGGTATGACACGACAAATATTGATTCGACCTGTGGTGCTGGTACGCAAGATGAAAAAATCGTTGCGGTACGTTTAACACCGATCAGTGGCGCGACCAATTCTGATATCGAAACTCGTGGTGAAACTGAGGTGACCGTGTCACGCAGTGGCGGCTCGCTTGGTTGGATCACTCTGACCTTGTTAGGCTTTATTCGGTTCCGTAAAAAATAGGTCAAATTTTCATCTAGAGCACAGGTTCACAAAAATGGATCTGTGCTTTTTTTCGCCTTGAGAAAGACCGAAAAATGATCGATCCTTAATTGTGGAGTCACAAAAACTCCATCAATTCGTAACAGTATTTTGTAATATACAAATCACAGTGTATGAGGATGACATGATGAAGAGACAAAAGCGTGACCGCCTAGAGCGAGCTCAATCTCAAGGTTATAAAGCTGGCCTCAATGGGCGTTCTGTAGAAGCTTGCCCGTATTCTCAGATGGATGCACGATCATATTGGTTAGGAGGCTGGCGCGACGCTAGAGAAGAGAAACAAATGGGTCTCTATAAATAACTTTTACTCCACATACAATTTGCCCCTTGATTAGGGGCTTTTAAATACACTTTAATGCACTATAACTAACTATCTTGGTAACAAAAAAGCGACTCAGAAGAGTCGCTTAATCAATCAGTTAATGCTTAAAACGCAGAAGTATCTTGGAAAAGACCGACTTTTAAGTCTTTCGCTACGTAGATTTCTTTTCCATCCACTAACACGCGGCCATCGGCTAGGCCCATCACTAATTTACGGTTCACAACGCGCTTCATATTGATTTCGTAAGTGACTTTTTTCGCCGTAGGGAGAATTTGACCGGTGAATTTTACTTCGCCAACACCCAGAGCACGGCCTTTACCTTTGCCGCCAACCCAACCAAGGAAGAAGCCAACTAATTGCCACATAGCATCAAGACCCAAGCAGCCCGGCATTACTGGGTCTCCAGGGAAGTGACAGTCAAAGAACCACAAATCTGGTGTGATATCTAATTCTGCTAGGATAAGACCTTTACCGAATTCGCCTTCAGTTTCAGACATCTTGCTAATACGATCCATCATCAACATGTTTGGTGCTGGAAGTTGAGGATAACCTGGGCCAAAAAGTTCACCTTGGCTTGAGGCTAGTAGATCGTCACGATTGTATGATTCACGTCTGTTTTGCATTATTCGCTTACTCCAAGTTTTGATAGCAGCATGTTAGTGAACACGTGTAAGCTAAACAACTCCGATCAGTGCTTAACGAACCAGTTTTTGATATGTTCCACAATAGTAGGAGGATGTTCATGCTTTTCATAGTTTTCAATACGTTCTGCGATTTTACTTATCACACTCGATTCATCTTCACCGCGAAACGGTTTACCCATAATTAATGGGATGGCTTCATCAACATGAGAAACCGACCAAATATGAAAGTCGCCATTCTTGATACTATGGATGACATCTTTATTAAGTGCCAAATGCTTCAAGTTAGATTTAGGTAATATCACGCCTTGCTGACCAGTGAAGCCTTGATACTGGCAAACGCGGTAGAAACCTTCGATTTTTTCGTTTAGGCCACCAACGGCTTGTACACGGCCAAACTGGTCAACTGCACCAGTAACGGCAATTTGCTGATTAATAGGGTACTCAGAGAGCGCACTCACAAAGCTGCATAGTTCAGCCAGCGATGCACTGTCACCGTCAACTTCGCAATAAGACTGCTCAAAAACCACGGAAGCCGAGTAGGGTAATGGTTCATCAAGATTAAGCTCACTGCTGACAAATGCTTGCATGATCATCATGCCTTTTGCGTGGAGATTACCGCCAAGCTCTGCTTTTCGTTCTACATCGGCAATATCACCGTCACCGAAATGAATGACGCACGAAATACGCGCTGGTTCACCGTATGCTAACGGATGCCCAGGAATATCAACTACCGTTAAACCATTGACTTGTCCGACGCGCTCTCCGTCAGTTTCGATAATCACTTGGCCATCTAAGATATCTGAAAGAGCACGTTCAGGAAGATAATTCTCTCGCTGGTAACGTTTATCGAGTGCAGTTTCTATCGCAAGGGCATCAAGCTGTAGTTTATCCGTTGCCAAAACCGACGCTTCGGTGAGTAATGCGCGATTCCAAAATACATCCAGCGACATGTAATTTTGATCTTCGCTAAACCTTGCACTGGCGCTCATTAGCGCCTGAATGGCACTTGAACCCAAGGTTGGCAATTGATACTCACATTCCAACCATTTCACAAAACTTAAATAATCATCAATCGACTGTTCATTCAGCGCAAGTTCAAGCTCCATCTCGCCGAACATACCAAACCCAGTTAATAAATCAGGCTCAATAAAATCGAGATCGGCGAGTTGATTGCGATCGCCCACAACCAAGATTTTGGCGCTTGTGGTTTCTGTAATTGGATTCGCAAGCAAGTTCTTGTTGATGGATAACGGACTTAATTCATTTTGCATTAACGCCGCTTTTATATGTGGCCAATTATCACCGTTTTTGAGCAAAAGGGTCGCAGATACTATAAGAAAGCCATTTTGTGCATCGACGAATAAACCAGGCCGATAGACATTGAGTTCACCCGTTTCGGATGCCGAGTAATGACCGAGTATGTCTTGGATATTTTGGGACTCTGTTGTCAACACCGGCGCACTGGTGAATGTCTGTAGCTGAGAGCAGATCAAACGGCGGTACAAGGCGTTATCTGGCGCGTTAACTAAACAAATCTTTGAAGCGTTGCTGTTTACAAATGCCGACAACGATTGCTGGAGACGTTTTTGAGCACACCAAAAACTGGGCGATGCTAACTCGCTAACTTGATTAATTTTTTTTTCGTAAATGTCGTAATTAGGTACGAGGGAATGCCAGGTCTCTTGGTTCATCGAACAGTAACTGATTGCTTTATAAAGGGGGCAAATTATATAGAAAAAGGGAGACAGGGCATAGAGCTAATGATCTCCATCTAGTTTTAACCAAAAAAAATTGTAGTTGACAGTTGTCTGGGTTACGCTGTCACTCAAAGGATCAAGGAACACACTCATGAAATATCAACAGCTCGAAAACCTAGAATGTGGTTGGAAGTGGAAGTATCTGATAAAAAAATGGAAAGAGGGTGAAAACATCACTCGCCATATCGATACCAGTGAAGCTGATGCTGCTATAAAAATTCTCGTTGAAATCGAGCATGAGCCCACCAAAGTGACCGAGTGGATTGATAATCATATGGCGTTTGAGCTAAACAATAAACTCAAACAAGCGATTCGTGCCAAACGAAAACGTCACTTTAATGCTGAGCAAGTTCACACTAAAAAGAAATCAATCGATTTAGACTACCGTGTATGGGAGAAACTCTCTCAACGTGCGAACGAACTTGGCTGTACTTTATCAGATGCCATTGAATATCTGCTTTCAGAAGCATCTCGTAGCGAAAAAGCCAGCCGAACGGTCAGCAGTTTAAAAGAAGACTTAAGCAAATTGCTTTCTGATTAAACCATTTAAGCGAGGAACATCGTTATGTTGTATGTAATTTTGATTGCCGCCATCGTTATTTTCTGGCTTTTTGTGGTCGACCGACCGGTACTTAAAGTTGAATTTAAAGATGGACACATAACGAAATCAAAAGGTCATTTTCCGCCAAAGTTTAAACACAACGTTGCAGAAATCGCAGAAGTTACGCCGTTTGATGGCGATCTTAAAGTGTATCAGCGCCGCTCTGGGTTTAAGTTGGTATTTTCCAAGCAAATGCCCAAGAAAGTACAACAGCGAATTAAAAATGTCTTTCCTCATCAAGGATTCAGTGCATCTGGCAAGCGCGTTAAACACCATTGATGTATGCCAAGCAATAAAATGAGTTAAGGCTTTACGCTAGGTAAAAAAACAAGCATCAAGCATAAAGCCTGACTCGATTTCTAATCTAACCATCTCAAACAAAGCCAACATAACAGACAATCCATAGAATCAAACACACAGTTCGAAACAGCCATTTGTTACAAACGACAGCGCCGTATTTAAAATCTATCCAGACTAGCTCTGATAACACAGCCAGATTTCACGTAGCAGCGCCTCAAATTACCGCAATCTTAGTTCGCATTATGTATATTATGTTAAATTATATATCCATGTAGATAAGAACATTACCTTTTACGCTGATACATGTCCCTCTATCCTCATTTCTTCCTTTGTCATTAAACATAATTGTTATTTACCATAAAATACCTAATAATCAGTTTGTTAATCTACGAATCACACTCTGATTATTAGGCGCCTGGTTTTGCTTTTGTAAATCACGTTACGGCATAGAAATGTTGAGGACGTGCTGTGTTTGGTCTGGCGCTTGAAACTCTACCTTGAACTGCTTGGCGTTTGTTGTGATATTCCAATGCGTGTCTCGCGCGTCAACTTGTA
The DNA here is from genome assembly GCF_900100015.1 of Vibrio xiamenensis. Classification (GTDB taxonomy): domain Bacteria; phylum Pseudomonadota; class Gammaproteobacteria; order Enterobacterales; family Vibrionaceae; genus Vibrio; species Vibrio xiamenensis. Next base: position 65,923 of record NZ_FNDD01000005.1, on the reverse strand, counting down.
CCTGTTCATTACCGAACCGATTCAGTTTCCAGTTCGAGCTTGGTTTTAGAATCCTTAGGTGCTGTGCGTCAATCTGTTTTATCTGGATTTTAGTTTGAGCAATATCGCTGCTGCATTGCTTGTCTTGAATCACGCATGTGTTGTTTGGTGTCGTTTGGGGTTGATGCTGATACGTTCGCCAAATAAATGCCGCAATTAAGATGGCTAACATGATACTGATTTGTGTGAGCCTTGCTGGCGTGAGCTTCTGTACTGGCATTGATTTACGGTCTCCATGCAACAAAGTTCAAAGTTTTGACATAAAAGCCCTTAACCAGAACGTTTGTAAGGGTTACTGCCCTGTCATTAAAATGTTAAATGAATTATAGTTATCGCTTGAAAATGCTGCTTTTTTTAAAATCGATTTGGAAAATTAACTCCATGAATAAGCGTGATTTTCTGGATAATTTGGGTGGCATTACGACATGAGTCGTGTTGGAAGTAAAGCTTAGTTAATTACAAATTTGGAAGCATGCAAATGAGCCAAGAAACGCAGCTTGAGCAAAACTACAACTATACGGTCGTTCGTCAGTTTACCCTCGTGACTATTTTGTGGGGAATTGTCGGCATGGGCGTGGGTGTTTTGATTGCCGCTCAATTAGTTTGGCCACAGCTAAACTTTGATACGCCGTGGCTGACATACAGTCGTCTGCGGCCACTTCATACAAACGCCGTTATTTTTGCCTTTGGTACCAGCGCATTGTTTGCGACCTCTTATTACGTGGTACAGCGTACCTGTCAAACTCGCTTGTTTGGTGGGCCAATCGCAGCCTTTACGTTTTGGGGATGGCAAGCCGTTATTGTGTCTGCGGCTATCTCTTTGCCTTTGGGTTATACCACCAGTAAAGAGTATGCGGAGCTTGAATGGCCGATCGATATTCTTATCGCCGTTGTTTGGGTCGCTTACGCAGTGGTGTTCTTTGGCACCATCGTTAAACGCAGAACGTCGCATATTTACGTTGCAAACTGGTTCTTTGGCGCATTCATTATTACAGTGGCTGTCCTTCATATTGTTAACAGTATGGCAATTCCGCTGTCTGCGATGAAATCCTACAGCATCTATTCCGGTGCCGTGGATGCCATGGTTCAGTGGTGGTATGGCCATAATGCGGTAGGCTTTCTTTTAACCGCCGGTTTCCTTGGAATGATGTATTACTTCGTACCTAAGCAAGCTGAGCGCCCAGTTTATTCCTACCGTTTGTCCATCGTGCACTTTTGGGCCTTAATCTCTTTGTATATCTGGGCGGGTCCTCACCACCTTCATTACACCGCACTGCCTGACTGGACTCAATCTTTGGGTATGGTGATGTCGCTCGTCTTGTTCGCGCCATCATGGGGCGGCATGATCAACGGCATCATGACGCTATCAGGTGCTTGGCATAAACTGCGCTACGACCCGATTTTACGCTTTTTGATCGTGTCATTGTCATTTTATGGTATGTCGACCTTTGAAGGCCCGATGATGTCGATAAAAACCGTCAATGCCCTATCCCATTATACTGACTGGACAATAGGCCACGTACACTCTGGCGCATTGGGCTGGGTTGCAATGGTATCTATTGGTTCGGTTTATCACCTCATTCCACGTTTGTTTGGTCAACAACGCATGTATTCGGTTGGTTTGGTCAACGCGCATTTCTGGTTAGCCACTATCGGTACGGTGCTGTACATCGTTGCGATGTGGATTTCAGGTGTTATGCAAGGTTTGATGTGGCGCGCCGTCAACTCTGATGGAACATTGACTTACAGCTTCGTTGAGTCGGTTCAAGCATCGTATCCGTTTTACACGGTGCGCTTTATCGGCGGGTTTATCTTCTTAAGTGGGATGTTCTTAATGGCCTATAACACGTATAAGACCATTTCTGCCCCGAAAGATAGCCTTAAAGCTATTCCTGAACCAGCATAAGGAGATGATGAGTAATGAGTTCTAATTCTAATAATCGTCATGAAATCATCGAACGCAATGTTGGGCTTCTGGCTATCTGTATTGTGTTTGCGATAAGTCTTGGTGCTTTAGTGGAAATTACGCCACTGATTTTCCAAAAGCAAACCACAGAGCCGGTTGAAAACTTAAAACCCTATACCGCGCTTCAACTCGAAGGACGTGATATTTATATTCGTGAGGGGTGTAACGTTTGTCACAGCCAAATGGTTCGTCCATTCCGTTCTGAAACTGAGCGTTATGGTCATTACTCCGTTGCGGGCGAAAGCGTGTGGGAGCATCCGTTTCTGTGGGGCTCAAAACGCACTGGCCCTGATCTCGCTCGTGTCGGAGGACGGTATTCCGACGAATGGCATCGCGTGCATTTGATGGATCCTCGAGAATTGGTTCCTGAATCAAATATGCCCGGCTTCCCATGGTTGGCCGAAAACCAACTTGATGGGAAGTACACCAAACAGAAAATGGAGCTGTTCCGCGACAAATTTGGTGTGCCATACACGGATGAGCAAATTAACAACGCGACAAAAGACGTTGAAGGCAAAGCGGAAATTGACGCGCTGATTGCCTATCTACAGTCTCTTGGTCATGCAATGAAATAAGAGGTGGTTATGGACATTGGAACAATTCACAGTATCTGGACCATCGTACTTTTTATCAGTTTCTTTGGCGTCGTTTGGTGGGCATTCGGCAAAAGCCGTAAAGAGCGCTTCGAACAAGACGCCAAAATGATTTTTGATGATGAAGTACCAAGCCCCTCTCATAAACAAGGAGTGACTAAGCAATGACAACGTTTTGGAGTCTGTGGATTATCGTCATAACGGTTGGAACCTTGCTTGGATGTGCGGCGCTGCTTGCATGGTGTCTGAAAGACAAAATGGGTGTCGAAGAAGGCCAGGACATGGGCCATGAATATGACGGTATTCGTGAAATTAATAACCCGCTGCCGAAATGGTGGACTTACCTGTTCATTGGTACGTTTATTATCGCGGCCACCTATCTTGCTCTCTATCCAGGTCTTGGTAATTTTAAAGGCTTACTGGGTTGGCAAAGCTCAGATCAAACGGTGCGTTCTTTGGCTGAATCAAAAGCCTCCATTGCTAAAGCGCAACAGGATAAATTGCTGGTTCAATATGCCAAAGAGCTTGATGATGCTGATGCCTATTTTGGCGAAGCATTTAAGAAATTGGCCTATGTTGAAGGTACAAATGAGCTGCGCCCAATTCCTGACATCGCCTCGGACCCTGAAGCGGTAAAAGTCGGTCAACGTTTGTTTTTACAAAACTGTTCGCAATGTCATGGTTCCGATGCTCGAGGGCAAAAAGGTTTTCCTAATTTGACCGATAAAGCATGGCTTTATGGTGGCGAACCTCAAGCGATTGTAACGACGATTACTCACGGTCGTATTGGTCAGATGCCGGCTTGGAAAGATGCTCTTGGCGAACATGGTGTGACAGAAGTTGTTAGCTATGCTCTTAGCCTATCCGGACGTAAAGTGAACGCTCGAGAAGCTGAAGCAGGTAAAAAACGCTTTGTTGTGTGCGCCGCATGTCATGGTACGGATGGTAAAGGTAACCCTGCGGTTGGTGCGCCTGATCTAACCGATCGTGATTGGTTGTTCGGTGGAACTCGCGCTGATGTCACCGAAACCGTGATGAACGGACGTTCTGGTGTTATGCCAGCTTGGAAAGACATTCTTGGCGAAGATAAAATCCAGCTGGTTGCATCGTATGTTTGGAGCTTAAGTAACACTGAAGAGCAATAACCCTGCTCTTTTCTCCAGCCCCTTCATGGGGCTGGTTGTTTTATTCCTTTCTTAGTTGAGAACATTTTTATGGTAAAGCCTTGGTATAAGCAGTTTTGGCCGTGGTTTCTAATCATCCTACCTGCAACCGTTGTATGTTGGACAATAGTGACTGTGATTGTTTTTTCACAGCATTCGGTGTCGCTCGTGACCGAGGATTACTATAAAAAAGGCAAAGGAATCAATATTGATTTATCGAAAATCGATGCGGCTAAGGCTCTGCACTTAAGCGCAACGGTCGTATCAGTAGATAACAGTATTATTATTCAGTTTGATAAAGGTTCGCTTGCTCACTTTCCCGCAATTCAAGCGATGTTTGCTCATCGCACACTGCCCGATCGAGATTTTACGCGGTTAATTACCGCCGATGCAAAAGGCAATTATCGTTTAACGTTAGACCAGCCACTGCAAGGACCTTGGTTTATTGAGTTAACGCCACATGACCAGTCGTGGCTTATCCAAGGCAAAGTCACCTTTCCAAATCCAGTCGCCATATCATTGTTAAATTGAGTTGTTATGAGCCAATCCTGTTATCACTGCGGTGAAGAAGTACCAGTCGACACGGATCACAGTGTTGAGATTCTTGGAAAGCAGCGCTCTATGTGCTGCCCAGGATGCCAGTCGGTTGCCCAAACCATCGTTGAAAGCGGTTTAGTTTCTTATTATCAGTATCGCACTGCGCCGGCAGACAAAGCCGATATCGTGCCTGAGCAACTTGCCCAGTTAACGCATTATGACAATGATGAAGTGCAAAAAGACTTTGTTATCGAACATAACGGCTCAAAGGAGGTGACACTGTCACTTGATGGCGTTTCGTGTGCTGCATGTGCCTGGCTAATTGAAAAACGTTTATCAAAACATCTCGGTGTGATGTCCATTCAAGTCAACACCAGTACTCATCGCGCTCTACTAAAATGGGATCCGCTTCAAGTGACTCTTAGCGAGTTGCTTACCGAGATCCAACACCTCGGTTATAAAGCTGCTCCATTTGAAGCCAACACTCAAGAAACATTTTACCAGCAATCCATGAAACAGTATCTGTATCGGATTGGGCTGGCAGGACTTGCGACCATGCAAGTCATGATGTTGGCCGTTGCACTGTACTTTGAAGTGTTTGGCGACCTAGATACCAGCTTTCGTGATTTTTTCCGTTGGGTCAGTTTTCTTTTTGCTACACCAGTATTGCTTTATTCTGCGTCCCCTTTTTATGTCAGTGCATGGCGCAGTTTAAAAGCCAGAACTTTGGGTATGGATGTGCCGGTATCCATTGCCTTGATTTTTGCTTATGTAGCAAGTTTTGTTGCGACAGTCACAAAGCAAGGTGAAGTCTTTTTCGAATCCATTTCGATGTTTACTTTTTTCCTGTTAGTTGGCCGTTTTTTGGAAATGAGAGCTCGGCGTCAAGCCGCCGCCGCGAGTGCCAATCTACTTAAGCTGATTCCGGCTATGGCAACAACACTCGATGGGGAAAATATTGCGGTCAGCGCTCTAAAGCCCGGACAACGACTACGCGTTCGTCCTGGCGAGCACATCCCCGCTGATGGCAAAATTATCGCCGGTAACCCACACGTCGATGAATCTATGCTCACCGGTGAGTCAATGCCAATAAGAAAGAGCATCGACCAATACGTGTATGCGGGAACCTTGAATAAACAAGAGGCATTTGAATTTGAGGTAACGCATACCAAGATGGAGTCTAGGCTTGCGAGCATCGTACGTTTGCAAGATGAAGCGCAAATGAGCAAACCGAAAATCGCACATATCGCCGATGTGGTTGCGCGTTATTTTGTCGCCGGGATCCTTATTATCGCTGCGATGACGTGGTTCTACTGGCACCAACATCAGCCGGAAGATGCGTTTTGGATTATGCTGTCAGTTTTGGTCGCCACTTGTCCATGTGCCCTATCATTGGCAACACCAACAGCGATTACCTGTTCGGCTTCGCAGATGGGAAAACTTGGCATTATTTTACGTAAGGGGCACGTTTTTGAAACTTTATGCGAAGTGAATCATCTGGTCGTAGATAAGACCGGCACCTTAACCCATGGAAATGTGTCCATCTCGCATACTCAAACCTATTCTGGTTGGGATGAGTCTAGCGTATTATCTCTTGCTGCGGCATTAGAAGCCTACGCGAACCATCCGATTGCGAATGCGTTTAGCGAGTATTTCGATAGCTCAATTCAGCTCGACAATGTCGAGAACCTAATTGGCTCAGGGATTCAAGCCAACTATCAGAACCAGCATTTGCGTATTGGACGTCGCGCTTTTGCTGCGCCATATCTTGAGGAGAGCTTCGAGTCGAGCGTTTATTTAAGCCTTGATGGTAAGGCTATTGCGCGCTTTGATTATCACGATCCGATTCGTGATGATGCCAAGCCAATGATAGCGTCGTTTCAGGCGTTAGGAGTAAAAGTCACCCTGCTGTCTGGCGACAACTCTGAAAATTGTCATCGCGTTGCTCGCGAAACGGGTATTGAACAAGTTGTGAGTGCGGCGTCCCCTGAACAGAAATTGGCATACTTGCAACAAATGCCCGCCGAGAGTGTCACTATGATGGTTGGGGATGGAATAAACGATGCACCAACGCTTGCGGGAGCACATTTATCGGTTGCGATGGGCGGCGGTACAGATATCGCTAAATCGTCAGCCGATATGGTGTTGCTGGGTGATAAGCTTAGTCAACTGATCAAAGCTCGTGAACTTGCGCTAAAAACCCGCACTATTATTCGCGAAAATTTAGCTTGGGCGTTAGGTTATAACGCCTTGGTGTTACCTCTTGCGGTGTGTGGTTGGATAGCGCCCTATTTTGCCGTTTTGGGTATGTCTGTTAGCTCAATTATTGTAGTATCCAACTCATTACGTCTCCTTAAGCAGGTTGAAAAACGCTAATGGAAAGCCTCTATATTCTTATCCCAATTGCCGTTTTACTCGTGTGTCTTGCGGTTGGCATTTTTATCTGGGCAGTCAAGAGTGAGCAGTTTGAGGATTTAGAGCGCCAAGGGCATAGTATTTTATTTGACGATGACGAAGAAGGTGATGACAAATCGTGATTTCTTCGGATGTTATCGCGGCGTTTTTTATCGGACTACTTGGTGCGGGTCACTGCATGGGAATGTGTGGCGGGATTGCCAGTTTACTGTCGGGTACACCGCACTCATCTGCACCATCGATTCCGATTTTCTATAACCTCGGCCGAATTTTAAGTTATGGCGTGTTCGGTACCATTGTCGGCAGCAGTGTTGCGACCATTGCTGAACTCAGCCAGTTTAATCACATTCTTACCTGGTTAAGGTTAATCAGTGCGTTATTTATGGTTGTCTTGGCTTTATACCTTGGTCGTTGGTGGTCAGGGTTGCTTAAAATCGAGCAATTAGGGCAAGGTTTATGGCGTTATATTTCGCCGCTGGGCAAAAAATTGCTGCCATTGAAACGCCCTATCGATGCATTACCGTTCGGTTTTATTTGGGGTTGGTTACCCTGTGGTTTGGTTTATTCGACGTTGACTTGGGCAGCGGTGGCTGGAAGCGGCCTGAATGGCGCTCTGATCATGCTCAGCTTTGGCCTTGGCACCTTACCGTCAATGTTAGCCGTCGGCTACGGAGCACAGTTTTTTTTACGTATTCAACGTTCTGCATATTTTCGTTCTTTGGCTGCAATTCTTCTGCTTCTCTACGCAACCTATATATTGGTTAAAAGTATCAATATGCTTCACTAAAGTTAGCATTCCTTTGTTTTTAAGGACATTTTTTCACTATCCTTTACAACGCAGGGGTGTTAAAATGTTGATGTATATCAATTTAGTGCAAGGTTATTATGATTTCAGAAAAACCAGCAACAAATCATCGAGTCCAATCGGGCGGTTGTGCTATCCATTGCCAAGACTGCAGTATTAGCCAACTTTGTATCCCGTTTACCCTAAATGAATCAGAGCTTGACCAACTTGATGAAATCATCGAGCGTAAAAAGCCTATTCAAAAAGGGCAAGAACTTTTCAAAGCTGGAGATGACCTAAAATCTCTCTATGCGATTCGTTCTGGTACTATCAAAAGCTATACAATAACCGAGCAAGGTGACGAACAGATTACAGCTTTTCACCTCGCAGGCGATCTTGTTGGCTTTGACGCTATTACTGAAGACTCACATCCTAGCTTTGCACAAGCGCTTGAAACTTCAATGGTGTGTGAAATCCCATACGAAATTCTCGATGACCTTTCAGGGAAAATGCCTAAACTACGTCAGCAAATCATGCGTTTGATGAGTAGTGAAATCAAAGGCGATCAAGAAATGATCCTGTTATTGTCAAAGAAAAATGCCGAAGAGCGCTTGGCTGCGTTTTTATTTAATCTATCGACCCGTTTTTCTCAACGCGGATTTAGCCCTCGCGAGTTTCGTTTGACTATGACTCGTGGTGATATCGGTAACTATCTTGGTCTGACTGTTGAAACCATCAGCCGTCTGCTTGGTCGATTCCAAAAATCAGAAATCCTAAGCGTAAAAGGCAAATACATTACCATTCTAAATCATGATGCATTGATGGAATTGGCGGGTGTATCAAAAGATTCCTAAGTAACTTCAATGACGTAGCTCAAAGCAGAGCTACGTCATACTTCTTCAATTTCCTATCACTTTTTCCTCATCGCTACCACAGAAATTAAGCTAAAGTAATCATTAGGGTCTCCTCACGTATAAGGAGTAAATATGAGTATTTACAGTAAGATTTTAGTAGTCGCAGATATCAATCACGACGAACAACCTGCCCTAATTCGTGCGATTCAATTGGCGGATAAAAGCCGATCACGCAGTCGAATCACGTTTTTCTTATCGATATACGATTTTTCGTATGACATGACCTCCATGTTGTCTTCAGACGAGCGCGACGCAATGCGCCGCGGCGTAATCCAACAACGTGAGGCTTGGATGCGAACTGTCGCAGAACCCTATCTTAACGATGGGTTTAATTTTGATATCAAGGTGGTTTGGCATAATCGCCCTTATGAAGCGATCATCGCCGAAGTGTTTTCCGGTGAACACGATATCGTCGTTAAAGGTACGCGTAAGCACGATGTTTTGGAATCGGTTATCTTTACGCCGACTGATTGGCATTTATTACGTAAATGTCCGTCACCTGTTCTACTGGTTAAAAACGCTAAGTGGCCAGAAGACGCTAGCATTATTGCCTCGGTGCACGTAGGTTCAGAGATGGAGTCTCATATTGACCTCAACGATAAGATGGTCGAACAGTTAAAAAGCTTATCGGAAAGATTGGCGGCTAAACCCTATTTGGTTAACGCCTATCCGATTACGCCCGCTAACATTACCATCGAATTGCCAGAGTTTGATCCCACGACTTACACCGATGCGGTTCGAGGACATCATTTGACCGCCATGAAAGCACTGCGCCAGAAACATGGCTTTAATGAAGAACAAACCGTTGTAGAGCAAGGATTGCCTGAAGAGATCATCCCGCAAACCGCCAAGAGACTGAATACGGCGATGGTGATTATCGGTACCACAGGACGTACCGGATTATCCGCAGTGTTCATTGGTAATACTGCGGAGCATGTTATCGATAAAATCGATTGCGACATAATGGCGTTAAAACCAACGGGATATGTTAGCCCTCTAGACCCTAAAACCGCTATTTAAATAGCTGATACATGAGTCCTTGCCCAATCGGCGAGGACTTTTTTTATTCCAAGTCACAATTATGGTGGAATCTAAAAAAGATATCCGTATCATACCCTCTTCATTTTGTATTGATGAAGACGGCATTAATGACTGAGCAAAAAAACGAGCAAACCAAAGCACAACAATATAACTTCAACAAGCTGCAAAAACGTATTCGCCGCAATACTGGCCAAGCGATTCAAGACTACAACATGATCGAAGATGGTGATCGCATCATGGTGTGTCTGTCTGGTGGCAAAGACAGCTTTACCATGCTTGAAATGTTGATGAGCTTACAAAAAAGTGCGCCGATTTCTTTTTCGCTTATTGCTGTTAACCTCGATCAGAAACAGCCGGGCTTTCCTGAACATATTCTTCCTGAATATTTACAAAGCTTAGGTGTCGAATACAAAATTGTAGAAGAAGATACCTACTCCATCGTTCAGGACAAAATTCCAGAAGGCAAAACGACCTGTTCGCTATGCTCTCGCCTGCGCCGCGGCATCTTATATCGTACTGCGAATGAGTTGGGCGCGACCAAAATTGCACTTGGCCATCACCGTGACGATATTCTTGAAACCTTATTCTTGAATATGTTCCATGGCGGGAAAATGAAAGGAATGCCACCTAAACTTGTTTCTGATAATGGCGAGCATGTTGTCATTCGCCCACTCGCTTACTGCCGTGAGAAAGACATCATTAAGTATTCGGATATGAAAGACTACCCAATCATTCCGTGTAATCTTTGTGGTTCACAACCCAATCTACAACGCCAAGCAATTAAACAAATGCTGAATGACTGGGATAAACGCTTCCCTGGACGCATCGAAACCATGTTCAGAGCAATGCAAAATGTGGTGCCAAGTCATTTAGCCGACTTCGAACTGTTTGATTTTAAATCGATTGATAAAAGCTCAGGTGTTATTAACGGCGGTGATATTGGTTTTGATAAAGAAGATATTCCACAGCAACCAATTTTGGATGAAGAGTTAGTACAAGAATTTGATCCGAATTTACAACTTAAAGTGACTAACCTCTAGTCGAATGAATCAAAAAAGGTGACCTTTGGTCACCTTTTTTGTGTCTGTGTTAACCAGATATATTTAGATATAGTGCATTAGGTTGCTTTTTATCTGTTTGATTTTTTAATTGGTATTAAGTAAATAAGGCAATACACGCTTGGTGGTTTGAGGCAGTTTGATACTTCCACCCTCGCCGATTTCACTCAATGTCACTTGGGCTTGGCCATGAGTTACACGAATTTTTTTACCGTTCGAAAGTTGAATATCATTTGCAGTATCAGCATCAAATTCGAGTGTGACACCTTGTATCTCGGGCGTAAACCAACGCGCAAACATTCCCCCTAAGTCATTAAGTGTCGTTTGCATTTGACTGACTAATTGCGCGAGCGTCTGATAACTAACCGTACCGGATAGATTCTGTTTCGCCATCACAACCATCGAAAAATTACATTGTTGAGCGCGTGGCGTCTCAACAAATATCAACGGATTCGCTTGGCGTAGATTCTGATCTAGCGGCACTACTAATTCGTTAATCGGGCTCACTTTTAGCTCTTCGTAATGTTGTTCTTTTTCCATCCAAGCTTTAGAGATGGTACACAACTGCTCAGTGCGTGAATCAACAAAAAAGAAGCCGACTTTGACATCGTCATGACCAGACTTTAAGTTGTTTTTTAACTGAGAATACAGCTTTGAGTAGGTAAACATATACTGCTGCGCTTGCACAGAAGAGCTAGCCGCTAACACCATACTTAAAGACAATATTCTCAGAAGATGCTTATTCATATTGATAGTGATTTATTGTTCTCTATGAGTCCAAAAATGTTCGTTGTGGCGAATCATTACCTTTAGGTCGCTAACGTAATCATCGCCTCGTTCAGAATACTTAAGCAGTCCGTCTGCAAGGTCAACTGCCGCGGCAACAGAATGCAACTCCTTTCCAGATTGCTGACGTTTACGACGTTGCTCTCTAAGATCTTTATAAGCTCGATTACGATTCACATTCATAAAATAACGGTGAATCGATTCTTGAACAGAAGAAAACTTAGCCACCTCATGACTCATACCATCGGCACGTTGTTTAGGGACTAAGCCACAGCCTTGTTGATAGCACCATTGACCAAAATAATTGTTGGCTTTGCGCGCAAAGCGCGAGGTTCCCCAAGCGGATTCGTTGGCAGCTTGAACCAAGACTAATGCCTCAGGAATCACGTTGACTCGGCTAAGTAATTGCTCGAAAAACACTTTATCGATTCCGCCGGCTGAAAAGGCCACATTATAACGGTTAGCCAATTTGTCTAAGAACGCTTTGTCCGATGCCGTTAAAGCCATCTTATCAAAACGCGCCTCGATATTTTTCAACTTATTCCGCTCTTTCAAAATGCGTTGATTTTCAAAAGCAATCCCGGGTCTCAAGTAATCAAAAAAGTGTTGCTTCTTTGCTCTTGTGTCACGAATGGCACCAAAATCTGGCGCCTTTCCAACCTTCTTTGGGGTAATCGCCCAATCAAAAGCGATATCTTCGGCTTGCTGTAATTTGTGTTGATAAGCAAGATAACCATAGATAGCAACGATTACCGTTGCTAGCAGAGCAAAAAATTCAGTTTTACGCATCAAATACCTGTGAGTTGTTATCGTTATCATCATCGTTAGATTTGTTGGCGCCAGTCGAAACAATTTTTAGACGGATACCAAACATGTTGCGATAGATGATGCCCTTCGCATGGAAGAAAAATGGCAAAACGAAAATCAACCCTATGCCATAAAACATCGCGGCAACAATAAACATAACAAAGATGACCAAATAGACGCTCACCAGAGTCAGTAGCTTCTTGTTTGCCGCTCTCAAAGACAGCAATAAAGCTTGAACTGGTGGAACATTTTTCTCACATATCAACAGAATAGAGTTACTGAATGCAAGCGAAAAATACAAAGACAGGAATGGAAGTATCATCCCGGCAATAATTTGAACCACCAAACCGATGAGCGTCACTCCGATAACAGAAACCGTGAATTGCAATCCTTTCCCCACATGACAAAGTTGCGTTTTGAGACCCGCAGCGTGACTCATTGCCATCAAGCAGACACCAGCATATATCGGCGCGCTGACAACTTCATAGCTGAAGTTACCGACCACGATCGCTTGGACAATATTTGCGCCAAAAGTTGGCGATTCAGTCAATACCTCAGAGCCGCTAAACGCCTCAAATAACGCGCCTAAGTCACCGAGTTGAAGTTTCAATGCAATGTAGAAAATCGTGAATTGAACCACTGCTAGCAAAATGATCGCAGGAGAAAAGGACAAGAAATGTCGAATGGTATGTTGCCAAGCTTCTTTTAACACATCACTGGCTCTCAACTCATATTGGCCCGAAAGCGCGGTTTCAATGGTGCCACCTAAGTTAAGGTCGGTTTGTATCTCTTTATTCATTACGGATAATCCATAACTCCGTATAGTCATCTAAAGGAGCTAAGTAGTTGATAAAAATTTGCTTTATTATACTCAAAGCAAGCGGCTACGAACATCATAACCTTGTTAAACTCTCTTGCTTTATTGTAAGCATGGATGATAATTGACCTCTATACGCCTTTGAAATCAGTATGGTAAAAAAAGTCATAGTCTGCTGATAAATTTTTTTCGCTGCAACACGCATAAATTGCTTTAATTTCACCATTTTGATGATTATGATGCGCGCCTAAATTCGTTGATCATTTGTACGGAAAATCACATTTTTGAGTGAGTCTATTTAGGAGAAAAACAGGCATTGAATGAGCATACGCATGCGAATCCCAAAGTGATCCGCTTAACTGACGTAACCAAAAGTTTTGATGGTAAGGAAATTATTCGTCAGTTAAACCTTGACGTGAACCACGGTGAGTTTTTGACCATTCTCGGTCCTTCCGGGTGTGGTAAAACAACGGTACTTCGCATGATTGCAGGTTTCGAGTCCGTTGATAAAGGTAGCATTGTTCTTGACAAGCAAGATGTTACCCAAGTTCCAGCTGAAAATAGACACGTCAATACCGTATTCCAAAGCTACGCGCTATTTCCTCACATGACGGTCTTTGACAACGTAGCATTTGGCTTACGTATGCAAAAAGTTCCCGCCGCTGACATCGAACCTCGAGTCACTGAAGCGCTCAAAATGGTGCGCCTAGAATCCATGGCGCAACGCAAACCCCATCAATTATCAGGTGGTCAGCAACAACGTATCGCTATTGCTCGCGCGGTGGTCAACAAGCCAAAAGTATTGCTACTAGACGAATCATTATCTGCATTGGATTACAAACTTCGCAAACAAATGCAGATCGAACTCAAACAACTGCAACGCCAACTGGGTATTACCTTTATCTTCGTGACTCACGATCAAGAAGAAGCCCTTTCAATGTCTGATCGCATCATAGTGATGCGCGACGGTGTCATTGAACAAGACGGTACCCCAAGAGAAATCTACGAAGAACCTAAGAATCTCTTTGTGGCGCGTTTCATCGGTGAAATTAATGTCTTTAATGCAACCATGATTGAACGTATTGACGACAAGTGTATTCGCGCCCAAATCGAAGGCGTTGATAGTGTTGTCTACTACGAAGAAAACGCGCTACCAGGCGAAAAGCTCCAAGTACTTTTGCGACCTGAAGATCTACGCATCGAAGAAATTAAAGATTCACAGCAACATAGCGGAATTGTCGGCCATGTTGCCGAGCGTACTTATAAAGGTATGACTCTCGATTCGGTCGTCGAACTTGAGTCTGGCATGCGCGTCATGGTGAGCGAATTTTTCAATGAAGATGATCCTGATGTGGATCACTCCTTAGGACAGAAAGTCGCAATCACTTGGGTAGAAAGCTGGGAAGTGGTGTTAAAAGATGAGCAGCAAGCTTAATTTACAAAATGCAATCATCACGTTAGTGGTTGGCTGGCTGGTTTTGTTTGTCTTGCTTCCTAACGTCATGATCATCGGGACCAGTTTTCTGACTCGCGATGAAGCGAATCTGATTGATTTGACTTTTACTTTAGACAACTACACTCGATTGGCCGATCCTCTGTATGCCAAAGTGCTTGGGCATTCGTTTTATATGGCGGCGGTGGCAACATTACTTTGTTTAGTGATTGGCTACCCTTTCGCCTACATTATCGCCAAGATGCCAGCGAATTGGCGACCTTTTATGTTGTTTCTGGTGATTGTGCCATTTTGGACCAACTCTTTAATTCGTACCTACGGGTTAAAGATCGTTTTGGGCACACAAGGAATCTTAAACAAGTCGTTAATGGCCTTAGACATTATTGATAAACCGCTACGCATCATGTACACCGAAAGCGCCGTTATGATCGGGCTTGTCTATATACTGTTGCCATTTATGATTTTGCCGCTCTACTCAGCTATAGAAAAACTCGATAATACGTATATCGAAGCCGCTCGAGATCTAGGAGCAAACAAGTTACAGACCCTGACTAAAGTGGTGTTGCCTCTTACCATGCCTGGCATTATTGGCGGTTGCCTATTGGTGATGCTACCAGCCCTTGGCATGTTCTACATTTCCGATCTACTTGGTGGCGCGAAAAACTTGCTCATCGGTAATGTGATAAAGAATCAAGTGCTCAACGCGCGCGACTGGCCATTTGGCGCGGCAACCAGTATTGCGCTCACCATTGCCATGGCGATTATGCTTTACGCCTACTATCGCGCTGGAAAGCTTTTGAATAAGAAAGTGGAGTTAAACTAATGGGGCGTACGATTCGTTTTAGCTTTATGGGTTTAGTCTACGCATTTCTGTATCTGCCCATTATTGTTTTGATTGTAAATTCTTTTAATCAAAATAAATTCGGCATGCGTTGGGATGGATTTACTACCAAGTGGTATCAAACACTGGTCAATAACGACAGTTTAACGCAAGCCGCTTGGCACTCTATCAATGTCGCGATATTTTCAGCAACCGTTGCCACCATTATCGGTAGCCTGACTGCTGTGGCTTTGTTTCGCTATCAGTTTAAAGGCAAATCTGCGGTGAACGGCCTGCTATTCGTGGTGATGATGTCTCCCGACATTGTGATGGCGATTTCACTGCTGGCGCTGTTTTTGGTTATCGGCGCGCAGCTTGGATTTTTGACGCTACTTATTGCTCATGTGACGTTCTGCTTGCCATTCGTTGTGGTTACGGTTTACACCCGTCTTAACGGTTTCGATGTCAAAATGCTCGAAGCAGCGAAAGACTTAGGTGCCAGTGAATGGGTGATTTTGAAACAGATTTTACTGCCTCTCGCTAAACCTGCGGTTGCCGCCGGATGGCTACTAAGTTTTACCCTGTCTCTTGATGACGTCATTATCAGCTCGTTTGTCACCGGACCAACCTATGAAATTCTGCCACTTAAAATTTACTCTATGGTAAAAGTCGGAATTTCGCCGGAAGTGAATGCGCTCGCGACGGTGATGCTGGTGGTCTCTCTGACCCTAGTGATCATTTCTCAGCTCATCGCTCGAGAAAAGCCAGGGCAATAATCCTGTTCTTGATTACCTTTAAAAACAATTACCTTTAAAAACAGAATGGTTCGCCATTCTGTTTTTTTATGCGTTCACACTTTTACATCACGACAACTCACAGCAAACAACACAGCTCTGCCATTGATGAGCAATGAGTGATTAATAATTGAGCTTACGAGCAAAAACGTCCAAGTTGCCGCTCCCTATTTCATGCTTCGCTGATATACTTACGCTGTTTGTCACTTTTATCGTCACGATAAAAACGATTGTTATCAGACTGCTCGGGTAGCCAATACCTTAGCAGCCCAAATAAAACGGAATTGAAATGAAAGGTAAATTCTTTGCTGGCGCGTTATGCGCTGCAAGCTTGTTCTCTTCAGCGGCTATGGCTGATGACCAAGAGCTCTATTTCTACAACTGGTCTGAATACATCCCTAACGAAGTCCTTGAAGACTTTACAAAAGAGACGGGCATCAAAGTGATTTATTCCACATACGAATCCAATGAGAGTATGTATGCCAAGCTAAAAACCCAGGGTTCGGGTTATGATCTCGTCGTTCCTTCGACGTATTTTGTCTCTAAAATGCGCAAAGAAGGTATGCTGCAAAAAATCGATAAGTCAAAGCTAAAGCACTTTGCTGATCTGGATAGTAACTTTCTCAACAAACCATTTGACCCAGATAACAGTTACTCAATTCCTTACGTTTGGGGCGCAACTGGTATCGGTATCAATTCCGATATGCTTGATAAATCAAGCGTCACCAAATGGGATGATCTATGGGACAGCAAATGGGAAGGTCAGCTGATGCTGATGGACGATTCTCGCGAAGTATTCCATATTGCACTGACCAAATTGGGCTACTCGCCAAATACGACCAACCCAGATGAAATCAAAGCCGCATATGAAGAGCTAAAAAAACTGATGCCGAATGTATTGGTGTTTAACTCAGATTTTCCAGCAAACCCTTATCTAGCCGGTGAAGTGTCACTCGGAATGCTGTGGAACGGCTCCGCTTACATGGCTCGCCAAGAAGGTGCTTCAATCGACATTATTTGGCCAGAAAAAGGCACTATTTTCTGGATGGACAGCCTCGCAATTCCATCTGGTGCGAAAAATATCGATGCAGCACATAAGATGATTGATTTCCTATTGCGTCCTGAGAATGCAGCCAAAATCGCGGTAGAAACGGGCTACCCAACGCCGGTGAAAACCGCTTATAGCATGCTGCCAAAAGATTTCGCTAACGACCCTAACGTATTCCCACCTCAAGAAGTCATGGACTCAGGTGTGTGGCAAGATGAAGTCGGCGAAGCCAGCGTGCTTTACGATGAGTACTTCCAAAAACTCAAAGTAGGCAACTAATATCTATATCGAAGCTATCGATATAAATCACAAAGAAAAAAGCGGCTTAGGCCGCTTTTTTACACTTTCAGTTTTATTGCATATTGAGAAGTTGTTCGACCAATTTAGGCACTTCTATGCTGGCTTTTCCATAGCGCTTTTCTTCAAATTCCGATTCAACCGCACTAGGTTCAAGATTGATTTCGATGGTATGTGCGCCATGCATTCTCGCATCATGGACAAAGCCTGCCGCGGGATATACCACGCCAGAGGTGCCAATCGAAATAAACAAATCGGCTTGTTCAATGGCATGGTAAATTTCTCCCATCCTCAGTGGCATTTCACCAAACCACACAATATGAGGCCTGAGCTGAGCCGGGATTTGACAGCAATGACACAAATCCCCTTCTTTTAAGTCACCGAACTGGTCAATCACTTGGTTTGACTGCGTACATCGCGCTTTAAGCAATTCACCATGCATATGAATGATATTTTGACTTCCGCCACGTTCATGAAGATTGTCGATGTTTTGCGTCACCACAGTCACTGAGCCTTGCAACTCGTCTTCTAAACGCCCAAGTGCGATGTGAGCCGCATTCGGCTGTATATTCGGATCTTGGAGTTTGTGTCGTCTCTGATTGTAGAAATCCTGTACTAAATCGGGATCTCGTTCATAACCTTCAGGTGTTGCGACATCTTCAATTCGATGATTTTCCCATAAGCCATCTTGAGCACGAAAAGTTTGAATACCTGATTCAGCCGAAATGCCCGCGCCAGTGAGTACAACAATATTACGATAAGGAAATTTCATACTGCTTCCTTGCAAAGTGAATCATGACAATAGCTTAGCACTCTCAGGCAATGAACAGTAGTGATGAAAAATAAGACTATGGTCGATAAGCCCGTCAATTGCGAGATTAAAAATCTTTCCAATTTGAAAATAAAAAAGCCTCGTTATACTCGAGGCTCTTCTAGTTTACAAATTAGGACCAGTCGATGGCGCCATCGGCTGATGATTCCTCAGCTTATCCATTCCTTGCTTCATGCGTACAAACCAAACAAATATCGCCGCAGCGCCAATGATCATTCCGATATAAGGAATGATCATTGCTAGCGAATCAATCCATGACGCTTTATACCAATAGTTGTTGACGCCTTTGAGCAACCCATTCGCCGTGGCCACGCTGATTATCAGCACCACAAAAAACGTTAAGTTGAGGAAAAAACTGCGAATAAGTCCATAGTAATGGGAATTGACGACTTCCCCATCCTCTCCTTTATCCAACCGATAACCGGCATAGATAATCGCAATCACTCCGGAAATCAGACAAGTAAACGGCGTTAAAATACTCAACCAATACGCAATTTTTACCCCACTATATTGCTTATCGCTCATCTGTTTTGGCCTCCATCGATTTGATATTCGACTTATCCAAGCTTTGCTCTTGCTCTCGCACTTCTTCATACCAGAGATCGTGATGCTGTTTCGCCCATGTCTCATCCACGTCGCCCGTTACCATTCCTTCGAGAGCGCCTTCCATACCAAACAAGCCGATGTATATATGAAAGATAAAGCCGCAAATTAACACTAAAGCTGAGAACATGTGGACTAAGTTAGAGAGTTCCATGTCACGTCGAGTCTGATCAAAAATCGGGAAATCAAGGATCAGCCCACTGAGCGCCGCAAAAGTCCCCACCACAATCAGAAGCCAATACACCAACTTCTCACCCGCGTTGGAAAAACCAGCCGATGGATGAGTACCTTTGTATTTACCAGCCATGCCGCCCAGTTTTTTAAACCACACCCAGTCGGTTTTATTAAATAGGGATTTCTTCCACCATTTAACCAGCATTAATACCAAGAGCACAAAAAATATCGGACCAATGTAGTTGTGGTATTGCTTCGCAGCATAAATAACGCCCCCCCAAATCTCACTGGATACATAAGGTTTGAGGAAATGTTTGCCATACACAAGCGTGAGCCCACTAAAGGCTAAGGTCAGAAAGGTAAATGCCATGCTCCAGTGAAGTGCTCGGTCAAATCGCGACCAGCGGCGGATTTTGGTACCTGTTCGCGGCTCACTGAGCATCAAAGGCCCCATCAAGAAGTACACGGCAATCACCATCGCGAGACTGCCAAATATCGCGACCGCGCCTGCAGGAGACATCCATTTTTCTTTTAGAATGTACCAGGTTTCGCCCGGTTTACTGATTAACACGCCGTGTTCAGGAAATGATGAGGTTGTATACCCTTGCTCACCTTGCCTAAGCTGGCGCCAATAATCGGCACCAGCAAGCTGAGTGATTTCACGTTGGGCGACATCGGGACTCGTTGTCTTCTCTGCCGCAAGCACTGGTCCACCAAACAGAGATATAAGTGACAATGTCACTAGAAGCATACGTTTGATTAGATCGTTCATTACAAGTCTCCGAATTAGCTTTTCGTCGCGTCGTAAGAGAGATCTTCTCCGTCGGTCCAGCCAGCATTTTCAGCCCCACGTTCAACCACACGTTGGCGGAAAATATCAGACACTTTCTCTGCATCACCCGCAAGCAGCGCTTTCGTTGAACAAAGCGATGAGCACATTGGCAGCTTGCCTTCGGCAATGCGGTTGGCACCGTATTTTTGCCGCTCTTCAATACTACCTGCTTCGGTTTCAGGGCCGCCTGCGCAGAAGGTACATTTGTCCATTTTGCCGCGTTCACCAAAAGCTGTTTGTTTAGGGAATTGAGGTGCGCCGAATGGACAAGCAAACAAGCAGTAACCACATCCAATACACAGATCTTTGTTATGCAGCACAATGCCATCTTCGGTATGGACAAAACAATCCGCCGGACATACCGCCATGCAAGGCGCATCGGTACAATGCATACAAGCGACAGAAATAGAGTTCTCTCCCGGTTCACCATCGTTGAGCGTCACCACGCGTCGGCGCTGGATTCCCCACTCTAATGCATCATCGTTTTCATTTTTACATGCCGTGACACAGCCGTTACATTCGATGCAGCGCTTGGTGTCACATAGAAATTTCATTCTAGCCATGAGAGCTCTCCTTACGCTTTGCGAATGTTACACAAGGTAACTTTGGTTTCTTGCATTTGCGTGGTTGGATCATATCCGTAAGTCATCGCGATATTTGCCGATTCCCCAAGTACATATGGGTCAGTTCCCTCAGGGTACTTACTGCGTAAATCTTGGCCTTCGAAGTGACCCCCGAAGTGGAAAGGTATAAATGCCAATCCAGGTTTCACGCGGCGTGTGACCATGGCTTTGACTTTAATTTTCCCTTGCTCGGCACCTTCAACCCAAACCATATCGCCGTCTTGAAAACCGAGATCGTTGGCATCTTTAGGGTTAACCTCGACAAACATCTCTTGTTGCAGTTCTGCAAGCCAAGGGTTTGAGCGACTTTCATCACCGCCACCTTCGTATTCAACTAATCGTCCAGACGTCAATATGATTGGGTATTGACCCGTTTTATCTTGCTGTTGAATCGATTTGTATAAAGTAGGAAGACGATAAATGGATTCACTATCGTCCCAAGTTGGGTAATCAGTGACAAGGTCACGTCTTGGTGTATAAAGGGGCTCTCGGTGCAGTGGTACCCGATCAGGGAACGTCCATACAATTGCCCTCGCCTTGGCGTTGCCAAATGGAATACAGCCGTGCTTAATCGCGACGCGTTGAATTCCGCCAGAGAGATCGGTTTTCCAGTTTTTTCCTTCCGCTTCTTTCTGTTCTTGAGGCGTTAAATCGTTCCACCACCCAAGGTGTTTCAATAGCTTATCGCTAAATTCTGGATAACCATCTTTGATCTCACTACCTTGAGAGTAACTGTCTTCAGCGAGTAAGTTTTTGCCTTCAAATTCAACGCCATATCGCGCACGAAACGTACCGCCCCCCTGAGCTACGGGCTTTGAAGTATCGTAGAGAATATGCGTGCCCGGATGCTTCATTTCTGGCGTACCCCAACATGGCCAAGGTAAACCATAGGTTTCGCCATTGACCGGGCCGCCTTCTGCTTCCAATGTGGTTTTATGGAAAGTGTGCCAGTTGAGTTGGTGTTGTTTTAAACGTTCTGGACTTTGACCTGTGTAACCCACTGTCCACATGCCGCGATTAAATTCACGGGTAATGTCTTCAATAACCGGTTGGTTATCAACAACCTTAATATGCTTAAACAGCGGTTCATCGATGCCAAGTTTTTTGCTCAGCAAGTACATGATTTCATGGTCTGGCTTGGAATCGAACAGTGGCTCAATCACCTTGTCACGCCATTGAATAGAACGGTTTGATGCAGTGACGCTGCCGTAAGTTTCAAATTGCGTGGTTGCAGGAAGCAAATAGATACCATCGGTGCGGTCATTCATGATCGCGGCCACTGTTGGATATGGGTCAACAATGACCATCATGTCGAGTTTTTGCATTGCGGTTTTCATCTCAACACCGCGGGTTTGCGAGTTAACCGCATGCCCCCAGTAGAACATCGCGCGAATGTTATCCTTTTGCTCGATATTGTTTTTATTTTCCAAAACACCATCGATCCAGCGTGAAACCGGAATTCCCATATTTAACATTGGATTAGTACCGCGGTATTCGCCTGAGTCAAACCGATTTTTAAGCCACTCGTAATCGATATCCCAGACTCTTGCCCAATGTTTCCACGCGCCTTCAGCGAGCCCGTAATATCCGGGTAACGTATGTGAGAGAACACCTAAATCGGTTGCACCCTGCACATTATCATGCCCACGGAAAATATTGGCGCCGCCGCCAGATACCCCCAAATTGCCCAACGCTAATTCAAGAACGCAATAGGCACGAGTGTTGTTGTTACCTGTGGTATGTTGTGTGCCGCCCATGCACCAAACCACACAACCAGGGCGATTCTCAGACAGTAGTTTCGCGGTTTTATACATGTCTTCTTCACTGACGCCAGTCACACGCTCAACCTCTTGCGGCGCCCATTTCGCCACTTCTTGGCGAATTTCATCCATGCCGAATACGCGCTGTTGGATAAACTGTTTATCTTCCCACTTGTTGGCAAATACATGCCATAAAATACCCCAGATAAACGCCACGTCTGTACCCGGGCGAAGTGATACATAGTGGTCAGATTTGGCTGCGGTTCGGGTACGGCGAGGATCGGCGACGACGATTTTGCAGTTGCTCTTCTCTTTAGCGATAAGAATATGCTGCATCGCAACCGGATGTGCTTCTGCGGGGTTAGAGCCAACAAAAAGGATCGACTTGCAATTATGCATGTCATTGAAAGAGTTGGTCATGGCTCCATAACCCCAAGTATTTGCAACCCCCGCTACCGTTGTGGAGTGACAAATACGAGCTTGGTGGTCAACATTGTTGGTCCCCCAAATTGACGCCATTTTGCGAAATAAATAGGCTTGTTCATTACTGTGCTTAGCACTACCTAGCCAATACACTGAGTCTGGACCTGATTCATCACGAATTTTCAGTACTTGTTGGCTTATCTCATCAAGCGCTTGATCCCAGCTCATTTTTACCCATTTGCCATTTTCCAATTTCATCGGGTATTTCAAGCGGCGCTCACCATGACCATGTTCGCGCAGCGCAGCGCCTTTGGCGCAATGTCCGCCAGCGTTGAACGGATGATCAAAGGCGGGCTCTTGTCCTGTCCAGACCCCATTTTGCACTTCGGCGTAAATGCCACAACCGACTGAGCAATGAGAACAAATCGTTCTCTTAACCTCGGTTTTCGCCATTGGGTCAACCGTTTCGGCTTTGGCCTTTTTCATCATGGTTGCTGAAAATAACGAGGCTCCCGCTACCGCACCGGTTGCCGCTATGGAACTATTGCGCATGAACGCTCGACGAGATAATCCCAAAGTCTGCGTATCATCCGTCTGAGTGTTATTGGAACGTTTGATTAGTTTCATGTCCGGCTCCTTTATAACGAGTCGTAGTAATCTTTGACGTGCTGCGTTTCACGATATTTGGTCTGTAATTTGTTGGTGTTTTCCGGCTGCTCAAACGGCTCAGTTTGCGCTGCTTGAGCCGCACCACCGGTCACAGAGGTCGCTACAGCGGCGGTTGCCACCTGTTTTAAAAATTCTCGTCTAGAGTGTTGCTTTGGCTTTTGATTACTCATGATGCTTTCCTTACTTTCAACGCTGAACCGACTTCGAACCTTAGTTCTCAACGTTTATCAAAGATTGTTACTGATATTGTTGAATGTTTTTTACTGCCACCCGTTTGCCATATCGGTCATCCATTGTGTGCACACTGAGTTTGGTTTGCTCTATGCTAAGAAACGCCAACATCAACTTACTAACCGCTTGGTAAAACTTCGCACTCGGTGCGTCTTGGATTTGCTCTGCCAGAGATTGATACCATGGCGCTATATGCTCCATGAACAACCTCGCTTGAACCTGCTCTAAACCTTCTTGGTCATCGACCAGAAAAGACATCACTTCACAAAGTGCAGCAATATGATCTTCCGGTTCTTTAACCTGTTCTTGCCTCGTAAAACCGAGCGATTTCAGGTCTTGACGTAAGTTAGCCAATGGCTTTTCCATCAGAAACCCGGTTTGATGCCACGAACCAAAAGGCACCACTTCACCACGGCCAATTCCGATAAACAGTTCCTGAAATTCTTGAGCGCAGCTTTGTTGATCCGCCGATTTGGCGGCAGACTTAATTTCAAGCCATGCTTGTTGCAGTGTCTGCTCTGTTGGCTCAACCTCTAAATCACTCAGCCATTCCAGCAAGGCTCGATTGGGTGGTTCACGAAATAACGTCGCGAGCAGCAAATAGATCTCAACTCTGGGTGTGTATTCAATATCCATTGACAACATTCCTATATGTTGAGCTGCTTAAGTGGGTCGTGAGCCAGTGATTCGAACATGTCGATGACACGGCAGTCCTCACACATTGCGATACGATCAAGGGCAGCAGAATTAGAGAAATGAGAGTGACCACGTAACTTATCTTGCAGTTTGGTGATCATTGATTGAGGCGCAAATGGTTTATGGCAGCGTAAACAATGTGCTGCAGGCTCTTGATGAAGTATCACTGTACTTCGACGCTGTTGGTGGTCCCAGTTAAAACGAGGCTGACGCGACAACACTTGCTCTGGACATGCTTTAACGCACAACCCACATTGCACACAATCCTGCTCAATAAATTCTATTTTGGGTGATTGGCCGTCACTGTGGATCGCCCCGGTTGGACAGACAGCCACACAACTCATACAGGACGTACAATCGTCACTTGCGCATTCGATGTTGCCAAATGGCGCGTTTTCATGGAGTAAAAATTGTTTGTTGAGAGGTATATGACGCTCAGAAATCGCTTCAAGCGCTTGGAAAAGTCGCTCGCGTTTATTGCCCTCCAGCTCGCCTATCGGCACGCATAAAGGCTCATCAAAACCTGTCACACTAAAATCGCTATCGCGATAAACCAGTGATATGCGCCTTGAATTGATGTTGAGCTGCTCAAGGAGTGCATGGGCCATACACAGCTCTTGATTAAGCACTTTAAGCGCAGTGCTTGGCATGTTGCTATCCACTGAAATTAACACCTGATGCGCACCATTGGCTAAAGCGGCGAACCAAGTATCGATACCGACACTGGAGACTTCCTCAAGCTCAATCGGAATAAAATTGTCGTCAAGCTTTGATAAGGCTTTGACGGTTTGCTCTTCATCTTGTTGTGAGCAAAAGAAAACCACCGGGCTCTTGCCTTGGGCGTTTAGATAATTGCTAAGCGTACGCTCGATAAATTTTTGAGTACTGTGAGGATCAGGCAGCGCATAGTGAATCGCTTCCGTAGGACATGAGGTAGCACATGTACCAATCCCCTGGCATAGATAAGGATTGATGTCGATTTTGAAACCAGTTTGAGGTGAGCCTTGGCTTGATAACGCACCCGCGGGGCAAGCATCAACACAGCGTTCACATCCCGTTACTCCTCTTGAGCTATGAGCGCACAAATCGGTATCGAGGCGAAAATACTTAGGCTTGTCAAAAGTGCCAACTAAGGTAGGAATTTCCTCAAGCGCCTCTGCCAGTTTTGGCGTTCCCCGTCCGACTGGGTAATAGCCAGGAACCGCAACTTGTTGATCCATACAGCTGGTCAGACATAAATCCACAACGATATCGAAATGTGATGCCTGAATGGCAATTTGGGCGAGATTGTGTGATTGCGCTTGATGTTCAACCCAAACATTAAACTGACCAAGAAAACCTGAGATTTCAACACTGTCAGTGTAGTACATGCCCTCTACATCGCTTGGCTCACCGTCGGTAGACAGTAAAGTGACACTGGACATAACACCGCTGAGTTGGTGGTAAACACGCTGAACAATATCGCTTGGTCCAATGAGTAACGTTCTTCCTGAGCTTTCATAACTGACGGTAGGCGGAATAAGATTTCCGAGTTCAACCGTTTGAGTAACGGCTCGATTTCGAGCACGTCCGTTGATTGACGTTGATTGTTGTAAGAATTCTTTTAGCATCGCCCCTTCCTAGCACGAACCCATTTCGGATACATAAAGCAAACGGCGTACCAATATAACTTTTATCTATTTATCAATAAGTTAATCGTAATAATTTAAACTGGCATGTCTATGAACAATCAGTAGTGGACAAAAAGTCCCAAACTTTTCTGTAGTGCTGGGACATTTTGTCTAGGTAAAAACCGAATGCGACGATTTGTCGCTGTTTAAACGTTCTCTATATTGTCGTTGTCGCTAGGCAAAGAAGGCGGTTTATCAACAGAAACATCAGACGATGACGCTTTGTTTTCGTTTTCTACTGCAGAATCAGCGATGAGTTCATCTTCAGAAGGCTGACTCAACCATTGGCGAAGCTGTTTTCCCACTTCGGCGGAGAGACTTTTGGCCGATGAAAAATCATGGGCGTAGTCGTTGAGAGGATCGACATGGTGAAATTCACCACTCATAAACAATTTTCTTAACGCAAGTTTTTTAACTTCTTCGCTCGCTTGGGACGCTAAAAGTGATGCCAGGGAATCGCTTTTTTGCTCTTCGTCTTGGACTGGTTGTTGCGAATCGCTGTGCTCAAGCGCAATTTCTTCGCTTTGCACAGGTTCAACAGCCGTTTCTTGAAGCGGTGGTTGCTCATCTGTGCTGGCCTGCAATTTCTGCTCAGACCAGCGCTTAATAAATTTATTGCTCACTCGAACGACCTGCTCCGTCGCGCTTTTTGCTTTTCTTGGTTTCGATGAGCTCACCATGACGACCAATAAAAGCTTCAATCCATGCTTGAACAGCGAGCGGCATCGTGTTCGACAGCACTAAATAATCACCATCGAGGTATTGGCTGGCCACCGATTGTGAAGCCGTCAGCACCACAACCTCCGGGTGGTGTTCATCTGTTACATTATCAAGCACTAAGAACAACTTTGGCTGTTGTGAACTGAGATTGAATCGATAGTCAGTACGCTCATCACGATAAAGTTGTAGGCTAATGACCGGCCCAAACGTTTCTTTTGCGTGCAAATCAAATCCTTTGAGTTGCCACTGCACGGTGACCCAAATTCCTGTAGAGATTTCATGCTTGACCAGTTCGCAGCTTATCGGCCAGAGACATTCTGTTTTGATCATTTTAGTTGCATTCGACATTCATCACCTATTCTGTAGCTAAAATTACAACGAAGTTTTGCTTTTACACAAACAGAACGCCATATTAATTATTAACACTTTAGTTGACTTTTAAGTTAGTCAAATAAGCTTAATTTAAATTTTAGAGTTCATTCGATTTGTGATGAGACACAGATGAGAAATGAATCATTTTTGATACTGAGCAAAGGGAGCTGCTGTGGTTATTCCTCACTTAATTAAAACTCAAGCCAATCCATCCCCCACGGTTGAAATAGACGTTCTTGATGAATTCGGAGAGCGATTGACCAAGCACATTGCCTGTGAACGCCCATTGACGATTTTACTCAATTGGAAAGAAGTGGTGACTTTGATGACTTTGGGGTCTCAACCAGAGTCGTTGGTACTTGGCTATTTGAAGAATCAGGGGTTCATTTCCGACATTACCGATATCGAGTCATTAATCATTGATTGGCAAACCCAAAGCGCGGTGTTGGTCACGCGCGAAAACGTCGAACATATTGAAAGTGCAATGCAAAAGAAAACCGTCACCTCTGGGTGTGGACAAGGCACCATGTACGGTAATGTGATGGCTTCGCTTGAAGGTTACCAAGTACCACAAATTCATTATAAACAGTCGGATATATACAGGGCGCTTGAAGCGCTCTCTCACTACAACAAAACCTACAAGAAAGCAGGCGCGGTGCATGGCTGCGCGATTTGCCAAGCAGACCAAGTGTTATCGTTTGTTGAAGATGTTGGGCGCCACAACGCGGTGGATACCTTGGCTGGTGAGATGTGGCAGAACCAACAGTCAGGGCACGACAAAATTTTTTACACCACCGGACGTTTAACCTCGGAAATGGTCATCAAAGTCGCTCAGATGGGGATTCCGCTACTGTTATCGCGCTCTGGTGTCACTCAGATGGGGCTCGAACTGGCTGACAAGTTTGGCATCATCACGATCGCTCGAGCTAAAGGATTAAGATTTCAAGTTTATACTGGTGGAGAACGTATAGAATTTGATGTCAAAGGCGATGCCAGACCTAGCCCAAAATAAAAATGACTCGGTTAAGCCTAAGCTTTGACCAATAATCCCTGACAGGCTTTAGCGGGGAGATAGATAGAGAATTCGCTGCCGATGCCCAACTGGGACGAAACCTTTATCTCCCCGCCATTTTGACTAAGTAAACTTTGTGAAACCGAAAGCCCAAGCCCAGTACCGCTGCGTTTTGTGGTAAAAAACGGTGAAAATATTTTATTGATAAACTCGGGTTTAATACCGGCGCCTTGATCTTGAATGCGGATAATCGCACCGATATTGATAGCATCGACTCGCCAGTCCTCACTGATAATGGTCAGCACACCTTTGCCATCCATGGCATGAATCCCGTTCATCATTAGATTGACCAACACTTGCAGCAAGTGATGTCGATTAATTTCAACCGCTTCAGTGGCGTTAAATTGAGTGACAAACTGAACTTCGCGCTTCTTCGCCCCGGTTTTAACCAAAGTGATACTTTCATTAATGATTGGGGTTAAATGCTGCCAAGTAATTTGGTCTTGCAAGCCGCCTTGACGACTGTATTGCAATAGGCTGCGGGTAATATTACGAATTCGGTCAATCTGCAATAAAATCGCTTGGATCTCATCTTTCACGTCTTCACTGCGCGAGCCAAGAGCAAACTCAATCAATTCAACGTTGCCCAAAATGACCGCCGCCGGATTGTTAATTTCATGGGCAATACCCGCGGTTAGTTCACCGAGCGCAGCCAGCTTTTCATTGATGATCAACTTATCTCGAGTTTGATTGAGTAGTTCAATATGGGTTTCAAGCAGCTCGGTTTTATCCCTCAGACTTTCCGTTCGGCTTTGAACTTTGGCTTCAAGCTGCGAAGCCGCCAATTCAAGCTCTTGATTACGTTGATCCAGTAAATCGAGCATATGATCAAATTGTTTTGCCAGCAGCGCTAACTCATGTTCTTGGTCTAAATTCAATCGACCGATACGCACGTCTTTACCTAATTGCACCAATTTTACGACGCGGTGAATACGCTCGATTGGGCGAAATAAATTGCGTGCACTACGATAGATGAATGCGGCTAAAACAATGACCAATCCCAAAGCAAACAAGCTCAACTGTAATATCTCAATCAGGTCGATTTTAAGCTTTGGCCACAACGCTAAAGAAAGGGTTAGATATGGCGCGGCATAAGTTTGATTACTGCTCGATAGCGCAGCGCTAACCGACCAGCTTTGCGGGTCCCACACCTCACCTTGAAGATGAGGCTCCAGTATAGAAAAGCTCGATAATGACGTGTTATTTAAACTTGATTCGATGGTGTTTGGTGAAGCCAGTTTTGCAATCACCGGAGACACAAGCGAAGTTAAACGTATAGAAAACTCACTGTCTGGCGCCTGCGAAACTTCGCCTTCGAATTCGTCGATAAAGCGCTGTGCTAGAACGATCTTGTGCTCTAACGTCTGTTGAGTCATTTGCAGCGTGGTCGAGACTCGAACATACAGCATCGCCAAAATAACCGCCATTAGGGTTACAGCGAGCGGCGCGGCCGCAAGTATCAACAGCCGATAACGAACCATGGTCGTAAATCGATGCCGCCATTTAAACAACCCACCGTGAAGCTTGTGAAAAAAACGCAACTTCAATGGCTTAATTGTCATCGAACTCCGCCTCGCTTTGCCAATCTCGATATTTACGCTCTAAGGTTTTACGCGCGACGCCGAGATCTCGAGCGGCTGCGGATTTATTGCCATCATAGAGGTCAACCACCTGCTGAATATGCGCTTTTTCAACACGCTTTAGCGGCCAAGAATTTGGATAGCCGCAAGGAGGTTGATCATCACAAGGTTCGACTTGAGTCAAATCGCCGCCAGACGTTAGCACGTTATCCGACAGGTGCTCTGCCACTGGCGTGCCCAATAGTAAGCAGCGTTCAAGCAGATTTTTGAGCTCTCGAATATTACCCGGCCAATCATAATTGTTGAGCGCCTGCATGTCGTTGTGCGCCCACTTAGGCGCTTTTACCCCCAAATCTTTGGCCAGTTTGTGAGTAAAAAACGGCACCAGTTCAACTAGGTCTTGCTTACGCTCTCTAAGGGGAGCAATCTCAATGCTCAGCACATTAAGTCTGTAAAACAGATCCTCACGAAATCGCCCCGACTCCACTTCTTTTGCCAATTGGCGGTTGGTTGCCGCAACAATCCGAAGATCAACGCTCACCTCCTTCTCGCCGCCAACAGGACGTACCATTTTTTGCTCTAACACCCGTAGCAAAGATGATTGCATGGTCAGCGGCATTTCACCTATCTCATCAAGAAACAAGGTGCCACCGCTGGCAACGCGAAACAGCCCTTCTTTGCTGTTTTTAGCCCCAGTAAATGCCCCAGAAACATGACCAAACAGTTCGCTTTCTAGCAGTTCTGGCGCAATTGCTGCGCAGTTAATTGGCACAAACGCCCCGCTGCGACCACTGGCTTGATGAATACCGCGAGCGACCAACTCTTTTCCTGTCCCCGACTCGCCCTGAATTAATACCGCGGCTTTCGACGGTGCAAACTGGGCAATAAGCTGCTTGACCGCCAATGTTGCGGATGAATTGCCAATGATGTCTTTGGCGTAGTGGCGTTCAACTTGTTGCTCTAACGCGAATTGTTTTCTTTGTTCAAGCCGCGCCGTCATACAGCGCTCGACGGCTTTGAGCATCTGATTGAGAGAGAATGGCTTGAGAATAAAATCTGTCACGCCCAATTTTATCGCTGATATGGCGGTTTCAAGATCGGCATAGCCCGTCATCAGTATCACATCAGACTGTTTTTCATCAGCCGCAAACACTTCATGCCACTCGATGCCAGAGCGCCCAGGCAGATTGACATCCAGCAAGATCAAATCGTAATGATACTGACAACGCAGATTTTCTGCCTCTTCAACACTGCTGACGGTTTCAACTTTAGCGAACCACTGACTTAGCGCTTTACTCAGTACAGTTTGCAGCCCTTGTTCATCGTCCACCACCAATACCGAAAATGCGCCAAAAGGATGAGATTTTAAGGTCGGAAAATTGGGCTCAAGCGTAGAAAACATGGTTTTTCTCTTTGATTAAACAAGGAAATAAACAAATTCATCCACTTATTTATAGTACATCGTTCACAATGTGCGACATTTTGTCCTAACTTTAGAGCGAGAGTTCTACACTCATTAATATCTAGGCTAAATAACGTGCCGATTGAAATGGGCCAGAGCAGCCCAATCGAAGGCTTATCATTATCACGACTATGGATAGCAAACCCATGAAACGTCTTGGCTATAGCTTTGTTTTAACAACATTGATCTCATTCACCTCGCATGTTTGGGCTAATGAGCCCGAACATATTCGCCTTGCGACCACAACCAGTACTTACCATTCAGGTTTACTCAATTATCTGCTTCCTAAGTTTCAGCTAGACACCGGTTATCAAGTGGATGTTATTGCAGCGGGAACAGGTAAAGCACTCAAAATGGGTGAAAATGGCGACGTTGACTTAGTGATGACC
Source organism: Vibrio xiamenensis (assembly GCF_900100015.1). Lineage (GTDB taxonomy): Bacteria > Pseudomonadota > Gammaproteobacteria > Enterobacterales > Vibrionaceae > Vibrio > Vibrio xiamenensis. Next base: position 34,483 of record NZ_FNDD01000005.1, on the reverse strand, counting down.
CACGCTCCCAACGCAGAGGCAGAATTTGTCGCCAAAGGTTACGGCGTCACTCCAAAGGCGCTCATGTATAACGACTTTGTGTTAGTCGGCCCAAAATCTGACCCAGCTAATGCCCAAACTCAAGCGTCTGTAATCAAGGCACTAAGTCAAATCGCTCAGCAAGATGAAATATTTATCGCGCGCGGCGATGATTCAGGGACCGATAAAAAAGAGAAAGCACTGTGGGCGCAAAGTAACATAAAGCCCAACTTCGGCGGTTACCGCTCTGTCGGGCAAGGTATGGGGCCAACGCTCAATATGGCTTCTGAAATGCAAGGCTATACGCTCACCGACCGAGGTACTTGGCTGGCGTATCAAAATAAATTAGACCTTAAGATTGTCTTTGAAGGTGATCCGGTCTTGTTCAATCCATATCAAGTTATTTTGGTCAACCCAAGCCGCTATCCAACCATTAACGCGCAAGGTGCAAAAGCGTTTAGTGATTGGCTTGTAAATGAACGCGGCCAAGCCTTGATTAATGCGTTTCGTCTCAATGGCAAGCAACTATTTGTCGCGAATGCCAAAGGCTAACCATGAATTTGTGGCAAACCACACTTGATGCACTTGCTCTGCTGACCAGTTTGGATAAAACCTTATGGGGAATCGTACTGGTCTCTTTTCGTGTGTCGTTAAGCGCCATCGCACTGGTGCTACTTCCGGCAATGTTGCTGGCCTTTGTGCTCGCCTACACTCAGTTTTTTGGTAAATGGGTGCTGCTTGCGATCATCAACACCTTACAAGCGGTGCCTACGGTCGTGATTGGGCTGCTACTGTATATGTTGTTATCGCGCTCAGGCCCAATGGGAGATTGGCAGCTTCTGTTTACTCAACAGGCGATGATTATTGGCCAGATGCTGATAAGTTTTCCGCTGCTGGTGTCTTTAATGCATGGCGCGCTGCAGTCTGGTGACCGCCGTGCCATTGAGACCGCCATTACACTGGGTGTATCGCTGCCACGTATTGCCATGACCATGATTTGGGAGAACCGCTTTCCACTGTTTGCCGCTACGATCACTGCATTTTCTCGTATCGTAACCGAAGTCGGCTGTTCGATGATGGTTGGTGGCAACATCATGGGCATTACACGCAATATTCCCACCGCGATTGCAATGGAGAGCCACAAGGGCGCGTTTGCTCAGGGTGTGGCATTAGGCATGGTATTGCTGGCTCTTGCTTTGCTGCTTAATTTCATCCTCAGCAGCGCACGCGGAACAGGGATTCTGCGCAGTTAATTCAAATCGGTTACATTGCGAATTTTCGAAACTTAGTTTTTCTAAATCATAATAAAAACATACTGTTGAATTCAGTCAAAGTGAGGATTGAGTGTTATCATGACAACTCGCATTCGCGCGGATCAGCTTTCAATGCGCTTTAAACAACGCGGCTTATTTCACATTGACACCTTATCGATAGGTCCTGCTGAAGCGATTTATCTCAAAGGTGACAACGGCGTTGGAAAAACCACCTTATTGAAGATTTTATCTGGCCTAGTGAAACCAACAACGGGCACACTGAATTGGCCTAATTCGCGCTGGTTACAACGCTATTTCGGCGTTTGGGGATGTAAGCATGTGATTTATTTACATCAAACCCCGTACCTATTCGACACCAGCGTGTTTAACAATGTCGCCTACGGACTGCGCTTTCAATCGTTAGGACGCCAGCAAAAGCGGGCGAACGTCATTAAAGCGCTGCGCTTGGTCGGTTTGGAGACCATCGCCAATGAGCATATTTCGGTGTTGTCTGGAGGTGAAAAACAGCGCGTCGCCATGGCCAGAGCTTGGTTACTCAAACCGTCCGTATTGCTGATGGATGAACCGAGTGCGTCATTGGATGCCGATTCAATCCACGGCTTAGTCGCGATGGCAAAAGATTTGCTTGGCGCTGGCACCAGTTTGGTGATTACCAGCCATCATCATAATGCCCTAACCGCTTTATGCAGCAAGCAGTGGTGGCTCAAAGACGGTCAATTATTTGAAACACCCCTGCTGCATGTTATCGATGAGACACAACCAGAGAAAGATTATGCTTCAACCAACACAAACTAGTTGGGTTATTTTAGCCGGGGGTCGAGCGACGCGCATGGGCGGCACTGACAAAGGCCTGATTTTGCTAAACGGCAAGCCACTTGTTGATTATGTCTACCAACGGCTTCGCCCGCAAACCGAGCAGATATGGATCAACGCCAATCGAAATCATGAGTTTTACGCCCAATATGCGCCAGTCATTGCCGATTCTATTGCTGAATTTCCCGGGCCTCTTGGCGGTATTCACGCTGGACTAAACGCAGCGAACACCGACTGGGTGGGGTTTGTGCCTTGCGATTGCCCTCAAATAAACACCGATTTAGTCGCCAGATTTTGCCAAGCGGCCAATCAAGACAGTGAGATTCTGGTCGCTCACGATGGCGACCATCAGCAGCCGGTGTTTACCCTTTTTCACAAACGAGTGCTTGCTAGACTCAGCGATTTTCTGGCTCGCGGCGATCGTAAAATCGCACTGCTGTATCAAGAATGTCATACCCAATTTGTTGATTTTAGCGACTCGCCTGAATGTTTCGTGAATTTAAATACGCCTGACGAATTGGCTCAATTTGGAATACTTAACCATGATTGATTACCCCATTCCTGTCCTTGGGTTTGCCGCCTACTCCGGAACCGGCAAAACCACGTTACTTGAAGCGCTACTGCCAAAACTTACCCAAAGTGGGCTGCGCGTCGGCATGCTCAAACACGCGCATCACAATTTTGATGTCGATAAGCCGGGTAAAGACAGCTACCGCTTGAGAAAAGCCGGTGCCAGTCAGATGTTGATAGCGTCACGAAATCGTTTTGCTTTGATGACTGAAACGCCCGAGCAAGAGGCCGAGTTCAGCTATTTACTCAGTCGCTTTGATGCTCAGCACCTCGATTTAATTTTGGTCGAAGGGTGCAAAAATATCGCTTTCCCCAAAATAGAGCTGCATCGCCAAGCTGTCGGTAAGCCTTGGCTATACCCAAACGATGGCAACATCATCGCCATTGCCTCAGACTGCGACACCATTGAAAGCGCTTTACCACAGCTCAATATCAACGACCTTGACGCCATCTCCGGTTTTGTCACTGAGTTTGCGAATCAATCTACTAAGGCCTTGAATACACCAAGCTGTGATACGCTATCGCCAGCTTATCTATCAGTTGAACAAGGTCTCGAGGCTATTTTAGAGACCATTTCATCACCTTCACAAAGCGAAGAATGTCAGCTTCATGAGTTGGATCTGCGGGTACTCAAAGCCCCGATCGTTTCGCCAATTAATGTCCCCGCCCATAACAATTCGGCGATGGACGGCTATGCGATTCGTGGTGATGATCTGGGACGCGACCAATATAAAGTCGTTGGTGAAGTGCTTGCTGGACACGTTTTTGACCGCGCGCTCAATGCTGGCGAAGCGGTAAAAATCATGACAGGCGCTCCAACCCCCAAAAATGCGGATACCGTTATCATGCGCGAACAAAGCACTCAAAATGGTGACATTGTCACATTTAGTCAGCAAAATTTGCGCGCCGGTCAAAACGTACGCCTTGCCGGAGAAGACTTAAAAGTTCAGCAACGGGTGTTTGATACCGGTAAACGCCTCAGATCGCCGGAGATCGGAATGATCGCATCACTGGGTTTAACCCAATGCAGCGTCTTCCCTCGCCTACGTGTGGGTGTATTTTCTACAGGCGATGAAGTTCAAGCGCCCGGTCAGCCGCTTAAAGATGGGGCTATCTACGATTCAAATCGCTACGTATTAATCTCTCGCTTGCAGCGCATGGGCTGCTTAGTTGATGATTTGGGCATTCTTGAAGATAGTCACCCGTGCATGGTCAGCGCCCTTAGTGAGGCTGCAACCCAATGCGATATCATCATCACATCGGGCGGCGTGTCTGTTGGCGATGCGGATTTCGTCAAATCTGCGCTTGAGTCCCTAGGTGAAATTAACTTCTGGCGCATTAATATGCGCCCAGGGCGACCACTGGCCTTTGGTCATATTCAAGGTAAGCCATTTTTTGGCCTTCCCGGCAATCCGGTGGCGGTTATGGTGTCGTTTCTCACTTTCGTTGAGCCAGCCATCCGTAAGATGCAAGGCGAGTCTGATTGGCAACCGCTTAAAACCGTGGCCTTTGCGACCGAAGATCTGCGCTCTCGCCAGGGTCGAACCGAATTTTCACGCGGCTATTTTGAATTTTTGCCGGATGGACGTGTATCGGTACGTACAACGGGAGCTCAAGGCTCTGGTATGCTGCGTTCAATGAGTGAGGCAAACTGCCTTATCGAAATCGCACCGCACATTGACTGCGTTAAAGTCGGAGAATGCGTGACAATCATCCCGCTTCAAGGCAGAATCTAGGCCCCAAATTTAATGAGGTCAGAATAGGCCTGCTACGTGAGAGACAATCATGGCGCGAACCATCATTTATGAGTACCAAGGCGAAGAGAAAACTCTGACCTTTTCTTATCAAAAACATCACTCCATTCATGAAGCGGTCGCAGAAGCGGAAGGCATCGACATTGCGCAATACCTTAAAATGGAACAGCAGATTGAAGCGGTTTCCGATACCAAAGCGGTAAGGAACTATCGCGATAACCATTTCGCAAAATTGGGCTTTGGTAAAATCACGTTGAAACCTAAAGAAAATATCGGGATTGGCAAAAAGAAATAGCCAACGATGACGGCGCGTATATGCACAAAAGGCTCGCAAATTGCGAGCCTTTTACATGTTTAAACTTCTACGCGCTTAAACCAGATGTTATTGCTTGATATTCAAAAACGCCGCGCCGCGCACACCGCCGGAATCGCCGTGTTTGGCTTTAACGATCTGCGGCGTTTTAGCCACCGAAAGCAGGTATTTAGGTAGGCGTTTAGGCAACTCGTCATAAATTAACTCAAAGTTAGACAAACCGCCGCCAAGCACCACTACATGCGGGTCAATGCTCGTTAATAAGCCACCTAAACAAATCGCGAGCAGTTCCATAAACTTATCAACAAATTCGAGGGCACGGATCTCGCCATTGTGGTAGTCAGCAATGATGTCCAACGCTTTTTTAGGTTCTGAATAGTAATGGGCATAAAGCTGTTCAAAACCGCGGCCAGAAAGGTAATTATCCAAACAACCTTTTTTGTCACAACCACATTGAAACAGCGGCGCACTGCCACTATCACCCAATAAAAACCACGCATCAATCGGCAATCGTTGGTGACCAACTTCTCCAGCAACGTTGTTGCGCCCAGAAAACACTTCACCACCAACGACCAAACCACCGCCAAACCCAGTGCCAAGGATTAAGCCCAATACCGATGGCTCAGATTGCAATGAGTCATCCCACGCTTCTGACAACGCAAAGCAGTTGGCATCGTTTTCGACTTTGACAGGGCGTTGGATTTTCGCTTCCAAATCTTTACGTAGCGTTTTGCCTTTCGCAGCGGGCACATTGACTGTTAACACAGCGCCAGTGTCCGCATCCTCCATGCCTGGAAAACCGAGACCAACACTGCCTTTGGTGGCAAACTGCTGATCGTATTTTTCAACCAAATTGGCCAATGTGGACACCAGCAAATCATAGTCTTCGGTTGGCGTTGGCACGCGTTCTGTCGCAACACGTTCAAGCTGCTGGTTAAACGCGCCAAACTCAATTTTCGTTCCACCTACGTCAAAGCCGTAATACATGAAATCTCTCCTGCAAAAGCTAAGTTTCATTAATTTTAAAATTCCGAAAGTTGCCCGCATTATCCATACAGCTACGCCTACATACCGTGACCCAAAGCGTATTTATTCTTTACTTGGCGGCTAAATGAGCACCGAAAAGCACGTAATTTTCAATTGTTCGGCTCATTTCTCGTTTTTAACCGTCATTTCCACATGGTTTTGGTAACGTAAAATGGCTTGTTCGCGTAACTCAATATCAGTTTTTAATCGAGTTTTACTCAATAAATACGACTCTTTGAATACCTCAAACCACAAAGATAACGTTGTTGAAGCAAATTTATCTCCAAGGTCTTCGATTACAGCACAAGCCACTTCTGCTGTTGAAAGGTGGTTGTCCTTACTGGCTTTGCGCATCATATATTGTGATAGTCGCTGCGGCGTGATCGAGACCACTGGCAAACCTTGCAGATATTCTGAGCGGCGAAAGATTCGCTTGGCTTCACGCCAGCTGCCATCAATGAAAATCAGCAGCGGCGTCTTTTCACCAAATTGATGTTCACGCAGTTCGACCAAACGTGTTTTGTCATCCACATATTCATCTGGAAACACCACCATCGGCTGAAAGTTGGCGTCTTGTAGCAAGGTGAGCATTTGAGGATCCGGTTCGGTGCGATGCCACTTAAATACAAACGTTTGTTTCACCGTGTCTGCAATCAGGCGGCCGGTATTACTCGGTTTGAGAATTTCGTTATCAGACAGCAATAGCATTGCTGCAAACTCAGTCTCGATGTCTGGCTGCATGGCACAAATGCAATGCTTCTCAACCACTTGGCAATAGGAACATCGCCTGACTTTTGAGCCCCGTGCATTGAACGGTTTGGTGGCTTGCGCGAGTCGCTGTTGATACAAACGGTGAAATTGATGGATTCTCATAAATGCAGATAAAGAGTGGAATTCGTTGCGGATTGTACTTACAGTTTGTGCAGTTGCAAGTTATCTAAAGGTTTTACTGTGTTTGAACCAAGCCTTATTCGTGTTTTGATTTTCTGCTTTGTATTGTGCGCCTGCGCGGTTTGGGAAATCCAATCGCCGCGCAGAGTGCTTAGCCAGACGAAATCGCTGCGCTGGTTGAATAACCTTGGGTTGACGGGATTCAATAGCGTTATCCTGTCACTTGTGATGCCACTGCTTGCTATTGATGCGGCCCAATACGCCAATGCCCATCAACTCGGTTTGATGAACCTAGCCCAGCTTTCTCCTTGGCTGAATCTGGTTTTGAGTTTACTCATATTAGACTTCGCGATTTACCTGCAGCATGTTTTGTTCCACCGTGTTCCTTGGCTATGGCGACTGCATCGCATGCATCATAGCGATCAAGATATCGACGTGACAACCGGAGCGCGGTTTCATCCAGTGGAGATTCTGCTCTCCATGCTATTTAAAATCGCGTTAGTCCTATCACTCGGTGTCTCTGTTTACGGTGTTTTGATCTTTGAAATCGTGCTCAATGCGTGTGCGATGTTTAACCATAGTAATGCGCATTTACCACTTAGCGTTGACCATTGGCTAAGAAAAGTCGTCGTTACGCCGGACATGCACCGTATCCACCACTCCACCATCGCCCGCGAAACGCACTCGAATTTTGGCTTTTGCCTATCTTGCTGGGATCGCTGGTTTAACACCTATACGGCGATGCCGAGCCAAGGACATCAACAGATGCAAATCGGCTTACCGATTTTTCGTCAGCCACGTGAGCAATGGCTAGATCGCATGCTCACGCAGCCGTTTCGCAACGGAAAAATCAATTAAGTTGATATTGTTGCAGCATGTTTTGCTGACGACCTGCTATGTCAGCGACTTGCTGTGAACTTTCAACCATGGCATCAAGCTGTAATTTGGTATCGTCACTTTGCTGTGAAATATACGAGATCGACTGATTGACCTCCGCAGTGGCGCGTTGTTGTTGCTCGGTTGCCACTGTAATCTGTTCGACCCGGGCGCGAATTTGCTCAACGGAGGTTTGAATTTGTTCAAACGTGATTTTCATATGCTCGCCGGAATCAAGCGCTTGGCCCATTTCCTGCCTCGATGTTTGCACCGCAAGACGCGATTTCTGCGCTGAGTTCACAAGCTCATCCATGCTATGACGAATACTATTGGTTTGCTCTGACGTGCCCTGGGCCAGTTTTCTTACTTCATCGGCGACAACCGCAAATCCCCGCCCTTGTTCTCCGGCTCTGGCCGCTTCGATGGCGGCGTTAAGCGCAAGCAGATTGGTACTTTCGGCAATACCTGCAATCATCTCGACCATACCGCTAATTTGCTGCACGCGCTCATCAAGCTCCTTCATCGCCACATCATTGATGTCCATACTTTGTTCTAGGGATTGTAAACGCTGGCGATTATCACCAAGCGCGATAACGCCCGACTGCGCGTGTTGAACTGCTTGTTGGGTCTCTTGATTACAATCAAGGGTGACGTTGGCAATTTCGCGAATCGACGCTTCAAGTTCTGTCACCGTTGAAACCATACTGGTTAAGGATTCATTTTGGGTATTCAGCGCATAATTTGAACGCTCTGCCGCGCCGTGACTAAGCTCTGCGGTTTGATACAAGATTTCGCAGTTCTCAGTTACTGTCATCAAAGAATCACGAATCGTTGCACAGACCTCATCTAACTGGCGGCGGATTTGCTGAAGCTCTCGCGGCCCAACGGGCTTCGCCTGATGGGTAAAATCGTTGTCGACTAAACGCGTCAAGTACACACTGATGGCATCGATACCCGCCCCAATCCAGCGACGCAGAAACAACCAAGATATGATAATCAACAGCGCCAACGATGCCCCTGCAACCATCAATACTGTGGTAATGGTCGTCATCGACTGCTCGACCACGTGTTGACTCCCTGAAATCAATTGATTGGCGGTATTAGAAATCTCATTTAATGTCGCAATGGTTGCATTGGCGGCGCTAATCGCACGTGTAACAGACGCCTTTTGCTGACTGGCGCGTTCAAGCTTGTCCATTATCTGCTTTAAGACGCCGTTTTCAGAAAATCCCGACATTACCATCTGGTAAGGAGCCGTTAAGCTTGCAAAATCTTTAACGTCTGGGTGCAACTCAGCAAAATCCGCATAAGCCAAATTAATGCCAGCGATGCGCGTACGCATCTCTTTAAACAGTTGCTGTGCTTGGTGCTGGTCTTTTTGCATCAACATCATTAAGAAAGTGCCTTCCATCGAACTGGCACTGGCAGAAAAGCGGTTAGCGGCATCGATTGATTCAGGGTCATCATTGGACAGAAACGAACTGATTCGGCTCATTTCTGGCCCTATCGAGCTTAATCCATAGCGAAATTCTTGAACTTGGTCATCGATGTGGGCCTGCATACTCAGCAGCGCTTGCTGATCATCGAGAATTGACTGAGTGAGTTTAAACAGCGTTTCGATATTTTGTTGTAATGCTTGGCTTTGTTCAGGGCTCACTGAACCTTGGAAATTGGCCGACGTGGCTAACACTTGATGACTCAGTTCTGTAACTTGCTGTGAGAGGCTGGTAATACTTTGTGAAATCGGCGCCAACTCTTGCTCAGAGCTCGCTTGGGTACCGTAACTTAGCTGTTTGATCTGCTCTAATACCGTTTGAGTTAACGTGGCATTGGTCAAAGCAAGAGGCAACGCTTGTTGTGATAGAAGCGAAAATTGATTTTCGATGCGACCGACACTTCTCACACTGGTTACAGACAGTAATGCAACAAGTATGGTAATAGTTATAAACAACGCACTGATGGTCTGTAACAGTGAGAAGTTTTGTTTGTTTTTTAAACGCATGACAACCTGAACAACTCAATCCATAGTTTAGATGCCGTCAGTTTATGGCGAAAACATTTCAGTTATATGTCAATAAAACAATCATTAAACATAACACGCCACAGCGCTTTAGCGTTGGTCACGCTGGCAATATCTACCGTACTTGCTGGGTGTTCGAGTGCACCTAGCGCTCCCGAGCAGGCGCAATTTGAGCCGCAATCGGTGAACCACACTCATCAAGTTACGGTCAATGAACGTCAGCAGGTTCTGAGTTCTTTTTTGCAGGTATTTCATCGTTGGGAAGGCGCGCCTTACCAGTTTGGCGGCACATCAAAGAATGGGATTGATTGCTCTGCATTTGTCCAAATTGCATTTCGCGATGCTGCGCAAACTCAGTTGCCTCGCACCACTTACTATCAAGTACAAGTCGGTGAACAACTTGACTACCGTAACGCTGAACCTGGCGACTTAGTCTTCTTCAGACCAAGCAGCAATTCGCGTCATGTTGGTGTCTATCTGGGGAATAAGCAATTTATGCACGCCTCGCAATCTAAAGGCGTGATCATTTCTCGTTTGGATAACCCGTACTGGGCGTCGACGTTTTGGCAGTTCCGCCGCGTGCTCAACCCTTAATCGTAGGTTGCGACTGCCGAGTCAAACAAGTTCTTAACCAGTGCGATGTATTCGTCTAAAAACAGAATTTGACCGTTAGTCGCAGGCTTCGCCCAAACACCGGCCAACACTTCGCCAAGATCTTCTACCACCATATCGGCTTCTTTCAATAGTTGAAAACGTACGCTTGAGTGTAACTCTGGGTTTTGCTCAAAGATCGCCATAATGTTGCTGGCAACCATATCTGTCACCACGTCTTCGACACTTTCTTTACCAATGTCACCATTGTCAGACGCGAACACGTCTAAGTTAAAAGCTAAGTGTTCGATTAACGCCAGATAACCGTCGGTCTCTACAACCACATCGTTTCTCCATCTATTGATAAGGCAGTTTGTAATCCTTACCTAATACTAAGCGATTAAAAATAATTTTCATAACATTCGATGATTTCGTCGTGATATTTTCTACATTGACCTCAATTCCACCCTTGCGACTTATAAATGAGTGATGACTTATAGGCTTATAATCGCCACTTTTTACCACTTTCCACTCGGCTTTGGTCACAAATTGTACATTTTCATTTCCACTTGGCTACGATAGGAAGGAAAATGACACAGTGGCAAAGTTTTATTTACAAGTTATTCTAAACTCTAACCCAAGAAGATCTTCTTCATAGGAGTGATTATGTGGCAAGCCATTTCGCAGCAACTTTCTGATACCCTGATGTTTGATTTTCAAATCGTTGAAAAACAGAAAATTCACGGCGGCGACATCAGTGAATGTTACATGATCAGCGATAACACTCAGCGCTATTTTATCAAGCTCAATCGTGTCGAATGTTTACACAACTTTGAGGCAGAAGCCGAAAATATCGCCCTATTGCGCCAAACCTCAAGCGTCTTTGTTCCTGAGCTAGTCATGCTCGGAAAAACCAAAGAGCATGCGTTTCTGGTGCTCAATTATTTGCCCACTAAACCACTTGATGATGCCGCCAACAGCTATAAGTTTGGACAACAACTCGCCAAACTCCACAACTGGGGTGAACAGAAAGAGTATGGCTTAGATATTGATAACTACTTAGGGGAAATGTTGCAGCCCAACAAATGGGAGAAAAAATGGTCGCACTTTTTCGCCGAGCAGCGCATTGGTTGGCAACTGCAATTGATGCGCGAAAAAGGAATAGAACTTGTTGATATCACCGAGTTTACTCAAGTAATTCGTGAGTTACTTAATGGACACCAGCCCAAACCTTCGCTGCTGCATGGTGATCTATGGCATGGAAATACCGCCATTAGCGCCTTCGGCCCGCTGTGTTTCGACCCCGCTTGCTACTGGGGCGATCGAGAATGTGACCTGGCTTTAACCGAGCTGTTTGGCGGTTTTCAAGCGGAATTTTACCAAGGTTACGAGAGTATTTCCCCGCTTTCCTATAGCTATCCGCAGCGCAAAACCATCTACAACCTGTACCATATTCTCAACCACTACAATCATTTTGGCGGCCATTATTTAGATCAAGCCCAGAAAATGATTGATGAAGTCATGAGCTATTGAGTTAGAGCGTTCGCCTCAAAATACCCCTAATACTGGGTGTAAATTACAGGCGCAATTTCGCTTCCTTGTATAAACTTTTATAAATTATACAAAGAGGCAGCAACAATGAAAGAGTTCAGTGAAAAGTCGGTAACCTGCCCGCACTGTGGGCACATGATTCGAGTGTCGCTCGATTGCTCCAACGGCAGTCAAGATTTCTATGATGACTGCCCGGCGTGTTGTCACCCGATACATTTTAATATGGTGGTGGATGAGCTCAATGACAGCATTGAGCTCAGTATTGACGCCGATGACGAGCAGATTTTCTAAGTCGTCTAGCTTTGCGTTTGCTGCGCCAAAACGCGTTCTACCGTATTGACGATAGCTTGAGTTTGCGGATCAAATTCAACATTAACCGCTGCCCCAACCGCTTTACGACCAAATAATGTTCTGTTCATGGTCTCTGGAATCAGATGAACACAGAAACGCTGGCCGTTGGTGTCACCTATGGTTAACGAACATCCATCCAAACCTATGTAGCCTTTATCCAACACATACTTCATATCTGGCGTATCCAGTTCAAACCACACGGTTCGATTATTCGGAGTATCGATTATCTCAACGATGTTCGCCGTGACGCTGATATGGCCTGACATGCTGTGACCACCAATCTCGTCGCCAAACTTGGCGGCACGCTCAATATTCACCCAATCCCCCAGCGTTAATTCACCCAAGTTTGTGGTGTTCAAGGTTGCCTGCATAAGGTCAAAACTGACCTGATCTGCATCGATTTTAGTGACGGTTAAACAGCAGCCGTTGTGCGCAACTGAGGCGCCAATTTCAAGGCCAGCACGCATTTCAGATGTCAGCTTAAGTGTATGAGTTTGGAAAGATTGTTTTTTGTCGATGGCAACGACTTGCGCCATGCCGAGAACGATTCCGGTAAACACAGTGAGATTCTCCAAATTTTACGTAGAGCTTGGGGGGATATTTCTTTATTATGCTCGTCAATGGTAACAGAGATTACCTGCCGCGTCGCCAATCCGACGGCGCGTTATTTCGGAGTGTATCAGTGCAGCTTTATAAACAAGAAACCACCACCCTAGTGCAACTCGCGACACCAGTGCTCATCGCCTCGGTTGCGCAAACCAGCATGGGGTTTGTTGATACCATCATGGCCGGCGGCGTTAGTGCCACGGATATGGCGGCGGTATCCATCGCAAGTAGCGTGTGGTTTCCCACCATTTTGTTCGGCATGGGGCTTTTAATGGCTTTGGTGCCTATTATTGCTCAGCTTAACGGCTCCGGCCGTCAAAACCGCATCTCATTTGAAGTTCAACAAGGGATTTGGCTCAGCGCTTTGGTCGCCATACCGACCCTTGCTGTGCTGTTTCAAACCAATACCATTTTACGCTGGATGGATGTCGAGCCTGTGATGGCGCACAAAACCATCGGCTACATTCATACCATGATGTACGCCGTCCCGGCGTTTTTGCTGTTTCAAACCTTTCGCAGTTTTACCGACGGTATGTCCCTCACGAAACCAGCAATGATCATTGGTTTTATCGGATTACTGCTCAATATTCCGCTCAACTGGATTTTTGTTTACGGCAAATTCGGCGCCCCAGCGTTAGGCGGCGTGGGTTGTGGCGTTGCGACCATGATTGTATATTGGGCAATGTTTTTGATGCTGCTGTTTTACATTCTCACCTCTAAACGCATTGCGCACATAGAGATGTTTCGCCATTTTCATAAGCCAGAACTCAAAGCGTTAGCTCGACTATTCAAACTTGGTTTTCCGGTCGCCGCCGCACTGTTCTTTGAAGTTACCTTGTTTGCGGTGATAGCCATGATGATTGCGCCGCTTGGGCCTACCACGGTCGCCGCACACCAAATCGCCATTAACTTCTCATCATTGATATTTATGCTGCCAATGAGTATTGGCGCCGCGGTGAGTATTCGAGTTGGGCACCGCTTGGGAGAAAACAACACCCACGGTGCAATGATATCGTGTCGCGTCGCACTGTTTTTAGGCGTTAGCACTGCAGTGATTACCGCTCTTATCACCGCATTGCTGCGTGAGCCTGTGGCGCTGATTTACACCGATAACCGTCAAGTGATTGAGCTTGCGACCCAGTTGCTGTTGCTCTCGGCAGTTTATCAGCTAACTGATGCCGTTCAAGTTATCGCCGCTGGCGCGCTGCGCGGATACAAAGATATGGCGGCAATCTTCTCGCGTACGTTCGTTGCATACTGGCTCCTTGGCGTACCTTGCGGCTATATTCTGGCAATGACCAACTGGGTTGTTGAACCCATGGGCGCGGTGGGCTTTTGGATTGGGATCATCGTCGGTTTATCCTCGGCAGCGCTGTTCTTAGGGTTACGTCTACGTTGGATGCACACCCAAAGCCACGAGACACTGCTCACTTTCGCCTCTCGCTAACCTAAGCTAAAAAGACCAGCCATCCGCTGGTCTTTTCGATTATATTGACGAACTCAAGCCAAAACCGTGCGAGGCTTCATTGTGAGAAAACTGGCCACACTGATTTTATCTCTGCTTATCAGCGGCTGTTTAGGCCAAAGTGCACAGATAGAAGACGACTTTGCGACTTACCTTAGCCGTATCGCCAATGTCCAGGGCATTGAGCCGCTTGCGACTCCCACAACCCGCTATACACGTCTGCCAGCGGTTCGTGATATCAAGTTCGCGCTCAGCACCACCTCGCTCGGTTTGCTTGACAGCTACCAACTTAGGCATTGCCAACTGTTCCAATTAATTGCGGAGAAAAATTCGATTCTTGGTAAAGTCCAAGATGAGTTTCGTGACTACGATTATCAGCGCCAATTGATTATTGGTCTTGGCCGCTGTATCGAAAATCCTGCCATTAGCGCTACGCTTAAATCCCAACTGGCCGAGATTCAAGCCATTAAATTCAAACAGCTTCCTCACCGGCTCAGTAATGTCATGTTCACCAGCCAAGCAATGCGCACACAACTTGAAGCCCATGATTGGTTAACTGAGGCAGATTTTAGCCACTCAAGCCAAGTCATTCATGCATTTGCCACCCTTAAGCAAAGTCATCTAACCACGCTGAAATCTGCCACACTCAGTGCAGCGCCGATACACATCACGCCCGTTCAACAAACATTAGAAGCGATGCCGATGACTGGCAAACTCGACTATTCCCTGAGTAACGCCAGCGCTTGGCTTAATGTGCTTAATGATCAGCTCGAGCAATATGATGCTCGCATCATGTGCGGCGCGAATCGCAATAATACTCAGCTTAATTATCTCACCAACGTGTTTAGCAAGTTTTACCTTGCAAAACTTCAGCCTTACCTCGCACGTCTAAATGGTCTCTATTTTCAATATCAGCCCGTGCTAACGCTACTCAACCAAACGCATCCCAGTTATCGCTATCCACTTGAGCAGCACTACCAACAGTTCAAAGTGCAAACTCAGCGTCATGTGAAGTATTGGCAACAGCTGTTTAAGCGCTGCCGCGTTAACTTAGGGGGTAAACTCAATCTTTCCGCTGACGGATAAAACGGGCAAATTTGGGAATACCATTTTGAGTGTATCCATTGAAGCGAAACGTAATTTGCTGACCAATCGGTGGCGGCGTCTTACGTTGCTCATCACTAAAACCGCCGCCGAGATAAAATTGTTGTCCAGATGGTAGTTGCACTAGAAGTGCCCCCATCATCCCTAACAACTTTCCTTTGCCAGGTTTGTAGCCAATCACGGTGGCTTCGCCGTCTTGATACTTTTTCAGTTTGACCAAATCAGAAGAGCGACCTGATTGATAAAGGCTATCGATACGCTTAAGCATCACACCTTCACCACCCTGCTCCACAATTGCGTCTAACTTGGCCATCAAGGCAGTTTCGCTATCAATTTTATGTTGCTCAATTAATTCGATATGGGAGCCTTTTAAAGGTTGTACCCACTTAGACAATCGTAAGTAACGATGCGCGTACGACTCACTATCGGTCGGCAAATCAAACAACACAAAACGCATTTTTTGCCATGCGTTTTCGACCGGCGTTTGATCCAATACGGTTTGTTGCACAAGATGAAAGTTGCCTCGACCTGCCCACAACTCACCTTCGACCGCATAAGACGGTAGCGGACGCGTAAACCACGCCGGAACCTTGAGTTCTCGGCCGCCTCGCGTTCTCAACGAACTGCCATCCCAAATAGCTCGAATACCATCAAGCTTTTCGCTGACCCAATACTCGCTTAAGTTGAGGTCAGCATGATAGACAGTTGCGGTCATAACAGATAATGGTGGCAATTGAGCATGAACAGTATGAATTGGACTCGATAACAGACATGCTATCGCGATGGGAGTTAGACGCATCAAAGTGGCTCCAAGATTAGGTGATGCGATCAGTGTGAAAGTGAAACAAACAGATTCAAGGAAGCAACGTTGAACTCACGATGTTGCGAATATAAGTTAATTGTTTATTGAATTATCAATTACACAATCTCACCCTTTTTACGTTCATTTTGCCTGCTTCTTTGTAACCACAGAGTGAACTTAAATAAGTGTGCTAACGCCGTTTCTTTCAGAAAAACAGGGAGAACAGATGTGTCCACCAACTGACAAATACCATTCAAACGATCGAGTTGTCACTATTTAAGCGTCCAAAAAGATTTACTATAAAAAATAATTAATAAACTTAAGTTGTATTTTAAACGCAAATTGCGGCTGTTTATCAGTGTGATGGACCTCACTCCTATTCTTGAATCAATATCACGATTTTAAGTTTTATAAATATCATCTTTTTTTACAAAGCCTTTTATTTTCTCACTTGGTACCAATTTAACCTTTCATTAATAATATCATCTAGATCACAATTATTTATTTCACGCTAATAATAAAAAAGAATTAGTGCTTAGATCAATTTGTCATAGCCTGTGATAAATAATATATATTGTTAGTTTTATTAGATCAAAACCACAGTTTGTAATTAGATTAATTATTAATATGAAATTGTGTTTCATTTTGAGATAACAATAAAAGGCTAATGAAAAATGAAGAAGACTTACCTCTCCCTTTTGCTGCCATTAATTCTTGCTGGATGTACGTTGGAAGACGATACAACCGACACTGGAGATGATGCGACAACCGTCGAAGATACCACCAGCGTCATTACCAGTGCTGATGGTTGGGCTGCAGTCGATGGCAGTGTCACTGGCGGTGCTGATGCCGATGAAGATCACATCTATACCGTCACCTCACGTAGCGAGCTTATTGAAGCGCTTTATGGCGATGCAGATGCGTCGCTAAACGACACGCCGAGCGATGAGGCAAAAATCATCTATATCAATGGCAGTATCGACCTAACCGCTGATGATGAAGGCAACTCTCGTGACGAAGAAAGCTTTATGGCCGAGTGTAGTGAATACATCGGCGATAACTACACCGACTACGAGACCTTCTACACCGCGTATGAGGCAGAGTACGATCCAAATGTTTGGAATAATCAATCGCTTGTCGATGGCGATCCACCAGAGTTGACCGGTGAACTGGAAGAAGCGCGTAGCTGTTACCAACAAGCACAAGCGGCATATATCAAGTTCCGCGTCGGCTCAAATACATCGATCATTGGTATTGGCGATAGCGCTGAAATCAAATACGGTAATTTAGTGTTGGGTAAATCCTCTACCACCAGCCCCGAGGCGGTTTCAAATATTATTATTCGCAACGTCACCTTTACCGATGCGTTTGATATGTTCCCAGCTTGGGATCCGGGTGATTCATTTAGCATTTCGTCTTCTGAAGTAGGTACAGGTAACTGTAGCGAAGAATATGAAAGCGACACCGTAAACCCTAACGGTTGTGAAACAATCAAGGGCGGGCGCTGGAACTCAGAGTACGATTTAATCAGCGTCGACAACGCCACAGCAGTATGGATTGACCATAACGAATTTAGCGACGGCGAACGCACTGATGACAACTACCCGCCCGTATTTGACGAACCATACAACGCCAAAGAGCAAAAAGTTCAGCACCATGATGGCTTAGTCGATATCACCAACTCAGCAACCAAAGTCACCTTGTCGTACAACAAATTTGAAAACCACGACAAAACCAACCTGCTTGGTGGCAGCGATACTGCGAAACCAGACATCGACTATGGGCCAGGTGCGATTGATGTCACCTTCCATAACAACTACTGGAGCAATACTGGACAGCGCTTGCCACGAGTACGTTTTGGTCGTGTGCACTTATACAACAACTACTACGACCTGAATACCAGCAGTGATGTGTCTCCTTATTACCCAATGGGCGATGCAATTATTTTAGGTACGGCATCGAAAATTTTTGCTGAGAATAACGTGTTTGAAATTAATTCCAGTTCAGACGCTTCGAGCAAAATCATTGGTTATAGCTCAAAAGAGTCAAATAAAACCAAATGTGTCTCTAAAGGTTATAACGAAGATGAATGCGGTACCTATTTCTACGCCAGTGGAAATACATTGGACGGTGACAGTATTGATTTAAATACGATTGCCAGCACCAATTCGACATCATCAAGCAGTTCCACCGAGCTGACGATTATCGACCCAGACTCCGGTGATGCATTCTGGACACCGCAGGCAAGTTATGACTATGAGCTGCAATCCGTTGATACGGTTAAGCAGCACGTTATTAATAATGCAGGCGTTGGTAAAATCGAAGAGTAATTAAGTTTTACATTCATCAAAGGGCTTATATTTTATATAAGCCCTTTTTTATTTAAATGGAGGAATATATAAAACTAATAGGTTTTTATTAATTATATATATTAAAAATAAAACATTGGTTCATTAAACGATCTATATCATTTTTTTAATAAAAAGATCGTGAAAATAGAATTAAATTCCTTATATAAAACCAAGCGCACAAATTAAATAAAATAGGATCTTTATATTATTCCACTCATTACTACCCTACTGCCAAAATAATAATGATTGAGGAATATAATAATGAAAACCAAGCTAGGATTTCTGCCACTAGCCATCATCATCGCACTTGCCGGCTGTGATGAAGAAGCCACCACAGATCCAGATACTGGAACAGATACCGACGTAGAAACCAGTACTTCTGTGTGTGATGACATGACCAACCTGTATTTCTGTGATGATTTTGATTCTCAAGATACATCTAACTGGCAAATTTTGGCCACCAGCGGTGGTAGCCCAGATGGCGTTTTTGATATCCCTGAAGGCAAAGGCTATTTACGCTACACCGCAGGCAGTTCAGGCGGCGAAGTGTTACTCGCAGCGGAATCTGTCTTAGATGCACTACCTGCGAGCGGTAACTACTTTGTCGAAGCAAAAATACGCCCACGCCAGAACAGCACAACAGCCAACAAACAGATCTATTTCATGGGGCGCTACGATAGCGTGGGTAACTGGTATGGCGGCGGTTTGAATGTGCAAAACTCCACCTCTAGTACTCAAGTTGAAGTGGCGGTCAGCCAAGACGGTTCAATTGGCCGACCTGTACAAGCGAAGCGTGTGATTGAACTGGGTGAAAAAGGTGGTGAAGACGACGGTACTTGGTACAAAACCCGTTTTGAGATGATCGATAATGCCCTGACGGTTTATCTTGATGGTGAGCCTATTGGTACCACAACCGACTACTCGCTTTATTCTGATCCGGGTAACTTTGGTATTTTTACCAATAACCGCTCTTTTGAAATCGACTACATTACCGTTGGCGATCCAAGTATTAAACCGGTTCAGTTAACTCTCGATTACAGCTCCACATCTTGGACCAGCGCGGTCGCTGGTGGCGATCCTTTAGTTGTCACGGTTACTGCACTACAAAGTGATGGCACCACAGCGGACACCTTTACCGTCGAGTCTAGTGACGAAAACATTGTCAGTGTCGACATTGTTGATAACGTCGTCACCCTCACTCCGCTTGCTGAAGGCGATGCTACGGTGACGTTCTACTCTGGCTCTGACAGCAGCTTATCGAAAACCATCGAAGTGAGTGTCGATCCGAAATTTGAAATGCCAACGCAGACCTATGGTGATATCTCAGCGTTAGTAACTCCACAAATCGATAGCACCGAACAATTTACCGATACCAGCGTATCACTCACCTTTGATAACGAAATTTCAGCCGGCTCTAGCGGCCAGGTTCGCATCTATCGTCTAAGCGATGATGAACTGATCGATACGATTAAAACCTCGGAAGAAACCGATTCGATTGGTTATCAAGATCAAACCAACAAACGTACTGTCTACTTCAATCCGTTAACCTTTGAGGGCAATACGCTGACTGTCAAACTGCACAGTGACGTACTTGACTACGGTGAGACATACTATGTGGTGATCGGTGATGGCGTCGTTGCCGATGGCGAGCTTAACGGCATCGACTTTGTTGGCTTAGGTCAAAACAGTAACTGGGAATTCACCACTAAAGTGAACGCACCGTCTGGAACCAGCTTTAATGTGGGTAGTGATGACAGCGATGACTTCTCAACACTGCAAGGCGCGTTTAACCACATTATGGAGAACAACTCGACGGATGATGCGATCGACATTTCAATCGCCGATGGCACCTATAACGAACTGTTGTACCTGCGTGACCACGATAATGTCACCATCACAGGTGAAAGCCGTGAAGGTACCATCATCCAATACGATAACTACGAAACTCTAAACTCAGGTTCTGGTAAGAGCGAAACTCCTGGAGGCACGCCATCAGGCGGCCGCGCGGTGTTCCTTGCAGAAAACATGGATATGCTAACGCTCAAGAATTTGACGCTGAAAAACTCCCATGTTCGCTCAAGTGAATACTCAAACCAAGCTGAAACGATCTACTTTAATAGTTCGGACCGTTTAGTGGCTATCAATGCCAACTTCATCAGTGAACAAGATACATTGCAACTCAAAGGTTACACTTGGTTCTACAATACATTAGTGGCAGGTAACGTCGACTTCATCTGGGGTAACAACACCACATCCGTGTTTGAAAACAGTGAAATTCGCACCATTGGTGACTCTAAATCTGGCACCGACACTACCAGCGATGGTGGCTACGTATTGCAAGCGCGTACCGTTAACGCCGATGACCCAGGTTTTGTATTCATCAATAGTGAATTCACCCAAGGTGAAGGCCCAACAGGTAATAGCGTTGTCGAAGGTTCTACCTACTTTGCGCGCAGTAGCGGCAACTCTAGCTACTATGACAACGTGGTACTGGTGAACTGTAAAGCCGATACTCACATCGCCGATATCGGTTGGGCAGTCGAAGGCACTAATGGTCAACCTGCGCCAACGCCAGATCCGGCGACGGCAACCGCAGGCTGGCGTGAATACAACACTACTGACCTGTACGGCGTTGCAGTCGACTCAAGTATTCGCCAAGGCGTATATTGGCTAAGTGATGAGGAAGTCGAAAACTACAGCTCTCGCGAAGCGGTATTCGCAGGCTACAACGACGGTGAAGGCTGGTCGCCAAGCGTCACTGAATAAACTCCGTTGGTTAAAACGCAAAAGCCTGCAATTATGCAGGCTTTTTTATTGGGCGCTTTTGATTACGCACTATTGATTACGCACTAATAGACACTACCGAGCATAAGTGACTCGCACTATAACGACATCGTGTTGCTATTGAACGACATACCAAACCGCGGCGAACACCACCACCGCCACAGCACTAGCCGCCAACATCAGCCTGCACGCCAATTCAACATGTTTGGGCGCGATGGTCTCTATGTCATCACCAATCCAAGGTTTCTCAACCATTTGACCGAAATAGAGGTTTGGCCCACCCAAACACACATTAAGCGCGCCAGCGACCGTGGCTTCAGACCAAGCACTGTTCGGGCTTTTATGGTTATAGCGATCGCGCCAACCAATGCTAAATGCCGCCTTGCTATCGAGCTTGAGCAAATAAGCCGAAACGCTGAGTAATAGCCAGCCAAGCCGCGCAGGCAAGTAATTCGCGAGATCATCAATTTTGGCGCTAACAAAGCCAATTTGACGATATTTTTGGTTGTTATAGCCAAGCATGGAATCTAAAGTATTGATCGCCTTATACGCCATTGCGAGTGGTACGCCACCGATAAACAGATAGAACAGCGGCGCAATAACGCCATCGACACTGTTTTCCGCCACCGTCTCGACTGTGGCGCGGCAAATTTGCTGCTCATCGAGCGCTTTAGTATCGCGACCGACAATATAAGAAAGCATCACTCGGCTGGTTTCAATATCACCACGTTTAAGCGGGTCGATCACCGCATAAGCACTGTCACGCAGACAGCGCCCAGCCAAGGTCGTAAAACCCAGCCAAAGCTCGACCACCAATCGCAGCATCGGGTGAACAGTGCCGAGCAGTTCAAGTAGCGCCCAACAGCCGATCCCCGCAGTGCCAACCACCACCAGCCAAATCATACCACCAGCGATATAAAGCGAGACGCGGTGTTGGCATACTCGCCTCGCAAGCTTTTCACATTTGCTGATAAGCAATCCTATCCAGCGAATCGGATGTGGCCAATTGACCGGATCGCCAAGCAAGCCATCAAGTACCCAAGCGCCAAAATACAACCCCAGCGTCATTGACGTGCTCGCGCGCATTCAAACCAGCGGCTTAAAAAGCTGGGATTCTGCGCAAAATGGACATGCAAATAGCTAGCAAGTGTATTACCGACTTGATAACCGCCTTGCCAACTCGAAACCACTTCACCATCGCGCTCTTTATACACAGAGAATGCCGCTTCTAGTTCGGTACTAAATTGGGAATAGTGAAATTCATGGCCGCGAATCAGCGCTTGGCTGTCACATAGTAGCGTCGCCTGATTGGCTTTGGCATAACAATAGCCAAAACGTTTTAGCGAAGAGGTCATGCTACTGGTGCCAGGCAAAATCCCCACCATGTCAAAGCGTTGCTCTTGATGATCCAACAGATCGCTGCCCAAATACATTAAACCGCCACATTCTGCGTAAATGGGAATACCGCTTTGATGGGCTGCGAGAATTTGCTCGCGTAATGACACGTTATCGGCCAACAATTTCGCATGCATTTCTGGATAACCCCCACCAATATAAATGGCGTCACACTCAGGGAGCACGGAATCATGCAGTGGACTAAAGCGCACGATCGTGGCGCCGCTTTGTTCAATCAAATCCAAGTTATCTTGGTAGTAGAAATTAAACGCTTCATCGTGAGCAACCGCCACCGTCAGCCCTTTGCCGATTTGCTCAATCGCGCTACACGCCGTTGGTGTAATCGGTTTGATCGTTGCCGCCTCAAGCAGCGCATCTAAATCGATATGTTGTTCCACCACATCAGCGAGTTTGTCCCAGCTGCCATCGAACTGCTGCGACTCCTCTGCCGTTAACAATCCAAGATGGCGCGATGGCAATTCAATATCAGGCACTTTAGGCAGTCGGCCAAGTACCGGGATTTTACAGTAAGTCTCGATGGCATTTTTCAACAGCTCAAAGTGAGTTTCCGAATTGACGTGATTGACCAGCACACCCGCCACCTTGACCTTATCGGAAAAATGCTGAAATCCCATCACTGTGGCGGCCGCCGAAGTAGACACGGCCTTGCCATCGAGCACTAAAATCACCGGACAATCGAGCGCCATCGCAAGCCCGGCACTGCTGCAGTAATAAGGATCGGTACCATAACCATCATACATGCCCATCACCCCTTCAATCACCGAAACATCGGCGTTGACCGCCTGCTGAGCAAACGCATTCAGCAAGGCCTGATCGTCAAGCATAAAACCATCGAGATTGCGTGATGTGGTTCCGGACACGCGAGTATGCCAGGCTGTGTCGATATAATCTGGGCCAACTTTAAACGGCTGGACTTTCAAATTTCGGCGCGCCAATGCGCGCATGATGCCAAGGGTCATGGTGGTTTTGCCACAACCGCTGTTTGTCCCTGCAATTAAAAATGCTTTCATTGATGGTTTCCTGTCAGCTTATGGTGCTGGATAAAACAGATGCGGTGAAAAAAGCGGCTTTACGTCGAAACTGCGCCATTAGAATCAAACACCAACACACTTAGTTTGCAAAAACTGCCACCATTATCAAAAAACATCAATCAATTCATAGAAATAATTATTCTTTCAAAACGGCGGCTTAAACGCTTTGTGCATAATGTGAACAAAATCGGGGTCAATCTGTGCAAGCAAAGATTGAGCGCTTGAATTTATAACCACTTAAAGGCAAATTTAACCGCATAACACCAGCCTATCGCGCTTAGTCGCACACATAATAATAAGCAGGTTAGCATGGCAAAAAGTGGACAACACGGCGGTAATGTACTGCAAATGGCGCACAAATTTGGCGTCGATCCTAGAATGGTGCTCGACTTTAGCGCCAACATCAATCCGATGGGACTGCCCGACTCGTTAAAGTCAGCACTTATCGAAAATATTGACTGCCTTGAACACTATCCCGATATCGATTACACCGAACTCAACCAAAGCTTGGCGCAGCACGTCGGTTGTCAAACCGAGTGGGTGTTACCCGGTAATGGAGCGACTGAGTTAATTTTTCTCTGGGTGCACTACTTTCGCCCCAAAACCGCACTGTTAGTTGAGCCAAGCTTTGGCGAATATCGCCGCGCGCTTGAACGCTATGAATGCCAAATTCAATCCTTTGATCTTAAAGAGCAAAGTGGCTTTACTCTGGATGAATCATTGCTCGATGCATTAAGCGCCGACTTGGATTGCCTATTTTTGTGTACACCAAATAATCCAACCGGATTAATGCCGAGTCGCTCACTGCTTGAAGCGGTGATCGACAAATGCCGAGCACTGCACATTGCGCTATTTATTGATGAATCGTTTATCGACTTCCTGCCGAATCATCGCGGTTGTAGCAAGTTGCTTGACGGCAATCCACACCTATACGTTCTGCGTTCGATGACCAAGTTTTACGCCATGCCAGGGCTAAGGCTGGGTTATTTGTTGTCGTCGAATCAATTGCTGCTCGATACCATTCGTGAACAGCGAGAACCGTGGACCATTAACGCTTTTGCAGCGCTTTCCGCACAGGTGGTGCTTAGCGATGATGATTACACAGAGGCGACCCATTCTTGGCTTGGCGAGCAGCAAGCGTATCTCTACCAAGCACTGAGTGAATTTTCGACGCTTGAGGTCTTCAAACCCAGCGCCAATTACCTGTTCTTTAAACTCAACATCGCGGATTTTGATCTGCAGAGTGCGTTAATGAAACAGCAAATTTTAATTCGCCACTGCGCCAATTATCCGGGTCTCAATCAGCAATTTTATCGCGTCGCGATCAAATCGGAGGTCGATAACAAACGGCTTATAGAGGCATTAAAAGAGTGTTTGCCTAATGGCTGAAGCCGCATGCCCCGCCTCGTGCGGGGAACTGATACAAGGCTGGTTACAAGGGGGAGAAAAACTGATTTCTTGCCCGATTGATTGGTATTCGACAGTTTCAGTCACACAAGGCGCGCCCAACTATCAGCTGGAACGGCCATTAATGCGCAAAGCGCTTAAGCTAACCCTGAACTACTTTAAAATCAGCAGCACGTTTGAAGCGCAGCTTCGTATTGAATTCGATTCGACGATTCCGGTCGCCAAAGGCATGGCCAGCAGTACCGCAGACATCGCTGCCACCATAGTGGCGACCACGCGATTTTTAGAACAGACCATCAGCGAACAAGATATCGCGCTGCTTTGCGCTCATCTTGAACCAACCGACAGTACACCGATTAGCACGCTCGCGCTGTTTGACCACAACCGCGGCGAGATCGTCACCAAGCTTAGCGGCTTTAGCTCGCTGGATATTTTAATTCTCGAAAGTCCAATTTGCGTTGAGACTTCGCTGTACCATTTGATTGATCGCGGCCAAGCGCTGCGTGACTCTGCGCCGCAGCTCGAAACCGCCTATCAAACCCTACGCGTAGCGCTGGATACCCAATCGCCACGTCAATTTGGTCAAGCGTGCATGATAAGTGCCCTGCAAAGCCAGAAGATCCTGCGTAAACCGCGCTTTCCCTGCTTACTGGATATCGTAGAACGCCATGATTTGTATGGCCTTAATGTCGCTCACAGCGGCAGCGTGGTTGGTATGTTGTTTGATAGTAGCAAACACGATATCGAAGCCGTGATACACGATATTCAGGGCATTGCCACCGAGCACTACCCCAATTTTCATTTAACCAAACTGGTGAACGGCGGCGTGCGTTAGCCTACAAACGCGCACCGATGGTTTTGACTTTGAAAAATGTCTCGCCTTGATAACGATTGATTTCGATATGAGTGACGCTTTGATTGGCGATTTCGAGCGTGGAGTACCATTTCGGATTGGCCCAGTTAACGCCAAGCACATCCGCCAAAATAAAACGAATGGTCCCGCCGTGAGCAATCAAAGCCGTATCGGTTTGGCATCCTAACACCAGTTGTTGCCAAGCCAGTTGCACCCGTGCAAAACCCAGTGAAAGCGGTTCGGCGCCCGGCAAAGTCACTTTTTCTGGCGCTTGCCAAAAGGCTTCAAGATCGCGCCAGTTTTCGCCAAGCTCATCATAAGGCACGCCGTCATAGCGGCCAAAGTCCAACTCTTGAAATGCCGCGACCGATTGCAGTGATAAGCTGGGTTTGGTTTGGTGCAGGAGTTTACCAAGTTCCCAGCAGCGGCTAAGCGGCGAGCTCACTACCTGAGTGAATTCATACTGCTCAAGCAATTTTTGGCAAATTTCCTGCTGAGTCTTCTTTGCAACCTCAACGTCAGTTCGACCATTGAGCGCCGCTGCGCCAAGCGTTTTACCATGGCGAATGAGATAGATATTAACGCTCACTGCATGTCCCTTTGCTGGTGGTCGAATCAACCTGACTATCTTTTAAGATCAAGGGTAACCCTGCGGCCATAAACGTCACACGGCTCGCAACTTTGGCAATCGCTTGATTCATCCAACCTGCATGATCCACATACAGGCGTGATACTTCGCCAAGCGGCACGATACCGAGCCCCACTTCGTTCGACACGCACAAAATAGTCGCCGCACAGGCATCGAGCACCTCAACCAAATCTTCAACCTGCTGGCGTATTTCGGTTGGCGTCGCGGTATTGCCATCGTTGTAGATAACGTTGTTGATCCAAAGCGTGAGGCAATCAATTAAAACAATATCGTGCGCCTCTAGTTGCGCGACTTTCTGCGCCAAGGCGACTGGGCATTCGTGATTGTGCCACTCTGCTCCGCGGCGGCTCTGATGATGAGCAATACGCTTGCGCATTTCATCATCGAAAGCGATGGCGGTGGCAATATAATGCAGCCTCGCAGCTCGGCCTTGCTCGGCTAAATAAGATAGCGCCGCTTGCTCTGCATAAGAGGATTTTCCACTACGCGCGCCGCCAAGAAATAATTCTACCGTCATAACGTCCTTGAGAATTAAGGTTAGAAAAAGCGAACTCTAGTGTACCGAATTGTCGCCGGTACGCCTAACAGCAAATGATCGCCACGCGAAACATGCTATGCTGAGCGCCAATTTGTATCACCGAGGCAAAATAACAGCACAATGAAAAATAAAATCGCACCGTCTGAGCAAACCCAGCAAGAAGCATTTAAAATCGCCAACGCCACCCAGAAACCGGGCCAAACCAAAGAGCAAACCAAACTGATTGCGCAAGGCATTGAAAAAGGCATCGCGCTGTATAAGAAGCAGCAAAAAGAAAAAAGTCGCCAAGCGGATAAAGCGCGCAAGAAAGCGCAGAAAACCAAATCGGCAAATCCAGAGCCACAAACCGCATCGACACCAAACGCGCCGAGCCAAGCAGATGGCACTGCGCCTGCCTCAAACCGTTCCATCCTGCCTTGGGCACTGCTTATCGTTAGCTGGATTGGCTTTATTGTCTATTTACAAACCAACTAAGCAACATCGATGACGCTTTTCTATTGGTAAGGCGTATGCTTGGTGTTAGGATTTTGGATTCTTCATTAGCAAATAATTCGAGGTATCAATGCATTACGATGTCGCTGTGGTTGGCGCAGGTTCAATGGGAATGGCAACCGGCTATTTTCTCGCCAAACAAGGTAAAAAAGTGTTGTTGTTGGATGCGTTCGACCCACCTCACACTCATGCCAGTCATCATGGCGAAACACGCATCATTCGTTATGCCTACGGAGAAGGTGCAGAATACGTCCCTCTCGCACTTCGCGCCAAAGCCTTGTGGGAAGACCTTGAAGCGCAAACCGGTAAAACGCTGCTACTGAAAACCGGGGTATTAAATGTCGGTGCGAAATCATCGCCATTTATTCAAATGCTGATCCAAAGCGCCACCAAATACCAACTGCCGATTGAAATTCTAACCGCCGAGCAAGCCAACGCCCGCTTCTCTGGTTTAAATCTGCCTGACCAATACATTGGGTGCTTGGAGTCGACCTCGGGCGTGCTTAAGTGTGAAGAGTGCATTTCGGCCTACCGCGAATTGGCCCTTGAACACGGCGCGACGTTACTCACCCACCATAAAGTCACGGATATTGAGCTTAAAGATGACCAAGTTCATATCACGGCAAACGGACACGCTTTTAGCGCAGATAAATTGGCGGTGTCAGTCGGCGCTTGGTCAAATGATATCCTTGATATGCTGGGCTTAACCTTACCTATCCGCCCGATTCGAAAAACCTTTGCTTGGTTTAATGCCCCTGAATCCCTTTATGGCGATACGGTTTTTCCGGCGTTTTCGTTTGATACCGCCGATGGCATTTATTACGGATTTCCAAGTATTGATGGCGCCGGACTCAAAATTGGTCGTCATGATCTCGGTGAAGACCACAGTCCCAATACACCGCTTGCACCGTTTGACAACGACGCCGACAGCAAAGATTTGCGTCAGCTCCTTGATTTGCATATGCCGCAAGTGGGCGCACTGAAAGTGGGTAAAACATGCATGTATACCATGACCCCAGATGAGCACTTTATTATTGACCGTCACCCGCGCCACTCAAATGTTGTGTTAGCGTCTGGTTTCTCTGGTCACGGCTTTAAATTTAGCAGCGTGGTGGGTGAAGTGGTCGCGGACTTGGTGCTTGGCAAACCAAGCGAGTTTGATCTTAACTTGTTTTCTATCAAGCGTTTCTAGTTTTTATTTTCGCTTCCATTTCCACATGTTTAGAGTGCCGCGCATGGCGAATTTGCCAAAAGGCACTCTAAAATCACATTTCTCAACTCCCGCCTTAGTTAATAAAAATCGTCGATTATGTATCAAAAAATCGGCATTTTTCATTAATTTACCTATACCAACTAAGAGCTAGATAACGTTTTAAAATGTTAAAACCTGTTTGTCGTGACCCAACTCTTATCTCGCCACATTGACGCTACTTCTTCGACTCCGGTTGTGTAAAATTATTTTGAAATTCAAAAATCTGCCATCTCGTATATAAATAATGAAACACGAGTTTGCTTTTGAAAAACTCCCCGGAGACGTGAAATGACAATGCTAAAAAAAACCTACATCGCTGCCGCTTTAACCGCTGCCTGTTTTACAGGTGCCATCCAAGCTCAAGAACTGACTTGGGATAACGCAAACCTTCACACCGTTTCGCTGATGATGAGCGAGCCGATGATGAAAGTGGATGGAAGCTACCACGAACTGCTTGATTCTTACTACTTAAAACCAATCATGACCGAAGATAAAGTTGTGATGGCACCACTTGACGACATCATTGATGAACTTAACGGTGTAACCAAATTTGATGGTAAGAAAATCGAATTCACGCTAAACGGTAAAACCGTTGCGATGACCGATGGCTCACCCGTTGCGTCTGTTGACGGTAAGAAAGTTGAAGCGCCAGCGGCTGCAAAATTGGTCGAAGGTGCCCTATACGTACCGTTCAAATTTGTGTTTGAACAATTTGGTGGCAAATATAAGTGGAACTCTTCACGCCAACTTGCTGAAGTAACGCTGCTTCGCCCTGAAGGTTCTATTTTCAAAGCGAAAAAAGGCAAGATTTCTCTAAAAACCATCGGCAAGCAAAAAGACGATTGGTATGGCAGCGCAGAAGCACAATCGGTTGCTGACGCTATGCTGAAAAACCAAAACCAAGACGGCGGCTGGTTTAAGATCGGCAGCTCAGACTCGCTTGCTCAAGTTTATGATCGCGACACCTTCCCAACTTACCGTCAAAAATCGACCATCGATAATGACGCGACCTACATTCAGATCATGACGTTGGCCAAAGTGTACCAACACACCAATAAAGCAGAATACAAAGACGCAGTAATTCGCGGCGTGGAATACTTGCTTGACGGTCAATACAAAAATGGCGGCTGGCCACAATTCTTCCCTAATTCTGAAGGCTACCATCGCCATGTTACCTTTAACGATAATGCCATTGCGAATACCCTCAACGTGATGCGCGATGTGGCTAGCCAAAAAGACGAGTTCGCATTCGTACCAAACGATCTAGCCAAACGTGCGCAAGCATCTATGGATCAAGGCCTACGCTTTGTGCTCGATAACCAAGTGGTCTCTAACGGTCAAAAAACCGGTTGGTGTGCTCAGTACAACGTTGATACCCTCGCCTGTGAACGCGGCCGTTCTTACGAACTTGCTTCAATCAGTGGCGATGAAAGTGTCAACGTGATTAAGTTCCTAATGAGCGTTGAAAACCCGTCGGCAGAAGTGGTTGATTCTATCAACAGCGCCGTATCGTTCTTGAAGAGCCAAGAAATCCCTGGCAAGAAAATGGTTAAAACCCCTGACGATACAATGGAGTTTGGTGTAAACCGCGTAGTTATCGATAAAGAAGGCAGCAGTGTGTGGCCACGCTTTATCAATATCGAAAACCTACAACCACTTTACTCTAACCGCCAAGGTGACAAACTCGATAAATTTGAAGACGTTAGCTACGAGCGCCGCGTGAAGTACAGCTGGTTGGTGACTGGTCCTGGTAAGATGTTCAAAAACGATTACCCACAATGGCAAGAGAAGTTCTCTCCATCAGTAAACGCGTTGAACTAAGCACCACAACTCATGTTTCACTAAACAAAAGCGCCCTTCGGGGCGCTTTTTGCCGATTAGCTTGCGAGTAACCAGTCATCATTAATCACATTGGTCGAAAGAGTAAAAGACTCATCATCATAAACGACGGTCACTGTGTAGTAATCCGAATCGGTTTCTTCGACTGTGATCGAGTCATAATCGTCGCTAAACTCAATATCCAGATCAGTAATAGTGAGTTCCGAGTTCGCCTCAAGTAAATCTTCACTCAGCGTTACGGTGAGATCATCATCGCTGCCATTTTCGATGCTTTCAAAATTGGCAAAATCCAATATGCCCGAGTCTGTTTCTAGTTCTAAGGTGTCATCGCCGTCACCACCATCGACATAACGGGTCTGATCTGAAGATGCTGCGGCATCAAGGGCGTAGGTAAACGTGTCATCACCACCATTAAGCGAGACATCAAACTCTGTCCATTGGGTCGCGTCTGAAGTATATGCATAATTACTGCTAGTAAAGGTAACGTAGTCGTCCGAGTCGCCCGTCGTCACAGTAAACATATTACTCCAACTGTCACCGTTACTGTAAGGTACGATATTCAGCCAAGTTAAGGAGATATCGAGGGAACTAAGGTCGATATCACCTCGTTTGGCACCATATATATTTACACCGATGTTCCACGAGTAATCACCGAACGTATCAGGGTCAGAGAAATTGATATAGACATCGACAAAGTTGTATATGCTGATTCCTCCCTGATAGCAATCCAACGCTTCCATTGCCGTAGAATCCAGATAAATTTCTTTCATCCCCTCAGCATTCCATTCGGCGGTGTTGTATATCAAGACACTGAGCGAACCATAATGATCCCCTCCTTTATCGATTTCGATATTGTCTAAAATAAGTTCGCTGCCCCATTCCTCATTGAGCACATTTTGAAACGAGTTACTGTCCCCAATATCAATGACCGTGCCGTTGTCTGCCGTCAAATTCGATGCGCTACCGGTACCATCAAGATTGGTTGTTCCTACTATTAATGTCATTTCCTCTACCCTTTGATTCTTTTTGCCTCAGAGTATAGGTCGCGCGAAGGTGAATTTTCGGTTAATTTCTGACCACTTTTTAACCAAAAAAATGATGCTATTTGGTGGGTCATTACATCACTCGTAAGAGCGAGGAGATATTCTAGAATAATAAAAAAGCGCCTAATATTAGGCGCTTGTGCAATTTTAGTGAGTAGCAAATGTTACGCTGCCCAATCTTGATCAATGCTATCAGTAACGAGTGTGTAAGAAGCGTCATCATAGCTTACGGTCACATCCCAATAACCGGTATCTTGACCGTTTTCATCAAGCTGTTCGGTGGCAGAAATCTCGTCATATTGATCAGAAAAATCGATATCCACACCTGAGATGGTCAAACCATCAGCATTATTGCTCAGCAGTTCTTGATTAAGCGTTAACGTGACATCTTCTAACGCTTCAGTTTCGATATGTTCAAAATTCGCAAAATCAAGGTCATCCGTATCGCTGTAAAGAACCAGCGTATCTTCATCATCACCACCATCAACAAAGCGAGTTTGCAACTCTGACGCCGCATCCGCTAAATCATAATGGAATGAATCATCCCCACCGTTTAGCGCTACTGAAAACTCAGTCCATTCGGTCATTGACGATTCGCTAGAGTAATAAAGTTGTACTTCATCATCACTGTCGCCGGTGGTGACATCAAATAGGTTGCTCCAGCTATCGCCATTACTATTAGCCAGAATTTCAATATTAACGCTACCGGCATCTTGAGTGTCGATTTCACCGCGTTTGGCATCAATGACATTAATTTGAGTCTCGCCGTTTTCGTTCGCGAGTTCTTCGGTAAGGTTAATATAGACATCAACGTAATTTTCCACCGTCAATGACTCTAGATTGTATTCCCCAGTCAAGGTTTCTGCGTCATTCGAATCAATGTAGACTTCTTTCATGCCGCTTTCATTCCACTCGCCGGTGTTGCTCACCGAAGTAAAAATGTTGTGGTAATGATCTAAGGTAGAAGAAACAAGTGCCATGCCATCTTCGACATCCCAAGACCATTCATGAGGAAAGTCACTGAAATCAAACTGCTTGACCGATAAGTCGATCATCTGCCCGTTTTCTAGCAAATTCGCTGCACTGCCCTTACCATCAAGATTGGTTTCGCCAAATAATATGCTCATACTATATAACTCTATTTCACAGAAAATATCTGCGCATTATACATATGCGTTTAGGCGCTTAAGTTTTAAATATTTAACAATTTTCACTAGCCCTAAAAGTGTATTCGAGTCGCTAATATTCCAGCGATATAACCATTAACATCAAACACAAAAGTAAACTTAAGATTCAACCCATCCCGTTAATGTCAGAGCCTTTACAAGATCAAAGAGTTAGCCTCTAAATTTAGAGTAAAGACCCTAATTTCACTGAGTTAACCCATATCAAAACAGAATAATTCACTAAAATGGATAATTTTACTTTATTACCAGCTCGACAAGTTTTAGTATTTTAAGCTTAAGTCTTGGACATCCAATTTCATCGCCTGACCAAACTTAATCTCATCTTCTTCGCAATTCTTACAGTAGGACATCATAATGGCGGCTTTTGGTAGCGTATTTATGCCGGAAATGGCACTAGCATCATTCGAAAACAACCAATGGACTGACGCGAGCATCGTCTCAGCAGACAGCATTTCACTACACCCAGGCGCCCATGTACTTCACTATTCAAGTACTTGCTTTGAAGGCCTAAAAGCATTTCGCCATGAAGACGGCAGTGTGCACGTGTTTCGAATGGACCAAAACGTCAAACGCTTTGCGCAAAGCAGTAAATTACTTGCACTACCTGAGCTCGACAACGAACAAGTGACGCAAATGATCAAAGACATCGTCGCTAAATACGCGCAGGACGTGCCACTTCCTCCTGGCTCAATGTACATTCGCCCAACGCATATCGGTACTGAAGCGGCTGTAGGTAAAGCGGCAGCGCCTTCACTAACCTCAATGGTTTATGTGCTGCTTTCTCCTGTTGGCGACTACTTTGCTGGCGGCTCAAAAGCACTGCGCTTACTGCTTGATGAAACGGGTCAACGCTGCGCACCGCATATGGGTATGATCAAAAGCGGTGGTAACTACGCCAGCGCGCTTGCTCCAACACTTGAAGCTAAGCAGCAATACCAAGCAGACCAAATCCTGTTCTGTCCAAATGGTTACATCACTGAAACTGGCGCAGCCAACTTCTTATTGGTAGATGGCAATGAAATCATCACCAAAGCACTGGATTCAACGTTCCTTCATGGCGTAACACGTTCAAGTATTCTGACCATTGCCGAAGATCTTGGTATGACGGTCAGCGAACGCGAAATTTCAGTGGAAGAACTGCTTGAACGCGCTGCAAAACCAGGCACAGAAGCGATGCTTTCTGGCACCGCTGCAGTCCTAACTTCAGTGGGTACCTTTATCCACAACGGTGAAGATATCAAAGTGGGTAGCGGCGAAGAAGGCCCTATCGCGAATAAACTTCGCCAAGCACTCAACGATATTCAATGGGGCAAAGCACCAGATACCCACAACTGGCTAACTAAGATTGCCTAATCCTATATCGGAGTAAAAATCCGCCTTCTTAGAAGGCGGCTTTGGTTTACAGCCCCCTAAAAGGGGGCATTCCTTCGCTGTTAGTTCATTTTCAACTCTAACTGTGCCTCATATTCTTGATCTTTCTTGTCTTGATGCCTGACATACCGCCTGATGATCTCTTCATTTACACCGACTGTGTCAACAAAGTACCCTCTCGCCCAAAAATGATTACCCCATAATTTCTTTCTAATATGCGGGAATTTATTAAACAATCGGATAGC
>NZ_FNDD01000045.1 GCF_900100015.1 Vibrio xiamenensis | reverse complement strand
GAGGGGTTCCCGAGTGGCCAAAGGGAGCAGACTGTAAATCTGCCGGCTCCGCCTTCGATGGTTCGAATCCGTCCCCCTCCACCATATTCTTCTCGATAGAGAACATCAAACCAGCTTTTAGCTGGTTTTTTTGTATCTTAAATTCCTGTTGTCCTACACTAGCCATGCAACTTTAATTAAATTGTTGCCACATCAAACCGCGCTTACTTGAATCACCACACCAAATAAAACGAACAAATATCAACCACACTTAAGTTGTTTCGTTAGCACCAAGATGATCACTTTTTGGCTATTTTTTAACCAGGGCAATATAATATAAGCTCATGAAAATAATATATAAATTAATTTACCTAGTTTTAAAATTTCCAAACAAAATAAAAACTAAAAAATAATTAAAAATAAAAAACTCATTTTTTAAATATCAAAAAAACTAACAATATTACATTTCAAAAAATAAAAAACCTTTTCGTAACTCTCACAATAATAATTATTCCTTTCAATTCTAAGCAACCTCCTTTACACACAAACACCCGAAAAACAAAAGCTCATTTCATAAACCCACCAACAAAACGTCATAAATTCGTTATTTATAGGTAATTTCTTAACTATGAAAAAAACATATATCCAATCAGGTTGAGGTATAACTCAGGGTTGTTTTATTGATTTGAACACGTTAGTTTAAATATAACGCCTTGATGAGAGAGCCTAATATGCAAAATACGTTGCCGAATATGAATTTTAATCAATCTGCAATATTTTTGGATTTTGACGGAACACTTGTCGACCTACAACCTACCCCTGATGCCGTGATTGTCTCCAACCAATTACGCCAAATGCTGCTACAGTTAAATGACCACACACAAGATGCACTGGCTTTAGTCAGTGGCCGCAGCATTGAATCCATCGATCAACTAATAAAACTGCCCAATGTTGCGGTGAGTGGAAGCCATGGAATGCAATTTCGTTTGGCGCAAGATGCACCGATTTCTCTGCACCCTCAAGTCACACCGCTGCCAAAACATATCATCATCAGCTGTGAGCAATTCTGCGCTCAACACCAGCTGTTACTGGAACATAAACCGTTGTCGATTGCGCTGCACTATCGCAGCCATCCACAACGGGAATCCCAAGTTGAACAGTTTCTCGATCACTTGATCGCTGACCTGCCTGACTTGGAAATACAAACGGGCAAATTTATTCGTGAACTCAAACCTCGAGGCATCGATAAAGCCTCGGCGTTGGAATATTTTGTTCAGCAGCCCCGTTTTAGCGGTCGTACACCTTGGTATTTTGGTGATGATGTGACTGACGAACACGCCTTTGCTTGGGTCAAGCAGCATCAGGGCATCAGTGTCAAAGTAGGAGAAGGCCAATCTTGTGCGGATTACCGTCTGCAATCGCCTCAGCAAGTCCTTGAATATTTTCTGATGAATCTAAAAAGCGAGGAACAACATGCTCGATAACAATCTGGAATTAGCCCTGATAGGTAACTGTAGGATCAGCGCTTTGGTCAACAAAATGGGAGAAATCGTCTGGTGCTGCATGCCGCGTTTTGACAGCGATCCCGTGTTTGCCTCCTTGCTCAAAAGCGGCGCCAAAGAGTCACTCAATGGCACCTACGGCATCGATTTAGATGGTTTTAGTCATAGTGAGCAGGAGTACCAGAAAAACACGGCGATCTTAAAAACCACCCTTTACGACCAAAAAGGCAGTGGCGTCGTGATAACCGACTTTGCACCGCGCCTATGGCAATACGGACGAACTCACCGCCCGGTGACCTTAATGCGCATGATACAACCTATTGGTTCTCCCAAAATTCGCATTCGAATTCGCCCAGCAGATAACGAGCAAGATACAGCCTATCAAAGATTAGAAGGCAGTAATCACATTAAATTTATCGGCAGTTCACAATCGCTGCGCCTGACTGCGGATATTTCCATCACCAGCATTCTTGATGAGAAGTGGTTTATTCTCGATCGTGACTGTCACCTAATTTTTGGCTCTGATGAAAGTATCGAAGAGCCGATCACTCAACTCACGCAGCGCTTCTTACATGAAACGGAAGCCAACTGGCGCGACTGGGTGTGCAATCTCGCCATTCCATTTGAGTGGCAAGACGCGGTGATTCGTTCAGCCATCACCCTTAAGCTCAGCGCATTTGAAGATACCGGCGCCATTGTCGCCGCTATGACCACTTCAATCCCTGAAGCCAAAGATACCGAGCGTAACTGGGATTACCGCTTCTGTTGGCTACGCGACAGCTACTTTACGGTGCATGCTTTAAATAGACTCGGTGTCACAGGCACCATGGAGCAATACCTTCACTACTTGGTCAACCTCGCCGCCACCGTCGACGATGAATATCTGCAGCCGGTATTTTGCATTAACGGCGATAAACAAATGGAAGAGCGCATCATCACCAAGCTCGATGGCTATCGAGGTATGGGGCCAGTGCGTTTTGGTAACCAAGCGGCCGATCAAATTCAGCATGACGTTTACGGCGCCATTGTGCTTTCTGCTACGCAGATGTTCTTTGATGAACGAATTCGTAAACCCGATGACAAACGCCTGTTTCCACTCCTCGAAGAAGTGGGCGAAAAGGCCGTCAAATACTATAACCAGCCGGATGCCGGGTTATGGGAGCTGCGCGGTAGCCAGCACATTCATACTTTCTCCAGCATGATGTGTTGGGCAGCGGCAGACAGACTGGCAAAAATTGCCGAAACACTGCAACTGCATGGCCGCCAAGAGTATTGGCAGCGCCATGCCGACACCATTCGCAGTGATATAGACCAGCACGCTTTTAATACCGAACTGAATAGTTACACCGCCACTTGGGGTGGCGATACCATGGATGCAAGCCTACTTTTGGCGTGCTCGCTTGGCTATGTCAAAGGTGACGATCCACGCTTTATCGGCACCGTCGAATCCATTGAAAAACAACTTCGCCCTTCAGGCAGTAAATACGTTTTCCGCTATGTGATTGAAGACGATTTTGGGGCACCAGAGAACGCCTTTACCATTTGTTCTTTCTGGTACATCGAAGCACTGGCCGCGATTGGCCGTGTTGAAGAAGCGCGCGCGCTGTTTGAGGATTTGCTTGAACGACGTAATCACGTCGGCTTGCTATCCGAGGATATCGACCCTGTCACCGGTGAGCTGTGGGGTAACTTCCCACAGACCTACAGTATGGTGGGGATCATTAATTGTGCACGAATTTTAAGTCAACGTTGGGAGGATGAATTATGAGTCGATTAGTCGTGGTGTCCAACCGTGTCGCACGACCGGAATCATTGAATAGTGGGGCCCAGGGGGGCCTCGCTGTCGGGGTCCTGGCCGCAATGGCCGAAGCAGGAGGTCTGTGGTTCGGCTGGAATGGGCGAATAGAAAATCGCCCTACAACAGAAGTAAGAGAAGAAAAACGCCAGAATATTGATTTTGTCACCATAGGATTACGTCAAAACGAATACAACAATTTTTACCTCGGTTACGCCAACAGCGTCATTTGGCCGCTGTTCCATCAACGCCCGGATTTAATGAGCTACCGACACAACAATCGAATGGGTTATCTAGGAGTAAACCGCAAGTTCGTCAATCAACTGCTGCCGTATTTAAAACCTGATGACACCATCTGGATTCACGATTACCAACTGATTCCAATGGCGAAAATGTTACGAGAATCAGGCGTCAAATCGCCGATTGGTTTCTTCCTACATACCCCATTCCCTTCCTATGATTTGTTACGCGCTCTGCCCGATTACAAAGAGATGCTCGATGAATTGCTGCATTATGATTTGGCCGGCTTTCATACCAAAATCGATGAACACAACTTTCATGAGTCGATTCGTTACGGTTTAGGTGGTGCCGTGCCGCGCTCGGGATTGGTCGATTGCAAAGGTCATAAAGTGCAAACCGGCGTCTTTCCAATCGGCATTGAAACCGATGAGATGGCGGAACTCATGAGACGCGGTAAAACATCAAAAGAGTACCAACAGCTCAAAGAAGAACTCGGCGAACGTAAGCTGTTTATTGGTGTCGATCGCCTCGACTACAGTAAAGGGATTTTTCGCCGCATTCAGTCTTACGAACAGCTACTCAAAAACCACAGCGAGATGCACCGTAAAGTGGTTTACATGCAAGTCGCGCCAACATCGCGAGGTGATGTCAAAGCCTATTCTGAACTCGCGCAGCGTATCGACCAAGCCGCCGGGCATGTCAACGGTACTTATGCCGACTTTGACTGGACTCCGCTTCGTTATATCAACCGTGGCTTTAGACGCCGAACCATTCTCGCGCTGTATAATCTATCGCATGTTGGCTTTGTCACTCCGCTACGCGATGGCATGAACTTGGTGGCCAAAGAGTACGTTGCAGCTCAAGACCCGGACGATCCTGGCGTGTTGGTGTTATCCGAAACCGCAGGGGCCGCAGCAGAGCTCACCGACGCGGTGATCGTCAACCCTTACGACACCGAAACGGTGGCCAAAAAACTCGCCGAAGCGGTACAAATGCCACTTGATGAACGCATTGATCGCTGGCAGAAAATGATGACGGTGCTGCGCCGCAACAATATTCACGCATGGCAACGCAACTTTAGAGCCGCGCTGAAACCGCAAATCCACCCGCCAATCGATTAAAAAGCCAAAGGGCGTGCACAATGCACGCTCTTTTTAATTCACGATTCGACAGTTTTTAAACACAGTCCCTTTAAACTCTAAACGAGCCTGGTCGACTTTGGTCAACAAGGTTAAAGGATGGTGAGTATCAGGTGGGTCGTCGGCCAACACGAAATGACCGCCCGGCCCTTGACCAATCCGTTTTAGCGCATATTCTCGCTCGGAAAGTTCGAGCCATGCTTTGGCGAAATCGCGTGCATAAACCACAGTGAACATTTCACCGGATTCGCATTTGTAGTGGTAGGTGATGGCATCATCACCCCATTTAGGCGACGTAGAGCTACATCCAGCCAAGGCTATCGCCATCACTAACCCCAACGCCATAAAAGTGTGGTTATTCATCGTCACTCCTTAGGCCTAATAAAAAAGGCCGCGCTTGCGACCTTAATTATAATCCTATTTGGTGAGATAACCCGGCACTTGCTTGAGGCTGTCGAGTACCACATCAGCCAACGCTTCACCCTGTGACGTGATTGGCTTCCCGGTTCTTACTAAAATTTTTCTGCCAACGCCTGCTGCTTGCGCTGCCATTAAGTCTTCGGCTTTATCTCCGACCATCACCGAGTTCGCCATATCAATTTTGAGGAAGTCGCGTGCTGAGATAAACATGCCAGGCTTTGGTTTGCGACAGTCACAATCTTCTTTGTATTTGCCGATGCCATGTTCAGGATGATGAGGGCAGTAATAAATACCGTCGAACTCAACGCCGTTATCGACAAAGTTCCAATCCATCCATTGGGTCAAAGACAGAAAACGGTCTTCGCTAAATTTACCGCGTGCGATACCAGACTGATTGGTTACGAGAACCAACTGATAGCCCATCTGTTTAAGCTGTTTACAGGCGTCAAAAACGCCATCGATAAACTCGAAATCATGCTCATCATGCACATAGCCGTGATCCACATTGATGACACCATCTCGGTCCAAAAACACTGCTGGTTTAGCCAAAACTACCTTCTCTATCTATATTGACGCCAAAACTTTGGGAATTATTGCACGCTTTATTTCTTTCATCACTATCTAATTCCGAAATGTCACAGCATTCAATTGCATTTAGACGTCTAGACGTCAAAATATCTATTGACTTAAATCAATGAAACCCATAGCATCTGCTATCAAATAAGAACTCTCTTAGTATATTGTTCTAAAGCCCCCTGTACGACACATGAACAGGTTTTTAAATGATTGAAATTAATCAAGTAAATAAAGTCTTCTATCAAGGCCAAAAAGAAATTCACGCACTCAAAGACATCAATTTGAAAATCTCACAGGGAACGATTTTCGGTGTCATCGGCTCATCAGGGGCAGGAAAAAGTACCCTAATCCGCTGTGTGAACATGTTAGAAGCCCCAACCACCGGCGACATTATTGTTGATGGTATTAATCTGACTAAGCTGTCTAAACGTGAGCTTAGCGAAGCACGCCGCAACATCGGCATGATTTTCCAGCACTTCAACTTATTGTCTTCTCGCACCGTGTTTGAAAACGTGGCTTTGCCTCTTGAATTGGCAGGCAAAGAGAGCGCGCATATTGAATCAAAAGTGACGGAACTGCTGCAACTGGTTGGCCTGGCGGATAAACGCGAAACCTATCCAGCGAACCTGAGTGGCGGTCAAAAGCAACGTGTGGCTATCGCCCGTGCATTGGCGTGCGATCCAAAAGTATTGCTGTGTGATGAAGCCACCAGCGCATTGGATCCGGCCACCACGCACTCGATTCTTGAGCTGCTCAAAGAGATCAACCGCAAACTGCACATCACGATTTTGCTGATCACCCACGAAATGGATGTGGTGAAAAGCATCTGTCACGAAGTGGCGATCATCGGTGATGGTGAACTGGTTGAGAAAGGCACGGTCGGTGAGATTTTCGCTCACCCGAAAACGGCGCTTGCCCATCAATTCATTCGCTCAACCTTGGATCTATCGATTCCTGAAGATTATCAAGCACGTTTACATCAGCAAAGTATCGAAGGCAGCCATCCACTGGTACGACTTGAGTTTACTGGCGCAACAGTTGACGCACCGCTGATGTCGCAAATCTCACGTAAGTTTAATATTGATGTCAGCATTTTGAGTTCTGACCTTGATTACGCAGGCGGAGTGAAGTTTGGCATGATGGTCGCCGAGTTCTATGGCGCCGAAGATGACAGCAACGCTGCTCTGGTTTTCCTAGATGAACATAACGTCAAAGTCGAGGTATTAGGTTATGTCCTTTAATGACATTGAAACGTGGCTGGATTTAAACTCAAAACTGCTCCTGACCGCGACTTGGGAAACCTTGTACATGGTCGCTGTGTCAGGCTTAGTCGGCTTTGCACTAGGCATCCCTCTTGGCGTCATTTTGCATACCACCAAAAAAGGCGGTTTGCTTGAAAACACCACACTCAACAAAGTACTTGGCGCAATCG
This sequence comes from Vibrio xiamenensis, assembly GCF_900100015.1. Classification (GTDB taxonomy): domain Bacteria; phylum Pseudomonadota; class Gammaproteobacteria; order Enterobacterales; family Vibrionaceae; genus Vibrio; species Vibrio xiamenensis. The sequence continues at coordinate 21,882 of NZ_FNDD01000045.1, read as the reverse complement.
TCAACATCGGCCGCTCAGTGCCATTTTTGGTCTTGATGGTCGCGATCATTCCGGTCACCAAAATGTTGGTCGGAACCTTTATCGGTACCACAGCAGCAATCGTACCGCTGACCATTGGCGCGGTGCCTTTTGTGGCTCGCTTAATTGAAGGTGCGCTGCTGGAAGTTCCAACCGGATTGGTTGAAGCGGCGCAGTCGATGGGCGCAACACCGATGCAAATCATTCGCAAGGTGCTACTTCCTGAGGCGATGCCAACCATCATCAACACAGTAACCATCACTTTGGTGACCTTAGTCAGTTACTCAGCGATGGCCGGTACCGTTGGTGGCGGCGGCTTAGGTGATGTCGCGATTCGTTACGGCTTTCACCGTTACGACGTGGTTATCATGGGCGTTACCGTAGTAATGCTGATCGTACTGGTACAAATTATTCAATCGATTGGCGATGCAATTGTTCGTCGCGTTGACCATCGATAATCTATGATTCAAATAACAATAAATTCAAAATATTTTTAGAGTTTAACAAGGAGATAGTCATGAAATTTACACTTAAAGGTCTGCTAGCCGTGGCAGCGGCTGCATCAGCATTAGTTTTGTCTGGTTGTGGCGAGAAAGCGCAAGACAACAGCAAAATCAAAGTTGGTGTTATGGCAGGTGCTGAAGCACAAGTTGCTGAAGTCGCAGCAAAAGTTGCCAAAGAAAAATACGACCTTGATGTTGAACTAGTGACCTTTACCGATTACGTAACACCAAACGCAGCGCTAGACGACGGTTCAGTGGATGTGAACGCATTCCAACACAAACCATACCTAGATCAACAGATCGAAGACCGTGGCTACAAACTGGCGATCGCTGGTAACACCTTTGTTTACCCAATTGCTGGTTACTCTAAGCAAGTAAAATCGGTTGACGAAATCAAAGATGGTTCGCGTATCGCAGTCCCTAACGATCCAACCAACCTTGGTCGTTCTCTAATTCTTCTAGAGCAACAAGGCCTAATCAAACTGCGTGACAACGTTGGCCTACAAGCAACGGTTCGCGACATCGTTGCTAACCCAAAAAACATCGAAATTGTTGAGCTAGACGCGGCCCAGTTGCCACGTTCTCTGGATGATGTAGCACTATCAATCATCAACACCACCTACGCGAGCTCTATCAACCTGACGCCAGAAAAAGATGGCATTTTCGTTGAAGATAAAGAGTCTCCATACGTGAACCTAATTGTGGCGCGTGAAAACAACGTCAACAACGAAAACGTGAAAAACTTCGTTAAAGCTTACCAAACTGACGAAGTGTACCAAGCAGCATCAAAAATCTTTAACGGTGGTGTAGTGAAAGGTTGGTAATAACTGACCTTGTCTCTATCCTCTAAAAAAAGGGCCATTTCGGCCCTTTTTTTGATCGCAATACCCGCCCAATAAGAGCAGCAATACACTCTCCTTTTCAGCGCCATTCTGAAATGTCTGTAGGAATTTTCTGATACTCAATATGCAGTGACATTTTCATCGTAAAGTTTAGTTATGCTTTGCGGGTGTCGAACTAACTTGAGGTTGCCCTGTGCGTGCCTGCCTTCAAACCTTAGCTCAGCAAATGCAAATCACTGAGCAAGACATAAGCCAACGCAAAGAGTTACTGAATTTCACTGCCAGTGATATCGCCTGCCTAACCGCCTGCAGTGACTGGATTGCACCGTTGATCCCCAATATCGTCAGCGAACTTTACTTACAGCAAACCCAAATTGACGAAATTGCCAATCTGATTGGCGATCAGCAAACTTTAATCAATTTGCATAGCGCGATGACTCGCTACATCACTGAGCTCTTTAGTGGTGACTATGGCATGAACTATGTCGAAAAGCGCCTGCGAATAGGTAAAGTGCACCAACGCATTGGCGTTAGCTCCAAGTTGTATCTAAGCGGCGTACATATGTTACAAAACCTGCTGATTAGCGACATTCACGAGTATTTCACGCGCCACAAGCAATCGCCGGCCAAAACCACCAATGCGCTGCGCAAACTGTTCTATTTCGACAACCAGTTGGTGTTCGATACCTACGTATCGAGCATGCAAAATGAGTTAGAAGAGGTCAATCAGCAGCTCAATGAGTGCAGTGAAAACCTTGAAAAAACCATTCATGCCCGCACTCACCAATTGGTTGAACTGTCGATGCGCGACTCACTGACCGGGCTTTATAATCAACGCGCGTTTTATCAAGAAGCCAATAAGGTGTTTGAACTGTGCCAACGCACAGACCTGCACTTTTCGCTGCTGTATATCGACTTCAACAAATTCAAACAGGTTAATGACCATCACGGTCACCGCATTGGCGATCAAGTGATTAAGGCGTTTGCTAACGCCTGCCGTGATAGTTTGCGAAAAACTGAGACTACCGCCCGTTTTGGCGGCGACGAATTCGTGATTTTGCTGCCCAACACACCAATTGAAAACGCCGAAATTGTGTGTCGCCGCTTAACTTCTGAATTTGAGCGCCAACTCGATGTCGACGTGAGCCTTAGTATCGGCGGCGCCTCTTACTTTCCGGGCAGCAGCCTAAATTTGGACACCATCATTCAGCTCGCCGATCGGCAAATGTACATTGCTAAAAAAGCCGCCCATATCAGTGATACCAGCGAGTTTCGTTTTATGCTTCGAGACAGCGGCAGCCATAACGATGCAGGCCTTAAAAAACACAACACTCGCCATTAGGCGAGTGTTGGTTACGCTAGCGCCTTCTAAACAGCGCTACTTAATGTGATCCCAGGAGAGATTGGATACGATTCGGCAGTTATCGCATTTAAAATGGAAGATATCGTGCACGGGCTCATCAAGTAACCAATCACCACCACACTTCGGGCACTTTCTTGCCTGCTCGTCAGCCAAACTGCTGCCGCCAACGCGATATTGATAGTAATAGGTCGGCACCTTGGTTAAGTACTCAATTCGACCTCTTAAGTCCCAGCCGCGACGAAACAGCACGCTGTCGGCATCGCAAATCTCATGCAGCGCTGCATGTTCAGCGCGGCAGCCTCCTGCCATTTGCAACTCATCACACGCTTGCCATTCGGTTTGCCATTTCACCACCGCCTTGTGATCGCCGTTAAACGTCGGCGGATTACGATAGAGCGGAATCGGCAGCAGCGTATCGCCGCTTCGAAGTGGTGAGCAGGTGTGCACATAGGTGGTGTAAAGAATCTGCCAGCTTGGCGTGCGCGCCTCGGCCGCTTGCTCAGAGTTAATATCACGGCCAAGAAGGCGAACTTTCGGCGCCAACAATGAGGCGTCGCTTAACGCTCGTAAACAGTGTTTAACAAAGCCAGAGTGATGGCTAGGATGAAGGCTGTTTTCCTCCGGACACACCGCGCGCACAAAAAATTCGCCATCGCCAAGCACAATCGGAAACTCACGCCCTAGCACTTGGCCGTTATAGCGCAGCGCATCCATTAGGCCATTAATCGCCTTATCCACGGCGCTAATCGTGGTGTTATCAAAACACTCGAATTGCAGTTCAACAACGTACATGATTAAACCACAGGCTCTAGTTGAGTAAGAAATTCACCAAGATTATCCGCCAAATGTTGGCGCTTTTGGGTTCCCAGCGTTTCCAGCACCACTTCACCACTTAAGTTACAGATTGAAACCACATCCAAATCAGCCTCAGTCGCAGCAATAAAGACGGTCGGTTTCAGTTTCAATCGCCGCTGCATTACCAAATGGCCAAGAATGTTTTCTTGAAGGCGTTGATAATCTTCATCGCTCCACACTTGCAGCAGCGTCAAATTGTGATTTGCAAAACGCGCATCCATATCCGCGCTGTATTGCGCGCCATAAAAAGTTTTGATGTCGTCGTGCAGCGTCAGTTCAATGCCCTGTTCAACATTGGCAAGATCACCTGCCACATCACGAGGCTGCGCTTGCCAACTGACGCTATCGTGATGCTTATGCACCACACAAGGTGAAACCAGATCCGCCAGCTCTTCGCTTATCGGCAGTGAACCATGAGACTCTTGGTACGCTTGCTGATAACGTTGGCTAAAGGAAAATAAAGCTTGCAAGGCACTGTTTGCCATAACACACTCCAAATAGTGACTTGTTAAAACCACCTTCAGCTGAGCTAATGACAGCCACGGCAGTATTGCGTAAAATTCCCGGTATTCTAATCGAAATCAAAGCAAAGTATGAGTAAATATTCTGGCGCTAAAGAACTTGCTGGCCTAACTCTAGGACAAAAAACCGAGTACGCCACTCAGTATCAACCATCACTGCTTCAGCCAGTGCCTCGCAGCCTAAACCGTGACGATCTTAATTTAGGCGCTGATCTGCCCTTTCAGGGCTGTGATATTTGGACTTTGTATGAGCTGTCATGGCTAAATTCAAAAGGTTTGCCGCAAGTTGCGATTGGCGAAGTGGCTATCCCTGCGACCAGCGCGAACTTAATTGAGTCGAAGTCGTTTAAGCTGTATCTCAACAGTTTTAACCAAACCCGATTTGACTCATGGCAAGCAGTTGAGCAAGCGTTAATTCAAGATCTTTCCAACTGCGCGGGCGAAACGGTTAGTGTCAGCGTAAAACCGGTTTCGGCATACACAGACGAGCCCATCGTCACCATGCAAGGCGAATGCATCGATGACCAAGACATTGAAATTGCCGATTATCAGTTTAATCCGGATTACCTCAAAGATGCCGCGGGCCCGCTTGACGTAAGCGAAACGCTGCACAGCCATTTGTTGAAGTCGAATTGCTTGATCACCAACCAGCCTGACTGGGGCAGCGTCGAGATTTGTTATCAAGGTAAGCAGATCAACCGCGAAGCGCTTTTGCGTTACATCGTCTCATTTCGCGAGCATAATGAATTTCATGAGCAGTGTGTCGAACGAATTTTTACCGATATCATGACTTACTGTCAGCCAACGCAATTGACGGTTTACGCTCGTTATACTCGCCGTGGTGGGCTGGATATCAACCCTTATCGCTCGAATCAACAACCAAAACCGGCGCACAATCACCGCATGGCCCGTCAATAAGGAATTTGTTCAAATGCACTCTTTTCGCTGGATCGTTATCGTCCTGCTGTATGCGTTAAGCTTCTCTGCTGCCAAAGCGGCGATTCTCTATTCTTCACCGGTGCTCAATGAAGCGGCCAGTTTGCTAGAGATCGTTCCGCAGCAATCTAAACAGCTAGCAGATGGTTACTTAACCCAGCGAAAATTGGCATCAGACGATGACAAAGGCCCAACGGCAATGAGCCGTGAAGAGACCGACAGCCGTATTCGCACGCCAGGCGGTACTGTAGAAGCACTGCAAATCTTAGCTCAAGCGGAATTTAACTTAGGCAACCAGGCTTTTGCGAAGAAGCTGCTCGAGCGTGCAGAAGAAATGGCAGCCAGCCACACGCTACCCTTTCAACATCTGCGCACACGTATTTTGATGATTCGTCTGCGCTGGCTTGATGATCACAACTCCCGTGAAGCTCAGCGTGCCCTTTCCAGTGTCGAACAAGAATTCCGTAAAGTCGAAAATACCGAGCAACTGGCCAAAGGCATTCACTATCAAATGAATATGTTGGCGGCTGAGATTGCCTCCTATGATAACGATATTCTGGTCGCCGACCGTCTCTATGCCGCCCAAGCTGATTACATAAACCACGTACAATCTCCGACCATCGCGATTGATTACCACACCGCCATCGGCCGCCATTTGCTCAACCATAAGCTCTACAACAAAGCGTTATCTGAGCTGCTCATTGCCTATTGGAGCGCGATTGAGGAAAACGCCAGCGCCGAGCTTGCTAAAGTTAACTGCTTGCTGGCCCAGCTGTTTTTCGAGCGTAAAGTGTTGGATAAAGCCATCGACCACTTACTTCAGGCTGCTGACTTTTATGACAATTACACCAACTCTCCTGCGCTGCCCCCAGTGTTGAAGCTGATGGGCGATGTCTATTACCACCAAGGTAAATACAACTTGGCGCTGGTGCACTATTTCAATGTCATCGATCACGAAGACGCCAAAAGCAACATTGGCGACGTCATCGATATTCGCCTCTCGCTCGCGAAAACTTATCTGAACCTATATAACATTCCACTTGCCGAACAATATCTTGAGCGAGCCAGAGAATTACTATCTCAAACTAACCTACCTAAACTCAAAGCGGAGTCACTGTTGCTTGAGTCGGGGTTGTCATACAACCAAAAATTGGCGCCGCAAGCGGTCGATTACGCCAAACAGGCACTTGGAATTGCGATCAAAGAGAATGACTTAAGTTTACAACAACACGCTTACCGTCTTCTGTATCTCGCCTATGAGCAAAATGCCCAGTACGACAAAGCACTCAATAACCTTGAGCAGTACAATGCGCTGGCAACCATAGAGCAGCGCCAGCTTAACCTAATTAGCGAAGATGCATTTCGCCAGCAAAAAGAGTTTATAGAACAACGTTTACACATCACTGCGCAGCAAAATCAGCTCAATAAAGTCACCAGTGACTTTCAAAAATTCCAAAAAGTGTCATTTGCACTGTTTATCGGTGCCACGCTGTTCTTTTTGCTGATGCTGCGCCGCGGCCAGTTGCTTAAAGAGAGCAAGGAAAGCATTGGTGATTTAACCCAACGATTGTTCACTCACTCTCGCTCTGGGCTTAATAACCTGCGCATGCTCAACATCAAACTGCCACAATCTCTAGAGCAAAGTAGTGACAAGTTTGAACGCTGGCACATCGGTGAGCTGATCAATGAGCCACTCAATGACCGCTTACAGTTTGCGATGATCGACGTGCCGTTTATGCGTAACATCTATCTTAAGCACGGCTATGAAGAAGGGCTCAAGCTGGAAAAAGCGTTTGGCGATTACATGAAAGAACGCATTGAAGAGCCGGCGCGGATTTACCATTTCTCCGATTCAAACTTTTTATACATTGAACCCAATACCGATCGCGACCGCGATCCGCAGCAGTTAGTCGATAAAATTCATCAATGGATTGAAGGCTTTCTGCCGCAGCGCAATTTGGACCGCATCATTCGCGTTGGCTTGGCGGATTACCCGTTCCTGCCACGCGCCTATACCGCGATTAATGACCGAGAGCTGTTGGATATTTTACTGATGGCGACCAGCGCAGCGCGCACTCTGGCGATGCAAGAACAAACCAGCCAGTGGGTGTATCTCAAGGCCATTGAAAATGCTCCGGCGGCCAGTTTAGCCACTGGCAACATTCGCAAAGCGTGCAAACACTCTCTCAGTCAAGGGCTGATAAAAGTACATTCTTCCTATCAGAATGAGGAAGCGCTCAAAAAACTGCTAAAAGATGACTAAAACCTCTACAAACAGTAAGCTTTATAGGTGACGCGGTTTTTTAATTTGATATTATCGAATGCAGTATAGATACCGTTGTTAGTCATCTAGTGGTTAAAAAGTTTATTTAATGGGCGTTCTCGAGCAAGACCTTCAAAAACAATTAACAGCTCTACAGCAGCAGCTTGAACACGCACGTTTAACGCAGCGAGACAGTTCATTCAAATATCAGCGCGAGCAAAAAGTGCTACGCCGAATGATTACGTCATTAAGCATCAATCAGTGTGATAAAGACAACCCTAGATTAAACCAAAGTCTCAGCGAACTGTGCCAAGCACTCGAACAGAAAAAAGACGTCAGTGATCTTATTCCTAAAATCGCCGTACTTGAACGTTTATTAAAACAACAAGCCATCGCGATGGAAAAACACACACATCAGCTCGACAATCAAGTTAAGCACAGCGGCGAAGCCTTGCTGCGTGTCAACGGCTTACCGGCCAAAGTTAAGCGTGATCTTCGCGATTTACTCAGTTACTCCAATGGTTTAGCGCTCAATCAATCAGATCACTTAGTTAAACTGCTGAGTATTTATGAGCGTACGATTAAGATCATCGCAGCTAACCCTGACAGCACCATTGACGATCTTGCTAGCAGTTCAGAGAAAGAGCTTCTCAGCAAACTCAGTACTGAACTGCAACACCTCATCACTGAACTCGACTTTGAAGGCGAATCGGGTGAGATGCTGCTTGAGATTCGCGCTAAGTTACTGCTTGGGCTAAATAGCCAGTCGCTGCTTGAAATCACGCTGCAGACCCTAAAACTGGTGGTCGAAGCCACCAAGTTTGAACGTAAAACCTCAGAGCAATTTCTTGCTCAGGTAAACACCACACTGGCCAATAATTTGAAATCTGCCGCGCAGAGCCTAGATCAAACCCAAAGCTATTTTCAGCAGCGCCAAATCACCTCGCAAGAACTCAACAACATCGTTCAACGCTCGCACCTAACCGTGTCTAACGCGGTGACCTTAGAGGGGCTAAAAACGAACATTAGCCCGCTGCTGGATAAAATCGCGACACTTTCCGAGCGGTTACAAGTCACAGAACAACGCGAGCAAGCCTTAATTGCACGTATGTACAACAGCAATAATCAGCTCGAATCACTCTACGAGTTAACCCAAGATTACCGCCGCCGCTTGGAGCTACAGTCACAAAAAATGCAGCTTGATCCTTTGACCAAGGCGTATAACCGGAACGCATTTATTGAAAGGCTTGAGCTGGAGTATCGCAAATGGATTCGTAAACAGAACCCGCTGCGCGTGGTACTACTCGACATTGATAATTTCAAAGCGATTAACGAAAGCTTTGGTTATTCTGCTGGCGATAAAGCGCTGAAAATTATTGTCCGAACCATAAGTAAAGAGCTCAACGAGCATGAAGTTCTGGCTCGCTTCTCCGGCCAAGAATTCGCGATTATTTTGCCTGACCGAAGCAGCAGCGACGGTTATAAACTGATTCAAACCATTCAACGCCAAGTCTCCAAACTGCCGTTCAAGTTTAAAGAGCAAAGTATCATCATCACCGCATCAGCGGTTAGTACGATGTTTTCAGACAACGACACACCGGAAACTGTTCTTGATCGACTCAATACCAATCTCAGCCAAGCCAAACGCAAAGGCACCAATCAACTGGTTTGGCATTCCAGCGACTAACCTATCGATAGATTCAAATTTGATTCAGTAATATCAAGAAGTTATGTTGTCTGCTTGATCCTTTCTCTGCTAAGCTAGTTGATGTACCAACAATAACAGCATCGCTCAGGTGCGTTCCTTTTCAGGAAAAGGAGGTCATTATGATCACCCATATCAGTCCAGCTGGCAGCATGGATTTGCTTTCGCAACTCGAAGTTGAACGTTTAAAGAAGACCGCCACCAATGATAGAGACCTCTATCAACTTTACCGTAACTGTACGCTCGCGGTATTGAACTCTGGTAGCCACACCGATAACTCCAAAGAATTACTCGATAAATATCAATCATTTGATGTCAACGTACTGAGCCGCGAACGCGGTATCAAACTCGAATTGATCAATCCGCCTGAACACGCTTTTGTTGACGGTGAAATCATCAAAGGGATTCAAGAACATCTGTTTTCTGTGTTGCGCGACATCGTTTACGTCAATATGCATTTGGCCGACAGTCAGCGTCTCAATCTGACCAACTCAACCCATATCACCAACTTGGTTTTTGGCATTTTGCGTAACGCCGGAACCATTATTCCTGGCATCACTCCGAACCTCGTGGTGTGCTGGGGTGGTCACTCAATTAATCCAATTGAATATCAGTACACCCGCGAAGTAGGTAACGAACTTGGCCTGCGCGAACTGAATGTCTGTACTGGTTGTGGTCCGGGCGCGATGGAAGGCCCAATGAAAGGGGCGGCGATTGGTCATGCCAAACAACGTTATACCGAGCAGCGCTATCTCGGCCTAACCGAACCTTCAATCATCGCTGCTGAGCCGCCAAACCCGATCGTTAATGAACTGGTGATCATGCCGGACATCGAAAAACGTCTCGAAGCGTTTGTTCGTCTTGGTCACGGTATTGTGATTTTCCCAGGTGGCCCGGGCACCGCTGAAGAGCTGCTATATATCCTCGGCATCATGATGCATCCGGAAAACATCGACCAACCGATGCCAATTGTTCTAACCGGCCCTAAAGAGAGCGAAGCCTACTTCCGCTCGATTGATGAGTTCATCGGCGAAACTCTTGGCGCTGAGGCGCAAAAACACTACCAGATCGTCATTGATGACCCGGCGAAAGTGGCGCGCGTCTTAAAACAAGCGATGCCGCAGGTGCGTGAGCATCGTAAGATTCATGGTGATGCCTACAGCTTCAATTGGTCACTGACCATAGCGCCAGAATTCCAAATGCCATTTGAGCCAACCCATGAGAGCATGGCTGCCCTTGATTTACACTTAGACCAGCCCGCCGACAAACTGGCCGCGGCGCTGCGCCAAGCGTTTTCTGGCATTGTGGCAGGGAATGTCAAAGCGGAAGGGATTCGAGAAATCGAAAAACACGGCCCATTTATTATTGATGGCGATGCTCGCCTGATGCTTAAAATGGACAAACTGCTGCGTGACTTTGTCGACCAACATCGTATGAAATTGCCAGGTGGCAGTGATTACGTACCATGCTATAAAATTGCACCTCAATCCTAACGGGTTGAAGCGCTGAGCATTTGTTTTAAAATAGGGGCCAACTGGCCCCTTTTGTTATCTGCACACTTACGCTTTGGAAATTTATGTCTATTCACCTAGTGATCATCGATGCGCTTAACCTGATTCGTCGCGTCCATTCCGCTCAACCGGACCCGCAAGATATTCCGCGCACCATTGAAACCACATCTCGCACTCTACGGCGCATTATTTCCGAAGCTCAACCGACTCATATCATTGCGGTGTTTGACCATCACCTGCAAGACCGCGGCTGGCGCGCTGAGATTTTACCGACCTATAAACAAAATCGTAAACCGATGCCCGAGCCTTTGCTGCATGGTTTGGATGACATTCAACAGGCTTGGTGGCAATTGGGGATTGATTCATTGTTGTCTGAAGGCGATGAGGCCGATGATTTGGTGGCGACCCTAGCGGTCAAAGTGGCGCAGCACAACGAGAAAGTGACCATCATTTCCACCGATAAAGGCTATTGTCAGTTGCTGTCACCAACTCTGCAAATTCGTGACTACTTTCAAAACCGTTGGCTTGATGCGCCGTTTATTGCCGCCGAGTTTGGCGTAAAGCCTGAGCAGCTCGCCGATTACTGGGGGCTAACCGGAATTAGCTCAAGCCAAGTGCCAGGCATTGCTGGCGTCGGGCCAAAAGCGGCCAAAGAAATACTGACGCAATTTGAATCTATTGAACAAGCATACCAAAGCCCGGATCTGGCAGAAAAATATCGCAAGAAGTTTGACCAACATATTGAAATGGCAAGGATCTGCAAACAAGTTGCGTCGCTTAAAACCGATATCGAACTTGGCTTTAATCTGCAAGATATTCGTTTTCAGGCCCCGAGCTAAAGCTCGCCCTTATCCATTCGCAAAAGTTTTCAGCCACAAAAAAGCGCGAGTCAAAACCCGCGCTTTTTTATTCTGTCACCATTAATGTGGCGAGATATTAGACAGGCACTGCACATGCACCGTCACTTCTTCACGGTCGTGGTACAGATGCTTGGCTTGAAGCTTAAATTTCACCCCGTGCTGTTTCAAAAACAGTTTCAGGTTATCGATGTCTTCGGCCACTTCTTCATAGCGACCTTTCATCGGCAGTTTAAGGTTGAATATCGCCTCTTTTGCCCAGCCACTGATGATCCATTCACCCATGAGCTGCGCCACACGTGATGGTTTTTCGATCATATCGCACACCAACCAAGTGACATTTTTACGTACGGGTTCAAACTTAAACCCGTCGACTTGATGGTGGGTAACCTGCCCTGTTTCCATCAAACTGTCGGCCATCATACCGTTATCGATCGCGTGCACGAACATCGAGCGCTTAACCAATTGATAAGTCCAACCACCCGGGCACGCGCCCAAATCAACCGCCCACATCCCGGGCGCCAAACGATCATCCCATTCATTACGCGGAATAAACACGTGAAACGCTTCTTCAAGTTTTAGGGTCGAACGGCTTGGCGCTTCCGATGGGAATTTCAATCTAGGAATGCCCATGAAAAAGGACGAATTGTTGCCCGGCACCGAGTATCCAACAAAGCAGTGACCCGGTGCGACAAAACAAATATGCACCACTGGCTTTTTGCTGTGCTCTTTTTTCAGCAAAATACCTTTACCACGCAGCGCTTGGCGCGCAGGTACCGTAAATTTGCGGCAGAACTTCAGCAGCTCTTTGGCTTGGTTAGTATCGGGGGTTTCAACGCGAATATCACCACAGACTGGAAAATCGTCGTGTTGCTCTAAACTGTGCAAGATCGGCGACAAGCGGTCTTCAGATGGCAGATCAATGAACTCTTCAGCAACCGCAAACATTTGCCGCGCGAAAATCAGGCTTTGGAAATCGATGCTTTGCTGCAGTTTTGCTGCATCGCCGTGTTGATAACACTCAAACAAAACATACCCTGAATTCGACTTCACACGAGGAAATCCAAAAATCTCCAATTGATTGGCCTTATCTTGAATTTCACCAGCGCAGTCTTTTTCAAAACCCGCTCGGCAATAAAGCATCAGATGTTTCACTTGTTATCCTCTTTGATCTGTAACGCCGCGTAAATAAATAGCCCCCAACCGACGATAAACAGCAAACCGCCAAGCGGCGTAATGGGGCCAAACCATTTAATGCCAGTCAATGCCAGAGCATACAGACTGCCACTAAAACAAAAGACGCCGATGATAAAGCAAATCGCCGCAGCAAAAAACGCTTTTTGTGCTTTGAGCGGTAAGGAAAGACGCAAAAGTATCGCACAGCCAATGATCGCCAGCGCATGCAAAAATTGGTAATGCACTCCGGTTTCAAACACGCCAAGCAAATATGGCGTCAATGTTTTTTTCAAACCGTGGGCGGCAAACGCGCCAAGTGCCACCGCAACCCCGGCAAACGCACCGCCAAATACCAATAAGTTTCTAATTCTCATCGTAGACCTCAAAAATAAACGCACTCAGTTGCGCTACGGCTAAGTCAATGTTGTCTTGCTCGGTATAACCTGAGCTCTTGCGAGGTTTGAAGCTATGGTCACCATCGGGCAAAAACGCTAAGCGAACTTGAGGTGACAATTCGAAATGCTGGCATTCGGCTTTGGTACCAAAAGTGTCGCGCTCGCCTTGTAAAATCAAACAAGGCTTGCTCATCGATGCCAAATGCTCACCTTTGAAGTTCTCTGGTTTCCCCGGCGGATGAAACGGAAAGCCGAGACAAGCAATGCCAGCGACTTGCGGTAAATGCTCAAGATGGCTCGCCATGCGCCCACCCATAGATTTGCCGCCAATCACAACTTTCTGTTCTGCCAAGGTATCGATCAGTTGCTCAAACGCTTCAAGGAGCTTAGGCGCGCGATCCGGCGGACGTTTCTTACCATCCTCGCCACGCTTGACCATATACGGGAAATTAAAGCGAATAACTCGAATCCCCTTCTCGGCGAGGCCTTTCGCCACCGCCACCATAAAATCATGCTCCATGCCAGCACCAGCGCCATGGGCAAAAATAAACACTGGCTGATGAGATTTGCCATCAATCAATAATTGCGTCATCGAGTAACTCCTCCTGTTCGCTTTGAGCTTTGGCTAACATCCAATCACGAAATGTCGCTATTCTACCAGTATCCGCCTGCTTTTCATGGCATACCACGTAAAACGCATTTTTGGTCATCAACACTTGATCAAAAGGCGCAATCAAACGCCCAGCGTCCATTTCTGGTTGAGCCAGTACGTTATTACCCAATGCGATACCTTGGCCGTGCGCTGCTGCCTGCAGCACCATGGTCGAGTGACTAAAAATCGGCCCATGATTAACATTAACACCATCAAGGTGGTTCTCTTTGACAAACTGTTTCCAGTCTTTTCGTGAAGTGTCATGGAGCAAGGTGTGATGTTTTAAATCCGCCAAGGTTTCTAACGATTTGTTGCCCAGCAGCAATGATGGCGAGCATAGCGGAATCAGGAATTCTTGATACAGTTTATCGGCGCGTAAACCAGACCAATGACCGCGCCCATAATAAATCGCTACATCGACATCGTCGGTTAACGACCCCTCTTCCATGTCCGCCGCTTTAATTCGCACATCGATATCTGGCTCTTGTTGATTAAAGTCTGCCAAACGAGGAACTAACCACTGAATCGCAAAGCTTGGAGGCAGGCTGATGGTCAGGGTGCCTTTTTCGCTGCGTTCCAATACTTTATCTGTGGCTTCAGCCAGTGAGGTAAAAATATCTTTGATGTCGAGAAAATAACTTTGCCCCTCTTCGGTGAGCAGCAAAGAACGGTTACGGCGGCGAAACAATTTTAAGCCGAGAAATTCTTCCAGCGCTTTAATTTGGTGGCTTACCGCCGCTTGGGTCACAAACAGCTCTTCCGCAGCACGGGTAAAACTTAAGTGCCGAGCCGCTGCTTCAAAGACGCGTAGGGAGTTTAGAGGTGGCAATCTTCTAGACATAGGTCACTCTTTATAATCGATTAGTTTTTTTTATGTGAAACATTATAAAATGTCCGTTGTCTAGCGACCAGAGAAATTCTATATTTCATCCCGCAATCGCTAGCCTGAACGGCTTGGTTCTCTGAATCAATTGGCTTAGTTATTGCGATGTTGTGTTTGCAAACTCGGTTTTCGAGTTAGGTAGATTTCTACCATTGTTTTGTTTCTTTAATCCGGGAAACAAAACGTATACTTCCTGTATTTATTTTTTGACCTGTCTGTCAAATTTTTTTAGCACCGCCTATTGGCGGTGTTTTTTTATTTTTTGTTCCTTACCGAACAACCTGTTCACTGCCGAACTCCTTTCGCCGCCCTAAGCGAAGAATAAAAAAAACCGCCTACCTTACGGCAAGCGGCTTATAGCCTTTATTTTCAGCTTACGGGCGGTAAACTTTTACGTTTGCAAACCCTTGCTCTTGCAGATACAACGCCTGCAAGCGACTCATCACGCCGCGCTCACAATAAAGCAAATACGTCTTGCTCTGGTCGAGATCGCCAAATTGGGTGCCCAGCTTGTAAAACGGCAGGTGCTTCACTTCCACACCATCAATTTCAAGCGGGTTATGCTCTTCTTCTTCTGGGCCGCGAATATCCAGCACGACTGCGTGCTCTTCAACCGCTTCGACTAATTCGACTTCTGGCGCTACTTGCTGAGATTCTTTGGCAATATCACGAATGTCCATCACTCGCGCATCACGCACAACTTGCTCTAGCACAGCAAAATCAAAGTTCTGCTCTTCCGCTTCCAGTTTATGCTTAACCGCTTTTACAGTTGGCTTTTTCGAAATCACGCCACAGTACTCAGGCATGGTTTTAGCGAAATCTTCGGTGCCGATTTCACGCGCCAGATTAATGATGTCTTCTTTATCCCAGTTAATCAGTGGGCGCAGAATCAGAGTATCGGTGACACCGTCAATATGGCGCAAGTTAGTCAAGGTTTGGCTTGAAACTTGACCAAGCGCTTCGCCCGTAACCAAAGCTTCAATAGCGAACTTATCAGCCACCATACCCGCTGCGCGCATAAACATACGTTTCAGCACCACACCCATTTGGCCGTCATCGATATTTTCAAGAATTTGCGCCACCACAGGTTCAAAATCGATGGCGATAAATTTCACTTTGGCGGATGAGCCGTATTTATTCCATAGGAAATGCGCGACTTGCTTAACGCCGATCTCGTGAGCAGGACCACCAAGGTTAAAGAAGCAGTAATGTACTTTAGAGCCACGTTTGATATGCAGATAGCTCGAGACGCCAGAGTCAAAACCACCAGAAATCAGGCTCAATACATCCTCTTGAGTGCCAAGAGGGAAGCCGCCAAGGCCTTTGTAACGACCAATGATCTGGTTGAGTTTGTCACCCGCCACTTCAACATTGACTGTGATATCTGGATTTTTCAGTTTCACAGATGCCGACTCAACCGCTTGGTTTAAGCCGCCGCCAACGTAGCGCTCAAGTTCAATTGAGGTAAAGTCATGCTTACCACGACGTTTGGCACGTACCACAAAGGTTTTGTTCTCGATGCTTTTACCACTCAGCGCCAAGACTTGCTCGTAAATATCGTGCAAATCTTTAAATTCAGATTGCTGAACTTCAAGCACATGATGGATTCCCGGCGTGCGAGTCAAAATACTCAAGGTCTGTTGATAATATTCAGACGACTCTGACGTCACCTCAATATGATCACGGCGGTTAAATACCGCGACCGATTGCGTTTCACGCTTAATGATATTGCGAATATTGCTTTCAAGAATCTTAGTGAAGCGCTTACGCACCGATTCACTTTTAACAAAAATTTCTGGATGGGGTTTAACAATAAATTTCATAGTTTCTTTCGCAAGTTAGTTTCGCAAACATTAAACCGTGAGTCAGGATTTGCACTCGCCGACAATCACGCGCCATTAAGGGCGCAGAATTATACATGATGAATTGCGCATAAAAAAGGCGAGCATGTCGCTCGCCTTTGATTCTTTATTGATTTACTTGCCTTATCAAGGGTTTGGCGTTTCAGGCACCGAAGGCACTTCGTCACTATATAGTGGCTCACCTTGCATGATACTGATTTCAACGCGGCGATTACGTGCGCGTTCGACTTCAGTATCGTTTGGCCCCAGCGGTTCGGTATCCGCCATGCCGCGAACGCGCAGACGCTGATGTGAAAAACCAGGTACTTTTTCCATCTCTTGTGCAACCGAGACCGCACGCTGAGAAGAGAGATCCCAGTTTGAGCGATACAACTCCGAGTCCAAACGCTGGTTATCCGTATGACCAGAAACACGCACGATGCCCGGGACGTCTTTCACTAAGTCCGCAATTTGCCTAACCAGCGGCCTAAATTTCGGCTGTAAGAAAGCAGAGTTTTCCGGAAATGCGCCTTTTTCACGAATACGAATCACCAACTGTTGGCCAAGGTTTTCTACTTCTATAGCTCCTTGGTCGATCTCTTGCTGCAGCGCTTTTTTAATCTTCTCTTGCAACTCTTGGTTCTCTTGGGACTGCGATTGGGATTGAGACTGTTGCTGCGGCGAGTCAGTTTGAGAATTCTGATTGGTTTGAGTTGAGGTTTCAGGCGATTCACCGCCGGTCAATTTGCCCGCTTCACGCTGAGTACCACCTGCCCTATCCGATTCACCTTCATGAAACTCCAGCGTTTGCTGAGTGATGTCCATGGTTTGCTGCATGATAACGTCAATCGGCGTTGGCTCAGGGCGGCCAGGGCGAAACTCTTGCGCGATAATGCTAGTACCTTTGGGAATGTCTTTCACTTCTAAACGGTTTTGCACACCAAACGCGAACTTCATCGAACCGGCGATCTGTTTGAACTTCAATACGTCCATTTCCGAAAACGACAGCAGCAGTACGAAAAAGCACATCAAGAGTGACATCAAGTCCGCAAACGTCCCCATCCACAGCGGCAGGCCGGGAGGCGGACATTTTTTGTTTTCTTCATCCATACCGATTACCTACTCGTTATCGACATCAAGCACGCGTTTACCTTCATTGAGATAGTTTTTCAGATAGCCATCAATCACACGAGGGTTTTGTCCGTCTTGAATCGCCAATACACCATCCATAATTAAGCGGCGATTGAGCTTTTCTTGTTCGCGGCGCAAAGAGAGTTTATCGGCGATGGGAAAGAAAACCATGTTCGATAATACCGCGCCATAAAGCGTGGTTAAAAGTGCCACCGCCATTGCAGGACCGATAGATTTAGGGTCATCCATGTTAGACAGCATCGCAACCAGACCGATCAAAGTACCGATCATGCCCATTGCAGGCGCCACATCACCAAAAGCGCGAAAAACGCCGGCACCAGCTTCATGGCGTTCATCAGTGAGGGCAATATCTTTTTGCAGCGCAGCGCGTACCACATCGGCATCGTGACCATCCACAAGTAAGTCGATGCCTTTTTGCATAAAGCTGTTGCTGATTTCCATCTCTTCTAAGGCGAGGAAACCGCCTTTACGAGCTGCGTCCGCCATCTCAACTACTTTCGCAATCAAATCTTCTGGGTTATCGGCTTTGAACATGAACGCTTTGCCAGCAATTTTCGCCGCGCCAAAGAATTGTCCCATGGTAAATTTCATCAAGACCACGAAGGTAGAGCCACCGACAACGATCAAAATAGAAGTGACGTCGACAAACATCATAATGCTTCCGCCTAGCACCATGGCCATAACGACGAAAGCAAACCCGCCAACCAGCCCTAGCAGCGTTGCTAAATCCACAAAGCACCCCTCATGCTAAAAAATTAAACGTCTCATCCAGTATATCGGCAACATCTTAAGATCTTTAATGTTTTATTAAATTCTGTTAGTCATGCCAAAACCTAATTATCCCTAATCACTATAAACCACTCTTAGTCGATTGCGTTGTAATAAACTCCATGAGCCAACACAAAATCGGACAACTACGATTTTTCTGATAAATTTGGCGCGATACATTTGACCATCCTCTATGCCTAAGGTAACTTTCGTCCATCTTTCCTAATCAAGTACTATTATGGCGAGCAAGAAACCGGAAAACATGACCTTTGAAGCCACCATCGAGGAACTCGATACGCTGGTTGAACAATTAGAGGCGGGCGATCTGTCACTTGACGATGCTTTGAAGAAGTTTGAACGTGGCATTGCCTTAGCACGCTCAGGACAAGTAAAACTGACTGAAGCGGAGCAACGAGTCAGCATTCTGCTGCAGAATGATGACGATGCGCCATTGAGTGATTTTGACACTCAATCTGAATAATCGAGACAAGAAGTTCGTGCCATGATTGAGTCTTTAACTACCCTTCAGCAACGCAATAACAGCCAGCTTGACCATTGGTTAAGCCAGTTTCCTCATCAAGATCAACCCTTGCTGCAAGCAATGCGCTACGGGCTATTGTTGGGCGGCAAACGCGCGCGTCCGTATTTGGTCTACATCACCGGGCAAATGCTTGGCTGTGATCTTGAGTCATTGGATACACCTGCTTCAGCGGTCGAGTGCATTCACGCCTATTCGCTGATCCATGACGATTTACCGGCTATGGACGATGACGACCTGCGCCGTGGTCAAAGCACATGTCACATTAAGTTTGATGAAGCGACCGCCATTTTGACTGGCGATGCGCTGCAAACCTTGGCATTTACTATTTTAGCGGAAGGACCACTGAGCGAATCGGGTGAATCTCAACGTATAAAGATGGTCCAAGCGCTGGCCAATGCATCGGGCGCGCAAGGCATGTGTTTAGGACAAGCACTTGATCTCGCGGCTGAAAATCGTCAAGTTAGCTTAGATGAATTGCAACAGATTCATCGCAACAAAACCGGCGCACTAATGAAATGCGCGATCCGCTTAGGCGCACTGGCGGCTGGCAGCAAAGGGGTGGAAATTTTACCTCAACTTGACCGTTTTTCTGACGCTATTGGCTTGGCGTTTCAAGTTCAAGACGATATCTTAGATATAATCAGCGACACTGAAACTCTTGGTAAACCGCAAGGTTCTGACCAAGAACTGAACAAAAGCACCTACCCAGCGCTGTTGGGGCTAGACGGTGCCATTAATAAAGCTCGAGCTCTGTTAGAGGAAGCACTTCAAGCACTGTCGGCGATCCCTTACAATACTGAGCGACTGGAAGAGTTCGCCCGATATGTCATCGAGCGCAAAAACTAACACTATAAGCGCGCATTATATATGACTCTTGATATTTCAAAATATCCAACGTTGGCGTTGACCAACACACCTGATGAATTACGCAAGCTTCCCAAAGAGACCTTGCCAACGCTGTGCGACGAATTGCGCACCTATTTGCTCAACTCCGTCAGCCAAACCAGTGGGCATTTGGCATCGGGATTAGGCACTGTCGAACTGACAGTGGCGCTTCACTACGTCTATAACACCCCTTTTGATAAGCTGATTTGGGATGTAGGCCACCAAGCGTATCCGCACAAAATTCTGACCGGTCGCCGCCATCAAATGAACACCATTCGTCAAAAAGACGGCTTGCACCCTTTCCCTTGGCGTGAAGAGAGTGAATACGACACGCTATCGGTCGGTCACTCTTCGACATCAATCAGCGCGGCGCTTGGCCTTGCCATCAGTGCCGGTAAAGAAGGTCAAGATCGTAAAGTGGTGAGCGTAATTGGTGATGGCGCTATCACAGCAGGTATGGCGTTTGAAGCCATGAACCACGCCGGCGATGTGCACGCCGACATGCTGGTTATCCTCAACGATAACGAAATGTCGATTTCGGAAAACGTTGGCGCGCTGAATAACCATCTTGCTCAATTGCTCTCTGGTAACTTCTACACCTCGATTCGCGAAGGCGGTAAGAAAGTGCTTTCCGGTGTTCCGCCGATCAAAGAGCTGGTGAGACGCACCGAAGAACACCTCAAAGGCATGGTGGTACCAGGCACTCTGTTTGAAGAATTGGGCTTTAACTACATCGGCCCAGTCGACGGTCATGACGTGAATGAACTGGTGAAAACGCTGAAAAACATGCGCGAACTTAAAGGTCCGCAGTTTTTGCATATCATGACTAAAAAAGGCAAAGGCTATGAGCCAGCGGAGAAAGATCCGATCGGTTATCACGCCGTGCCTAAATTTGCCCCGAACAATGACAGCCTACCAAAAAGCACCAGCGATAAGCCAACGTTTTCTAAAGTGTTTGGCGACTTCCTGTGTGATATGGCAGAGCAAGACTCAAGCCTAATGGCGATTACACCAGCAATGCGCGAAGGTTCTGGCATGGTACGCTTTTCAAAGGAGTATCCAGAGCAGTATTTTGATGTCGCGATTGCCGAGCAACACGCGGTTACGCTAGCAACCGGTATGGCGATTGCGGGTAACAAGCCAATTGTGGCAATTTACTCCACCTTTCTGCAGCGTGGTTATGACCAACTGATCCACGATGTTGCGATCATGGATTTACCCGTAATGTTTGCAATCGACCGCGCAGGTTTGGTCGGCGCCGATGGCCAAACTCACCAAGGTGCGTTTGACCTAAGCTTTATGCGCTGCATTCCCAACATGGTGATCATGGCGCCAAGCGATGAAAATGAGTGTCGTCAGATGCTCTACACTGGCCATCAACACCAGGGCCCAAGTGCAGTGCGCTACCCGCGCGGCAGTGGCTGCGGCGCAACCATCGAAACCGAATTTACCGCGCTTGAAATCGGTAAAGGCCGCATCGTCAGAAGCGGTGAAAAAGTCGCAATTCTGAACTTTGGTACTTTCTTGCCAAATGCTTTGAGCGCCGCTGAAACGCTCAATGCCACGGTCGCTGACATGCGTTTTGTCAAACCGCTGGATGAAGACTTGATTCGCCAACTCGCAGCCGAGCACGACGTGTTAGTTACTCTTGAAGAAAACGCCATTGCTGGCGGTGCGGGTGCTGGTGTGGTTGAATTTATGATGAAAGAAAAACTCATCAAGCCAGTGCTGAACCTTGGCCTACCGGATGAATTTGTCGTTCAAGGCACACAAGATCAATTGCATCAAATGCTAGGTTTAGATGCGCAAGGTATCGAACAATCGATTCGTCACTACCTTGATAAATAATCGTATTATCGAGATTAAACCAACACAAAAGGCCCTAATCAGGGCCTTTTTTATTGTCAGCTCTAAACCACCGCCTAGGGCGGTGGTGATTGTCCCTTGGGGCTATTGCCCGAAGGAATGCCCATGTTAGAAGTAAGTCTCTTATTCACCACAAGTAAGAGGAAACTAAAAACATGGGCGACTACAGAAGTTCATCACATGTATATTGGCGTTGTAAATACCACATAGTATGGACGCCGAAGTATAGATTTAAGATCTTGAAAGGTAATGTAGGTAAGGAGCTTTACCGCTCGATCTACATTTTGTGCAATATAAAAGATTGTGAAGTCTTGGAATTAAATATTCAGCCAGATCACGTTCACTTGGT